>CADAOB010000078.1 GCA_902789445.1 uncultured Bacteroidia bacterium | reverse complement strand
GACCCCTTTAGAATGCGGAGCGTTTGCGGAGGGAGAGGAGGCCCAGTGCAAGCGCGGCGCAGGCGGTGGGGGCCAGCAGGTACAGGAGGTGTTCCCGCAGGAATGCGTGTGTGCGGGAGAGGAGGTCGCTTTCGGGTACGGCCGGTGCGGGACACAGCAGAATGACCGCCGTCACGAGGCAGCCGAGCACGACGCCGGCCGCGAGGGCCACCAGAAGGGTGGCCCGGCCACGCCGGCGCTCCGTATCCACAGTCTTCTTGATGCCCTCCACGGCGGCGAGCCGGGCGTTGGTTTCGATGAGGAACTGCCCTTCCGCCGGCATTTCGGGGCGGTTGTCACGGAGGAATTGGTCGAGGTCGTTCATAAGCGGATCAGGTCTTTAAGGTGGTTCCTGCCGATGGACAGGAGATATTTGACGGTCCCGAGCGGAATCTGCATCACGCTGGCGATGTCTTTCAGGGGAAGGTCTTCGAAATAATGCAGGGCGATGGCAGTGCGCTCTTTCTCGGGAAGGAGCATCAGGGCTTTCTGCAGCTGTTCGTGCCGGAAAGCCGCGTCCGATGCCGCCCCGTCGGGAACGGCCAGGGCTTCCGGCCCGATGGCGGCGTGCTGCGGTACCCTGCGTAAATTGTCTATGAAGCAGTTGTAGGCGATGCGGAACAGCCAGGCCTTGAAGTTGCCGGTAAACTGCCCCGAACTGACGTATGCCCGGACCAGCGCCTCCTGGGCGAGGTCGTCGGCAAGCGCGGCGTCGGACGACAGCGATGTCAGGAATCGCCGCAGCGATCCCTGACACACCCGGACTTCGGCGATGAACTGCTCGCGCGTCACTCTTCCCCGAGTTCCTTGGCAAGCATCTTCTTGCCGGCAAAATAGTAGACGAACAGTCCGATGCCGCCGGANCCGATGCCGCCGGAGATGAAAATCATACCGGGGATATCAACCAGGAAGGTCAGGAGCGAGCGGGATCCGTCAAAATCCTCTTGCAACGGCGTGACGAGACCTGCCACTAGGATTGTGATGCCGATCAGCGTGCAGACGATGCCGGCCGTAAGCCTTGTAAGCAGACGCTCTTTGAGACTTTTCGGCTTCTTCTCCCGCTGCAGCAGGTCCGGATTGATCTCCGCGCCGGCCTCGATGGCCTTGAGCATGATCTCCGCCTTGCGGTTGATTTCATTCTGCCGGACCCGGCCGATCAGCCAGACAATCAGGACGGGCAGCGCCACACAAATTCCCAGGGGAACCAAGATGTCTTCTAACATAGCGTATCAATTTTAAATGTTCACCCGTATAACGCAAACCCGGGGCGAAAGGTTGGGAAAAATGCGATTTTTTTGGATTACAGCCGGAAGCCGACCGTGAGATGCGCGGTGACGTGGCTCATCGTATAGAAGTATTTCCCCTTATGCTGCCTCTCCTGCGTGGGGATGAACAGGACGTCCGCCGTCGCGAACAGCCCGGTGTAGAATCTCTTGTAATAGAATATGACGGCCGCATTGCCGGCTGTCAGAAGCGGGAGAAAACGCATGCCGAATTTCGTCACGTTGTCTTTGGATGCCGCGATGCGCGACACCCCCACCAGCCCCAGCGTCTCGGTGGCCGAAATGTGCAGCAGCCAGTGCTCGGACGGAACCCAGTTGTAACCGTATCCGCCGCCGATTCCGAAGAAGAAATGCCTGTTTCTGGATTTGTTCGGCCGATATTCCCCCCAGTTGGCGCGGAATCCCACCGTCGCCAGCGGGCTTCCGGCGCTTTTTCGCTGGATGAAGGCCTGGGTCATCGCCGCCGGCATAGAGAATTTCTTCCAGTTGAAGGCGTAATATCCTCCGACCCGGATATAGTGGCTCGGCATGTCGCCGGGCTTGACGTCGAATTCCATTCCGAGCAGGTCCATCGTGCCCTGATACGATCCGATGGATCCGTAAGTCACCTCGCCTCCCAGCCGGTTGGCATACACTTTCAGACTGAATTCCTTGTCCTTGTTCTTGAAGGGAATGGCGATGCCGAATCCGAGGATGACCCCGCGGTAGCCGACGCCGAAATGCTGTCGGAAAAGAGGTTTCGCCTTGAGATCCATCCCATAGTCCAGCAGCGTTCCCCGGTGGTCGTAGTGGAATTCGTTGAGGTTAAATACCAGGTCGGACCGGGTGCGGAAGAGCCACTTCTGCTGGGGCTTGAAGATGTAGTCGGTGTTGGTGGTCTGCTTCTGCTGGTTCTTCAGCAGGAAATGATCCACTTTGCGGGCCGTCCGGACCACCTTCGTCTTGAGCGAATCCGGCGGCAGCGCGGTTTCGCCGGCCGCCCGGGAGGCGACCGGTAGCAGAAGCGCAAATATGAAAAGGGCTTTGCGGAGCATTCCGTCCGCAAAGATACGAAAAATCCGTCAGTCTCCGAGGGTTGCGACCATCACGGCCTTGATGGTGTGCATTCTGTTCTCGGCCTCGTCGAAGACGATGCTGTTCGGGCCTTCGAACACATCCTCGGTAACTTCCACGCCGTCGAGGCCGAATTTCTCGTGCACATCCCTGCCGACCCGGGTCTCGAGGTTGTGGTACGCGGGCAGGCAGTGCATGAACTTGCAGTCCGGATTGCCGGTGCGCGCCATCAGGGAGGCGTTGACCTGATAGGGTTTCAGCAGGGCGATGCGCTGAAGTCGCATCCCTTTACGCCGGCGTCGACATCGTCGGTGATGGTAATCCGGGCGCCGGTCTTGCTGGCGATCTCCCGGCACTTCGCGACGAGTTCCGCGGCGGGCTGAAGGGCCTTCGGGGCGACGATCCTGACGTCCATTCCCATCTTGGCGCCGCCGACCAGCAGCGAGTTGCCCATATTGAAACGGGCGTCGCCGAGATAGGCGTAAGTGACCTCCTGCAAGGGTTTGCCGGCGTGCTCCCGCATCGTCAGGAAGTCCGACGACGCGGCCTCCTCCGTCATCCACAACATCGTGTAGCCGCTTTGCGGCAGTCGCAAGTCCCAGGTCGCAAGTCGCAAGTCCGATCCCCAACCGCCCAACCACCCAACCACCCAACCACCCAACCGGGGAACCCGCCATGGCCACCATCACCGAAGTCAATGTCGCCCAGGACCTCACCGCGCTGTGGGGCATCAACGCCTACGAATACAGCATCTCCGGAAAACAGGTCGACTTCCAGGACCTGATGGTCGCCGTGAGCGAAAAGCGCGCCGTCTCGGTCGAGGGCGAGGTGCAGCCGCTCACGACGCGCGTCCGCACCCGCTGCGCCTTCGAAGTCGCCGCCCACGACCAGGGCGCGCACGTGACCTACCTCGGGCCGACCGGCTCGCAGATCGGCGTCAAAGAGTCGATGAAAGACACCGCCCGCGTCCTCGGAAGGATGTATGACGGCATCGAATACCGCGGCTTCGCGCAGACGACCGTCGAAGAACTGGCCGAGTATTCCGGCGCCCCCGTGTGGAACGGCCTC
>CADAOB010000077.1 GCA_902789445.1 uncultured Bacteroidia bacterium | reverse complement strand
AAGGCCGCCGTGGAGGCCGTCACGGCGGAGGATATCCAGAAAATGTCCCTCCGCCTGCTGGGCGAAGGGACACTTTCCACGTTGATATTCTACTAGCGAAGTTACTTCCCGGACGGCTTCTCGGGCGTCATCACCAGAGTCACATCCAGGGAATAACCCTTGCCGCTGTCATCCTTCAGGTCGGACTTGAGGTTCAGGCGGCCTTTGCCGTTCGCCACCCAGAGTTTACCCTGCGCTTCACCGGCAATGACCGGATTGTCATCATCCTTCTCATAGTAGGTGAACTTATACCTGAATTCGGTGCCGTTAAGCGTGAATTTGCCGAAGTACGGATCACGCCCTGCGAAAAAGATCGCGAAATCGCCGCTGGGTGCGATCATAATTTTAGTAATGTCGTAATCAGGAGAAAGGACCTTGATATTGACATTCTGATCGACGAGTTCCCGACTGATCTCACTCAGCTTGCAGCCGTCGAACTTCCCGCCGGGGCTGAGTTTGTTGGCTTCACCCTGCACCTTGATGGAAATTTTAGTTTCCTCCACCACCCAGTTGCGGCAGACATCCCGCACATAAGCCGTTGAAGGGGCCTGGCCCTGCACCTGGGCGGAAAGTGTAATGGCCTTGCCGCTCTGGGTGAATTTCAACTGTGCATTGCCGTCGGAGACGGAAATGACATCGATCTGGTCGAACACTCCGGAGCACAGGAATGAAGCGCCGGCATTCACTTTGCCGTCAAGCGCGGTGAAACTGAACTCTTTCGGGCCGGCATCCTTGAAGACGATCACGCCCGTACCGCCCGGAGGAAGCGTTCCTTCCTCGACCTTGTCGATATTACCGGCGGGATTCTTCATTCCGTCCTGCGCCTGGGACTGATTCACGGAAAAACCGAAGTTGTTGTCCCGGTTCATCGGAGCGGGCATCTTGGGCGTCGTGTACGTAGAATCGGTGGAATCACCGCCCGAGTGGTTCTCCTGATCGCAGGCGACAGCCATCAGTGCTGCGACCGCCAAAATACCTAAAATCTTTTTCATAAGCGAAGGGTTTTAGAATAGTCTGATATAAAGGCCGAATTTGATCATCGGCACGATGGGGAATTTGCCCATCTTGTCGATGAGGAGCTTGTCTTCGTAATTGTTCTTGTCGGTCCTGTCCCCGTCATCCTCACCGATGTAGAAGTCGGAGCTGGTCACCCGGACAACGCCCTCATCACCCGTCTCATAGTTCTCTCCCGAGACCTTCACCTGATAGCCGTTGGTGAAAGCGGCGCCGAGTTCGACATTGAAGCAGACACGTTTGTTCGGATCGATCGCATTGCCGAAGCCGATGCCGGCATAGGGACGAACGGGCCATACGTTGAGCGTGCCATGGGCGATACCCTTTTCATCCGTGGAAGCGAATACATTGTCACCGATCATCAGGCCTTTATGCCCCCAGTCTTCCTCCTTCAGGAAAGGTCTCTTGTTGCGGATGGTCAGCACCTGGCTCGAGCCCGCATACACGCCCGCAGTGATGAAGAACCATTTGTTGGCGGCCGGATGCCAGTCGAACATCAGGTTGGCCCCGCCGAACAACGGGAGCGCTTCCACGTCGACGTCCGCCATCTCGTGCTCCGAGGTCTCTTCGAAATGGAAAACGTGGTGGGGACGAAACATCGGAGGGAAGAACGAACCGCCCACACGCATCTGGAACTGGTTGCCAAGCGGAGCCGCGAGCTCGAGGCCGAAGCCGTCGATACCCGCCGTGATACCGAGCGCAAGGTGGTTGAAGTACTGCGCCGAGGCGCGCTGAGCGGGCAGCATCATAAGCAACGCCGCCACTGCAGTAAGGAGAATTGTTCTTTTCATAGTCGCAAAATTAGGAAAAAAACATTAATAATCAATAGTTAGCCCGCTAAACACGCGTAATCGACGCGCCGAGCGCGTTCAGACGCTGGTCGATGTTCTCATAACCGCGGTCGATCTGATCGATGTTGCCGATGACGCTCGTGCCCTTGGCGGACATCGCCGCGATCAGCAGGGCGATACCCGCACGGATATCCGGCGAGAGCATGTTGTTGGCCCGGAGGCGGAACTGATGGTCGTGTCCGATGACGACGGCCCGGTGCGGGTCGCAGAGAATGATCTGGGCGCCCATATCAATGAGTTTATCGACGAAGAACAGGCGGCTTTCGAACATTTTCTGATGGATGAGGACGGAGCCCTTGCACTGGGTCGCCACCACGAGGATGACGCTCAGGAGGTCCGGGGTGAGGCCCGGCCAGGGAGCGTCGGCCATCGTCATGATGGAGCCGTCGAGGAAGGATTCGATCTGATAGGTCTCCTGGGCGGGCACATAGATGTCGTCGCCCCGCTGCTCGAGTTTGACGCCGAGACGGCGGAAGGCCTGGGGGATGATGCCGAGGTTGTCGTAGGAAACGTTGCGGATGGTAATTGCGCTCTGGTTCATCGC
>CADAOB010000076.1 GCA_902789445.1 uncultured Bacteroidia bacterium | reverse complement strand
GTGGTACTTTCAGGCTATCGGGCCCAAGGCGGTCGGGTATCATTTCGTTTTCGCGAAATCAACAGAGAAGGGGGTTATGTGGAAAGAAGTCAATGATGGCGATACGCCTTCGATCGTGATGGCCTCCGACAAGGATTCTTTCTATGTAATGGTCTTTACCCCGGCCCAGTTCCTTGGGATGGATCCGGCCCGGCTGAGTCCTGTCAACCGGCTGGTGGCCTCGGCTATCAAGGAAACGGGCTTGTCTTTGAACAATAATCCGCTCATAGCCAAAATCACCTTCAGGCAGTAATCGCGTTATAGAATCAACCAGACCGGCTTGCATTTATCATGTATATTTTTTAATTTTGTAGTCAGTCCATTCGTTTTTCAACTATGCGCCGGTCTTTGTTCTGCTTTTTTCTGCTTGCGTCCTTCTTGACGTCTGTCCGGCTTCCGGCACAGCACAGGCTGACGCTGGACCTTGAGGAAGCCATTGCGACGGCGCACGACCAGTCACCGGCGGCGCTGCTTGCGCGTCATACGTTCCTGACGAGTTACTGGGAATACCGGTCCTATCGGGCCGACCAGTTGCCGGCGCTCCGGCTTACGGGATCGGTAGGGCAGTACAACCGTTCGCTGGTAGCGTTGCAGGACGCTGCGACAGGCGCTTTCAACTATGTGGGCAACAACACGCTGAACAACTCGCTGTCGCTGTCCCTGAACCAGAACATCACGCTGACGGGCGGCACGGTGGCGGTCTCCACGGGTCTGGGTCGGCTCGACCAGTTTGCACCGGAGAGCCGTCAGACCTGGAACTCCAATCCCGTGTATGTGAGCGTAAACCAACCCATCAGCGCATACAACAGTTTCCGCTGGGAAAAGAAGATCGAGCCCCGCAAGTATGAACTGGCCAAACGGGCGTATGCCGAGGCGCTGGAGGCCGTTACGGTTACGGTAAGCAGCTATTTCTTCGATCTGCTGCTGGCCCAGCGGCGGCTGGAAACGGCGCGTGCGAGCCGGGAAAATACGGCACAGTTGTATGCGATCGCGCAGGAACGCTTCCGGCTGGGCAGCCTCTCGCGCGACGAGGTGCTCCAGCTGGAACTCAAGCTGCTGGGCGACGACCTGTCCATCAGTGACTGCGCCGTGCAGGCTCAGGTGGCGATGATGCGTCTGCGGAACTATCTGGGATACAACGAGACGGTGGAACTTTTGCTGCTTGCGCCGGAAGCGGAAGGAACGCTGATGCTTTCGTATGACGATGTATTGGGGAAGGTGCTGTCGAATTCGTCCACGACGCTGGATTATGAGCTGCGGACCCTCTCGGCCGACCGGGCGGTCGCCCAGGCAAAAGCTGCCGCCGGCCTGTCGGCCAACCTGTCCGCCCGTTTCGGCCTGAACCAGGTGGGGAACGACTTGCCGGCAGCTTACCGCCATCCGCTTGACCAGGAGGTCGTGGGGCTGACCCTGTCGATGCCGATTCTCGACTGGGGGAAGGGCCGCGGCCGGGTGAAGGTGGCGCAGTCGCAGGCAGAGGTCGTCGAGGCCCAGATCGAGCAGGCGCAGGCGCTGCTGCGGGAGAATGTGGCCTTGAAAGTCATGCAGTTCAACCGGCAGGGGAGCCAGTGCGAAGTCTCGCGGAAAGCGGAAGCGGTGGGCCGCGAACGCTTTGCCGCCGCACGGGAACGCTTCCTGTCGGGAGCCATCAGCGTGACGGAACTCAATACGGCGCAGTCCGAAATGGAAAGCGCCGCCATCCGCTACCTCCAGGACCTGGCGTCCTGGTGGCAATACTACTACGACATCCGCCGGATGACACTTTACGATTATTTGAAGAAGGACCAGATAGGATATGACTTGCCATACTGAGAAAATGTCGGGAACAAAGACAAGTTTGACGAGATGCTTGCTCGTGGCATCCTTGATTCTGTTGGCCTTGCCAGCGTGCAAGGGGAAGCATGAGGAAGCGCAGGATTCCGCCCGTGCGATTGCGGTCGCGGAGAAGAACATCGTCGATACGATGGTGCTGCGCCGTGTGCCGTTTTCGCGGGAGATCGTGAGCAACGGCGTGCTGGAGGGGGCGCGGCGTGCGGAGCTTTCGTTCGCCTCACCCGGGAGGGTGTCGAAGGTGTTCGTGCACAACGGGAGCCGCGTACAGAAGGGAAGCCCCATTGCGATGCTGGATACCGAGAGCCTGGAACTGTCGCTGGAGAATGCACGCGAGAGCCTGGAACGCGCGCGTCTTGATTATCTGGACCGTCTGGTGAGCTATGGCTACGGGAGCGACACGGCGCAGGTGCCGGTGGAGCTCCGGGAGGCGGCGCGCGCCCGTTCGGGCTATGGCGCTGCGGAGCTGGCGGTGCGTACGGCGGAACTGAACCTGCGGGGCGCGACGCTCCGTGCCCCGTTTGGCGGCGTGGTGGCAAACCTGCGGCTCAAGCCGTGGGAGCAGGCCGCGGGCCTTGCGTGCGTGGTGATCGACGACGGGAGCTTCGACGTGCGTTTCACGCTGTTGGAGTCGGAAC
>CADAOB010000075.1 GCA_902789445.1 uncultured Bacteroidia bacterium | reverse complement strand
TCTTCAGGAATAGGTGCGGGGCCGTGGTTCGGGCCCTTCGCAACACAGACCATGTCTTCTACTTCTTTGGTGTATTGCATGTGACTCGGTTCCTCCTGTTCAGGTTTATTACGGGTATCCGATTCAGTATATCATAACCGTTTACCCTTGTACAACTTTTTTTACAGAGCTTTCAGCACTTCCCGGATTGCCCCGAAGGCCCTTTCCGCACTGCGCTTCACATTCTTTTCAAAGTCTGCTCCGGTTCCGTCAAACGCGTCGCTGATGCATTTGATGGACAGGCATTTTACATGGCTGCGCTCACATACGCGGGCAATCGCTGCCAGTTCCATCTCACAGATTCCGCAGCCGGATTCCCGCAGCCGGAGTTTTTCCGCCCGGTCCTCCACAAATTTGTCCGCACTTGCTACCGCAATCTTCCGGATTCCCGGAATCCGTTCCGCAACCAGGTCCGCCAGGCCTGCGTCCAGGGGAATAAACTCGTCCGGATATTCCGCGTACTGGCCGACCTTGACGGTGTCGGCAAAGGCGGTGACGTCAAAATCATAATGCCATACCTTCTCCGCCACAAAAAGGTCTTCCACCCGCAGGTCTTCCTCCAGCGCGCCGGCCACGCCGAAATTCACCACCATTTCACATCCGTACCGGACGATCAGCAGAGTGGTTCCCGATGCGGCGTCGATTTCCCCGCAGCCGCTCTGCAGGGCATAGACGTCGTGTCCCTCCATCCGGGTATGGTATACCGTTTTCCCGGCTACCGTCTCCTCGGTCCGCTCTTCCCCGCTGGCGAGGAAAGCTTCCAGCTCCCGTTCAATCGCAATCAGCAGTCCGATCTTCATTTTTCTCTCCCGCTTTCCTGTCTTTTCCCGGATGGACCGGGATCCCATATGCCGTCCTGTTCCGCTGCCTTTCCCGGCAGAGGTTCCCTCTTTACCAAACAAAAGGGCTGTCATCCGACAGCCCTTTGTTTTGCGTTTCTTATTTGGTCATCGCGGCAATCTCGGCGGCCAGGTCGTCCTTCCGCTTTTCGATGCCTTCACCGCGCTCGAACCGGCTGAACTTCACGATGTCCAGCGTCGCGCCGGTTTCCTTGGCGATCTCGCCCATCAGGTTCTTGATGTTCTTGTCGCCGTCCTTGACGAAGGGCTGCTCAAGCAGGCACACTTCCTTGTAGTACTTCTCGATCCGGCCCTCGACCATGCGGTCGACGATCTTCTCGGGTTTGCCTTCGTTCAGCGCCTGCGCCCGCAGGATTTCCTTTTCCTTCTCGAGCTTCTCGGTGTCCACTTCTTCACGGCGGACCGCTTCGGGCTTGGCCGCGGCGATCTGCAGCGCCAGGTCATGGGCAAAGGTCTTCACGGTATCGTTGGTGCGGCCGGCTTCGTCCGCAGCGACTTCGACGATAACGCCGACCTTGCCGCCCAGATGGATATAGGTGGAAACCACGCCGGTGGTTTCATAGCGGGCAAAACGGCGGATGCTGATCTTCTCACCGATCGCGACGGTCGCGTCGCTGACCAGGTCGGAAATGGTCTTGCTGCTGTCGTCCACAAAGGCCTGGGCCATCAGGGCGTCCACATCAGCGGGATTCGCCAGGGCAACCTGCTTGGCAACCTTGTTGGCAAACCCGATGAAGTTGTCAGTCTTGGCAACGAAGTCAGTTTCGCAGTTGACTTCGACGATCGTTCCGATCTTTCCGTCTTCGCTTACATACTGGGCAACCACGCCTTCCGCGGCAATGCGGCTGGCTTTCTTGGCGGCCTGGCTCAGTCCCTTTTCACGCAGCCATTCAATGGCCTTTTCCATATCGCCGTCGCTCTCAACCAGAGCCTTTTTGCAGTCCATCATGCCGGCGCTGGTGCGCTCGCGCAGTTCTTTAACCATAGCAGAAGTAACCGCTGCCATAATTCAATCATCCTTTCAATCTGTTTGCATATCGTATCGTTCTGAACAAAGCGAAGATTCTGATTAAGCTTCGGGCTTCTCTTCCTTTTCGGCTTCGGGAGCGGCCGCTTCGGCTTCTTCGTTCTGTTCACCCTGCTTGCCTTCGAGCACGGCGTCCGCCAGCTTGCCGGCAATCAGCTTCACGGCGCGGATGGCATCATCGTTGCCGGGAATGACGTAGTCGATTTCGTCCGGATCGCAGTTGGTATCGACGATACCGACGATCGGGATGCCCAGGATGCGGGCTTCGGTCACGGCGATGTGCTCCTTGCGGGGGTCCACAACGAACAGGGCGCCGGGGAGCTTCTTCATCTCGCGGATGCCGCCCAGGTTGGTCTGCAGCTTTTCGCGCTCATGGATCAGCTTGATAACTTCCTTCTTGGGCAGAACGTCGAACTGGCCGCTCTGCTCCATCTTGTCGATCTGGTTCAGCCGGTCAATACGGGTCCGGATCGTCTTGAAGTTGGTGAGCATGCCGCCCAGCCAGCGGTTGTTCACATAGAACATGTTGCAGCGCTTTGCTTCGCTCTCGATGGATTCCTGCGCCTGCTTCTTGGTGCCGACGAACAGGATGCTCTTGCCTTCCATCGCGATGTCGCGGACAAACGCGTAGGCTTCGTCAACCTTGCGGACGGTCTTCTGCAGGTCGATGATGTAGATGCCGTTGCGTTCGGTGAAGATGTACTGCGCCATCTTCGGGTTCCACCGGCGG
>CADAOB010000074.1 GCA_902789445.1 uncultured Bacteroidia bacterium | reverse complement strand
GGGGCCTCGTCGAGGTCGTAGGTCATGATGTTCACATAATCGACATAGGGATCCATCGCGGCGATGTCAACATAGCGCCAGCCGCCCGAAGTGGAGACCTTGTCCGAGCAATAGCCCGCGTAGGAAATCTCGTACTTATCGCCGAGCGTTTCGCGCAGCTGCTTGACCAGCAGCACATAATTGTCGGTATCCACGGCCGGGTCGCAGGCCGCCCCGCTCCAGGAAAGGCCGGGGAACTCCCAGTCCAGGTCGATGCCGTCGATGCCGTATTTCTCCAGGAAGGCCTTGCAGTCGGCCGCGAAAGCCTTGCGGTTCGCGTCGCTCTTAGCCAGGGCCGAGAAACTGCCGCCCTGCCGGTTGTCGGAATTGGACACGCCGTGGGTGAAACTCAGGCAGATCTTCAGGTCCGGATTGCTCTTCTTCTGGGCAACCACGGTCTCGAAACGCGAGACTTTTCCCTGCAACTTGAAGCCCTGATAGACGCCGTCCACCATATACAATTCCGCAAAAGCATAGTTGATGTGCGTCATGATATAGGCATCCGGGGTCAGCGAGCCGTAATAGGTCACGTATGCCGTGACGTGCCGTCCGTCATTGATCGCTTCGTTGCGAGGAACGACCGGCTCCACGATTTCAGGATCCACTTCAACGACCGGTTTTTCCTTTTCCGGGGTAAGCGGATCATCGCCGCCGCAGGAGGCAAGCAGCCCGAGCAGCAGGCAGGAGAAAAGCAGGGTTCTATTCTTCATAAAGCAGATAGGGTTTACGCTGCGCCTTGAAAGCAGCCACGTCATCCGCCCACATGGCCTTGATCTCGTCCGCGGAAGCTCCCTGCTTGATCATCTTGCGCACATAGTCGCGGCCGATGAGCAGTTCGAAGAAAGAACGGAAGAAATGGTCGTCGAGATTGAGGTTACGATAGGCGTCGATGACATATTCGAGATTGATGCCCGCGGCATTGACCGCTTCGTCAGACGGTTCGGTGCGCAGGTCCACGCCGAAGCATTCCTTGTCCAGCTGCGGGGGATTCTTCGCCCCTTCGATGCTGCGGGGCGTGAACGAGAAACTGTACCCCTTCATGTTCGGATGTCCGTACATCTGGAACGCATTCGCCGTTCCGCGGCCCAGACTCACCGGGGTCGCCTCGAAATAGCAGAGCGAGGGATACAGATAGACCGAGCGCATGTCAGGCAGGTTCGGGGACGGCTTGACCGGCAGCACATAATGCGACTGGTGGGTATAATTGCGGCATTTGATGACGGTCAGGTCGCACTTGGCGCCGTCGGGCAGCCAGCCCTCCCCGTTGATCATCAGGGCCAGTTCGCCCAGCGTCATGCCGTGGCAGACCGGGATGGGCCAGTAGCCCACGCCGGACTTGTATTTCATGTCGAGAATCGGGCCGTCCACGTAGAAGCCGATGGGATTGGGGCGGTCCAGGACGATCATCTTCTTGCCGTGCCGGGCGCAGACGCCCATCATCTTGCCCATCGTCACATTATAGGTATAGAAGCGGCAGCCCACGTCCTGCAGGTCGAAGACCAGCACGTCGAATTCATCCACCGCTTCGTCGGAAGGCACGCCGCCCTTTCCGTCGTAGAGCGAGCGGATCGGGACACCGGTGGGCTCATCCACGGAACTGGCCACATGCTCGCCGGCATCGGCCGTACCGCGGAATCCATGTTCGGGCGAGAAGATCGAGACGACATTCACGCCGAGCGACAGGAGCGTGTCGAGCACGTGCCGACCGGGGGCGACCAGTCCGGTCTGGTTGGAAAGGATGGAGACCCGCTTCCCTTCCAGCAGCGGGAGATATTCTTCGACCGCCGTGGCTCCCGGCAGGATGTCGGGCGTAGCGGCATAGACCGGGGCCTGGGGCTTGGACCCGCAGGAAGCGAGCACCACAAGCAAGGCCGTCAGCAACAAAATCCGTTTCATATCGCGTCAGAATAAAAGTGTACGGGTATCGGCGTCATCCACCAGAATCTGCACCTTGAGCACATCTTCGGGCAGCAGTTCCTCAATCATCTCGGGCCACTCGACCAGGCACAGCGCGCCGGAGTCGAAATACTCGTACAAGCCGATATCGAGCGCCTCCGAAAGCCGGTTGATCCGGTAGAAATCAAAATGATAGACCGGCTCCCCCGCCCCGTCGCGATACTCGTTGACGATGGTGAACGTGGGGCTGTTCACGACATCCCGCACACCCAGCGCCTCGCACAAAGCCGTGATGAAAGTCGTTTTGCCCGCCCCCATCGATCCATAAAAGGCGATCACGCGGCTGTCTCCGATATGGTCCAGAAAAGCCCGCGCCGCCCGCGGCAGGTCCTGCGTCCCGTTGATGATAATCTCTGTCATGACCTACAAAGATAGCAAAAATCGGCCGCTCCCTGCCACAAAAACAAGCAAAAATCCGATCACCGCCGAAACCGGGTAGAGACGGAGAGGCCGATGGGACTGTTCGTCGGCCGGCGCTGTCCGCTGATCCGTTTTTCTCTTTTTCTCTGCCACGACACTGACCATTCGTGGGTTTCGTCTGTGTCACGGCGCGAAAACCGCATTATCGGCCCAGAAAACCCTTGCGACACTGACGAAACAGCGCATCCATCTTTCCAGTTGAAATCCAAATAAAAATGGTTCTCGATCACGTTGGTTAATCTTAATTTATTCATTTTCATGTCCTTACGGACAATAATATTTT
>CADAOB010000073.1 GCA_902789445.1 uncultured Bacteroidia bacterium | reverse complement strand
ATATTGTCCACGGGGATGTGGCGGCGGCGCAGTTCGGCCAGCGTACTGACCAGGTCGTCCTGGGTGGCATAGCGCTCCCGGCTCTGCCAGAAGCCCAGCGCCCAGCGGGGCATCACGGGCGCCTTGCCCGTCAGGCGCCGGTAGCCGGCGATCACCTGGTCGTAATCGTCGCCGACGATGAAATAGTAGTCCTGCTGCGGCTCGAACTCCGACCAGAAAGAGAACTTCTCGTCCGCATCCGGCGACTGCGGCGGAGCAACCCGCAGGCCGATGTACGACACGTCGCCGTCGGGTTCCCACGCGATCCGCAGCGGCGTCCGCTGTCCTTTTTCCAGATGGACCGTAAACTTGAAGCTGTTAGGATTCCAGGCCGGCCGCCAGCGGCGGGACATCACTTCCTCCCCGCCAAAGGAAGTCTGCTGGAAACCCGCATAATACTGGATGAAATGGTAATCGGCTGTTTCGGGCGCTTCGACAAAGCCCTCATAGACGACCCTGGCGCCGTTGAGCGGCACAGCGGGCAGATTGCGGATGGCCGTTTCGTTTTCGTAAAAGAGGCTGTCTTCACGCTGGACCAGCGACTCGCCCCGCGCCGGGATATAGGTTCCCGTCAAGGCACCTTCCACGCCGTCCTTGTCATAAAGACGCAGCACTTCGCCCAGCTGCCGGTACGGCTCGGGATTGTCCCAGCGGGAGAGCGAGTAGGCATCGAAGAGGACTCCGTAGCCTCCGGTGGAGACCACGAAGGGAACACTTACTTTCGTATTGTACTGGTACAACTCTTCCCTTCTGCCCCGGTGGTCGAATTCGCCGGCCTGGTGCTGGCCGAGCCCGTAGAAAGAATCGGCTTCCGGCGCTTCAAACTGCGTCAGAACAGACCACGCCCGCTTGCCTTCCACCGCGACGGGTTCGAAGGCCGTCTGGCCGTTCTGCAGGAGCGGCGTCCCGTCTGCCCGGTAAAAATAGACGGATCCATTCCCCTTGTACACTTCCACAACCAGGCTGTCGGTCGCCAGGCGGACCTTGCCCATCGCGGCCGTCACTTCAAAGTCGGTGCAACCCGGCTGCGGAACGATCGCCAGGCTCCGGCGGTCCGGAAACTTCCCATCCGGGGCGGAAGATACCCGGACGATGGCAGGGGCCACGACCTGAAGCCGGACTACGGACTCCCCGCAGGGAATCACGACCTGACTGCCTTTTCGGCTGTATTCACCACGACACGAAGAGAGCAGCACAAGCAAAAAAAGGAGAAATACGAATTTATTGGTCATCAGTCTTCAATTTCAGTATAATCAAAATAATCGAATTCGGCCGCGCCGCGGGAACAGTACATCCCGACGGTCACGCCGGTAAAGCCTCCCACGACTTCCGTACTCAGCAAAGCCGTATCCAGACGGGCGATTTCCTTGCCATCCAGCAGGAAGACGTAATGATCGCCCCAGGCATGGATGCCGAGCGTCGCAGAAGCGGAACGAAGGGGTACGGCGACTTCCTCGTGGGAGAGGCCCCGGATCTGGTAACGGACCACAGCCTCCGTCCGGCTGCCGCTGCGACGGAGCGAGAACGTCGCATAGCCGTTGAAAATCTGGTAGAGGGCCAGTCCGCCTTCGCCGCCGCGCAGCGTCACCTTCGTCCGGAAGGCTGCTTTCGCCGCTTCCTGCCGCCGCAAAAGGGCTGTCGGATGCCAACTGCCCCAGCCCAGTCCGTCACCGGTTCCTTTCAGGACCAGCCGGCCTCCGGCAAAATCGTAGTTCGATGCAAGCGGTTCCTGGATATGCATCCATTCCGGTCCCAGTACCCTGTCAAAAGTATAGTGCCGGTCCCGGGACGCACGTGGCGCCGGTTCCGCCGGCATCGTCACTGTCATTTGTTCCGCAACGGGCTGCCCGTCATTCACGACGGGCCAGCCTCCGGACCAGGTCACCGGGGCCAGAAAAGTCTCACGGCCCAGATGGTGGTAATCACCTCCGAAGCGCCGGTAGGCAAGGAAGACCGTCCACCAGGATCCGTCGGCTGCCTGGAAGAAATCGGCATGGCCGGTGCCCTGGATATTGCTCTCCTGCCCCGCTGCGGAACAATGGGTGAAGATGGGATTGGCAGGATTGGATTCATAGGGACCGTAAATGTCGCGGCTGCGGGCCACGGTCAGTCGGTGGGCGAGTTCCGTACCGCCTTCGGAGATCAGCAGGTAATACCAGCCATCATGCTTATAGATGTGCGGGCCTTCCGGGAAACGGCCGCCCGTGCCCGTCCAAAGCGCTTTGGACGGGCTCAGGGTCGCACCGGTCGAAGGGTCGATCTCGCAGAGCGTGATCACACCGCCGGGATTCGAGACCATAAAGCACTTCCCTTCTTCGAAATACAGCGAAGGATCGATACCCTGCTGTTCCAACCAGACAGGATCGGACCAGGGGCCGGACGGATCACGGGACGTGACCATGAAATTGCCCCCGTTTCCGACATTGGTCGTAATCAGATAAAACGTACCGTCATGGTAGCGGAGCGTCGGGGCATAGATACCCAGCCAGGAAGTGGCTTCTTTCAGCGGAAGCTGGGACGGGCGGTCCAGCACATTGCCGATCTGTTCCCAGTTCTGCAGGTCGCGGCTGTGATAGATCGGAACACCCGGGAAATAATGGAAGGAGGAATTGACCAGGTAATAGTCCTCCCCGACCGCCACGACAGACGGATCGGGATGGAATCCGGGCAGGATCGGATTCAGCAGCAGCGCGGCAACTGCGCCGGCAAGCAGGTTAAAGAGGCCAGTCATCGCTGCGGAACGGGGGAACCGGAATGCCGTAAGAAGTCTGCAGGTTGGCGTCCATCCAGTTGCG
>CADAOB010000072.1 GCA_902789445.1 uncultured Bacteroidia bacterium | reverse complement strand
GCTGGGCTTCTGGCAGAGCCGGGAGCGCTATGCCACCCAGGACGACCTGGTCAGTACGCTGGCCGAACTGCGCCGCCGCCACATCCCCGTGGACAATATCGTCCAGGACTGGCAGTACTGGAAAGACGACCAGTGGGGCAGCCACGAATTCGACGAGACGCGCTATCCCGATCCGGAAAAGATGATGGACGACGTCCACGCGATGCACGCCCGCCTGATGATCAGCGTCTGGCCCAAGTTCTACACGAACACGGCCCACTACCAGGAACTCAAGGAAGCCGGTTACGCCTATACCCACGCCGAAGACACGGGGCTGGTGGACTGGCTCGGCCACAAGCAGAGTTTCTACGATGCGTATGCCGAAGGCGGACGCCGGATGTTCTGGCGTCAGATCGACGAGAGCCTTTACAGCCGCTATGGACGCAAGATCGACGCCTGGTGGATGGACGCCAGTGAACCGAACCTGCGGGACTGCCTGCCGATGGATTACCTCAAGTGGCTGACCACGCCCACGGCGCTCGGCCCTTCGACCGAATACCTGAATGCCTATTCCATCGTAAACGCGGATGCCATCTACAACGGACAGCGCAGCGTCGAACCCGACCGCCGCGTGTTCCTGCTCACACGCAACGGCTTCGCCGGCCTGCAGCGCTATTCCACGGCCACCTGGAGCGGTGACATCGGCACCTCCTGGACCGACATGCGGATGCAGATGGCGGCCGGCCTGAATTATTCGATGAGCGGCATTCCGTTCTGGGGAATGGACATTGGCGGCTTCTCCGTCATGAGCAAATTCTACGATGCGGCCTATGCCGACGAATGGCAGGAACTGCAGACCCGCTGGCACCAGTTCGGCACCTTCGTGCCGCTGTTCCGGACCCACGGCCAGTGGCCACGGCGCGAACTCTGGAACATTGCGCCGGAAGGTTCGCCGACCTATGTGAGCATCCTCTGGTACATGCGTCTCCGTTACCGCCTGATGCCTTATCTCTATTCGCTGGCCGGTAAGGTCTGGTTTGACGATTATACGCTGATGCGCGGCCTGCCGATGGACTTTCCGGACGATCCGAACGTCCGCGACCTGTCCGACCAGTGGCTTTTCGGGCCTGCCCTGATGCCCTGCCCGGTAAGTGAGTACAAGGCCCGCAGCCGCAGCGTCTATTTCCCGGAAGGCGGCTGGTATGATTTCTACAGCGGGCAGTTCATCGCCGGCGGACAGCGGACGGATGTCAGTGCGCCGCGCGCCCGCATGCCGCTCTATGTCCGGGCCGGTTCGATCATTCCTTTCGGCCCTGCGATGGAGTGGTCCGACGAGAAGCCTGCCGACGGAATCCGCCTGTATGTCTATGCCGGTGCTGACGCCGATTTCACGCTGTATGAAGATGACGCCCTGACTTATGGCTATGAGAAAGGCGCCTATGCGACGATTCCCTTGCATTGGGACGATGCTTCCCGGACCCTGGAGGTCGGGGCACGCAGTGGTTCGTTCCCGGGAATGCTCACGGAGCGGACCTTCCACGTGGTGCTTGTGGATCCCGCCCGTCCGCATCCCTACGATCCGGATGCGGAGGGCCTGCGCTTGGATTATCGGGGAGATTCCGTAACTTTAAAGATTGATTGAAACGCGCCCGATGAAACGATTGCCGTTGCTGCTGTCTGCCCTTCTCTTCTGCGTGGCCTTGCCTGCGCAGGAAATGCTGTTCGACGACGGCTGGAAGTTCGCTTTCGGCGACGCCGCCTCGCCGGAGAAGGATTTCGGGCGGGGAACGGAATACTTCAATTATTTCACGAAAGCGGCTTCCATCCACAATGCCGGGCCCTATGCCGTGGATTTCGATGACAGCACCTGGCAGGAGGTCCGCCTGCCGCACGACTGGGTCGTGGACCTGCCTTTCTCGCCGCAGGCCAGCCACAGCCACGGCTACAAGACCGTGGGCTGGAAATATCCCGCCACGAGCGTAGGCTGGTACCGCAAGCATTTCACCATCCCGGCCGACGCGCTGGGCAAGCCCGTGTCGCTGCGCTTCGACGGCATCTTCCGCGACTCGGACATCTGGGTCAACGGCTTCTGGCTGGGCGGGGAGGAAAGTGGTTATACATCCGCGACCTACGCGATTGCTGAATACCTGAATTACGGCGGTGAGAACGTGGTGACCGTCCGGGCCGATGCGAGCTTTGAGGAAGGCTGGTTCTACGAGGGCGCCGGCATTTACCGGCACGTCTGGCTGACGGTCGGGGAACCGCAGCCTGCACCCGCCCGTCCGCGCCCGAAAATCGAGATCGATCCCGACCGGGGTATCCTGGTCGACGGCCAGGTGCTCCGCATCCACGGCGTGAATGTCCACCAGGACCATGCCGGTGTGGGTGCCGCCATCCCCGACGCGCTGTATGTGTATCGCATCAAGCAGTTGCAGCGCTACGGCATCAATGCCATCCGCACCGCCCACAATCCGGCTTCGCCCGCCTTGCTGGACATCTGCGACAGCCTGGGCATGTATGTCCTGGAAGAGACGCGGCTGATGGGCGTCAATCCGGCGCAGCTGGAACCGCTCCGCAACATGATCGAGCGTGACCGCCATCACCCCTGCATCCTGCTGTGGGGCATCGGTAACGAAGAATGGGGGATTGAATGGAATGAAAAGGGCGAACGGATCGCCCGGACGATGACCGGGTTCTGCCACAGGCTCGATCCGACCCGTCCCGTGGTGGTAGCTTCCAGCAGCGGTCCCGAGATCCTGAAAGGAGCCGATGTGGCCGGGTACAATTATATCCTCCAGAATCCGGTCGACAAGCACCGGGCTGATTATCCGCTGCGGGTGGCGCTCGGGACGGAGG
>CADAOB010000071.1 GCA_902789445.1 uncultured Bacteroidia bacterium | reverse complement strand
GGCCTGCGCTTCGCCCTTCAGGGCCAGGGTCATGGTGATGGCCGCGGTCAGGGTGGTCTTGCCATGGTCAACGTGGCCGATGGTGCCGATGTTTACATGCGGTTTAGTCCGCTCGTAATGTCCTTTTGCCATTGGGGTTTCCCTCCTAAAATAATAGTTCTGATAGTTCTGATTGATCAGTCCGCGCGCTTGCCGATGATCTTCTCCGCGACGCTCTTCGGAACTTCCTCGTAGTGGTCAAACTGCATGGTGAACATGCCGCGGCCCTGCGTACGGGAGCGAAGGTCTGTCGTGTATCCGAACATCTCGCTCAGCGGGACATAAGCGTGAATGATCTGGTCCTGGCCGCGCACCTCCGTGCCGTCCACCCGTCCGCGGCGGCTGGACACATTGCCCATCACGTCGCCCAGGTACTGGTCGGGCACGATGATTTCGACCTTCATCATGGGCTCCATCAGGCAGGGATCCGCCTTGCGGACGGCTTCCTTGAAAGCCATGCTCGCGGCGATCTTGTATGCCATTTCGGAGGAGTCCACTTCGTGGTAGGAACCGTCCGTCACCGCGGCCTTGAAGTTGACCACTTCGTAACCGGCGATGGCGCCGCTCTTGGCGGCTTCCTGGATGCCCTGGTCGATCGGCCCGATGTATTCCTTCGGAATCACGCCGCCGACGATCCGGCTCTCGAACTCGTATCCCTTGCCGGGCTCCTGCGGTTCGAGCTCAATCCAGCAGTGGCCGTACTGGCCGTGGCCGCCGGTCTGCCGGACATAGCGTCCTTCAGCCTTGGCGGGCTTGCGGATGGTTTCCTTGTAAGTAACCTGGGGCTTGCCCACGGTTGCCTCAACTTTGAATTCACGCAGCAGGCGGTCCACGATGATCTCCAGGTGAAGCTCGCCCATGCCGGCGATGATCGTCTGGCCGGTTTCCTGGTTCGTGTAGGTCTTGAAGGTCGGATCTTCTTCCGCAAGGCGCTGCAGGGCGTAGGTCATTTTCTCCTGGCCTGCCTTGGTCTTGGGCTCGATCGCGACTTCAATCACGGGATCCGGGAAAACCATGCTTTCCAGGATGATCTGGTGGTTCTCGTCGCACAGCGTATCGCCTGTAGTGGTGTCTTTCAGGCCCACCGCGCCGGCGATTTCACCGGTGTAGATGTTTTCAACTTCTTCCCGGTGGTTGGCGTGCATCAGCATGATCCGGCTGATGCGTTCCCGTTTCTGCTTCGTGGAATTCATCACGTAGTTTCCGGCGCTCAGCGTACCGGAATATACGCGGAAGAATGCCAGTTTCCCGACAAAGGGGTCGACCATGATTTTGAAGGCCAGCGCGGAGAAGGGTTCGTCGTCCGAGGGATGGCGTTCCATTTTCTTCTCCGGGTCGTCCGGATCCACGCCGTCGATGGCGGGAATGTCCAGCGGGCTCGGCATGTAGTCAATCACCGCGTCCAGCAGCGGCTGAACACCCTTGTTGCGGTAGCTCGTACCGCACAGCACGGGGTTCATCGTGCAGGCGATGGTGCACTTGCGGATCGCTGTCCGGATTTCCTCCTCGGTCAGCTCGCCGCCCTCCAGGTATTTCTCCATCAGGGCGTCGTCCGTCTCAGCAACCTTCTCGATCAGGTTCGCGCGGTATTCTTCGGCTTCTTCCAGCATATCCGCCGGAATGTCCTCGTCCCGCACATCCTGTCCCAGGTCGTCATAGTAGATCTCTGCGCGCATGCGCACCAGATCGATGATTCCCCGGAAAGTGGCTTCCTTGCCGATGGGCAGCTGGATCGGAACGGCGTTGGCGCCGAGGCGTTCCTTCATCATGTCCACCACACGGTAGAAATCAGCGCCGGTGATGTCCATCTTGTTGACGTAAGCCATGCGGGGAACGCGGTACGTTTCCGCCTGCTTCCACACGGTCTCGCTCTGGGGTTCCACGCCGCCCTTGGCACAGAAGACGCTGACCGCGCCGTCCAGCACTCTCAGGCTGCGCTCCACCTCGACGGTGAAGTCCACGTGACCGGGGGTGTCGATGATGTTGATCCGATACTGTTTCTGCGCGTTGTCCGGGTCATGGGGATCGTGCCAGAAGCAGGTCGTTGCGGCGGACGTAATCGTGATGCCGCGCTCCTGTTCCTGGGCCATCCAGTCCATGGTGGCCGTCCCTTCGTGGGTTTCACCGATGCGGTGATTCTTGCCTGTGTAGAACAGGATCCGCTCGGTGGTGGTGGTTTTTCCGGCATCGATATGAGCCATAATACCGATGTTCCGGACTCTTTCAAGTGGATGGCTTCTGGGCATAAAAGACGTTTGCTCCTTTCATTCTCCGGCAGGCAGGGGTTCATAGTTTTTAGCTTCTTAGTTTCGGTTCTCGGCTTCCGGGCCTGATCACTGTCCACTAATCACTATCCACTAGTCACTCCCTGTTGATTACCAGCGGTAGTGAGCGAATGCCTTGTTGGCCTCGGCCATGCGGTGCATTTCTTCCTTGCGCTTGACGGCGGCGCCGGTATTGTTGGCGGCGTCCATCAGCTCTCCGGCCAGGCGTTCGGCCATGGTCTTCTCACCGCGTTTCCGGGCGAAGTCGACGATCCAGCGCAGGGCCAGCGTCTGACGGCGCTCGGGGCGAATTTCGATAGGCACCTGGTAGGTGGCACCGCCGACACGGCGGGCCTTGACTTCCAGCTGCGGGGCGACGTTGTTCAGGGCTTCCTGGAAAACGTCGGCGGCGGGCTTGCCGGTCTTCTCGGCAACCGTCTCAAAAGCCTGGTAGCAGACGTTCTGCGCAACTCCGCGCTTTCCGTCCAGCATAATCTGATTGATCAGTTTGGTAACCACCGTGGTCCCGTGTACAGGATCCGGCAGCACTTCACGTTTCGGTATAAAACCGCGACGGGGCATAGGTTTCCCTCCTCAATTATTTTCCTGATGTAAGCGGTTTGCTTCCTCTTCCTCAGACCCTGTGTCAGCATCACCGGGTCCCGGCCGCGAATAGGCCGGCTGCGGCT
>CADAOB010000070.1 GCA_902789445.1 uncultured Bacteroidia bacterium | reverse complement strand
TGCAGCACTTCCCTGCTTCCCGACAGGAAGCGCGTCGGGAAGAAATCGAAGTAATCCCGGTCACAGAGCAGCAGTTCGATACTGTAGCTTTCATCCCCTACCTTGATGTCGGCCGGCCGGGTTGCGCTGAACAGGGTGGTCTGCTCCACCTCCGGAATATGTTCCTTCAGGAATTCGGGCTGGTCGAAACAGCCGGCCAGGTAGTCGCCGTACAAGGTGAACGTATAGATCCGTTCATAGTCCCTGTTCTCATGGTTGACTTGCCACAGGTCGTGGACATAGCTCATCAGCGGAATGATGAAGGCCAGCGCCACGCTGATGCCCAGGATTTCGATAATCGTGTACAGCCTGTGGCTGTTGAGGAATCTGAGATAGGTTCGCATCGTTTGAAACAATTGTATTCGACAGTTATTATTCTTTCTTCAGTTCCGTGGCGGGATTCGTGCGGGCCGCGCGGAGTGTCTGCCAGAGGACGGAAGCGAAGGAGATGGCGACGGCGATCACGACGGCCAGGACGAATATCCAGCCGTAGTGCTCCAGCTTGACCGTAAAGTCTTCCAGATACCTGCGGGCTGCCCATACGGCAATCGGAATGCCGATGGCGCAGGCGATGAGGGTCATCACCATATAGTCCCGCACGCCGCTGCGTACCTCCGATTCGACCGTTCCACCGAATACCTTGCGGACCGCGATGTCACGCGAGCGCTGCCCGGCGAAATACGTGCTCATCGCGACGAGCCCCAGCAGCGAGATGATGACGGCCAGCATCATGAAGATTTCCAGCAGGCGCATATTGTTGCGGGCCGGCCGCAGGCCTTCCGTGAGCTCGTCTTCCACAAAATAGAAGTCGGCGTAAAAGACCTGGGTCGTCTGTTTCCACTGATCCAGGACTGTCTGGATGGCGTGACGGATTTCCGCCTTGTCGCCGCTGACTTCCAGGAGCAGGGCGCCCGGCAGTTGTCCCGGGGTGGTAATGGTGACGATCAACGGCTCCTGCGCTCCCATATTGCTGGCCTCGACCGGGAAGTCGGCAATAATGCCGGCTACGTGGTCACAGTTTCCCCCCGTCCGCTCGCGGAGCACGTCGATCGAAAGATCGTCATCCGTCAGGCCGGTCGCGGCATACGCCGTCTCGCCAAACCAGACACCGCCGTTTGTCGGCGTATGATAGTCCTTCAGCACTTCCAGGCCAAGCATCCGGAAAGCCGTGGTATCCATCGTGTAGAAGCGGTACAGAATGTCGCGTCCGTCCCGGGTCGTGGAATACTGTCCGCCGGCATTCGACAGCGGCGTATAGCGGGAACGGCCGATCTGACGCACAAAGGGCGAGGCTTCCAATGAAGCCGTAAGGTTCTCCTCCCCGGAACGGCTGATAGCCTGGACTGCCACCAGATTCTTGATATTGGCATGCAGCGGCCGGTGCAGCGACGTCCGGTATTGTCCCTCCATGATCAGTCCCATGGCGATCAGGAATACGGCCAGGGCATTCTGCAGCACGATGAAGACCTTGCTGAAGGTCATCCGTGTCGAACGGCGGAAGTTGCCGCGGACCACGTCGATCGGCTTGTAGCGACCGGCCAGCAGCGCGGGCAGCAGGCCGGCAAGCGTACCGACCAGGGCGATCAGCAGCAGATAGACCAGCAGGTAGCCCGGTTTGAGTTGCACGCTGATGGGGATGTCGGGATTGTTCAGCAGCCGGTTGACGGCGGGTGTGAACGCGTATGCCAGCAGCAGGCCGAAAGCGAAGCAGACCGCCGTGAAGCTGACCGATTCGGCGATGTATTTGGCGATGACGTCGCTGCGTCCGGCACCCAGCATCCGGCGCATGGCCATTTCCTTGGCCCGCTTCCCCGTGAGTGCGAAACTCAGGTTGATGTAGTTGAAAATGGCGGAAAACAACAGGAGCAGGCCCACGATGGCGAGCAGCTTGAGCGTCGCCGCATCGCCACGACGCAGCACGGTACTTTCGGGCGACATGAAAAACAGTTTGTCGATCCGCGTCATCACGAGTTTTTCAAAGAATGCCTGTCCATAGACATCCGAATAGATCTGCTTGCAGACCTGTTCCACTTTGGCATAGATAACTTCCGGATCGGTGCCGGGCGTGAACTGGATGAAGGGGTATGCCGAACCGAAATGATCGTAAGGGTTGGACAGGGCGCCGTTGTTCAGACGGGGGTCGTTTTCGTTGATCCATACGGCGACGTTTTTGAAGAGCGTGCCCTGCAGGTCTTCCAGGATTCCGCCGATCCGGTAGTCCTGCTCGTTGATCATCAAGTCCTGGCCCAGCTGAAGGCCGTGCTGTCTGGCGAAGCTCTCGGATACGGCGACCTGGGTCCTGTCGTCGAAGAGTTCCGGTCCGCCTGCGGCGAAACGGTAATACGGGAACATCGCAAAAAAGTCTTTCCCGACGGCTGCCACTTCCTTGACATCCAGCTGCTCCTCCCCGATCTTGACCCGGATCATCATATTGCCGCCGTAGCGTACCGCCAGCCGGGCTTCCGGGACCTGCTGCATCACGGCGTCCGCGAAGCCGAAGGTAAGCGCAGGAAAATCGGGCATTCCGAAGTTGTAGATGTTCTCCCGGTCCGGATGTTCCTGTGTCACGGCGTATTGCTGCCAGGCATACGACCCGATGATGATCACGAACGCCAGGCTGACCGCCAGTCCGACGAATTCGATGGCTGTATAGAGTTTGTTGCGGGAAAGAAATTTCAGGTACGATTTCATTTTTGCAAAGTCTTTATTTGTTTTTTCGGCGAACTTACGGATTCACCCGGCTCCGCGGCTCCGGGGTTTTACCTCGCTCGCAGAAAAATGCTCGCTCGGCAAAACCCCATCCGCCGCTGCGCCCTCCTCATCCTCATTTTCGGGCACTTTTGAGGATGGAACGTCGATTTTCGTCTCCCCATCCTCAAATTGAGCCGTTTTTGAGGATGGGATGCCCGCTCAAGTCGGGCATCTGCTACAGTTCGTTCTTCACGTCGGAGACGATCTGGCCGTCGAAGAGGTCA
>CADAOB010000069.1 GCA_902789445.1 uncultured Bacteroidia bacterium | reverse complement strand
CGCGCGAATCTGGCGATTTTGTGCGCGCGGAGCCTCTTTCTGCCCCTTCCGCGCACGAATCTGGCGATTTTGTGCGCGCGGAGCCTTTTTCGGCCCCCTCCGCGCACGAATCTAGCGATTTTGTGCGCGCAGAGCCTCTTTCCGCCCCCTCCGCGCACGAATCTAGCGATTTTGTGCGCGAGGTTGGTTCGGGCGGCCGCCGCGTTTACCTGTTCGCGGACGAATTCACCAATTATCAGGAGGCGGAGCTCGGCCTGACGTTTGCGCGGCTGCTCCGCAGGCTTGGCTACGACGTTGTCGTGCCGAAGCATGTCGAAAGCGGCCGCGCGGCCATCTCCAAGGGCTGCCTGAAACTGGCGCGGCGCTTTGCCGTCCGCAATGTTCGCCTCTTGGCGGACCTGGTGACGGCCGACGCACCGCTCGTGGGCATCGAGCCTTCGTGCATCCTGAGTTTCCGGGACGAGTACCCGGACCTCGTGCCGCCGGAGATGCGGCAGACCGCGCGCGACCTCGCGGCCAACTGCCTGCTTTTCGACGAGTTTATCATGCGCGAGGTCGCCGCCGGCCGTATCTCGCCTGATGCCTTCCGGGACGATCCTGTCGAAATCTGGCTCCATGGTCACTGCCACCAGAAAGCCCTTGTCGGTATCGACAAGACAGCCGCAGCGCTCCGGCTGCTGCCCGGCGCCACGGTCCATGTCATCCCCAGTGGCTGCTGCGGCATGGCCGGCTCTTTCGGCTACGAAAAGGAGCATTACCGCCGTTCTCTCGAGATCGGCGAAATGGTCCTTTTCCCCGCCGTCCGCCGCGCCCTTGGTCTACGTAAAAGCTCTGATTCTGCTCGCGTTTCTTCCACTCCCGCGGTGGTCGTTGCGCCAGGTACGTCCTGCCGCCAGCAGATTCTCGACGGTACGGGCGTCCATGCCGTCCATCCAGTCGAGCTTCTTTACAACTGGCTCAGATGAAGACTTGCGGTTTTTAGATGTTTTTCCCCGGATGCTGTTCTTACCGGCGTGGCATTATTTGATGCCCAGGGCGGAAAACAATTGCCGGTAGGCGTCGGCTTTGCGCTCGAGTGGCAGGGGATAAGCGCGTGAGGTTGAGGGCATTCGCCAGAATTCAAGACAGCGGCCCTGGATGCCCAGGCATGTGTGGCCGCCGACACGGGGCTCGTCGCAGCCGAAGGCTCCGACGATGACGTCGGCGGCCTTCTGGCCGGTAGTCACCACCGCCCGGCAGGCGGGAATCAGCGCCAGCAGCCCCGTGAGGTCCGTCGGCTTGATGACCTCCAGGAATTTGTCCGAAGCATTGTCCTGCAGCCGACGGACCTCCGTAGCGGTGTCGAACATCGCGATGCCCTTCTCCTTGCAGAACTCCACGATCCGCTCCCTGTCGAACCGTCTCTCACCCGGTACAACAAAACGCTCCTTCTCCCCGAAGAATACCAGACCGATTATGCGCCAGAAATCATTGATGAAATTGGGGTAGAAGAACTCCATCGACCAGCGCTGCCTCGGCGGCGGAAAACTCCCTAGGAACAGCACTCGTGCTCCCTGCGGCAAGAATGGCTCAAGCGGATGTCGTTCTACTGTCATAGCCTGTCTATTAATCAATCTTCTTGTATTAGCTCTCAACCAATAAACTGATGATACCTTCTGCGAAAATAGCCATTTTCCTCCATAAACGCTAATCCTTCCCCTCGCTTCATTCCTCCCGCTGCTCCTTGCTTCTCCGACCGGAGGTTAAGGAGATGGCGGAAGGCGGGAAGGTGATAGAAATATGAGAATAATTCGTATTTTTGTAAATAAGAGCCGTCGACGGTGGCGGCATAAGTACGGTCTGCTATATGAAAGGAATCGTTTTGGCCGGAGGATCCGGCACCCGTCTCTATCCGATTACGAAGGGCGTGAGCAAGCAGCTCCTGCCGATTTACGACAAGCCGATGGTCTATTATCCCGTCAGCGCGCTGATGCTGGCCGGGATCAGGGACATCCTGATCATCTCTACGCCGCAGGATCTGCCCGGATTCCGCAGGCTGCTGGGAGACGGGTCCGACTACGGGGTACACTTCGATTACGCCGAGCAGCCGAGCCCGGACGGGCTCGCGCAGGCGTTCATCATCGGAGCCGATTTCATCGGCGACGATGCCGCATGCCTCGTGCTCGGCGACAACATTTTCCATGGCGCCGGCTTCACGGCCCTGCTTCGCCAGGCCGTGAAGGATGCCGAGGAAAATGCCAAAGCCACCGTCTTCGGATACTGGGTAAACGACCCGGAGCGCTATGGAGTGGCTGAGTTCGACGCCGAGGGCAACTGCCTGAGCATTGAGGAAAAGCCTAAAGTCCCGAAGTCCAACTATGCAGTAGTCGGCCTTTATTTCTACCCCAACAAGGTCGTCAAGGTCGCCAAGGGCATCAAGCCTTCCGCCCGTGGCGAGCTGGAAATCACTTCCGTGAACCAGGAGTTCCTGAAGGACGGCGAGCTCAAGGTGCAGGTGTTCGGCCGGGGCTTCGCCTGGCTCGACACCGGCACGCACGACTCGCTCGCCGAGGCCTCGATCTTCGTCGAGACGCTTGAAAAGCGTACCGGCCTGAAGATCGGCTGCCTCGAGGACATCGCCTTCGAGAACGGCTGGATCAGTGCGGACCGTTTGCGTGAAATCGCAATGCCCATGGCAAAGAATCAATACGGCCAGTATCTCCTCCAGCTGGCCGACGGCAAACTCAAATGACAAAGCGGCAATAACGCTATACCCCAATCATTTACGCGAATGTATAAGAGAACGATAATGATTACCGGCGGTGCCGGGTTCATCGGATCGCACGTCGTGCGGCTTTTCGTCACGAAGTATCCTGACTATCATATCATCAATGTCGATAAGCTGACCTACGCCGGCAACCTCGCGAACCTCAAGGACATCGAGGACAAGTCCAATTATACCTTTGTCAAGGCGGACATCTGTGATTTCGACAAGATGTTCGAGTTGATGCAGAAAGAGAATGTCGACGGCATCATCCACCTGGCGGCGGAAAGCCATGTGGACAGGAGCATCAAGGATCCTTTCACGTTCGCGAAGACGAACGTGCTCGGGACCCTTTCGCTCCTTCAGGCCGCCAGGCTCTGGTGGGAGTCCCTTCCGGAGAAATACGAAGGGAAGCGCTTCTACCATATCTCCACCGACGAGGTGTACGGCGC
>CADAOB010000068.1 GCA_902789445.1 uncultured Bacteroidia bacterium | reverse complement strand
TACAACAAACAGATACCGACGCCTTCGTCCGTCCTGGGTTTCGAGGCCGGGGAATTCCAGGTCACGCCGGAGCAGGGCGTAGCCTATATCAAGGCGCTGGCTGCGCCTTCCGACCGCGTGCTGCTGCGCCAGTACGGCTGGACCCACGAGCGCAGGCCGCTCTATCTGCTCATCATCTCGACGGAAGAAAACATCCGCGACATCGACCGCATCAAGGCGGAACACGACTTGCTGAGCGACCCGTCCGCCGACGGGAAAACCAGACGCAGCCCGAATCGCGTTACCGGGCCGAGGTGATGCTCGACTGGAAACCGAATATATACACGTGCGCGCACGAGCAGGGCTCGGAGGCCAATTATCATTTCTCGCCGGAACGCCCGTCGCCGTGCTGACGGCGCTGGGACGCGGACGGGCCGTCAGCCTGACCGCCAACGCCATGTTCTGGCCCGAACTGGTCAGCCCCGCTTTGATGCGCTAGCCGGAACTATTCGAAATAGATGTCCCCGAAATGCTCCGGCGTATGGAAGTTGGGTTTCGGGATGGGAATCGGGTTCCAGCTCAGGAAGTGGCGGACCGCCGTGTCGTCGCCGCACTTATAGAGATTGGCCTTGACGGTACGGCCGCTGAAAGAGGTCAGGTTCAGGTCGGCCTGGGCATAGAGCCGCTTGGGAATGGCGATGGTGATCGTCCATTCCTGCGGGCCCTCGCGCATGCCGAAGGCTTCGGAGCCGAGCGTGGATTCGCGCCGGATCTGCCGGATGATCTCGTCGCCGCAGTGGTGCCGCTCGCTGCGGTTCGGCCCGTAGTTGAAGGTGCCGTGGCCGATGCAGTTGAGTTCCAGGTTGAAGTAGCTGCTGTCGCGGTCTGAGGGAATCATGAAGAATTCGACGCAGTCATCCGTGTAGGGACGGGATCCGGCGTCGTAGTCGTAGGTTGCGCGCACTCCGTTCTCGCGTACGTGATACTGGAGATAGATCTCCGTCTCAGAGTGCATGATGCGGAATTCGACTTCGGGTTTGTAGGGGTAGGCGGGCCAGTTGACGCATTCGATGGCGTGCCACTGGATGGCGGCCTGGTCGAACTTCGCCTTCACTTCTTCGAGGGCCGGCTCCGGGGTGGAGAAGGCCACTTTTGCAACAAGAATCGTCATAATCATCAGTTTCATAGTGCAAATTTAGGATTTTTAAGAAAAATAATGTATATTTGTAAGATGAAAATGAAAATCATTTTTTAATCCAAAAAACAGAATAACATTTTTATGAAAAGAGTTTATCGATTCGGAGGTAAAGAGGCTGAAGGCAATGGCCAGATGCGCAATCTCCTGGGCGGCAAGGGCGCGAACCTTGCGGAAATGTGCACCCTCGGCATTCCCGTCCCCGCTGGTTTCACCATTACGACGGAGTGCTGCACGGAATACTATGCACTCGGTGGAGGCTATACCGAAGAGCTGAAGCATGATGTGGCCGAGGCCCTCAAGGCGACCGAAGCCATCATGGGCAAGAAATTCGGCGATCCGAAGAACCCGCTGCTCGTGAGCTGCCGCTCCGGCGCCCGCAGTTCCATGCCGGGCATGATGGACACCATCCTGAACATTGGTCTGTGCTCGGCCACGATCCCGGGCATGATCGAGAAGACCCAGAACCCCCGCTTCGTGTATGACGCATACCGTCGTCTGATCATGATGTATTCCGACGTCGTGATGGAGAAGGCCGAAGGCATCGAGCCGGAAGACGGCAAGGCCATCCGCCAGCAGCTCGACAAGATGATGGAAGACCTCAAGGAAGCCAAGGGCTACAAATCCGACACGGAAATCACCGCGGAAGAGCTCAAGGACCTGGCAGAGCGCTTCAAAGTCCGCATCAAAGAGGTGCTCGGCGTCGAGTTCCCCGATACGGCCGAGGCCCAGCTCTGGGGCTCCATCGGCGGCGTGTTCAAATCCTGGAACGGCAAGCGCGCCATCAAGTACCGCCAGATCGAAGGCATTCCCGATGACTGGGGCACCGCCGTCAACGTCCAGTCCATGGTGTTCGGCAACATGGGCGACACCTCCGCCACCGGCGTGGCGTTCTCCCGCAACCCGGCCAACGGCGACAACAAGTTCTACGGCGAATGGCTCATCAATGCGCAGGGCGAAGACGTGGTGGCCGGTATCCGCACCCCGAACCCGCTGAACAATGCGACCAAGAGCCCGCAGAACGCGCACCTGAAGTCCCTCGAGGACGCGATGCCCGACGTCTATAAGGAACTCGACGACATCCGCATGCTGCTCGAGAAACACTTCAACGACATGCAGGACATCGAATTCACCATCCAGGAAGGCAAACTCTGGATGCTGCAGTGCCGTATCGGCAAGCGCACCGGCCTGGCTGCCCTGAACATGGCGATGGATATGCTCGAAGAGGGCATGATCGACGAGAAGACCGCCGTGATGCGCGTCTCGCCGGCCCAGCTCGACGAGATCCTGCACCCGATCCTCGATCCGGCCTCCGAAAAGAAAGCCACGTCTGTGGCGCACGGCCTGCCCGCATCTCCGGGTGGCGCCGTCGGTACGATCGTCTTCACCAACGCCGACGCCGTGAAGGCTGCCGCCGCGAAGAAGAAAGTGATCCTGGTGCGCGAAGAGACTTCCCCGGAAGACGTGGAAGGCATGCGCGCCGCCGCCGGTATCCTGACCCAGAAGGGCGGTATGACCTCCCACGCGGCCCTCGTGGCCCGCGGCTGGGGCAAGTGCTGCATCGTGGGCTGCGAAGACATGAAGATCAACCTCGAGAAGAAGGAAGTCTCCTTCAAGGGCTGTGACAAGGTCTTCCACGAAGGTGACACCTTCTCGCTCAACGGTGCAAAAGGCGCCGTCTATGCCGAGGCGATCGAGACGATGGACGCTTCCGACAACCCGCGCTTCGTCAAGTTCATGGCCATCGCCGACAAGTTCCGCAAGATGGGTGTCCGCACCAACGCCGACAACCCGGAGGATACCGAGCGCGCCCTGAGCTTCGGCGCCGAGGGCATCGGCCTGTTCCGTATCGAGCACATGTTCTACGGCAAGAATTCCGAGACCCCGCTGGGCAAACTCCGCAAGATGATCCTCTCCAAGACCGATGATGAGCGCCGCGCCGCCCTCAACGAACTGGAGCCGTACATCAAGGCGTCGGTCAAGGGCACGATGAAGGTGATGGACGGCAAGCCCGTGACCTTCCGCCTGCTCGACCCGCCGTTGCATGAATTCGTCCCGCAGACCGAGGACAAGAAGAACGAACTGGCCGAGGAACTCCACATCTCGACCCGCACATCACCTATCCGATGATCTCCGAGACCCAGTTCCGCGCCATCTTCACGGCCGCCATCGAACTGAAGAAGGAAGGCTATCATCCGATGCCCGAGATCATGATCCCGGTGACGATCTCCGAACGCGAGCTCCGCTTCCAGAAAGCCATCTGCGAGCGTGTCCGCGCCGAGGTCGAGGCCCGTCTCAACGAGCATATCGACTACAAGTTCGGTACGATGATCGAGATCCCGCGCGCCGCGCTGACCGCCGACCGGATGGCCCGCACCGCCGAATTCTTCTCCTTCGGTACGAACGACCTCACCCAGATGACCTTCGGCTTCAGCCGCGACGACGTGAGCACCTTCATGGGCGACTATCTTGGCAACAAGATCCTGGATGCCGACCCGTTCAAGACGCTCGACACCAAGGCTGTGGGCAAACTCGTGGAGTACGCCGTCAAGAACGGCCGCGCCACCCGCGAGAACCTCAAGTGCGGTATCTGCGGCGAACACGGCGGCGATCCCGCTTCCGTGAAGTTCTGCCACCGGATCGGCCTGAACTACGTGTCCTGCTCGCCGTTCCGCGTGCCGATCGCACGCCTCGCCGCCGCGCAGGCCGCCATCGAAGATGAGAAATAGTCTTTCCTGATTCCGAGCCCTTCCGCGTGAGCGGGAGGGCTTTTTTTGTGATATGAAACTGATCCAAAACCTGATTGTCGCGCTCAAAGGCTTTTTCATGGGTGCGGCCAACGTGGTGCCAGGTGTCTCAGGCGGCACCATCGCCCTGATCACGGGCATCTATAAAGAAATCATCGATGCGCTAAACAGTCTGATGGAGAAAGCGACGTGGCAGGCGCTCTTCAAAGGCGACCTGAAAGGCTTCTGGAAACAGATTCACGGCACGTTCCTGCTCTGGCTGGCCATCGGTGTGCTGCTGAGCGTGTTCTCCCTGGCCAAGCTGATGACCTATGTCCTGACGAACCATCCGGTCCAGACCTGGGCCTTCTTCTTCGGCCTGATCATCGCTTCTGCCATCCTGATGTTCAAGGATATCAAGGGGTGGGGGATCAAGGAGATCCTTTTCACGCTGGGCGGCATCGCCCTGGGCCTGCTCGTCTGCACGCTTTC
>CADAOB010000067.1 GCA_902789445.1 uncultured Bacteroidia bacterium | reverse complement strand
TTCGTCGATGGTCAGGAAGCGTTCGGGACCGAGGATGGTCAGGGCGCGGTCCAGCAGCGTGCCCATAGCCTCGTTTTTCCGTCTGGAGTAGATGTAGAGCAGGGACTCCAGGTAGAGGGTAAGCATCGCCGACTCGTCGCGGCGGCGGAAAGCGCTCTTGTCGATCTTCAGGCCGGTGGCTTTCATGAACTGTTCGAGCCGGTCCTGGGGGAAAAGTTCGCCACCCCGGTACAGGTTGATGTAGAACAGGATCCGGCCGTGTTCCACATAGGCCGGCACGAAGCCGCCCGGGAAGCAGAGCAGCTCGACGGGAAGGCCGGAAATCTGGCAGATCATCAGGTAGATGAAGGACAGCGTGAAGGGATTGCCTGCGCGGTCCTTGAGCGCATCGCTCACCAGGGCGTACTTCGGGTCGCGCAGCTGCACGTCGTAGAGCGTGAATTTGAGCCGGTGGAAGAAGATGTGGTTGAGGATGCGGATGTTCTCCACGCCGGTGCGCTGGTCGGAGCCTTCCGCCAGGTATTCCCCGGAGCAACGGTAGAAGAGGTCTTCATAGCGTTCGCGCTGGAGCGTCCAGTCGAGCAGCGAGCTGATGATCCAGCTGCCCTCGAAGAGGGAGAGGGGACCGGGCGAACGGGTGACGAAGTCCTGCAGGTCGGCGAGCTTGAATTCGGTGTTGAGCCATTTGCCCCGCTCGACGACGAGCGCTTTGCGCTCCGGATCGCTTTCCCGCTCCGCCCGGTTCCTGAGGGAACGGACCACTTCCGGCCCGAAAGACTGCAGGCGGCTGTTCACCAGCTCGGTCACGACGCTGTCGCGGTCGTCCAGCAGGGCGACGAGCGGTTCGAGTTCTTCGGGATCGACAGCCATGGGTCAGGCGGTCAGGGTGTCGAGGGCGCGGCGGAGCAGCTGCGCCATCAGGGGCTTGTAGTCCGGATTGCTTTCCTTGACGTGGCGGTTCGCGATGGCCAGGCAGACCGTGGCGGCGTCGTGCCCGAGCAGGGCGGCCATGCCGGCCAGGGCGGAACTCTCCATTTCGATGTTGGTCACGCGGTAGCCTTCGTGGGAGAAGCTTTCCAGTTTCTCGATCAGGTCGGGGATCGTGAGCGCGAGGCGGACGCTGCGTCCCTGCGGCCCGTAGAAGCCGGGGGCGGAGACGGTCATGCCCTTGACCGTCCAGTCGCGGAAGCGTTCGATGATCTTTTCGCTGGAGCGGACGAAATAGGGACGGGCGAAGCGCGCCGGCCAGTCCATGTGCTTGACGAAAGCATTTTCGAAATCCATCAGGAAGATCTTTTCACCGTCCTTGTACCAGTTGAGCACGCCGTCGAAGCCGATGGAAATGTGGCTCAGGATGTAGCTGCCCAGCGGAATGTCGGGCTGCGCGGCGCCGCAGGTGCCGATGCGCAGGAGGGTCAGGCGGCGGTGCTCCGCTTTGGGGAGCCGCGTCTTGAAATCGATGTTGGCCAGGGCGTCGAGTTCGGTCATCACGATGTCGATGTTGTCGGTTCCGATGCCGTGGGAGAGCGCGGTCACGCGTTTGCCGCGGTAGGTGCCGGTGATGGTGTGGAACTCCCGCGACTGCTTGTCGAGCTCGATGGTGTCGAAATGTTCGGCGATGGTGCTCACGCGCCCCGGATCGCCCATCATGATGACGATGTCAGCGAGGTCTTCGGGAAGGATATGCAGATGGAACACGGACCCGTCATCGTTGATGATGAGTTCGGAACTGGGAATAGGCTTGCTGTTCATGGTGATGAAAGATTAAAAAACAAAGATACAATTTATTTTTCGTAAATTTACAGATTCAAACCGGATGCCATGAAAAAGCCTTTCGCCTTCCTGCTGCTTGCTGCCAGCTTGTCCGTGGCGGCATGCCGCGTGCCGCCGCCTGCCCCATACGGAGCCTGCCCTTCGCCGGACCAGGTCGCCTGGCAACAAATGGAAATGAACCTGTTCTGCCACTTCGGTCCCAACACGTTTACGGGTGCCGAATGGGGGGACGGGACGGAGCCGGAAGACGTCTTCAATCCCACGGAGCTGGACTGCCGGCAGTGGATGGCCGTGGCGCGGGCGGCCGGATTCAAGGGCGTAATCATCACGGCGAAGCACCACGACGGTTTCTGTCTGTGGCCTTCTCCGGAGAGTTCCCATACAGTGGCACAGAGCCGCTGGCGGAACGGACAAGGGGACGTTCTGCGGGAACTTTCCGATGCCTGTGCGGCCGACGGCCTGAAGTTCGGGGTTTATATTTCTCCCTGGGACAGGCACGATCCGCGCTACGGGTCGCCAGCTTACAATGCAGCATTCGTACGAACACTCGAGAGCGTGCTCGGCGGTGCATACGGACCGGTCTTTGAGCAATGGTTCGACGGCGCCTGCGGGGAAGGCCCTTCGGGGCGGCGACAGGTCTATGACTGGCCGCTGTTCAACGAAACGGTTTTTCGCCTGCAGCCGCAGGCCGTCATTTTCAGCGATGTCGGTCCCGGTTGCCGCTGGGTCGGCAACGAGCGGGGCGAGGCCGGCCGCACCAACTGGTCCACGCTCGAAGTCGGGGGTTTTGAGCCCGGGGCGGGTAGCCCGCCGACAAACGTCCTGAACGCCGGGACGCCCGGCGCTTCCCATTGGGCTGCGGCCGAAACGGATGTTTCCATCCGGCCCGGCTGGTTCTGGCGCGCTTCGGAAACGCCGCAGGTAAAAAGCGTCCGGGAGCTCTTGAAAATCTATTATGAAAGCGTGGGCCGCAATTCGCTGCTGCTGCTCAACGTGCCGCCCGACACACGCGGTCGCATCGACCCGGTCGATTCCCTCCGGCTGCTGGAATTCCGGGCGGCGCTCGATACGGTTTTCGCCACCGATCTGGCCGCGGGCGCGCGGACCGCAGGCCCGTCCCGCGGCCGCTCTTTTGCGGCCGCGAATGTCCTGTCCGGCCGCTATGACCGCTATTGGGCGCTTTCCGACGGTGAAACTACCGGAGCACTGACGCTGGCGTTCCCCGGCGAAAGGACCTTCAACCGCATTCTCCTTCAGGAATACATCCCGCTGGGTCAGCGCATCAGCGCCTTCCATATCGAAGCCCGGTCCTCCGACGGCTCCTGGTACGAGATCGCCCGGGAAACCACCGTCGGCTACAAGCGCATCGTCCTCCTCCCGGAACCGGTTACCACGACGGTCCTTCGCCTGACAATCGATGCCTCCCTGGCCTGTCCGACGCTCAGCCGCCTGGCGCTTTACTACGACACGCTCTTTTCTTACAGCGGATAAATAAGGTTGACTATCAGAAGGTTGGTAAGGAGGATGACGATTGTCATCGGGATGCCGGCCTTCAGGAAGTCGGTGAATCGGTAGCCGCCGGGACCGTATACCAGCAGGGGCTTGCCGTTGCAGACCTGCATGACGCCTTCGGCCAGGGCCTGGGCGATGCCGGTCGTCTCGATCGCCTTGCCGATGACCACGCTGCCGGCAAAGACCATCAGGATGCTCCACTCGATGGATTTGAAGGCCTGTCCGGGCGTGCAGCAGCGGAAGACCAGCATGGCGATGGCGGCCAGGGTGGCGCTCTGCAGCAACGGCAGGATATTGAGGGAGGAGAGGATGACCATGGCCAGCAGGATAAGGGCTGAGACCATGGTCTTGCGCCCGTGCTGCACGATTTCCTGGTTGTCGAAGAACTGCAGGCCGCGGATGGGGGTGTTCGCCGAGCCGGGCGCACATTCGATCAGGACGGAATCTCCGGTCTGCA
>CADAOB010000066.1 GCA_902789445.1 uncultured Bacteroidia bacterium | reverse complement strand
CGAGGTGGCCCGGGGCATGAAACCCATCTTCCTGGAAATCGTCATCGCGCCTTCCTTCGCGCCGGAAGCGCTCGAAATCCTTTCGACGAAGAAGAATCTCCGGGTGCTGGAGGTCGATATGTCGGCTTCATCCCGGGTCCCGGTGCAGTATGTGGGTGTCAACGGCGGGATGCTGGTGCAGCAGCTTGATGTCGCGGTCGAGAAGATCGATCCCTCGATGTGCGTGACGGTGGCCAAGCCCACGGCTGCGCAGCTGCGGGATATGGACTTCGGCTGGCGGATCGTCAAGCACGTCAAGTCGAACGCCATCGCGGTGGTGCGCGACGGCCATACGCTGGGTGTGGGTGCCGGGCAGATGAACCGGGTGGGTTCGGCGGAGATCGCCTTGAAAGAGGCGCAGGCGGCCGGCTTCACGTCCGGACTTGTCCTTGCCTCCGACGGTTTCCTGCCCTTCGGCGACACGGTCGCCCTGGCGGCGCAGTACGGCGTGACGGCCATCGTCCAGCCCGGTGGCAGCATCCGCGATGAAGAGTCGATCGCCAAGGCCGACGAACTGGGCATCACGATGCTCTTCACCGGCGTCCGGCATTTCAAGCATTGATTTTATTTTTGGCCTGCAATGTACGCAATTGATTGTCAGCAACTTACGACTTTTGACCCCCGCTGTTTTGAGGGGGATCAGGTTGCGGAAATCGTTGATTACCAGATGTGTACATTGCAGCGCAAAAGAAGAAAGGGAGCAAAAGAAAGGGAGGAAATAAGATGAAACAGACAGTTTTGGTCGTAGGCGGAGGCGGACGGGAGCATGCCATCGTGGATGCGCTGAGCCGTTCGGCGAAGGTAGGAAAAATCTATTGTGCACCGGGCAATGCCGGGATTGCAGCGCAGGCGGAATGTGTGCCGCTGAAAGATACGGATGTCGATGGCCTGCTGGCGTTTGCCCGTGAAAAAGCCATCGACTTGACGGTGGTGGGTCCCGAAGCGGCGCTGGCCGCCGGCATCGTGGACCGTTTCCGGGCCGCCGGCCTGAAGATTTTCGGTCATACGCAGGCCGCAACCGCCATCGAGTCGAGCAAGGAGTTCGCCAAGGAACTGATGTTCCAGCGCCGCGTCCCGACCGCTTCGTACTGTACGTTCCGCGATTACAGCCAGGCGCTTACCTATGTCCGCGCCGGTTCGCTGCCGACGGTGGTCAAGTACGACGGGCTGGCCGCCGGAAAAGGCGTCGTGGTCGCCATGACGCTGGAAGAGGCCGAAGCGGCCCTGCGCGATATGCTGCTCGACGGCCGTTATGGGGAAGGGAAGGTGGTTATCGAAGAATTCCTGACCGGTCCCGAATTCTCGCTGATGGCTTTCGTCAGCGGCCGCCAGGTCGCGCCGATGGTCTGCGCGCAGGATCACAAGCGGGCTTTCGACGGCGACAAAGGCCCCAATACCGGCGGTATGGGCGCTTATACGGAGGCGTTTGCTGCAGGCCGCAGCGGCCTGTCTTTCATCAGCGACGCCGATTACGGCTTTGCCGTCACGAAGATTCTCCAGCCGGTGGCCGACGCGATGGCCGATGCCGGAACGCCCTTGACCGGTGTCCTTTACGGTGGCCTGATGAAAACACCGGATGGTATCAAGGTCATCGAATTCAACGCCCGTTTCGGCGATCCCGAGACGGAGGTCGTCCTGCCGCGGCTTGAGACGGATATTTACGATGTCTTCGAGGCCGTCGCCTGCGGTGGCCCGATTCCGCAGCTCCATTGGAAGGACGAATCGGTGCTGGGTGTGGTCCTCGCATCGAATGGCTATCCCGGCAGCTACGCGAAAGGTGCTCCGATCGACATCGCGCCTGGATACGCCGAGCGGGTGTACCACATGGGGACGAAACGCGCGGACGACGGCCGGCTGCAGACCGCCGGCGGCCGCGTGCTGATGGCCGTTGCTTCCGCACCGTCCACCCCCGAGGCCGCCCGCCGCTGCTACGCTGCCGTCGGACAGATCCAGTGTGACAATTTGTTTTATCGCCGCGATATCGCGAAATTTGTGTTATGAAACAGCGAGTAGCGGGCTACCCGCTACACGCTCAGAAGAAGATAGAAAACAAAGAATATGGGAAAAATCATAGATGGCAAAGCCATTTCCGCCGCGCTTTACGAGCAGATGCGGCAGGAAGTCGAACAGCTGGAACAGCAATACGGCCGCCGGCCGGGCCTGACCGTGATCATCGTCGGGGAAGATCCTGCCAGCCAGGTGTATGTCCGCAACAAAGAGATCAACGCCAAAAAGGTCGGCCTGGTCTCCGACGTCATCCGCCTGCCGGAGGCGACGACGCAGGACGAACTGCTCGCCGTCATCGGCCGGCTTAACGCCGACCCGGCCGTGGACGGCATTCTCGTGCAGCTTCCGGTTCCGAAACAGATCGACAAGGATGCCGTGATTGCCGCCGTCGCCCCCGACAAGGATGTGGACGGCTTCTTCGGGATGAAGTCGGGCTTCACCCGCAAGCACGGCTATGTGGCGCCCTGTACCCCGCGCGCCTGCATCCATCTGATCAAGACAACAGGGGAGACCATCGAAGGCAAGCACGCCCTGGTGGTCGGCCGCGGCGAACTGGTCGGCAAACCCGTCGCCACGCTGCTCCTCAACGAGAATGCGACGGTCACCATCGCGCATTCCCGCACCCGCAACCTGGGCGAGATCGCCCGCACGGCCGACATCATCATCGCCGCCGTCGGCAAACCGGCCATCATCACCGGCGAGATGGTCAAGCCCGGCGCCATCCTCATCGACGTAGGCATCAACCGCGACGCCGACGGCAAACTCTGCGGTGACATCGATTTCGCGACGGCAGAGCCCGTTGCCGGCTGGATCACGCCCGTTCCCGGCGGCGTGGGGCCGATGACCATCGCCATGCTCATCCGCAACACCCTGGACTGCTATCTGAACCACGTAAAAAAACAATAGGCCATGGCACGCGACAAACGCTTTGAAGTCATTGAAAAGGAAGGCATGGGCTTCGCCGCCCACGTCCGCATCATCATCGACACCGAAACCGGTGTCAACTACCTCTACGTCCAGGACGGCTACGGCGGCGGCCTGACCCCGCTCCTCGATGCAAAGGGGAACCCCATCGTCTCCCGCTAGCACGATTTTATCTCCGCAGCCGGGAGTGGACGGGCTGTTTGGATTTTCACTTTATTTTGCTATCTTTGTAGTTATGTATAAAGTGGAAATCCAATTTTTTATACTATAAACCTATGAGAATGCTATCTTTTCTGACGAATCTCTGGGAGAACAACCTGACGTTGCTGCTCCTGATTCTGATCCTGATCATCGTCATTCCGTTCCTGATCTTTTACCTGACCAAGGCGAAAGAGCACCCGAAGGGCCTCGTGGCCGCCGCCCTGAGCAACATGGGCGAGCGTTTCGGCTACTACATCATGAACGCAGTGCTGCTGCTGTTCCTGGTTTCCAAATTCGGCCTCTCTGACGGAACGGCCGGCCTGATCTACGCCATCTTCTACTTTGGCATCTACATCCTCTCGCTGGTGGGCGGTCTGATTGCCGACCGTACGCAGAACTACAACCGGACCATCCAGATCGGTCTGTTCATCATGGCGGCGGGCTACGTGGCCCTGTCCATCCCGCTCTTCAGCAAGACGGCGGAAGGCCTGATCGCCAACGGAACCGGCGGCTGGTGGGGCATCCTGATCTTCACCTGCATCGCCCTGCTCTGCATCGCCTTCGGTAACGGTCTGTTCAAGGGCAACCTGCAGGCCCTCGTGGGCAAGCTCTACGACGAGTTCGAAGCGGAAGCCGCCAAGAAGGGCCCTGAAGCCCTGAAGATCGCCAAGGACAAACGCGACTCCGGTTTCCAGATTTTCTACGTGTTCATCAACATCGGCGGCGTGATCGCCCCGTTCGTGGCGCCGATGCTCCGCAAATGGTGGCTCAACGTCCACAATTTCGTGTACAATGCCGACATGTCCG
>CADAOB010000065.1 GCA_902789445.1 uncultured Bacteroidia bacterium | reverse complement strand
TAAGCGTAATCCACATTGCCCAGCAACAGAGGCATGGCGCGATTATCCGTTCCTGCCGCAAAGATTTCGGCTTCATAGAAAAGCGCCTTGGGATTTGCAATAGAACTGTCCTTCAGTCGATTTCTTTCAACAAAGAACATGCTACGGAACCAACCCTTGCGCGACTCCTGTGCGGTCAAGTTTTCCCGGATGCGTTTCTCCAAGCCTTCCGGCACGGAAATTTTTTCTTCCATAGCGGCAGTTTCCAACTGCTGCCAGTCCATTTTCTCGAGTTCTTCTATCTGTTTCATTGCTTTGTCTTCAAGGTTTTACGGGCGCGTGCCAGCTGCACGCGGGCAGAGGCTGGACTCATCCCGGTCTTTCGGGCAATCTCGGCATAGGAGCAGCCCTCGAAACTGCGCAGGATGAGGATCTCCCGCTGCCGCTCCGGAAGGGATTTGATTCCCTCCAGCACTTTGTCCAGGCGCTGCCGCGCGTCCAGGGTGTCGTCCTGGGGCCGGCCGGTCTCCGCCTCGGGCAATTCGGGCTGGAAACACAGCTGCCGGGCTTTGCGGATGCGGTTCAGACAGAGGTTTTTCAGCAGGCGGATGCTGTAGGCTTTGGGCGACTGGACCGCATCGAGCTGAGCCCGCGCATCCCAGAGCTTCAGGAAGACTTCCTGCACGGCATCTTCGGCCTCGGCCTCCGATTCCAGCATATAGAAGGCTACCCGGTAGAGCGTTTCCGCCAGCGGAAGATAGTCTTTATGGAAAGCCTGCTCCGTCATTTTTCGTTCAGGATGTTGGAGACTGTTTCCATCGGGATGGAGCCGAAGAGGCAGACAAGCGTACAGTCGGACGGACTGAAGAGCACGAAGTCACGGACCGCTTCCGTCCGTTCGTCGTAGAGGCCGTAGATCTGCATCCGCTCTCCTCCGTCATTGGCTTCCATCAGCAGGTCCGAACCGGTCAGCAGGCGGTTGAGCCGGCGGTTGATCTTGTCGCGGAGCGCGGGCTTGCAGTCTTCGTATTCGAAGACGTAGAGGCTCTTGACGTGCCGCATCAATTTGAGGAAATCCCGGGCGTCGGGGTCGTTTTCCTTGCGGGCGGCAACGCGGATGACTCCTTTCAGGGCCGCCGTCGAGACGCGGCCCAGCCGGACCACTTCCACGCCCTCGCAGTGCCGGTATTCCGAGATGAAAGTGGCGATCTTTGTCTTCGGGACCCTGCCCTCGGGAGAAGCTGCCGCCGCGGTGAGCGGCAGCAGCAGGAGAAAGTATAAAAACAGTCTTTTCATTGTCGATTGCGTTTCAGTTTTTTGTCCGGACTCGAAAATAAGACACGCAGAGGCGGGATTTGTTAACAACTTTTTTTACCTTTGGATCTCGCAACGCAGATGAACAATTTTGCTGCCATAGATTTCGAAACGGCGAACGAACAGCCCTGCAGCGTGTGCAGCGTGGGCGTGGTCGTGGTGCGCGGCGGTGAAATCGTGGATTCGTTCTACAGCCTGATTAAACCGGAGCCAGAATATTATCGCTGGTTCTGCCAGCGGGTACACGGGCTCGGACCGGCGGATACCGACCAGGCGCCGGTCTTTCCGCAGGTGTGGCGGCAGATCGCCCCGCGGATCGAGGGGCTGCCGCTGGTGGCCCACAATGCCCGTTTCGACGAAGGGTGCCTCAAGGCCGTCTTCCGGGTCTATCAGATGGATTATCCCGATTATTTCTTTTACGATACGCTGGCTGCGTCGCGGCACTGTTTCGGCCGCACCCTCGAAAACCACCAGCTCCAGACCGTCGCCGCGGCTTGCGGCTTCGATCTGAAGCGGCATCACCACGCGCTGGCCGATGCCGAGGCCTGTGCCCGCATCGCCTTGAAAATTCTTTAAAAGGTGGGGACGCATTTCGGGACTTCGTGTGTTTATAGGACAGAAACGCTAAAAAATGCAATGACAAAGGGCAAGTAAGTGTATCGGGAATTGGATGAGCAGGCGTTGGCCAGCTATTGCTCCAAGCGCGACAGACTGGCGGAGGAAGAACTGTATAGAAGATATGCAGAGAGGGTGTTTGCGCTCTGCAGGCGGTATGTGGGCGACGCGGATGAGGCGAAAGACCTGATGCTGGAAGCCCTGATCCAGGCCCTCGACAAGATCGACACTTACACATTTCGCGGGAAAGGTTCCCTGTACGGCTGGATCAGCCGGATCGCCGTCAACAAAGCGATCAACCGCATCAAGCGGCAGCGCTGGCGGATGGTTCCCCTGGATGCCCGGGTGCAGGACAACATCCCGGACCCGACCGAGGAGGAGATGGTAACGGTCCCGAAAGAGAAACTGCTGGCGTGGATTGCAGAATTGCCGGATTTGAGAAGGGCCGTCTTCAATCTCTACTGCATCGACGGCTATTCGCACCGGGAGATCGGCGAAATGCTGGGAATCAGCGAAACGGGTTCGACGAGCACCCTGGCCAAAGCCCGTAAGCAACTGAAAGAAAAGATCAGACAATACCTGAAAGAGCAAGACCGATGAGAAATTGGGAAGACATAGTCAAAGAGAAACTGGAAGAGCCCGACGGTACGCTTCCGGAAAGCGTCTTTGCCGAGTTCCAGGCCCGCCGCAGCGCCGATGCGCCGGCTCCCGCTTCGAAGCGGTCTCCGCTTGCCTGGGTGGTGGCGACCGCTATCGCCGCCGGCTTGGCAGCAATCCTGTTCCTCCGCAAGCCTTCCGTGCCCGAAGACAGTATCCGGATTGTTCCGCAGCCGGTCCCGACCGTTGCCGTGGCCTCCGATTCCACAGCCGTTGAGGCGGAAGAACCGTTGCCGGTTCGGCCGCTCATCGCTCAGGCCCCTGTGCCGAAAGCTGCTGCACCGAAAACTGTTGCCCCGCAGGCGGAAGAACCGGAAGTGGCCGAGCCGGAAATTGTCGAGCCGGAACCCGTCCGGCCGGAAGTCGTTGAACCGGCGGAAGAGCCGACTGTCTCGGAGCCTGTCGCTGCAGAGCCGGCCGTTGCGACGGCATCTCCTTTCGTCCCGCAGGATACGCCTGCGCGGTCCGTGGATATGCATATCGCACCCGCGGCCGGAGTTGTGGCCGGAGGCGGCCTGCTTGCGGCCCTGCTGGCCCCTATCGCCGGAAAAGGAGACTTGATGCAGGCGGAAACTTCCCATTATTATAATTCGAATCCCGATAATCCGATGGAAAGCGCAATGAGTCCTTCCGATGAAGTCGACCACTTTACCCATACCTTCCCGTTCAAGGGCGGTTTTTCGGTGGGAATCCCTGTTTCGGACAGACTGCGGATAACGACCGGACTGGAATACAGCCTGTATCAGACCCGCGTCAGCTATACGATGGTTGAGATGTCCGGGGTAAAGAAGCAGGCGGCCCATTATCTGGGCGTTCCGTTGCGTCTCGACTGGACATTGGCTTCTAGCCGGTGGCTGAATGTCTATGTGGGCGGCGGCGCTTCCGGCGATTGGTGTGTCGGCGCGACGCTTGCCGGAAAAGAGATGCCCCGGGACGGCTTCAGTTTCTCCCTGCTTGGCGCCGGCGGCGTCCAGTTCAATATGACCCGGCACCTGGGCCTGTATGTGGAGCCGGAAATCAGCTGGACCCTTCCTTCCGAGAAACGCGTACTGGAAACTTATCGAAGCGCCCATCCATTCCTGTTTTCGGTTGCGACGGGTCTGAGAATCAATCTTGACAAATAAACAATCCAAATAATTGACGACTATGAAAAGATTTGCCTGGCTGTTTGCAGCGATGCTGCTTCTTGTGCCGGGATCCTGCAACGAACTGGATCCCGAAGGCGGAAACAATCCGTATACCTCCATCTCACTGACCACAAAGCAGACGGGTTATGTCCAGGCCGGTACTGCGTTTGCCTGGAAGTTCATCGACCAGGTCGATGAACACGCCCGCAAAGAAAAAGAAAAGGAATGGTTCGTCTCGCCCCTGAGCCTGCAGATCGCCCTGGGTATGCTGCTCAACGGCGCCCAGAACGAAACTGCCGCCGAGATCTGCCGGACGCTCGGCTACAATGAAGGCGAAACCGCCGAAATCAACGCCTGGTGCAAGCTGATGCTGGAGCAACTGCCGAAAGTCGACAAAAAGACCGACCTGGCCCTGGCCGACGCCATCTTCTACAACAAGAAACTGACGTTG
>CADAOB010000064.1 GCA_902789445.1 uncultured Bacteroidia bacterium | reverse complement strand
CTTAGCGGCAGGGGTCGGAACCCCTGAGAGCGTCCCTCATGAGCTTCTCAGAAGCTCACTCTTTTATTTGGATTACAAACATAGGAACTGTGTCGCGACTGGAGGCGCGGGGAATATTCACTGCCAGAAAGATGACCACCAGCAAGATAGCCATCATTGCTCAGGAAACTGCCGCCATCTTTGGAACCCCACGTTCTTTCTGTCCCGTCGGGGACAGAAAGACTTTGTCAAACAGTTGACAAACAACGACTTGAATAACAACCCCTCCAAAAAAAAGACCAAGTGCAGCAAAGCCGGCTCGGCTGCAATGGCGTAACTTATGATCAATTGATTATCAGTGCTGTTTAGTCAATCTCCATTCCCGACGAATCTTTGGATCGACGATAGCGGCCCCTACGCCAAACACACCGGATGGAACGCTACCCACTATCTCATCCTTTTCGCGGCCAGAAGAGCGCCGCCAGAACACAAAGGGGAAGGCGGGATTTGGTTCAAGAGCGGCGGTATTCTATAAAAAACACGGACAATTACCAATGTTATTGGTTATTCTTTCAATCATTTGCTATCTTTGGGGCCGAAACTCAACAATTCAAAACAAAAATGAATTCTTTCTGCGAATATAACATCAATCCACTGGTGCAGGCGCTCGGCAAGGAGCCGGCGGCCTTCACGAAAAAGGACCTGACCGACTACATCGTCAGCCACGATATCCGTATCGTCAACTTCCGCTACGTCGCCGCCGACGGACGGCTCAAGACGCTGAACTTCCCGGTGACCAACCGCCAGTATCTCGACACGATCCTCTCCTACGGTGAGCGCGTGGACGGCTCGAGCCTCTTTCCCTACATCGCCGCCGACAGCAGCGACCTCTATGTGATCCCGCGCTTCAGCACGGCCTATCTCGATCCGTTCCAGGAGATCCCGACCATCGGTTTCCTCTGCAGCTACTTCACCAAGGACGGCCTGCCGCTCGAAAGCGCACCGGAATTCACCCTCCGCAAGGCGCACAAGGCATTCCAGGAGCGCACCGGCTACAGCTTCGAGGCGATGGGCGAACTCGAATTCTACATCGTCGCCGAAGACGACGAGCGCTTCCCGGCCGAAGACCAGCACGGCTACCACGAGTCCACCCCGTTCGCCAAATTCGAGGCCTTCCGGGCCGAAGCCATCCGCTGCATCGCGCAGGTGGGCGGCCAGATCAAGTACGGCCACTGCGAAGTGGGCAACTTCACCCTCGACGGCAAGATCTATGAGCAGAACGAGATCGAATTCCTCGTTAACCCCGTCGAGTCGGCGGCCGACCAGCTGATGATGGCCAAATGGATCCTCCGCACCCTGGCCTACGACTACGGCCTGGACATCACCTTCGCCCCGAAGATCACCACCGGCAAAGCCGGCAGCGGCCTGCATTTCCACACCCGGATGATGAAGGGCGACCACTCCGTGATGATCAAGGACGGCTCGCTCTCCGACGACGCACGCCGCGCCATCGCCGGCTACATGAAGTTCGCCTCGTCGCTGACCGCCTTCGGCAACACGAACCCGACCTCCTATTTCCGCCTCGTGCCGCACCAGGAAGCCCCGACCAGCATCTGCTGGGGCGACCGCAACCGCTCGGTGCTCGTGCGCGTGCCGCTGGGCTGGAGCGTGAACCACAGCATGTGCGCCCTGGCCAATCCGCTGGAAGACCCGAACGATTTCGTCGTACCCGACAAACAGACCGTGGAAATGCGTTCCGGCGACGGCAGCGCCGACATCTACAACATGCTGGCCGGCCTTGTGACAGCCGCCCGCACCGGTTTCGAGATGCCCGACGCCCTCGACGTGGCCGCCAAGACCTACGTCGATGTCAACATCCACGACAAGAAGAACGAGGCGCTACTCAATTCCCTCGAACAGTTGCCCGCCTCCTGCCACGAATCGGCCCTCTGCCTGGAGAAGAACCGCGCCCTTTACGAGAAGGACGGCATCTTCTCCCCCAGCCTGATCGACGGCACCATCGCCAAGCTGAAAGCCTACAAGGACGAGCACATCCGCCACGAAGCCACTTCGGACCCGAAGAAGATGGCGGCGCTGGTTCAGAAGTATTACTACTGCGGATAAAGAAATCCCCGGTCAAGCCGGGGATGACGCAATCGGTTTTATGCCCGGCTCAGGCCGGGCATCTTTTTTTAATTACCTACTTCAGAAAGGAATTTCAATCGCACCAGGCGGACCTCCTCTTCGGTGTAGTCGCCGCCGAGTTCCTTCATCGCGTCGGTCACCGAATCGGAGTCGGCCTCGTCGCGGAAATAATAGTAGATGTCATCGACCTTGTCATCGTCGATGGTCTGGCGGATGTAGTAGTCGATGTTCAGGCGCGTACCGGAGTTGACGATGGACTCGACTTCGTCGAGCAGTTCGTCCATTTCCATATCCTTCGTCCGCGCGATGTCCTCGAAAGGCAGTTTGCGGTCAATGCTCTGGATGATATAGACCTTGTTGGCCGAGCGGTTGACCACCGACTTGACCACGAAATCATCGGGACGGATGATATCGTTTTCTTCCACATATTTGGCAATCAGGTCCACGAAGGGCTGGCCGAACTTGCGCGACTTGCCTTCGCCCATGCCCTGGCAGTTGTGCAGTTCCACGAGCGTGACCGGGTACTGGATGGACATGTCTTCCAGGCTCTGGTCCGACACGATGACCCAGGCCGGCAGGTTGAGCTTGCGGGAGAGGTCCTTGCGCAGGTCCTTGAGCATGGCCAGCAGCTGCTGGTCGCCCCCGCCGCCGGCATTCTGGCTGTGCTTGCCGGCGCCGACGGGCATCTCGTCGTCGTCATCGTCCTCGCCATCCACGAACTCCCGGTCTTCGGTGAGCATCAGTTTGTAGGGATTGTCGTAGAATCGGCGGCCCGCCGGCGTGACCGAGATCAGGCCGTAGCGTTCGATGTCCTTGTCGAGCAGGTGCAGCACCAGGCCCTGGCGGATGACCGCGCTCCAGAAGCGGATGCCGCGGTCGCGGCCGAAGCCGAACAGCGGATGCTTGTGGTGGTTGTACGACTTGATGATGGAGTTGCTCACGCCCGCCAGGATCGAGGCCAGATGGTCGGCCTTGAAAGCCTCCTTGAGCGAGAGGATCAGTTCGATGACCAGGCACATCTCCTCGCGGCCGTCGAACTGTTTCTTCGGGTAGAGGCAGTTGTCGCACATGCCGCAGTTGTCCTGCGGATAGTCTTCGCCGAAATAGTTGAGCAGGATCTTGCGGCGGCACTGGTTGGATTCGGCGTAGGAGACGGTCTCCATCAGCAGCTGCTTGCCGATCTCCTGCTCGGAGACGGGCTTGCCCTGCATGAATTTCTCAAGCCGCTGGATATCCTTATAACTATAGAAGGCGATGCACTGGCCCTCCCGGCCGTCACGGCCGGCCCGGCCGGTCTCCTGGTAGTAGCCTTCCAGGCTCTTGGGAATGTCGTAGTGGATGACGAAGCGCACGTCGGGCTTGTCGATGCCCATGCCGAAGGCGATGGTGGCCACGATCACGTCCACCTTCTCCATGAGGAAGGAGTCCTGGTTCCGGGCGCGCGTGACAGCGTCCATGCCGGCATGGTAGGGCAGCGCCTTGATGCCGTTGACCGTCAGCAGCTGGGCGATCTCTTCGACTTTCTTGCGGCTGAGGCAGTAGATGATGCCGCTCTTGCCGGGGTTGTCCTTGATGAACTTGATGATGTCGCGCTTGGGATTCGATTTGTCGCGGATCTCGTAGTAGAGGTTCTCGCGGTTGAAGGATTCCTTGAAAACGCGGGCATTCAGCATGCCGAGGTTCTTCTGGATGTCGGACTGGACCTTCGGGGTGGCGGTGGCCGTCAGCGCAATGATGGGGGCGCGGCGGATCTGGCCGATGATCTCGCGGATGCGGCGGTATTCCGGCCGGAAGTCGTGACCCCATTCGGAGATGCAATGCGCTTCGTCGATGGCGTAGAAGGAGATGTCCAATTGCTTGAGAAGCTGGATATTCTCTTCTTTTGTCAGCGATTCGGGAGCGACATACAACAGCTTGGTCAGGCCCGAGAGAAGGTCGGCTTTCACTTCGTTGACCTGAGCCTTGTTGAGCGAAGAATTCAGGAAGTGTGCGATGCCCTCTTTGTTCTGGATGAAGCCGCGGATGGCATCCACCTGGTTCTTCATCAGGGCGATCAGGGGTGAGATGACGATGGCCGTCCCGGGCAGGCACAGGGCGGGCAACTGATAGCACAGGGACTTGCCGCCCCCGGTGGGCATCAGCACGAAGGCGTCACCTCCGCTGATCAGGTGTTTGATAATTTCCTCTTGATTGCCTTTGAAGGCATCCCAGCCAAAAAAGTCCTTTAATTTGCTGTGAAGGTCGTCCGACGTAA
>CADAOB010000063.1 GCA_902789445.1 uncultured Bacteroidia bacterium | reverse complement strand
TTCGAGGGCGATGACAAGTTCATCGTCATTGTCCACACGGACGGAGAAGTCTTCCTTGTTCATACCCGGAGCTGCGATCTCGATCTGGAATTCTTTCTCGCTCTCCTTGATGTTGACGGCCGGTGAAGCGAACTGACGGGCGGGCATCACGGTAAAATCATCATCGAACAGGTTGCTGAAAATGCTGGGCAGCCAGGAATTTCTTCTTTCAACGGAATACATAACTAAATCCTCCATTTTATACGTTTTACTATTATTTTCTTGTTCGGCCTCCGCGGCTTTTCCGCGGCCGGCGATACAAGAAATAACAAATGGCCGGCCAAGGTCGGGAAAAGTGACAATTTGGCGCAAAAAGTCATACAATTGGCTGATATACAGACAATTTGTCAGATTTGTGTCAGTATTTGGCAGTCTCGGGTTCCAGAATGTTGCCCTTGCGCATCCAGCGTCCGCTGCGGACGTGGAAGAAGAAAAGCAGGCCGCGGACATTGAGCTCGACGCACATGGCGATCCAGTAGCCGGTCAGGCCGTATTTCGGCGTCAGGACGAGGGCCAGGCCGATCCGGACCAGCCACATGCTGCCGAAATTCAGGAGGGTGGGGACAAGGGTCCTTCCGGCACCGGCACAGACGCCGAAGCCGACGATAGAAACGGCGTAGAGGGTTTCCGCGAAGGCCTCGATGCGCAGGACGCGGGCGCCCAGCGACACGACGTCCGGGTCGTTGCTCAGGATCCCCATCAGCTGCGGGGCGAAGAAATACATCAGGACGGCCAGGAAAGACATCATCGCGGCAGCCATCCCGATGGTCGTCCAGGCAAAATTCCTGGCGACGTCTTTCCGCCGCGCCCCGAGGCTTTGGCCGACCAGCGTAGTGGCTGCCTCCTCCAGCCCGTATCCGGGCATGTAGCAGAAGCTTTCCGCCGTGATGGCAAAGGCGTTGGCCGCGATGGAGACCGGTCCCAGCGGCGCCACGATGATCGTGCTCATTACGTGTGCGCCCCGCATGACGATGTTCTGGAGCCACATCGGCCCGGTGATGCCCAGGGCGGTCTTGAGGCTTTCCCGCCGCGGGATGAAAGAGCCGCGCTCGTGGATGATTTTCAGTTCGGGCGAGCGCACCGAGACGTACCAGAGGACGAAGAGGGTCGTCAGCAGTTCGGAAAGCCCGGTTCCCCAGGCTGCCCCGACGACGCCCATCCCGAGCCTGTAGATGAAGATATAGTTGAGGACCACGTCGAGCAGGCACATGCAGATAAAGGTGATGCTCGGCACTTTCATGTTTCCGCTGGCCTGGAGCATCGCACTGGCGGCATAGCCGGTCATACCGATGGGGAGGAAGGCTGCGTAGATGCGGAAATAGGCGGACGCATCGGCGCGGATGACTTCCGCGCCGCCGAGCCAGCGCGGCAGGACGCCGCTGATGCCTACGCCGGTGAGCCCCAGCAGCAGGCTGAAAAGGAGGACGCAGAACAGGCCCTGGCGCATAGCCAGCCGGGCCCGCCGGAAATCGCCCGCGCCGCAGGCGTGGGCCACCTGCACCGAGAAACCGGTGATGACGGCCATCGAGAAGCCGCTGAAGATCCAGGTACTGGTCGAGATCAGGCCGATGGAGGCCGAAGGGTTGGCGCCGAGGCGGCCGACCATCGCCGAGTCGATGTACTGCATCAGGACGGACGACAACTGGGCCAGGATGGCCGGTATGGCCAGGGAGAGGGCGAGCCGCAACTGCTGTCCGCGGGATAGCGGATCGCCGTTGCGCAGTCGTGCCAATAAAATATCCTTGCGTCCCATTGAGGGCGCAAAGATACAAGAATTTCATGAAAACAAACTAACTGTGGATGGAACCGTTGCGGTAGGCATCCAGCAGCTGGTAGAGGTCGTCGATCTGCTCCTTGATTTCCGCACCCTGGTCGGTGTCGCGGACATAGCGGCGGCTCTCCTCGAATTCTAGGACCTTGGTCTCGGAGAGGATGTCCAGACCGAATTTGACCGCCTTTTCGCGCGTGGTGAAGGGCGCATGCTGGACGAGCTTCAGGCTCTGCGAGTTGTAGATCAGCGTGTAGCCGGCAATCCCCGTTTCGGGCTGGTAGGCCTTCGAATAGCCGCCGTCGATGACCAGCAGCTTGCCGTCCGCCTTGATGGGGCTCTCGCCCTTGAGGGTCTTGACCGGGATGTGGCCGTTGATGATGTGGGCGTGCCGCATGTCGGTGACGCCGAATTCGCGGAGGATCTTCTCGCAGATGTCCGCCCGGTTCTTGAGCTCCTTGTAGGCGCCGTTGGTCTCTTTCTGCGGCTCCTTGTCGGCGATGAAATAGCGTTCGAAGGTCGCCATCTTGTCCTTGTCGAAAGTCGGCGCGACAGGGCCGCACCACAGATACCAGATGAAGTCCTGGCCCGCCTGCCGGCGCGGCGTCTCTTCCCGGGTGTAGTAGGCGTTGCGGACCATCTGGTGCACCTTGTCGAAGAGTTGCCTGCCGCTGTAGGGCTTGCCCTGGATCATCATCTCCTTGAAGCTGCCGTCGGGATTCATCGGAACGGAGCCGTGGAACATCAGGTTGCTGTTCCGGACCAGGTAGAGTGAACCGTGCTCGAGGAAGCATTTGATGTGGCGCCGGAGCTTTTCGCTGGTCTCGAAACTGCGGGTGACGCCTTCCAGGACCTCCAGTTCGGCGGGGGTCAGCGCATAGGGGTTGTCCGGGTCGATGGTGGGGAAATGGGTATCCTTCAGCGGATAGTCTTTGCCGCCCAGGTGGATGGTCCCTTTCTTGAAGTCGATCAGGTGCAGCACGTTGCGGTCTTCCATGCCGAATTCCGGGTTCCGGTCGATCACGAGTTTCTCCTGCTTGAACTGGATGATGGCGATGGCCTTGTGCATCTTGGCGATAAGGGCCAGCTGCGACTCGGGGAGCTGTTCGTATTCGTTTTTCTTGGGACGGAACAGCGTGCAGGGATCGTCGGCGTAGGTTTCCATCGCGAAGGTCGTCAGGGGCAGGAGATTGATCCCGTAGCCGTCTTCCAGCGTGGAGAGGTTCGCGTAGCGGAAGCACATCCGCAGGACATTGGCTACGCAGGCCCGGCTGCCGGCGGCGGCGCCCATCCACACGACATCGTGGTTGCCCCACTGGATGTCGTAGTTGTGGTAGTTGCACAGGGTCTCCATGATCAGGTGGGCGCCCGGGCCGCGGTCGTAGATGTCGCCGATGATGTGCAGCGAGTCGATGACCAGGCGGTGAATGACGTTGCAGATGGTGGCGATGAAATGGTCGGCCCGGCCGGTGGCGATGATCGTATCGACGATCGACATCATGTAGCGCCGCTTGTTCTGGTTGTCTTCGATCCATTCGTGCAGGAGTTCCTCCACGATGTAGGAATACTCCCGCGGCAGTGCCTTGCGGACTTTCGAGCGGGTGTATTTCGAGGAACAGACGGCCATGACCTGGATGATGCGCATCAGCATGACGCGGTACCATTCCTGCATCCGGGCGCGGGTCCGGAGGGTGCTGCGGACCGCCCGGATCTTGTCTTCCGGATAATAGATCAGGGTGCAGAGCTCGCGGATCTCGGTCTCGGTGAGCGTGGCGCCGAAAATCATTTCGACTTTCTGGCGGATGACGCCCGAGCCGTTGCGCAGCACGTGTTCGAAGGCCTCGTTCTCGCCGTGCAGGTCGGTGATGAAATGCTCGGTGCCCTTGGGCAGGTTCAGGATTGCCTCCAGGTTGATGATCTCGGTGCAGGCGGCCTGTTCCGTGGGGAAACTCTTCGCCAGCAGTTTCAGGTACTTCAGATCGCGCTTCATGGTTTCTCTATGGTTTTTTTAACCTTGTGTTCGTTCCAGCGCCCATAGACTTCGCTCACGTTCGAAGCCGTGACGAATCCGGTGAACTGGTTTTCCTTCATGAAATTGAACAGGTCGGAATACTCGTGCTTGGTCAGCAGGGCGACGATCTCGATCCGTTCGTCGAGGTTGTAGCCACCTTCCAGATGATAGAGGCTGCAGCCCCGCTGCAGGTCGCGGGTGATGTAGGTACGGATGGCTTCGTAATCCTCGCTGATGATGCAGACCCGCTTCTTGCGGTTGAGCGTGTCGGTGAAGTAGTCCACGACCACGCCGTTGATCCAGGTGCCGATCAGGCCGATGACCACCATCCGGAACGGGTTGATGGCGAAGGCCGAGCAGCAGATTAACGCGCCGGCGATGGTGACGGACATCCCGATATCGAAGCGCAGGTATTTGTTGACGATCTTGGCCAGGATGTCGAGTCCGCCGGTGGAGGCGTTGATCCGGAACAGGATGGCCTGCGAGATGCTGAGCATCAGTACGAAACAGAGCAGGTCGAACCACGGGTCGTTCATGACGGACGTCGCGCCGGGATCCATCAGGCGCTCATACGGCATGACCTTGGCCCAGAAATGAAAATCTCCGCCAGTACGATCGACAGGCCCGAGATGCTGCCGATGACCAGTTTGCTCGGCATCAGGCAATAATAGACGGCAGCGGCCCCGACGGCCATGCCCAGTGTCATCGTGATCAGCTCTTTCCAGAATTTCCAGGTTGCAAGCGGATGGACGATTTCTTTGAAGGATTTCATAGTTATCTTGTAATTATCTTTCAAAGTTGCGAAAAATCTTTGGGATTTCAAATCATTTCCGCTACTTTCGCGCGATTTTCAAAGAAAACCATGCGGAAATCTTGTTTATTCCTATTATTGCTCCTCTGTGCCGGCCTGCCGGTACGGGCCCAGGGACAGGTTGACCGTCTCTATTTCGACATGCGCGCCTCTTTCCATCAGGACATCACGGACGGCCGCTACAACAGCCAGGCGGTCGGGGAGTACCTGAACTTCCACCTGCTGGGCCACATCACGCCGAACATCGAGTACCGGATCCGGCAGCGGCTCAACAAGAAGGTGTTCGACGAGAAGAACATGTTCAACGCCACGGATTTCATGTACGTCAAGTGGCAGGCGACCGAGCGCTGGAGCTTCCTGGCCGGCAAATCCGTGGTGATGATCGGCGGCTATGAATACGACGCCGCACCGATCGACGTGTACTTCTACAGCCAGTTCTGCGACAATATCTACCAGGCCTTCACCTTCGGGGCGACGGTCAGCTACCAGTTTGCCGAAGGACAGAACCTGGTCGGCCAGATCTGCAATTCACCGCTTTCGCTCGGCTTCCAGAACGTCTATGCCTACAATCTGGCCTGGGAAGGTCAGTTCGCACCTTTCTGGAAGACCATCTGGAGCGTGAATTTCGTGGAAGACATCGACAAGCGGATGGTCAATTATGTGGCGCTGGGCAATCACTTCATTTTCCGCGACGTGATCTTCGACGTCGATCTGATGAACCGCAGCGGTTTCGGCCAGAAGCAGTTCTTCCTCAGCGATTTCTCGCTGATTTCCAAGATTATCTGGAGCGTGGGCAAGTGGAATATCTGCGGCAAGGCAGGATATGAGCGGAATGATGCCGCCAACGTGGATCCGCAGGGCCGGCCGTACGACCTGGTCATCGCCCCGGGTACGGAATATGTCTATGCGGGCTGCGGCCTGGAATGGTTCCCGCTGGGACGCGACAACCTCCGGCTGCATGCCGTCTATTACCGGGACAACGCCGTGCGCCGCGACAATATCGAACTCGGCCTGACCTGGCGGGTCGACGTGATCAATCGGTAGCCACGTTGTTTCCGTCGAAGAAAGACTGGGCTATCTCACGGCAAAGCTTGACGACGGTGGTTTTTTCTTCGGTCAGGTACTTGCTCCACTTTTCAGCCAGTTTGTCGGCGATGCCGAAGAGTTGGCCATAGCACAGCAAATCGTCGATCCGGGCGGTATCGACCGGGTCACTGGGTTTGCCTTCCGCCTGGGCCTGCAGGAAGTTTTGCAATTCGACAAGGCCGCGGGCTTTCGCCGCACCGGCCGGCGTAAGCGGGCGTATCCGGACGCCCAGACTCGTCAGCTTGCCTTCCTGATTGCCTGACTCGATCCATCCGCGGTCTTCGAACCACTTCTTTCCAATGTCTTCCGGTTTATAGCCATAGAGGTCGCCGGGACGTCTGTAACTCCAGTCATACACTTCATCGACATCCAGCAGCCCGTCTTCTCCGGCGGCATCGCAGAATTTCCGGTACAAGCTGTTTTCTTCCGGATCCCGGATGACGGCGTCTTTCTGGATGGAGAGATAGTTGACGATTTCCCGCGCGGGCTTCAGCTGCACGAGTTTTACTTTTCCTTCACTGTACCAGCGGTACAGAAAAGCGGCCGGAAACTCGTGATGGATGTGCTGGTCGAAGATACGGGGCTGGTTTGTCCGGACATAGCAGGCTGCAAACAAGTTGCCCTCCAGCGGAATCTCCTGACTCTGCTCTTTGATCCGGCGGGTGCCGAAGAGTTTCTTGGCATAGCTGAAACCAAGTTGGTGGGCGATGACAAAATACAGGAAGGTGCCGGCCATCACTGCGATCAGCAGACAGGCTCCGAGGGTATCTAGTTTTTCTAACATAGTTGGAATGGGAGCTAATCGGTTATATGTACAAATTTACTGAAAAAATAGTTATATTTGTAAATATATCATTTTGTTTCCATTATGTTTACCCAGCAAGATATCCGACAGATCGAAGCGCGGGGCGCCGATCTCCAGCAAATCGAACAGCAGATCGAACATTTCAAGAACGGTTTTCCGTGGATGAAAATCGTGGCGCCGGCCACGCCGGAGCGCGGTATCCGCGTGCTGACACCGGCGCAGGCGGACGAGGCGGTCGCATACAGCCGGCTGGCCGAAACCCACGGCAAATGCAAGTTCGTGCCCGCATCCGGCGCCGCATCGCGCATGTTCAAGGATATGTTCGCCGGCCTGGAAAAACTCGAGGCGGGGGAGGACCTGCCCGCCGACGCACCCGGTGCCAGGCTCGCGGCACGCATCAAGGACTTTGCATTCTATACCCCGGAACTGTTCGGCGAACCGCAGGACAGCGCCGCCTTCCGCCGGGAGACGCTGCGCAAACTCCTCAAGGAGGACGGCCTGGCGTATGGCGCCAAGCCCAAGGGTGTCCTGAAGTTCCACCGCTATCCGGAAGAAGTCCGTACCGCCATCGCGGAGCATCTGGTGGAAGCCCAGGATTACATGCGCAACGAGGACGGAACCTGCGACCTTGTGGTGACCATTTCGCCCGAGCACCGCACGCTCTTCGAGCAGGCGCTGGCCCAGGTGCAGGCAGCGTATGAGAAACGCTATGGCGTCCGCTACCGCATCCATTTCACCTTCCAGGACAAGGCCACCGATACCATCGCCGTCAATCCCGACAATACGCCCTTCCGGACCGAAGACGGATCGCTCCTTTTCCGGCCGGCCGGCCACGGCGCCCTGATCCACAACCTGGACAAAGTCGAGTCGGAACTGGTTTCCATCAAGAACATCGACAATGTGGCGCACGAGAAGCTGCTGCCCGTCACCTCCCGCTGGAAACAGGTGCTCATGGGAGAAGCCCTGCGGCTGCGTGACCGGATCTTCGGATATCTGCGCGAGCTGGACGAGAATCCTTCCGATGCGCTCTGCGCGGAGATCGAGCAGTTCCTCGACCGGGAACTCTGTGTCCGCCTTCCCGCCGCGGCGGATGCGGAGAAGCGCCGTGCGCGCCTCCGTGCCAAACTGAACCGGCCCATCCGCGTCTGCGGCATGGTCCGCAATGAAGGCGAACCGGGCGGGGGACCGTACATCATCGAAGGCGCGGATGGAAGCACCTCGCTCCAGATCCTGGAAAGCGTGCAGATCAACAAGGCCGACGCCGCTGCGGCCGGGGCCATGGCACAGGCCACGCATTTCAATCCGGTGGACCTGGTCTGCATCCTGCGCGACTACAAGGGCGGGCGCTTCGACCTGCTGCAGCACGTGGACCCGCAGGCCGGTTTCATGAGCTCCAAGAGCTATCAGGGCCGGGAACTCAAGGCCCTGGAATTGCCCGGGCTCTGGAACGGCGCGATGAGCGACTGGAACACGCTTTTCGTGGAAGTTCCCCTGGAAACCTTCAATCCCGTGAAAGTGGTGCTCGACCTGCTGCGCCCGGCTCACCAGGTTTGAGTTCTTTCGTGAAAGTGTTATCTTTGAAAATTGAATCCATAACTGTCTCAGACTATGAAGAAATCGATTTTGACTTGCCTGGCTGTCGCG
>CADAOB010000062.1 GCA_902789445.1 uncultured Bacteroidia bacterium | reverse complement strand
AGTTTCAGGTCCACGGTCTGAGCGCTGCCGCACTTCAGGGTGATCACCAGTTCATCTCCGAAGGAAATGGTATCGGAGAGGATCTCGTTCACGTTCATGGAAGCGCTGCGGAGGCCCTTCAGTTCGTCCGTGATCTCCGGCGTGTTTTCGCTGATGACGTCGGGATCAACATAGCCCCAGCTGTCGTCGATCTCATAGTAGCCATTCTCGTCGGCTACATCTTCGGGTACAGCGTTACTGTCAGAAGATTCTTGCTCGGCAGCCTTGCGAGATTCTTCCTCTTCAGCGGTCTTGCGAGCTTCTTCCTCCTCGGCAGCCTTACGGGCTTCTTCCTCTTCGGCAACCTTCCGGGCTTCCTCCTCTTCGTCGGCCTTCCGGGCAGCTTCCTCTTCGGCGGCCTTCCGGGCTGCTTCTTCTTCAGCAGCCTTCCGGGCAGCTTCCTCTTCGGCAGCCTTCCGGGCCGCTTCCTCTTCAGCAGCCTTCCGGGCTTCTTCCTCTTCGGCGGCCTTCCGGGCTTCTTCCTCTTCGGCGGCCTTCCTGGCAGCTTCCTCTTCGGCAGCCTTCCGGGCAGCTTCTTCTTCAGCAGCCTTGCGGGCGGCTTCCTCTTCAGCAGCCTTGCGGGCGGCTTCCTCTTCAGCAGCCTTGCGGGCGGCTTCTTCCTCAGCAGCGATCCGGGCAGCTTCTTCCTCAGCAGCGATCCGGGCTGCTTCTTCTTCAGCGGCAATCCGGGCGGCTTCCGCTTCTTCGGCAGCTATTCTTGCCGCTTCCGCTTCCTCGGCAGCAATCCGGGCTGCTTCGGCCTCAGCTTCCGACTGCTGGGTTTCATCCCACACAGGAGCTTCGTCCGCTTCTTCTGCGAAGGCCATCGCGACGCAGGAGACCAGCAGCGCGATCACGCACAGAATGGAGAGAACCTTCTTGGACAGTTTCGTCATGACCCTTACCCCTCTTCTCTTCGTCCTTGGAGTAGCTTTCGGATTCGCTTCCCACCCTCTCCGTTACATTTAAGTTACATTTGGGCGGTTTTTGAGGTTTCAAATCACTTCAAAATAGGTATACGAATCCACTGAAGATGATACCATAAAAAAAACGGGTTTGCAAGCTTTTCAGGCCATTTTATTACAAACAAAGCGAAACGAGCCTGTTTTGGCTGTTCTCCCTTGTTTTATAAGGCTTTTGGTTGATTTTTCAATTGTTACAGATAGTTTTTGTTTTGTTTTTGATGTGTAACTGTTTTGTTATTGTCGGAGGGTTGTTTGGTTACTTGAGCGGGGTGAAAACCAGGTAAAAAATTGAAAATCCGGTATAGTTTTTTACCGGATTTGACCTTTTTTTGAAATGTAACCGATCCCCGGTGGCAGGTGTACAGGCCGGAAGCCCCGTAATTGCGTTGATGGTATCGGTTTCGGAATTTCTCCAGTCCTTTTTGATCTGTTTTTCGTCCAAATAACGCATTTTTGATTGCATCAGTTGCAGAGATCTGTGCATTTGGAATAGTCCGTACAAAAAATATTACAAAAGTTTAACATTTTCTTTTGGGCTATATTTATCAATGTGTACAGGATCTTTTTAGTCCCGGCAGGCGGGGTGATGGCGGTGATTGGTTGCGTCAGGGACGGAGTGGATCAGGCCTGCAGGGACCGGATGTACTTCCTTGCCAGATCGAACTGCTCGTTCAGGGGCTCCAGATGGATTTCTCCCTCAGGATCGAATCCGGTGGCTTCGAAGGTGAAGTCTCCTTTGTAGCCGGTTTCACGAATATGGGTGAAGAAGCGGTCGAAGTCGATATGTCCCTTCCCCATCGGGAGGACGCGCAGGTTGTTCCAGTCCATGTATCCGCCGCCGTAGTCGTTGACGTGATAGTGGCGGATATGGTCCTCCTGCCAGAGCCAGGCGTATTCCGGCTGGTACAGCAGGTCCAGCTGGCGGTGGAAGTCCGCCATCTTGGTATCGAACACAAAGCGGATCTCCGGATAGTGACGGTAGAGCTCCACCCAGTGGGACATCGGGTCCTGGCGGCAGATGACATTCTCCACCAGCAGTTCAATACCGTGGGCTTCCGCTGTTTTGTTCAGCAGGGGATATGCCTTGAGATTGTTCTCGAAGTGCGAGTCGGAGATCGGGCCGTTCCAGAGGTGCAGCACCATCTTTTTCGCGCCCAGGCGGTTGGCCAGGGTACAGTTGATCTCAAAGAGGCGGAAAGCCTCCTGCCATTCCTCGTCCCCGCCCTTTGTGATATGTTCCCCGAGGGTCTTCTCGCAGTGCATGACAGGGATATTCAGATGCAGGGACGAAAGGAATCGGGTCAGGTTTTCCAGATCCTGATACCAGCTGTCGTAGAGAATGAATTCAAAGCCGTCGCAGTTAAGCTGAGGGCAGTATTCCGCCAGAAGGCGGTAGTCCCGGCCGTTCGGCCGGCCCAGCAGGGCGCCTGTGGAGCAGTAAATCTGATGCATCTTCTTTTGATTTCCTTTAAAAACCGGACGCCGTAGCGGCGCCCGGTCGTATTGGGTTTTGCGGATCAGTCGTCAAAGGCTTCCATTTCTTCCGCGCCTTCCGCACCTTCTTCGGTCGTCTCCTCGGGCACGGTCTCATAGGACTCGAGAGCGAAGTAGGCGGGCAGGATTGCCTGGGACCAGGTCACCTGACCGGTGATGTAGTAGTTCTGCAGGTACTGGTTGAAGAAATCGAAATAGATGTTGGAATAGATCGGGATGGTGGGCAGCACTTCGTTGTAGCGCTCCTGGAATGCAACCCACTTCGAGACGTATTCGAAGATGTCGCCGGGCTCGGTCCGCCGCATGTTCACAGCGTCGTTCCAGAGCAGTTCATCGTCGGAATAGGTGTTGTTCCAGATCTGGTGGTTCTTGGTCTTGTCCGTCGAATAGGTGATAGACGGGTCCACGATGACGTGGAAGTTGGTGGCCAGGTAGATCATGTCGGTGGTGCGTTCCGTCTCACGATAGTAGGCCTTGAGCAGCTCTGTCATGGGGGCGGGCACGAGCTCCAGCTTGATACCGACCCGGGCCAGGTTGTCGATGAAGTTCTTGGTCCAGTCGCGGCCTTCGACCGCAATCTCGTCCTTGCCGGCTTCCATCATGATCTCGGCCATGTGGTTGCCCTCGGGATAGAGCATCTTGAGGTCCATCGGCAGGAAGGTGCCGTCTTCCATCTTCTTGCAGCGGACGTCGTCCTTGCCGGCCTGATAGGCATGGCCCTCGCGGTTATAGGTCCAGCCGGCCTTGTCCAGCAGGGCGTTGGCCTTGTCCAGATCCACGCTGTAAACCGTCAGCTTGTCCTGCCACTCCTCGGTCAGGGCCTGCCAGGCCGCGACATACATGTCGTATTCTTCCTGGGTGGTGGCGTAGAGGTTGCGCTTCTTGAGGTATTCCTGGCGTTTCTCTTCCCGGGCTTCCTCTTCCTCGGCGGTGATCACTTCCGTCACCGGCGGTACCACCTGGTCGATGAAGTTGACGGGATACTCCAGCTGGCCGGTCACCAGCAGGTACTCCCACTGTTCGATTCCGAAGTAGCCGTCCACGCGGGTGCCGAAGCTGATCTTGCTGTCCACGCCTTCCATGGAATAGCCGCAGTATTCGTTGGTCAGCAGGTCACGATCCATGCAGTAGGCGATGGCCTGGCGGACTTCCATGTCATGCACGGTGGGCCAGTCGTAGGTGAAGGTCAGGAATGACAGGCCGATCCGCGGATAGTTCTGGAACTGGATGCCGGCTTCCTTCGCCGCGTCACCCTGCATGCCTTCCCGGATGGTGGGACCGTAGGTGACCTTGTTGACCAGATGCAGCTCGCCGTCGACCAGCTTCTGGATCATGGTATCGTTGTCCGCTTCCACAAAGCAGATCTTCTCAATGGTGGGCTTGACCAGCCAGATTTCATTTCCGGAAGCGTCCAGCTTCGGAATGCCTTCCGCATCCAGCACCTGGATGTACTGGACGGGGCCGGAATAATCCGGGCCGGGCAGATTGTTGTGATACCAGGCGCCCTTGAAATAAGGGTTGATCTCGTAATGGCCTTCGCCGGTCTCCTTGTCCCAGGATTTCATAATATAGGGGCCGGAAACGACGGAGGGATGAGAGTTGTAGCCGGTCTCCGGATCCAGGATCGTCTTGCGCAGCAGATCCACGGTGAACCGTTCGGTCTTGTCGTTCGGGTCCTCGTTGCCGATATACACACCGAAGCCTTCATCGTAGACCTTGCAGCCGGGCGCAATCACGCTGATGGGATACGGAACGGTCATCAGCAGACCGGTCTCAAAGAAGTAAGGCAGGAAGTCAGCGTCCAGGGTAATAACCAGTTCGAAGTCATTGCGGACTTCCACGCCGCTCAGGGACAGCACGTCCCCTTCCGGGCTCAGGTCCAGCGGTTCACCCGCGACGACCTTTTTCCGGGTTCTGATATAGTCATCGTAACCAAGCAGATGCTCCGCGCGGTAGATCTTGCCGCCGATAGACGGATCTTCGATCTCGGGGCTCATCATCAGCAGGATGGAGAAGGCGTAGTCCCAGGCCGTGATCTGCGTGCCGTCGGAATAGTACAGATCGTCCGCGATGAGCATGTCATAGCTCTTGTTGCCCAC
>CADAOB010000061.1 GCA_902789445.1 uncultured Bacteroidia bacterium | reverse complement strand
CATCATTCGGCCCTGCAGGATTCCCGCGCCTATAAGGACTGCGCCCGCGCCGTCCAGGCGTATCTGAACGCCGGTGTCTCGCCGAAGAAGCTGGTGCTCGGCGTTCCGTTCTACGGCCGCCATTCCTGGAGCCAGTCGCCGACGGCCGTCTCTTACAAGAACATCATCCAGATGGACCGCTATAAATTCCGCCGCAACAAATGGGACGAAACCGCCCAGTGCCCCTATGTCGAGACCATGGGCGGCGTTTTCTTCTGCGGCTACGACAATCCCCGCAGCATCGCCGCCAAAGGGGAATGGATCCGGAAGAAAGGCATGGCCGGCCTGATGTACTGGGAGTACGATCAGGACGATGCGAACGGAACTTTGCGCAAGGCTGTCTGGAATGCGGTCATGACAAAATAAAAAACTTAGATACAATGGCTTATATCGGTATTGATCTGGGAGGGACGAAGGTTGCGGCAGCGCTCTTCGAACGCTCCGGCAAAATGATTGACAAAACCTACCGGCTGCTGGACGGCGCCACGGGCGCGGCGGTCGGTGCCTTGGTCGCCGAGGCAGTCGCTGCGCTGCGGCAGGCGCATTCCGCCGTGCCGCTGGACGCCGTGGGCGTCTGCGTGCCCGGCATTGTCTATTCGAAAAAAGGCACGGTCTGGGCCCCGAACATCCCGGGCTGGGACAACTACCCCCTGCAGGCGGAACTCGCAGCGGCGATCGCCGACCCGTCGGTCTGCATCGCGGTGGAGAGCGACCGTACCTGCTACATCCTGGGCGAGGTCTGGAAAGGCGCGGCCCGGGGTTGCACCGACGCCATCTACCTGGCCGTCGGCACGGGCATCGGCGCCGGTATCCTGCTGGACGGACGCATCATCCACGGGGCGAGCGACATCGTCGGGGCGACCGGTTGGATGGCCCTGGAGGCTCCCTATCGGGAGGAATTCGTACCGGTGGGCTGCTTTGAGTACTATGCTTCCGGCAATGGTATCGGCACCCAGGCCAAATTGCTGTGGAACGACCCTTCCAAGACCAGCTACGATGTCTTTGCCGGCTACGGTACCGACCCGACCGCCACGAAGATCCTCGACAAGGCCATCCAGCTCTGGGGCATGGGCACGGCCAATCTGGTGAGTCTGTTCAATCCGCAGAAGGTCATTTTCGGCGGCGGCGTCTTCGGCCCGGCCGTCCAGTTCATCGACCGCATCTATGCCGAGGCCTGCAAGTGGGGCCAGCCCATCTCGATGCGTGAAGTCGAATTCTGCGCTTCCCTGGTCGGTGGCGATGCGGCCCTGCTGGGTGCGGCTTATCTGGGTATCCGCCAGACGGAAGAGTAACAATGAAATCAGTTTTTTGCCATGAATAATCCTACGAAATCCTACAACACAACGGCCGTTTTCATCGCCGCTTGCGCGGGAATGGCTTTTTTTGGCGTGACGATGCTCTCGCTTGCGCCGATTCTGGGTAAACTCAATGCCGTGGTGGGCGAAGGCGCGCTTTCGCTTCCTTCCACGATGTCGATCGGCATCATCCTGGGAACTGTGATTTTCGGCCCGGTGGTGGACCGCTTCGGCTACAAATGGCTGCTGATCATCAGTTCCGTGCTGGCCCTGGTCGGAATCCAGGGGCTGGCGCGTTTCACGCAACTGCCGGTCCTGCACGGGGCGATGTTCTGTCTCGGCCTGGGCGGCGGCATCCTGAACGGACTGACCAATGCGCTGGTATCGGACATCTATGACGATGACAAGCGGGGCGGCCGTCTCGGTATTCTCGGTGCTTTCTACTGCATCGGGGCGTTGCTGTGGACGCTGCTCAATTATTTCATTCCCGACTACAGCCTGCCGCTCAACGCCATTTCGCTGGTGATGGCCCTCTTCATCGTGTTCTTCTGTCTGACCGCTTTCCCGGCCGCCAAGCCGTCGGGAAGTGTTTCGCTGAGCAAGTCGCTGGGCCTGCTGAAGTATCCCGCCCTGCTGCTCTTCGCGGTGGTGCTCTTCTTCCAGAGCGGTTTCGAAGGATGCAGCGGCAGTTTCACGGTGGAATTCTTTAACCAGACTACCCCGATGGACAGCAAGTCGGCCACGCTGGCCATGACCTGGTTCACCATCGGCATGATGGCCGGCCGTTTCCCCCTGGGGGCCATCCAGCGTAAGCTCAAGGCGCTCGGCACGCTTTACACCTATCTGGGTGTGGCGGCCGTCGGTGTGGTGCTCTTTACGGTCTGCAACGGCCCGCTGGGCGCTTATATCGCCATGGCGCTGATCGGCTTCGGTGTCGGCGCAACATTCCCGGTTGTCCTGAACTACATCGGCGGCGCCTTCCGCGACCAGTCGGGCACGGCGATGTCCATCGCCATCTTCATCGCCCTGCTGGGCCAGTTCACCTTCAACCGCCTCACCGGCAACGCCTTCGCTGTCGGCAAGTATGCGACCCTTCCGGCCCTTCTCTTCACCGCACTGGTCGCGATGATGATCATCGTCCCCATCGCCCTGCACTTCACCCGGAAAACGAAATAATTTCATTCTTTGCGCTGCAACGGACGCAGCTGATCCTCAATGGTTTATGCAATCTGATCCCCCTGTTTTCCAGGGGGATCACTTTGTGTAAGCGGCTGACTGACAGTTGTGTCCGTTGCAGCGCAAAAAGGCCCGCCCCGCTCGGCAGTACGGAGGGAGCCGGCCGCCGTTACTTTTCAATCACTTCGCGCCACGAGCGGTTGTGGATGACGGGCTTTGCGAGGGGTTCGTATTTTTTCTCCACGTAGTTCGGACGAGCGGCTTTGGTCGCAGGCTCTGTCGGATGGGCGAGATCCCAGGCCACAAAATCTTCGTAGCTGCCGGTCCACTGGGCCCGGGCGGATCAGAAGAGGTTGAATCTGAGGCCCAGGTGGAGGTCGAAAGCGAGGGGGTGTTCGCGGTAGTAGTTCGGCAGCGTGCCTTGCGGCTTGAAATGCCAGGCGATGCCGGGCTCGGCGTAGAGACCGAGCCGGGCATTGAATCCATATTCGATGCCGGCGGCAGCCATCAGGGAAAAGAGCAGGGGATGCTCCTTGATGCGAAGCTTTTCGGCCGTTGCGCGGACTGCATCCTTCGATTGCACGCGGCCTGCAATCATCCATTCCATTTCACCGCCGCACGCTGCATACAGATGGGCCTTCTCCCAGTCGGCCAGGGAAAAGACCGCTTTGACCGGAATGCCCAGATAGTGCATCCTGTAATCTTCCTGGATAGTTGCTATGTTGGTGATTCCATAGGTGACTGTGGCCTGGTGGAAAGCGTAGTCTATGCCACTTTCCAGCGCAAAACCTTTGCTGAGGGGCAGGATCAGGGAGAAACCCGTCTTGACGGGCAAGGCGCAATTGACAGAGAGCGGCTCGCTGAGGTGAAACAGATGATTCGTGTTATAATTATCCACTGAGTCATATTTTGCATCTCCCTGCTTGATCTTTTCGCCACTGTGGGGCAGCGCTTGATCGAAAGAACCTCCGAAAGAAGACAACTCGTCCAAGGAGAATGCCAGCGGACTGGCATGCAAGCGGACGGAAAAGCCGGATGCCTTTTCTTCCTCCGGCAGATCAAAAGGCTGCGGCAGCAGATCGGACGCTTGCGTCGGGTCCTGCACGGGCTCCTGCACGGGCTCCTGCACAGGCTCCTGCACGGGCCCCGGCGCTGTTTCCTGCGCCGGCTCCTGCACCGGCTCTTGCGTCGGCTCCTGCACGGGCTCTTGAACTGTCACCTGGGTCGGAGCCGCGGGCTCTTCCGGCTGGCCGTGCTGTTTCCTGACGGGCGCAAGGAGCTGTGCCGGCGCCGAAAGCGTCGGAACCGCGACGCTTGCAGGCAGTTCGGCCAGCAGCCGTACGGGGTTCTCCCGTGCCGGACGTCCCGTTGTCGGCAGCAGGAAGAGCAGCACGGCCGCAGCGGCGGCCGCACCGGTCAGCGCCAGCGCAATCCATCCGTGCCGCCGCGGAGAAGCTGCCGGCAGCTCAAGCTCGTAGTCGCCCAATTTCTCCTGAAAGGGCTTGATCCATTTATCGTTCATGGGTACTTCGGTATTCGTTGATCCATCGTGTAAGCAGGGCTTTGGCCCGGTGCAGGTTGGAGGCGGAGGTACTTTCGCCGATCTGCAGCTGTCCGGCGATTTCCTTGTGGCTCATCTCTTCGAAAACATAGAGATTGAATACGGTGCGGTAACGGTCGGGCAAGCGGCGCACCATCGCCAGCACCGCTGCCTGCGGGATGTCGGCGATCTGCGGCTCGTCGTCGGGCTGGGGGAGGTCGCCGACCGCCTCCAGCGGGGTCTCTGCCTCCCGCCGCGTCCGCCGCAGGTATAGCAGGGATTCGTTGACGGCAATCCGCCGGCACCAGGCCTGCAAGGAACCGGGGCCGCGGTATTCAAAGCTGTCAAAGCGCGTGTAAATCTTGATGAAAACCTCTTGCAGCAGGTCCTGGACCGTCTCGTCATCCGGCACATAGCGGGCGCATACGGCAGCCAGATAACGGTGGAACTGCTCGTAGAGCGAGCGCTTCGCAGCATTCTTTCCGCTGCGAAGCCCGTCAACCAAGGCTTTTTCCTGAGCTGCGGAGGCGGGAATCATCCCTTGCTGTCAAAGGCCGGCCGCATACTGTCCGGCAAAGAGCACGACGCCTGTGCTGTACTCCGTAATCAAATAGAGGAAAGGATGGTCTGCGTGGAACTCGACTTCGCGCGTTGCTCCGATCGCGTTGAATTTCACACCAATCACGGTGACGGCGGCGGCTTCCGACCCATCTTCGTCCACTTTGATGGCAGCGTCCTGCTGGACAAAGTCCACATGGCTCTGGCGATCGCTCATAGCCAGGA
>CADAOB010000060.1 GCA_902789445.1 uncultured Bacteroidia bacterium | reverse complement strand
CGACCCGCGTTGATGGGAAAGGTGCATTTCGGGTTCGGGATTCGGAATTCTTTCTCTGCCACGACACTGACCATTCCCTTGTTGCGTCTGTGCCGCGACGGAGTTCCGGGTCAAAAATGCAGATTCTGAGCCGCGACACAGACAGGGTGGGCAAATGGTCGGTGTCGCGGAGGGTCTCCGGACCGAAAACGCGGTTTCCGTGCCGTGACACAGACAGATGTGCCGCTTCGTATGTGTCGCGGAGAGTTTCCGTGCCGAAAACGCGGTTTCTGAGTCGCGGCACAGACGGAGGTGCCGCTACGTACGTGTCGCGGAGGGCTTCCCGGCCGAAAATGCGGTTTTCGTGCCGCGACACAGACAGGATGGGCAAATGGCCCGTGTCGTGGCAGGCAGGCATTCGTCGGTTGCTTTTCGCGGCGACGCCTTTCGGTCGGGCTTTCGTCGATTGCCTTTCGTTGCGACGCCTTTCGCCAAAGTGTGCGCGGCGGACCGGCCATAGACAGCGTGGGATACGCTTTTGCTGCGCGCACTCGCCTTAGAAAGGCCGGTGTGCGCAGCTATCTTGCATTATACGGCATCCGGCCGGTCCTTTGTGCGCGCACTTTGGCGGTAAACACAGAGCAACGGACAAAACGGCGGTAAACACAGATCAGCGGAGAAATCGGGTGACGGATACAGACGTACGATGAAGTGGCTTGAGATTGGTTGTATTCCATCACTTGATGGAATGATAGAAGTGAGGGAATGATGGAATGATGGAAACTGCTACAGGAGTTTCTTGAGGTCGTCTTCGTCGGGAAGGGCTTCACGGAAGGCCTCAGGCATATCGCCGAGGGTCTTGTAAGTGGCAACACCCATCGGCTTGGTGTAGTCGCGGATGGCATATTCGACGAAGGCACGGTTGGCGCGTCTGCAGAGGATGATGCCGATGGAGGGATTCTCGTGCGGCTTGCGGACCTGGTCATCAAGGACCTGAAGGTAGCCGTATAACTGGCCAAGGTATGCGGTTTTGAATTTCCCGGTTTTGAGTTCGATGGCCACGAGACAGTTGAGTTGGCGGTTGAAAAATAGCAGGTCGCTGCGCTGCTCCTCCCCGAAGACTTCCAGATCGTACTGGTTGCCCACGTAGGCGAAATCCTTGCCGAACTTCATCATAAACCGCTTTACGTTCCGGACGATGGTATTCTCTACCACACGCTCATCCACATCATCTTCATCGGCGGCATCAATGTCTTCTAGGTTGATGTAGTCCAGCAGGTATTCATCCTTGAACATCTTCACGGCCTGAAGGGCTTGCCGGGATGAAGGAATGGTCTGGACGAAGTTGTTGGGAATTCCTTTCTGGGTCTCGTGGATTTTGAGCTTCAACTTGTCGCGGAGGGTGTACTTGTCCCAACGGTGCATGACGGTCTCGTGGATGTAGAACAGAACGGTATCGATATCCTTGGTCTTGTTGAGAATCTCCATGTGATGGGAGAAACTGATGCCCAGAAAATCGTCCCGATTGATTTCGGTCGCCACCGGCGACCAATTTTGAAGAGCGAATGAGTTTACCTGAATATAGGAGGCAACATCCTTTGAATCAGTCACCTGTAAATCGGTCGCCGTCGGCGACCGATTTATGAACTGGCTCCGCGGTCGGAGCGTTCTGCAGCGGGCTTGCCGAGGTCGGCGCTGGAGAGTTCGCGGTAGACGCGGACGGTGTGCCGGATGAGCGCCCGGGCGATGGCCATTGCACTCTGGAAGTCTTCGTCGTCACAGATGAGGGTGGTGACGACTTCGCCGGTGTCGTGGAGGCGGAGGGCGCTCAGGACCATCGCAAGACGGAAAGTGATGAGGCCGAGTCGCCGGACGCTGCCGATGATGTCTTCACCGAAGAGGTAGTAGTACTGCTCCGGGGTGCTGCGGTAGTAGTCGTGGAAGGCGCTCTGCTGGCCGGGCGTCAGGGCAAACTCCAGTTCCGGCTGCATCTCCAGGCGCTGATAGAGTTCGAGGAAGCCGTAGCCGATGTCGTCGAAGATTTCTTCCAGGGTGGTGTTGCTGGTATAGGTAACGATAAGCGTGAAAAGGCTAAATGTTTGGTTTTGATAGGGGTTGGTCGGAGGTGTTAGGGAGATGGGAGGGTGTAAAAGACTGTAAAGCGGTGTAAAGAAAAGTGTAAAGCTTTACACTTCTTTACACTTTTGTGTATTTTGTAAGATTCTGTGTTTCAGTTATTTTAATGGTTTGGCACGGAGCGTGTTGAAGGGAGGGGCAAACTGTGGTTATTAGTATGAAAAGTTTTTTCAATAGGTTTTTGATGATGATCCTGGCGTGCACCGCGACGGTGTACGCCAGCGGTCAGAACCCGATGACGCTTCGGGACTGTATGGCGTATGCCATTTCAAATTCGACCAAGATGCGGATCCAGCAGGCGGAGACCGGCGATGCACAGATCGCCCGCCGGAGTGCAATCCTGCGCGCTTTTACGCCGGGTATCAGTGGAAGCACGTATGCCTACTATAATTTCGGACGTTCGATCGACCCGGAAACCAACACCTATGTAACGGAGACATCTTTCCACAACGGCTATTCACTCAGTGCCGGTATGACGCTTTTCGATGGCTTCAGCGCTGTCAACAACCTGAAAATCTCCAAGACGGCGCTCGCCATCGGGCAGACCCAGGAAAAGCAGGTTGAAGCCGATATCTGCCTGGCGGTGATGGAGGCCTACTATAATGTGGTATATTACAAGCGAATCTGCGACATCTACGATGCACAGGTGGTGACCGCCCGCACGGCGCTTTCGCGCCTCCAGCGGCAGGAAGAGCTCGGCCAGAAGAGCCACGCCGACGTGGTGCAGGCCGAAGCCGACCTTTCCGACCGGCAGTACAACGCCATCAATGCCGCCAATATGTATCGCGACCAGCTATCGAAACTGGCCGACCTGATGTTCTGGCCGGTGGATCAGGAGCTGGTGATTTCCTGTGAAATTCCCGGTCAGGCCGGGAACGGCGTCATGCCCGACCTGATCGGGCATCTTTCCGCCACCGACGTGGTCGATTATGCCCTCAGCCACGACCCGGGCGTGAAAATCGCCGGCTGGAATCTCGACAATGCCCGCCGCGAACTGAATACGGCTGTCTGGCAGCTGCTGCCTTCGCTCAGTGTGAATGCCGGCTGGAGCACCAGCTATTTCAATTATCCCGGACAGGACATCCAGCTGGACCCGTTCCGCGACCAGATCCGGAACCATCAGGGTGAGTATATCCAGTTCTCGATGTCCATTCCCATCTACAACCGGCTGCAGGGGCAGGACAATGTGGCGCGCAAACGCAACGCCGTGCGGAAGATGACGGCCCAGTTCGACCAGAAACAGCGCGATGTGGCTTCGGAAGTCCGCCGGGCCGTCCAGGACCGCGACGGTGCCGCGGCCGCTTACGACCAGGCCTACCGGAAGGCCCGTATCCAGGAAGAGGCCTATCAGCTGAATGCCAAGAAGATGGAACAGGGGCTGATCTCGGCCATCGAATACCAGACGGCTACCAACGACTACCTCAAGGCCCAGGCCGATGAGATGGACGCCCTGTTCAAATATCTCATCAAGCAGGCGGTGGTCCGCTACTACAACGGAATTGAATACATCAATCAATAGATAATATACAGATACCATGGATAAGATTATTGAAAAGAAAAAAGGATGGCGCTTAGCCTTCACGAGAAAAGCCCTGCCGTATTGGCTGGGAGCATTGCTGGCCGTGTTTATCGTGTACCTGATTGCCAGGCCGAACAACAAGACGCTGCGCGTGGACAAGGACAGTCTGACGGTATCGAGCGCCGTAAAAGGTCAATTCAACGACTATATCCGCATCAGCGGACGGGTGCAGCCCATGACAACCATCCAACTTTCGCCCCAGGAGGGCGGCATCGTGGAGCGGATCCTCATTGAGGAAGGCTCGCGGGTCAAGGCCGGAGATGCCATCCTGGTGCTGGCCAATGACAATCTGGACCTGTCCATCCTCAATTCTGAGGCGGAACTGGCCGAGAAGGAGAACATCCTGCGCAACACCCAGATCCAGATGGAACAGCAGAAACTGGACGTGCGCCAGAATGTGCTGGAATATAGCACGCAGGTCGAAAGGCTGCGCCGCGCCTACGAACAGCAGAAGGCCCTTTATGAAGACAAACTCATCGCCCGGGAAGACTTCCTGAAAGCCGAGGAAGACTACAATCTGGCCCGGCAGAAATACGAACTGATGGCCGAGCGCTCCAAGCAGGACAGCCTCTACCGCAGCACCCAGATCGACCGCATGGAAGAGAGCCTGGACAATATGCAGCTCAACATGCAGATGATCCGCCGGCGCAAATCCAACCTCGTCGTCAAGGCGCCCATCGACGGTGAACTGGGCCTGCTGGACGTGGTTCTGGGTCAGAGCATCGCCAGCGGTACAAAGATCGGCCAGATCAACTCCGTGGGTACCTATAAAGTGGAGGCCCAGATCGATGAGCACTATATCGACCGCGTGGTGGCGGGCCTGGAAGCCACATTCGAGCGCCAGGGCGAGACCTTCTCCACCAGTATCCGGAAGGTATATCCGGAGGTGCGCGAAGGCAAGTTCAAAGCCGACTTCAAGTTCGACGGCGAGCAGCCCGACAACATCCGCAGCGGCCAGACCTACTACCTGAACCTCCAACTGGGCCAGCCGGAAGAGGCCGTCATCATCCCGCGCGGCACCTTCTACCAGAAGACCGGCGGCAAGTGGATCTATGTCGTGAACAAGGACGGCAACAAAGCCGTCAAGCGCGAAATCCGCATCGGCCGCCAGAATCCGCAGTACTATGAAGTCCTCGAAGGCCTGGAGCCCGGCGAGAAGGTGATTACCTCCGGGTATGACACCTATGGTGATTCGGATGTGCTGGTATTTTAACGGGTAGTTTGAAGGATAATCGTTGCCGATGTCCCCGTTTTCGGGACATCGGGAACAAACAAAGGTTGACATGAAGAGTTTTTGGAATTTCCTCAAGAAGAATAAGCTGTACGCGGCGGTGAACCTCGTGGGTCTCACGGTGTCGATGGCGTTCGTGCTCCTGTTGGCGGTGTATATCCAGCGGCAGCTGTCCACGGATTCCTTCCAGGAGAATGCGGACCGGATCTATGTGATTGCCAATGACGACCGGGTCACGATGGGCTATTGGCTGGACAAACACCTCAAGAACAATTTCCCTGAAATCGAGAAGGGCTGCTGCGTGGCCAATATTG
>CADAOB010000059.1 GCA_902789445.1 uncultured Bacteroidia bacterium | reverse complement strand
CGTGCGGATTGCGCAGGCCCAGGCGGTTGCCCATCTCGATGCGGAGCACACCCAGCATGGTCTGGGCTTTGCGTTTCTCGCCGCAAAGCACGAGCACCAGGTCGCCTTTCTGCGCCTCAACGGCTGTTGCGATCGCCTGCAGCTGCTCCGGCGTATAGAATTTATCGACCGATGACTTGACGGAGCCGTCTTCGTTCATCTTGATATAGACCAGGCCCTTGGCTCCGACCTGCGGCCGTTTCACCCACTCGGTGAGTTCGTCGGTCTGCTTGCGGGTATAGCCCGCAGCACCCGGCACGGCAATGGCGCCCACATAGGGCACGCTGTCGAAGACGCTGAAACCGTGTCCCTGCACCAGCGGGGTGATCTCGTGGATCTTCATGCCGTAGCGGATGTCCGGTTTGTCGCTGCCGTAATTGTCCATGGCGTCGTACCAGCTCATGCGCGGAATCTTCGGGGCGATCTCCACGCCGATGACTTCCTTGAAGAGGTGGCGCATCATGCCTTCGAAGAGTTCAAGCACATCTTCCTGCTCCACGAAACTCATCTCGCAGTCGATCTGCGTGAATTCAGGCTGGCGGTCGGCGCGCAGGTCTTCGTCGCGGAAACAGCGCACGATCTGGAAATAGCGGTCGTAACCGGCCACCATCAGTAGCTGCTTGAAGGTCTGGGGGCTCTGCGGCAGGGCGTAGAACTCGCCCGGATTCATGCGGCTGGGCACCACGAAGTCGCGGGCGCCTTCCGGGGTCGATTTGATGAGGAACGGGGTCTCGATCTCCAGGAAACCTTTTCCGTCGAGATAGTTGCGAACTTCATGCGCCATCCGGTGACGGAGCATCAGGGCCCGTTTCAGCGGACCGCGGCGCAGGTCAAGATAGCGGTACTTGGCGCGGATGTCCTCGCCGCCGTCCGACTCGTCTTCGATGGTGAAAGGCGGCGTCAGCGAAGCGTTGAGCACCTTGAGGTCCGTCAGGCGGATTTCGATCTCGCCCGTCGGAATCCTGGTATTCTTGTTCTGGCGTTCTTCGACGACGCCCGTCGCCTGGATGACGAATTCACGGCCCAGGCGGGCGACCGTCTCGCTGACAGCCGCAGGGGTCGTTTCGTCCACGCGAAGCTGCGTGATGCCATAGCGGTCACGGATGTCCACGAAACTCATGCCGCCGAGGCGGCGGCTTTTCTGAACCCAGCCGGCCAGCGTCACGGTCTGGCCCACATGGCTGAGTCGCAATTCTCCACAAGTATGGGTGCGATACATATATCAGTCGGTTTAATTGTCGTGCGGTTTGATGGAAAGCATCATCCGGTTGCCCCGTGCCAGTTCGGCAGCCCAGAAGAAATAGCCGTTGGCGGAAAGGTGGATGCCGTCGGTCGTGCAGTCTTCACGCAGGTCGCCTTTCTCATCGGAGAGTACCTTCGCGATGTCGATGTAGAAATAGCCGTAACGGCCCGCGCCGGCGTCCAGCAGCTTGTTGATCTCGGCAGCCCGGTCGTTGAAACCGGCGTAGAACTTGGACTTCGGGTTGAGCGGCAAGATGCTCTGCACATAGAGTTCGGTCTGGGGAAGCTGTTCACGGATGGTCCGGATCAGTTTCTCATAACGGTCGTACACCGTCAGGGCCGTCGCTTCGGGTTCGTTCACCAGGTCGTTGGTTCCGGTGATCAGGAAGATCTTGTCGGGCTGGTCGGCCACCAGTTCATCGACGCGCTGGCAGACACCGTCCACCACGTCGCCGCTGATGCCGCGGTTCACGATATAGCCCATCGGGAAGAGTTCTGTCCAAAGCGCATTGTTGTTGAGGCTGTTACCCAACATAATGATCTTGTTTTTGGTCTCGGGCAGCGAACGGAAGATCGACACGCGATGCCGGTAATAATCCGAAACTTCAAGGGGATATTCACGGTCGTTGGCGCGGTTCAGATGCGGCTTGCCGATCTGGCGCTCGATGGCCTGGGCAAGCGCCTCGTAGCCGGCGCCGTTGAGCAGTTTGCCGCCATCCCAGGAATAGGTGCTGTCCGCAATGCCTGCGCGAAGTGCCGAATCAATGTCGATGACCTCGAAGCCGGCCTTGAACGACAGCTGGACGACCTGGTCGTTGACCGACTTCACGCTTGCAGCCTGCTCCGGCGTGAGGACCGGCGAGCCGACAATGTTGAGCCAGTAGCATTTCGTCTTGGGCGAATTCTTGCGGATACGGCTGAAAATCTGCTCAATATTGCTTACGATCACGGCGTCCGGCGTTCCGTGCAGCACATCGTTCCAGCCGGCACTTACGAAAACCTTCGCAGGCTTGCAGGCCGCGATCTGGTCGATCCGGTAGAGCACGTGCTCGGTGGCGTCATAGGTGATGCCGCGGTTCTTGATCGTCGTATCGGCGAAGAATTCATTCCACAGGCCGCGGTCGATGTAGTCGTCGCCGACCATCACGATGTTCTTCGGGCTGACGGGCATTTCGGCGTACATCCCGTTTTTCTCTTCAAAATAAGTGGTATTGGTGAACCACTCCGGCTTTGCGACAGGTTTCTGCGAGCACCCGCAGCAGCAGGCCGCCAAAACGGCCGCCATCGTCGCGACATAAAGGATTCGTTTCATTATCGTTTTGTTTTGCTATTATACATTGAACAGGAAGTGCATGATGTCGCCATCCTGCACCACATACTCCTTGCCCTCACTGGCCAGCTTGCCCGCCGCACGGCAGGCCGCTTCGCTGCGGAGCGCGACAAAATCGTCGTACTTGATGACCTCGGCACGGATGAAGCCTTTCTCGAAATCCGTGTGGATCACACCCGCCGCCTGCGGCGCCTTGTCGCCCTTGTGGATGGTCCAGGCCCGGCACTCGTCGGCACCGGCGGTGAAGAAGGTCTGCAGGCCCAGCAGCGCATAGGCCGACTGGATGAGCCGCACCACGCCCGAATCTTCCAGCCCGATCTCCGAGAGGAACAGCTGGCGCTCCTCGGGATCCTCGAGCTCCGCGATCTCCGATTCGATCTTGGCCGAAATCACGAGCAGCTGCGCGTTCTCCCCCGCCACGGCCTTGCGGACCGCCTCCACGTAGGCATTGCCCGACGCGGCGGAATTCTCATCCACGTTGCAGACATAGAGCACCGGCTTGTTGGTCAGCAGGCAGAATTCGCGGGCGATGCGGCGTTCCTCCGCATTGTCGAGCTCCACCTCGCGGGCATTGCGGCCCTGTTCGAGCACCTCCTTGTAGCGGAGCAGCACGTCCACGGCCTTTTTGGCCTGTTTGTCGCCGCCCGTCTGGGCCTGTTTCTGCAGCTTGGAGAGGCGGTTGTCCACGGTCTCGAGGTCCTTGATCTGCAGTTCGACGTCGATGATCTCCTTGTCGCGCACCGGATCGACGCTGCCGTCCACGTGCGTCACGTTCGGGTCGTCGAAGCAGCGCAGCACGTGCAGGATGGCATCCGTTTCCCGGATATTGGCCAGGAACTGGTTGCCCAGGCCCTCGCCCCGGCTGGCACCCTTGACCAGGCCTGCAATGTCCACGATCTCCACCGTGGCGGGAATGGTCCGCTTCGGATGGCAGATGTCCGTGAGCACACTGAGGCGATTGTCCGGCACCGTGGTCGAACCCACGTTCGGCTCGATGGTACAGAAGGGGAAATTCGCCGCCTGTGCCTTCGACGAACTGATGCAGTTGAACAAGGTGGATTTACCGACGTTCGGCAGTCCTACGATTCCGCATTTCAAAGCCATTTCTTTCTTTTTAATTTATAACCTGCAAAGATAGCAAATTATTGATTTTTTTACTATCTTTGGCTGATTAACCACGATCAAAACCCAGAACGATGAAAAAGATACTCTCCAGCCTCGCCGTCCTGCTCTGCGCCTTCGGCCTTGTTTCAGCACAGGACTACAACTGTTTTTCCGTCATCGCCGGCCGCAATGCCACGGTTGACGGATCCGTACTGATGGCCCACAACGAAGACGACCATGGCGAGCAGATGCTCAACATCTATGTCGTTCCCGAAAGCGAAAAGAACCTCCGCTACATCTGGTGCGAATTTCCGGGGATGGAAGTGGCCGACGTGTTCATGAACCAATACGGCGTCTCCGTAGCCTCCAACGGCTGCCCCTCCCGCGAAGACAAGGGTGAACTGACCGGCGACGGCGTCCTCTACGAAATCCGTACATCGATCGCCCGCTATGCCCGCACCGCCCGGGAAGCGGTCGTGCTGGTCGGCACAATGGTCGAGACCTTCGGCTACCGCGGCAGCGGCCGTTCCTACATCGTGGCCGACCCGACCGAAGGCTGGGTGATCTCCGTGGTCAAAGGAAAACACTGGGTGGCGCAGCGCGTCCCGGACGACAAAGTGATGACCATTCCGAACTACTATGTCATCGGGTATGTCGATCTCGAAGACGAAGAGAACTTTGCCGGCAGCGAGGACATCGTGGACTACGCCATCGCCCGCGGCTGGTACGATCCGGCCAAGGACGGCGCCTTCTCCTTTGCCAAGGCCTACGCTTCCCCCAAATCGCTGGCCTCCGACAACAACCAGTCGCGCCACCGCGAAGCCTGGGATTATTTCTTCGGCATGGAACATCCCGGCGAATTCGCTTCGACTCCCCGCAAGAAAGTCTCGCTCCGCGACATGATGAACGTCCTTTCGCTCCACGAGCCCCTCGATGCCGAAGGCCATCTGGTCAACAGCATCTGCAACGACAATACGGTGCTCTCCACCATCTTCCAGCTCCGTCCGTGGATGGACTTCGACCTGGGTTGCGTGATGTGGAATGCCATGGGACACCCCTGCTGCCAGACCTTCGTGCCCTGGTATGCCGGCATTACCCAGGCTCCGGAAGGCCTGGGTCGTTTCAAAACCTGGCAGGAAGCCGAGAAGAAGCACATGACCGACGCCAAGGACAAGCGCAAGAACTACCCGGACCATTTCTACTGGAAGTTCGCCGACAACTGGGATCCCACCCGCGACCCGTCCGCCGAGCAGCGTGAAATCCTCCGGGAACGCAAGAAATTCGAAAAGGAAACACCGAGAGACTACAACGCCTTCATCCGGAAGTTCTACTAACGGAGCCGCTTGATATACGTGCTGAGCGTGATGACCTGGTCGGTCTTGGCGGCGTAGAAACCCGACTTGGGATTGTGTTCAAGCCCTTCGACAATGGAAGTCAAGGGCGTGGATGCCAGCACTTCGTTGTAGCGCCGGATTTCGTCGAGCTGATAGGTGTTGACGGCATCCCAGAGGCCTGCCAGAACCGGGATTTTCTCCATTTCAAGGCGATTCCACCGATTGTGGGATGCCAGATATTCGACGCCCTGGGCGACTTGCTGCCGGGAAAACGACGGGGTCTTTTCCGGAACCGGTTCGACGGCGAGCGTATCCACGACACTCGTGTCTTTGGCTGCGGGTTCTGCCGATGAAATCGGTGCCAGCACCCCGGAAACGGGCTCCTGCGGCTGCCTTTTCCGGCTTCGGTCGCCGGCACGGAGTCCCACGACAAAACCGATCAGGATGGAGCAGCCCAGCGCCACGACGCCGAGGAGTATCCGCCCGAATCCAGGCTCTTTCAAACGATTCTTATCCATTTCCATTGCAACATAAGAAGGCTTGATCGAGTAACTCGTCAAGCCTTCTTATTCGTTCTGCGGTGAGGGGGGGATTCGAACCCCCGGTACGGTAATCCCGTACGTCAGTTTAGCAAACTGGTGGTTTAAGCCACTCACCCACCTCACCGTTTTATACTGGGGCACAGCCCCAGACCCCTTAGGGAATGCAAAGATAGAGGCTTTTCTGAAATATGCCAAATTTTTTTCATACCTTTGCCGAACAACGGGATGTGGCGCAGTTGGACGGTTACTCCGTTCATTCTCCGGGAGCCGCCAACCACATGGACCTTCTGGTGCAGTACACGGGTGGTGAGCGCATTGCGGCCACGGGGATTCCGCCACAGAACAACCAATATTTTAATGAAGAATGGTTTATTGATTTCTTCCGTAATCTGTCCGGCGCTTTC
>CADAOB010000058.1 GCA_902789445.1 uncultured Bacteroidia bacterium | reverse complement strand
CGGCTCGCTGGACAGCGGGTCGCCTTTTTCCTTTTAACCTAAAAACTTAACCTATGAAAAAACTATTCGATGATAGGTTAAGCAAAGGCCGTGCCAGAAATGAAAACGGGGGTTAAACCAGCCCTGCCGGAATGTCCATCGTGAGGATGTCGTCGTGGATGCCGACGCTGAGTTCTTCGTGGACGGGCAGCAGGACATCGCCGTGGTCCGTCTCGACGGTGACGACGAGATTGCCGCCGTAGTCGCTCATATCCACGATCTCCCCGATGATGCGGCGGGACTTGGCATCCCGCACCCGGAGGCCGACCAGCGTGTCTTCGTCCTCCTCCGCTTCGGTGCCGAGTGTCACCTCCCGTCCCACCAGTTCTTCAGCTTCCGGGAGGGTGTCGATGTCTTCGAACTTGACGATGCAGCGGTTTCCTTTTTCCTGGAGCGATTCAATGAAAAAAGGAACCGGCAGTCCATCGAATTCGATGAATACCGGTCCCTGTGTCTTCAAATCCTCAGGGTTGATGTCCGGGTGGCTCAAGACCACCTGGCCGGACGCGCCCCAGGATTTCAGCACCTTCATCCCGTGCTTAGGCCTCAGGATTTTCGGCGGGAGCCTCAGCTTCGGCAGCGGCGGCGGCAGCTTCTTCAGCGGCGGCGCGGGCAGCGGCCTCGGCGGCAGCGGCGATTTCAGCCTTCTTCTTGGCGATGGCCTCGGCGCGCTCTTCGTTGACCTTGGCTTCAGCCTTGACGGCAGCCTTGGCAGCTTCGGAAGCGGCATTGGCGATGCTCTGTTTCTTGGAGGCGACCTTCGAATCCTTCTGGGTCTTCCAGGCGGCGAAGCGGCGCTCGGCTTCCTCCTCGGAGAAAGCGCCCTTGGCGACACCGCCCTGGAGATGCTTTCTCAGCATGACACCCTCGTAGGAGAGGATGCGGCGGGCCGTGGTGGTCGGCTGGGCACCTTTGTTGAGCCAGTCGAGGGCGCGGTCACCGTCGAGGACGATGGTAGCGGGGTTGGTGTTCGGGTTGTAGAGGCCGATCTGTTCGATCAGACGGCCGTCACGCGGTGAGCGTGAATCGGCGACGACAATGTGGAAATACGCGTAGTTCTTCTTGCCGTGGCGCGAAAGGCGGATTTTAACAGCCATTTTGCTTTTTGCTTAAAGTTAGTAATCAGTACAATAATTGTAACTTCCCCATCTTCTCGAGAAAGGGCCCGCAAATATACGGATATTTTTTGAAAATCAAACAGTCCGGCGCGTCTTGTCAAAGGACTTCCACCACTTTCGGCATGTGGATGCCGTTGGAACCTTTGATCAGGATGGTGCGTTCCTGCAGGGGGTGCTCCTGGACGTAGGCCTTGAGCGCTTCGATGTCCGGGAAGGCCTTGACCTGCCGCGAATCGGCGTGCAGGGTACGGGAAGCCCGGCTGAACTCCTCACCGACGACATAGATGTCGGGGGCGGTCTCCATGGCCCGGCTCAGTACGGCGCGGTGTTCTTCGGAGGATTCCTGCCCGAGTTCCAGCATGTCGCCCAGCATCAGGGTCTTGCCCGGGAATTCGGTGGCGGCGAAATTGTCGAGGGCCGCTTTCATGCTGGACGGATTGGCGTTGTAGGCGTCGATGACCAGCGTGTTGGATTTCGTCTTGACGAGCTGGCTCCGGCTGTTGGAGGGCGTATAGGCTTCGATGGCGGCGACCGCCTTGGCGAAAGGCACTTCGAAGAAATCGCCGACGGCCAGGGCGGCCATCACGTTGTCGGCGTTGTAGGCGCCGATCAGGTGCGTGCTGATGGTCACGGGCTTGCCTTCCCGCTCCAGTTCGAGCCGCAGGTACGGCGCTTCTGCGGTCGTCGGCAGGATCTTGACACCCTGTTCCCGGACGCCGTATTTGCGGGTACGCAGGCCCTGCCGATGCGAAACCATTTCACAGAGGTCTTCGTTGTCGGCATTGTAGAATACCACGCCGCCTTTCTGCCGCAGGATGTCGTAGAGTTCGCCCTTGGCTTTCTTGACCCCTTCGAAAGAGCCGAATCCCTGCAGGTGCGCTTTGCCCACGGTGGTGATCAGGCCGCAGGTAGGCTGCACGATTTTCGTCAGTTCGGCGATCTCGCCCGGCGCGCTGGCACCCATTTCGACCACGGCCAGGTCGGTCTTCTCGTCGAGGCGGAAGAGCGTCAGCGGGACGCCGATATGGTTGTTGAAGTTGTCCTGCGTGGCGACGATGTTGTATTTGCGGGAGAGGACGGCAGCGACCAGTTCCTTGGTCGTGGTCTTGCCGTTCGTACCCGTGATCCCGACCACCGGGATGTCGGTCTGCTTGCGGTGATAGGCCGCCAGGTTCTGCAGCATCTCCAGCGAATTCTCCACCACGATGCACTTGCGCCCCCGGTAGGACGTGCCTTCCAGGAGGAAACGGTCCACTATGGCGTAGCGGGCACCGGCCTTGAGCGCATCGACGGCGAAGTCGTTGCCGTCGAATTTTTCTCCCTTCAGGGCGAAAAACATCACGCCGTCCTTGATCTTCCGGCTGTCGGTCGTGATTCCCGTGCACCTTTTGTAAAGGGCATATAACTCTTCAACTGAAATCATATCGCTTGACTTTTATTTTCCTGTCGATCCGAATCCGCCGCTGCCGCGGAGGCTCTCTTCCAGCGTCTCCACCGCTTCCCATTCCACTTGCTCGTGCCGGGCCACCACCATCTGGGCGATCCGCTCACCCGGATTGACGGTAAAGGGTTCCTTCGAAAGATTGACCAGCACGACCTTGATCTCCCCGCGATAGTCCGCGTCGATGGTCCCCGGGGCGTTGACGATCGATATGCCGTGCTTGGCGGCCAGCCCGCTGCGCGGACGGATCTGCGCTTCATAGCCGGCCGGCAGCTCGATGTGGAGGCCGGTAGGCACGAGTGCGCGCTCCAGCGTGCCGAGTACCAGGGGCTGCTCCAGGTTGGCCCGGAGGTCCATCCCGGCGGAAAGCGCTGTGGCATAGGCCGGCAGGTCAAAAGGCGAATGGTTGACGATCTTCACTTTCATCGGACGATTCTTCTCTTATGAATTGCAAATATAGCAAATGCGAAGAAAATATAGAGCAGCACGAAGGCGGAATGTACGAGAACTTTTGTCCAGATCCCCATTTCCGGAAGCAGGAGGCTGAGTCCCCAAATGCCGAGCCCGCCGGCGACCAGCAGCAGGACGACGCCCCAGTTGTAGGGAATCGGATAGTGCCTGCGGCCCAGCGCGGCGGTCAGCACCAGCATCGTCAGGTAGCTGGCGATGTGGCCCCAGGCCGCGGCATGGTAGGAATAGCGCGGCATGAAGATCAGGTTCACGATCACCGTGACCACCAGCCCCGCCAGCGTGATCCAGACCGCATAGCCCGTCTTCTCGGAGAGCTTGTACCAGATGTTGACGTTGAACAGGATGCCGGTAATGATGTAGGCCATCAGCATGATGGGCGTGATGTCGAGCCCCACGCGGAAATCCTTGCCCAGGATCAGGCCGATCTCGTCCATGAAGAGCATCAGCGTCACGAATCCGAACATGCAGAAGGCCGTGAAATAATTGAGCACGTCGGCGTAGATTTTCTTCCCGTCCTTGTCCTTTTCCCGCTGGAAGAAGAACGGTTCGGCCGCATAGCGGAACATCTGCACAAAAAGTTGCATGATCACGGCCAGTTTCACCGCGGCCTGATATACGCCCAGGTCGGCGCGCCAGTTTACGGGATCGGCGTTGATAAAGCGCATCAGCACGCGGTCCAGCACGTCGTTCATGATGCCCGGAAGGCCGGCGACCATCAGCGGAAGCGAATACACGAGCAGGCGCCGGATGAGCGACCGGTCAAGCCGGAAGGTGAGTTTCAGCAGTTCGGGGGCGATCAGCACCAGGCAGACCAGACAGCTGACCAGGATGGCGAAGATCGGATAGGTAAAGTCCGGGACAGCGCTTACGAAGCGGGTGAGCCAGAGGCTGGAACCCGCCGCAAAGCGCTGCGCCATCACCAGGTAGAGCAGCAGGTTCACCCCGACTTCCGTCAGGATTTTCAAGGTCTTGATGACCGCGAACCTGAGCGCCTTGTGCTCGTGCCGCAACTTCGCGAAGAGGATGGCCGTGGTGCAGTCGATCAGCAGGATAAGCCCGCAATAGACAATCAGCCGGGCAAAGCCGGGATAGCCCATCGCCGTGGCAATCCCGTCCGAAAAGACGGTTACGCAGGCAAAGAACAGCGCACAGATGCCGAAGACCGTGACGAAGGCATTGGAAAAGACCTTCCCGGGATCGGCGCCTTCCTTGCTGGCGTAGCGGAAACAACCCGTCTCCAGGCCGAGGGTCAGCACGACCTGCAGCATGGCGATGTAGGCCATGAATTCAGAGAATACGCCGTATTGCGCCTGGCTCAGCACGCGGGTGTAGAGCGGCACCAGGGCGAAGTTGATGACCCGGGCCAGGATGGTACTCAGGCCGTAGATGGCGGTCTCGCCGGCAAGCTGTTTGATCGGATTTGCCACTTCAAACGGATTTAGCTTACAAATTTAAGAAATAATCACTAATTTTGACTTTGTAAAATTACAATTATGCGAACCCGTTTATGTTATCTGCTGCTGGCCATGGCCGTCGTGCTGGCCGGTTGCAAAGGAGGAAAGGAACCCAAACCCGCAGAGGGGGAAGTGGTTCCGGAAACCGAACAGATTTCAGGACAGCCTAAGGAAAAAGAGGAGAACACACCCATGAACGAAGCACCTGCCGCCCCGGTCGACAAATGGGCGGAACTCGGCGAAGAGCCGATGCTCAAGATCAAGACCACCGACGGCACGATGACCGTCAAACTCTATGCGGACACCCCGCTGCACCGCGACAATTTCGTGAAACTGGCCAAGTCCGGCTTCTATGACGGCCTGCTTTTCCACCGGGTCATCAAAGGTTTCATGATCCAGGGCGGCGATCCCTTTACGCGTGACACCGCCAAGGTCGCACAATACGGTACCGGCGGACCGGGCTACACCATTCCGGCCGAGATCGTCCCGGGCAAGACCCACAAGAAGGGCGCCCTGGCTGCCGCCCGTCTCGCCGACCGGGTCAATCCGGCCAAGGAATCTTCAGGTTCCCAGTTCTATATCGTCCAGGATCCGGCCAACTGCGTGCACCTGGACGGGGAATATACCATCTTCGGCGAAGTGGTTGACGGACTCCCTGTGATTGACAAGATTGCGGCCGAGCGCACCGACCGTTACGACCGTCCCGTCGGCGATGTGAAAATCATTTCCATCACCCCGCTTTAATTTTGGGAACGATATACTAGTTTCAGGCCACTAATTTTATCAGCTATATCTTAGGAAATTCAATTTTCTTGAAATTTCCTTGGTTATATAAGAGTATTTCCGTAGGTTTGCACTATGGAAATACTACAGAGACCTGAGTACCTTGCGCAGGTACAGCATTACTTCGGGAAAGAAACCATCATCGTCCTCACGGGCCAGCGGCGCGTAGGAAAGAGCTATGTCCTGATGGCCCTGAGGGACTTGCTCTTGGAAGCCGATGGTAACGTCATCTATATCAACAAGGAAAAGAAGGATTGGGACGATATCGTCACCTACAAAGACCTGAACGAATACATCGAGGGGAAATACGTTCCGGACAAACGGAATTACATCCTGATTGATGAAGTCCAGGAAATCAAGGAGTTTGAGAAGAGTGTCCGTCACTGGAGGACGGAGCCTCACACGGACCTGGTTCTTACCGGCAGCAATGCAGAGACGCTTTCCAGTGACTTATCCACACTGCTGGCGGCCCGGTATCACGAAGTTTACATCCAGGCCCTGACGTACAAGGATTTCATCCGCTTTCATAAGTTGGAAGAGGGAGATGATACCCTGTCACTATTTATCACCGCCGGAGGCCTGCCGGGGCTTGTCAAGTACGACATACACGATGAAAACGAGGTGTATTCATACGCCCAGGACGTGCTGAACACCGCCCTTGTCAAGGATATAATCCTCAAGCATAAGATTAGGAATGTGCCGTTCCTGTACAACCTGGTCCGTTTCCTTGCCGACAACACGGGGAAACCGGTATCGGCCACCAGTATTTCCAATTATATGAAGGGGCAGAAAAGCCCGGTATCCATCGAACTGGTCTTGAAATACCTCAAATACCTTTGCGATGCATACATC
>CADAOB010000057.1 GCA_902789445.1 uncultured Bacteroidia bacterium | reverse complement strand
CCCGGCGGAGCACGCAGGCATTGATTGCCGCCGTCTGGCGGGAAGCAAGGGGCAGGCCGTCCCGGCCCAGGAAGCGCAGTTCCTGGCCGACCACATCGTCGTGGAGGGTGCCCGCGGCTCCGGCCACGCCTGGGAGTGTGTGGGGCGCACCGAACCCGCGCGCCTGCGCACCCGGATCGGGCCTTCCGGCATGGACTACAAAGGCTATAATATCGCCGTCCACGAATTCGGCCACAACGTGGAGCAGGTGACGGATCTCTATCACATCGACCATTACACCCTGGCCGGCGTGCCCAATACCGCCACCACCGAAGCGATGGCCTTCCTTTTCCAGGTCCGCGACCTGCAGCTGCTGGGCTATGGCCGCCAGCAGATGGACGACAATGCCACGCTCGACATTTTCTGGAACATGTATGAAATCATGGGTGTCAGCCTGGTGGACATGTACACATGGCGCTGGCTCTACGCCCATCCTTCCGCCACGGCGCCCCAGTTGCGCGACGCCGTGATGTCCATTGCGCGCAAGGTCTGGAACGATTATTATGAGCCGGTGCTCGGCACGCACGATTCTCCGCTGCTGGCCATCTATTCCCACATGCTCGACTACCCGATGTACCTGCCCAATTATCCGATCGGGCACATCATCCACTATCAACTGGAAGAGCACCTGGCCAAATGCGGAAGCGACGCGGATTTTGCGGCGGAGCTGCAGCGTATCTACAAGCAGGGCCGGCTGACCCCGCAGGCTTGGATGCAAGGGGCAACCGGCTCTGTCATCAGCGTCGAGCCGATCCTTTCGGCCGTCTCGCAGATTCTCGCCCGCTAGGGACTTATTGCAGCATCGCGTCGGCGAGGGCCTCGAGTTTCGGCAGGTCCTCGGCGTGCATGCGGCTGCGGATGGTGACCAGCGGCTCGACGAGGGTGATGTCTTTCATCGCCCCGAGCATCTCCTTCATCACGCGGCCGGCGCTGGGGGCCCAGCTGCCGTTCTCGATCAGGCCGACCGTCCGTTTCTGGTAGCCTTTGGCCTGCAGGCGGTAGAGGAAGTCGTGCATCGGCGTGAAGACGCCGGCGTCGTAGGAAGAGGCCGCCAGGACCATCTTGCCGTAGCGGAAAGCGTCTTCCACACCTTCGGCCAGGTCGCCGCGGGTCAGGTCGGCCGTCGCGACCTTCGGGCAGCCTTTCTGGCGCAGGATTTCTGCGAAGCGTTCCGCTGCGGCGGCTGTTCCGCCGTGGATGGAGGCATAGGCAACGAAAATGCCTTCCGTCTCCACGCCGTAAATGCTCCAGGTCTGGTAGAGGCCCAGGTAATAGGGGAGGTTCTCGTTGAGGATCGGGCCGTGGAGCGGGCAGATCAGGGCGATGTCCGTCCCGGCGAGCTTCTTGAGCAGGTTCTGCACCTGGACGCCGTATTTGCCGCAGATGTTGAAATAGTAGCGACGGGCCTCGCAGGCCCAGTCGTCATCGTCCGAGCCCCAGAAGGCGATCTTCTCCATGGCGCCGAAGCGGCCGAAGGCGTCGGCCGAGAAGAGGATCTTTTCGGAAGATTCGTAGGAGACCATCACCTCGGGCCAGTGGACCATCGGCGCCAGCGTGAAGCGGAGGGTGTGGCTGCCCAGGCAGAGCGTGTCGCCTTCCTTGACGGCCTGTGTGCGGCCTTCCAGGGCGATGCCTTCGAAGAATTGCGGGAGCATCTTCAGGGCGGCGGCCGTGGCCACAAGCGTCACGGAAGGATATTTTTCCAGCATCCAGGCCACCAGCGAGGAGTGGTCGGGCTCCATGTGGTGGACGACGAGGTAGTCGGGCTGGCGGTCGCCGAGCGCCTCGGCCAGGTTGGCCTTCCAGGCTTCGCCCTTGCGGCCGTCGGCCGTGTCGAGGACGGCGACTTTCTCGTCGAGGATGACATAAGAATTATAGGACATTCCTTCGGGCACCACGTACTGGCTTTCGAAGAGGTCGATGTCGAGGTCGTCGACCCCGATGAATTTGACGGAAGAAGTGATATCTTTGATCATGACTGTAAAATATTTCGCTTGATTTTGCAAAAGTAGTAAATTTGTAGGATTGAAAAGCGTTTATAAACGGATAAAAACGAATTTAAACGATTAACACGCATAACTTATGAAACGACTGTTTGCAATTGCACTAGCCCTTATCGCTATGACAGCTTGCACTGAAAAACGCACCAATCCCTTCCTCACGGAATGGGACACCCCGTTCGGCATCCCGCCGTTCGAACAGATTCAGAATGCCGACTACATTCCGGCCCTGCAGGAGGGAATCCGTCAGCACAATGCCGAGATCCAGGCCATCATCGACAATCCCGAAGCGCCGACCTTCGACAACGTGATCGCCGCTTTCGACCTGTCCGGCGGCCTGCTGGCCAAAGTCAGCGGCGTCCTGTTCAACTTGTCTGAAACCGACAACAGCCCGGAACTTGAGAAAGTCGTGGAAGAGGCCACGACCCTGGCCGCGCAGCACGACAACGAGATCACCTTCAACAAGGATCTCTTCGCCAAAGTCGAAGCCATCAACAAGCAGAAAGAAGCCCTCGGCCTGACCCGCGAGCAGGAAATGGTGCTCGACAAAGTGTACCGTTCCTTCGCGGACAACGGCATCGCCCTGGACGAAGCCGGCCAGGCCCGGATGAAAGAGATCAACACCGAGCTTTCGACGCTGAGCAACCGCTTCGGCAACTATCTCCTCAAGGAGAACAATGCCTTCAAGGCCCAGTTCGGCATCTCGATCTCGGAGTATCCCGACGTGATGGCCGTTGAGGAAGACCGCGCCAAACGCGAAGCGATGTTCAAGGCCTATTCGAACCGCGGCAACAACGGAAATGAGAACGACACCAAGGAGATCATTCTCAATATCCTCAAGCTCAAGGAAGAAAAGGCGAAGCTGCTGGGTTATGAAAACCCTGCCGCCCATATCCTGAGCGACAAGATGGCCAAGACGCCCGAGGCGGTCGATGCCTTCCTGGCCAATATCTTCAAATATGCCGTCTCCCGCGCCAAGGAAGAAGTGAAGGATATGCAGAAGGTGATGGACGAAGACATCAAGGCCGGCAAGGTCGAAAAAGGCGCGAAGATCCGGCCGTGGGACTGGTTCTACTATGCCGAGAAGGTCCGCAAGGCCAAATATGCGCTCGACGAGGAGACCACCAAGCCGTATTTCAAGATGGAGAACGTCCGCGAAGGGGTGTTCAACACCGCTTCGAAACTTTACGGGCTCAAGTTCGAGAAAATTGAGAATGCGCCCAAGTACAATCCCGATGTGGAAGCCTTCAAGGTGAGCGATGCCGACGGTTCGCTGATCGGTGTGCTGACCACCGACTATTTCCCGCGTGAAAGCAAGCGCGGCGGCGCTTGGATGAACAACATCCGCGACGAATATGTGACGGCCGACGGCCAGATGGTCCGCCCGATCATCGTCAATGTGGGCAACTTCAACAAGCCGACCGCCGATACGCCGTCGCTGCTGAGCCTCGACAATGTGGAGACGATGTTCCACGAATTCGGCCACGCCCTGCACGGCCTGCTCACCCAGTGCCACTACCGCACGGTCAGCGGTACGGCCGTAGCCCGCGACTTCGTGGAGCTTCCTTCGCAGATCAACGAGAACTGGGCTTTCCAGAAGGAAGTCCTCGCCGGCTATGCCAAACATTATCAGACGGGTGAGGTGATTCCCGACGAACTGGTGGAGAAGATCATCGCCGCCGGCAACTTCAACCAGGGCTTCATGACCACGGAACTCTGCGCCGCCTCGATCCTCGACATGAAGTGGCACGAACTGTCCTCCGTCGAGGGCATCGACATCGAAGCGTTCGAGAAGAAAGTCTGCCAGGAAATGGGCCTGATCGACGAGATCATCCCGCGCTACCGCACCACCTATTTCAACCACATCTTCAACAGCGGCTACAGCGCTGGCTACTACAGCTATCTGTGGGCTGAAGTGCTCGACAAGGACGCTTTCGAACTCTTTATGCAGAAGGGTATCTTCGATCCGGCTACGGCCCGGAGTTTCCGCCAGAACGTGCTTGAAAAAGGCGGCAGCGACGACCCGATGGTGCTCTACAAGAACTTCCGCGGCGCCGAGCCCGATCCGGACGCGCTGCTGCGTGCCCGTGGTCTGAAATAAGGGGAATGTCTGCGGCTAGATCAGTTTCCGCAGATCATCCAGCAGATAATTCGGAGAAGCGCCGGCCAGTTGGCTGGCGCTTTGGTTTCCATACGAGACGCCGCAGGTATAGCAGCCGGCGGCCTTGCCCATTTCGATGTCGAAAGTCGTGTCGCCGACGACCAGTGTCTCTTCGGGCTTGGCCCCGAGCCGTCCCAGGATCACATACACGATGTCCGGGGCAGGCTTGGGCCGCGCGGCGGTTTCCACGCCGAAGACGCGGTCCAGGGGAATGTGCCGGTCCAGGCCGAGATGGTGCATCAGCAGTTCGAGCGAGCGTTGCCCGCGGGAAGAAGCCACGGCCATCGGTACGCCGCGCGAGGCAAGGGCCGCGAGCGTTTCTTCTACGCCCGGGAAGCCGGTGATGAGCGGGATGGCGGTCAAGTCGAAGATTTCGCGATAGATCTCCACGGCGCGGCCGGCCTCCGCTTCGGAGAGGCCGGCGCCGCGCGTGAAGTTTTCTTTGAGCGGCAGGCCGATCGTAGCGGCCAGCGCCTGCTCGTCGGCCGGCTCCCGCCCCATCCGGTGCAGGACTTCCTGCGCGGTGGCCAGGATGCCGCGCTGCGTGTCGGCGAGCGTACCGTCGAAGTCGAAGATGATGGCAGCCATTACAGCGGCGACTGGTCGCGACGGAGTTGTTCGGTAAACGCCTCGATCCGGCGCATCTGGGCGGGAATGGCGATCCGCTGCGGGCAGGCATCCACGCATTGGGCGCAACCGATGCAGTGATTGGCCTGCTGCAGGCGGTCAACGCTCCGGTCGAGCGAGACCAGATAAGCCCGGCGCGCCTTGCGGTAGGCGGGATCCTGCCGGTTCTCTTTGATCATCGCCTGGTTCACACACTTGTTGTAGTGGACGAAGACGCCCGGGATGTCCACGCCGTAAGGGCAGGGCATGCAGTACTTGCAGTCGTTGCAGGGGATGATGGGATGGTTGGCGTAGTCGTCGGCGACTTCTTCCAGGAAGGCCAGCTCTTCTTCCGTGAGCGGTTCCACCGGGCAGAAGGTCGAAAGGTTGTCAACCAGGTGCTCCTTGTAGGTCATACCGCTCAGTGCGCACATCACGCCGGGATAGGTTCCGCAGAAGCGGAAAGCCCACGAGGCGAGCGATGCGTTCGGGTTGCGTGCAAGCAGCTTGTCTGCCGCATGCTGGGGCAGATTGACCAGCCGGCCGCCCAGCAGCGGTTCCATGATGACGACGGAGATGCCCCTGCGCTCGAGTTCGGCGTAGAGGTAGCTGGCGTTGACATTGCGCCGCGAAATCAGCTGGGCGTGATTCCAGTCCACATAGTTCATCTGGATCTGGACGAAATCCCAGAGCGGACGGCCGCCTTGGGCGGCATTCTCATCGTGGAGTTTCAGCAGGTGGTCGAATACCTGCTGGTCGCCGTGGAACGAAAAGCCCAGGTGCCGGATGCGGCCCGCGTCGCGCTCTTTCAGCAGGAAATCGAGGATCCCGTTTTCGAAGAAACGCTGCTGCAGGACCTCCATGCTGGTAAGATTGCCGCGCGATCCGCCTACCGAGTGAAGCAGGTAATAGTCGAGATGATCGACCTGCAGCGCTTCGAAGGAATGCCGGTACATCGCAAGCGCCGCTTCGCGCGAATAGTTCTGGGTGTTCGAGAGCTTGGTGGCAATGAGGAATTTCTCGCGCGGATGGCGCTTGAGCGCAATGCCCGTCACGCGCTCGGACTGACCCTGTCCGTACACCGGAGCCGTGTCGAAATAGGTGACGCCATGTTCGATGGCATAGTCCACCAGGCTGTTGACCTGTTCCTGGTCGATGACGGTCTTGCCCTCCGCATCGGTCGTGGTCGGCCAGCGCATGCAGCCGTAGCCCAGCAGCGACACCTTGTCGCCCAGGGAACTGGTGCGGTATGTCATTTCGCCGGGTTCTTTCTTGCCGGCTGCGGCTTGCGGCGTGTTGCCCGTGCAGGCGGCGACAGCCGTGGCGGTGGCGCCGGCGCCGAATATCTTGATGAAATCGCGTCTTTTCATGATTATCTCTCCTTGTGTACTTCGTGACCTTCAACATAAATGGCGCTGACCGGCCGGGCCGGGCAGTGGAATTCGCAGGCACCGCAGCCGATGCACTGCTCCGGATTGACGGCCGGGACTTTGAACTTGCTGCCTTCCTTCGCCACCATCGTGATGGCGCCGACCGGGCAGTGGCGGGCGCAGTTGCCGCAGTTCACGTTGTCGCGGTTGACGACGCAGTTTTCCGGAATCACCACGGCGTGGCCGATCTGGATGGCGCTCTTGTCGGCGGCGCTTTCCACCAGGGAGATGGCGCCGGTCGGGCAGACTGTGGTGCAGCGGTTGCAGTCCACGGAGCAGAAACCGTCCTGGAAAGACATCTCGGGCTGCATCAGGTGGGCCAGGCGCGCGGACGGCTTGAGCACGTCGTTGGGGCACTCGCTGACGCAGAGCTGGCAGGCGGTGCAGTGGCTGTAGATGAGGAAGAAACCTGAACTTTTGGCACCGGCCGGGACGGGGATCACCTCACGGGCCGGGACTTTTTTGTCCTCGAGTACGGCTACGCCTTCCGCGAGTTTCTTTTTCTTGGCTTCGACGGTTGCGGCACCGGCGGCCAGGGCCAGTCCGGTGAGGAAGGCGCGGCGGGAAGCGTCCTTCCCGGCTTGAGCGGGCGTCTGTTTGCCGTACGCGATCCGATAGGAGATCGCATGGGTGTGGCAGTTCTCGATGCAGTCGAAGCAGGCCACGCAGCGGCTGTAGTCAATGGCGTGGTTCTTCGTGTCGATGCAGGATGCCTTGCAACGCTTGCCGCAGACGCCGCAGTTGACGCATTTGTCGGTATTGATCACCGGACGGAAGATCGCAAAACGCGAGAGCAGGCCGAGCGTCGTACCGACCGGGCAGACGGTGTTGCACCAGGTGCGGCCGCCCCGCCAGGCCAGGACTGCAATTATAATAAAGGTAATGACGGCCACGATCAGGACCGGCAGGCTCTTCAGATAGACTTCCGTGGGATAGAAGGCGTAGCTTCCGAAATGGGCCGAGATGACTGCCAGCAGATTGTTGCACCAGCCGTAAACCGGCGCCAGCATGCTGGTGGCGATACGGCCCCAGGCGCTGTAGGGGGCAATCAGCAGGGCGATGGCGTTCAAGCCGGC
>CADAOB010000056.1 GCA_902789445.1 uncultured Bacteroidia bacterium | reverse complement strand
TGCTTCTTGTTCGAGGCGTCAGGAAGCTTGCCGATCCTCTCACCGGAGCGGCGCATACGCTTTTGGCCGCGCCCTTTTATCTCCTGCGAGTTTTTGCCATGGCTCTTTTGCAGCAAAAACTTTCCACTACGGCCTGCAGGCTTCTGCGCCTGCTCTTCCGAATTGTCTGTATCAAAACTGATCTCGAAGTATTCTTCTGTTTCCATGCCTTCGATATCGTTTGACTCAACTGTCTGAAATCCTCCATCTGCCAGTTCGGCCAGTACGGTCGTCGGCAGCATCTGGAAAACCATCAGCAGCGCGAGAAGAATCGCTGTAAGCTTCTTCATCATAATAGTGACCCCCCGTTCAAAAATACGGTTTCCTTGGTTCCTTTGCAGTATCCGGTCTTGTAAAAACGCTTATTTATCAGTTTCCGTTAGGAATCCGAAATCCTGCAGGCATTGCAGCCTGCAGGTAAGAGAATCGGTTTCATGTTTAGCGATACAGTATTGTAAGATGCCATCCCCAGTTCAGGGACTCAGCGGATGCAGTGTAGGTGTAAGTGTCTCCGTTTGCACCTTCGACGACTTCAAAACCATTGCCTTTATCAACTTTCCAGACGTAGCGGATTTCCTCGCAGTCCTCGAAGCCTTCCAGCTTGCTGGTCAGTTCAATCGTTTCGCCTTCCTCCATCATCGTACGGCGGGAAGTGAAGATCGTTACTTTCTTCTCAATCACCGCGATTCCTTCCACGGGTTCTTCCTCTTCTTCCAGATCCAGGTAACCGGCAATGTCATCAATGTAGACGAAGCCGAATGCATCGTTGGCAAAAACCATTACCCAGTCGCCGTCCTGACGGAGTACAGTCACTTCCGTGCCGGCAGGAAGCGTTGTGAAAATCGCAGCAAGGCTGTCCGCGCCTTCACGGACGATAATATCTTCTTCCTCATCTCCAAGTACAATCGTCTTGTACTCATAGATGCCCAGAGGTGTTTCGTAGTCTTCGAAGATCTCTTCTTCGTCGGCCGCAGGCTCTTCATCGGCTTCAAGCTCTTCATCAGCTGCGGGTTCTTCGTCAGCCACAGGCTCTTCGTCGGCCACAGGCTCTTCATCGGCTGCGGGTTCTTCTTCAGCCACAGGTTCTTCATCGGCTACGGGCTCTTCATCCTCTGTGGATTCGTCCTCCGCAGGTTCAGCGTCTGCGGTTTCTTCCGTTTCCGGCTCGTCGACGATGATTTCTTCCGCCGGCAGCACATCAAAACTGATCTGTTCGGAGCAGAGGATTGTTCCGTCTTCCGCTGTCAGTACGGCCCGGTAGAAATAATCGTCGTCATTTTCAGTTGCTTCAAAGGTGTATGTCAATATATTCGCGATCTCTGTCCAGATTTCCTCTTCGTCTTCTTCTCTTTCCATGGGCGTCCGCTGCCACTGGAAGGAATAGTCCATGTTCGCATTCAGAACTGTCGCGTTCAGAATGATCTGCTGTCCTTCAATGATGTCACCCACGTTCTCCAGCTTGGCAGTCAGTTCACCGGAGAATACGACGGTCTCTTCAACCACGGGTTCTTCAACCACAGGCTCTTCAGCCACAGGCTCTTCGACTTCGACCACGATCTCTTCGACTTCGACCACGGGTTCTTCGACCACGGGCTCTTCGACCACGGGTTCTTCGACCACGGGCTCTTCGACCACGGGCTCTTCGACCACGGGTTCTTCGACCACGGGTTCTTCGACCACGGGTTCTTCGACCACGGGCTCTTCGACCACGGGTTCTTCAACCACGGGCTCTTCGACCACGGGTTCTTCGACCACGGGTTCTTCAGCCGCAGGATCTTCTTCCGCAGGTTCTTCTTCTGCGGGTTCTTCAGCCGCAGGATCTTCTTCCGCAGGTTCTTCTTCCGCAGGTTCTTCTTCTGCGGGTTCTTCTTCCGCGGGTTCTTCACCGGCGACGATTTCTCCGGAAACATCCGCTCCGGCATTCTCTTCCGGCAGATTGACTTCTTCAGCGCCAACCAGGGTCGTTGCCAGTACGCTCACCAGCATTGCGCAGATGACCAGTACCACGGTAAGCCGGCTCAGAATCTTCTTTGTCATCATCGTTTACCTCCCGAACATTTAGTCCAAAGCATCATATGCCTGTATTGCCAGATCTGATTTCCTCCGAATCGATACATGGCAATTTTGCTGTCAATTTACGATGTAATTGTATTTATAAACAGTTACATTAAGGTTACAGGAAGGGCATTTTTCTCATGTATTTATTTGTTCGTACGGATTTTTGCTCATTTCTTGCTATATTTTGGCAAAATTGCCCCCTGATCCGACATGTGGAAGAATTTGCGGATAATATCGAAAAATATCTGGTTATGTTACTTTAGCAAGATAAAGTGTGAACTATATTGTAACTTCAATTCCGAATGTTCGGTTTTTTGGATTTTTGCTCTTTTTGTCCGGTCCCCCGGAACGCAAAAAAATGGTGCGGACATGCCGCACCATCAAGGGACTATATGTCTTTTTTTCAGGTTTCTCAGAACCGCATCCGGTCCTCGATATACTTCCGAACTTCGCTGATCGGAACGCGCTCCTGCTGCATGGTATCCCGATCACGGATTGTAACCGTCTGGGTCTCTTCGGTCTCGAAATCCACGCAGATGCTGAAGGGCGTACCGATTTCGTCCTGCCGGCGGTACCGCTTGCCGATGGAACCGGTCTCGTCGTATTCCACCGGGAAATACTTGCACAGTTCGGCATGGATGCTGCCTGCCAGCTCACCCAGCTTGTTCTTCTGCAGGGGCAGCACCGCTGCCTTGTAAGGCGCCAGTGCCGGGTGCAGGTGCAGCACGGTGCGCACATCTCCGCCTTCCAGTTCCTCTTCGTCGTAGGCGTTGCACAGGAAGGCCAGGACCATCCGGTCCACGCCCAGGGAGGGCTCGATGCAGTACGGGATGTAACGTTCGTTGGTGACAGGATCCAGGTATTCCATGGACTTGCCGGAATGATTCTGGTGCTGCGTCAGATCGTAGTCCGTCCGGTCCGCCACGCCCCACAGTTCGCCCCATCCGAAGGGGAAGAGGAACTCGAAGTCCGTGGTGGCCTTGGAATAGAAGGCCAGCTTTTCCGGTTCATGGTCCCGCAGACGCAGGCTTTCTTCCTTGATGCCCAGGCTCAGCAGCCATTCACGGCAGAAGGAACGCCAGTAGTTGAACCATTCCAGGTCTTCGCCGGGTTTGCAGAAGAACTCCAGTTCCATCTGCTCAAACTCACGGACACGGAAGATGAAGTTTCCGGGGGTAATTTCATTCCGGAAGGATTTGCCGATCTGGGCAATACCTGCCGGCAGCTTTTTGCGGGTGGTCCGCATGGCGTTCTGGAAGTTGACGAAGATTCCCTGCGCGGTTTCGGGACGCAGGTAAATCTCGTTGGCGCTGTCCTCATTCACGCCGGCAAAGGTTTTGAACATCAGGTTAAACTGGCGGATGCCGGTGAAATCCTTCTTGCCGCATACCGGGCAGACAATGTCGTGCTCGGCGATGAACTTTTCCAGTTCGGCGTTGGTCCAGCCGTCGCCGGTCTCCTCGCCCTGGGTAAAGTCCTCGATCAGCTTGTCCGCGCGGAAGCGGGCCTTGCAGGCCTTGCAGTCCATCAGGGGATCATTGAAGCCGCCCACATGGCCGCTGGCAACCCAGACTTCCCGGTTCATCAGAATCGCACAGTCCAGGCCTGTATTATACTTGCTCTCCTGCACAAACTTCTGCCACCAGGCCTTTTTCACGTTGTTCTTGAATTCCACGCCCAGCGGACCGTAATCCCAGGTATTGGCCAGTCCGCCGTAGATCTCGGACCCGGCGAAGATAAATCCGCGGTTTTTGCACAGGGCAACCAGCTTGTCCATTGTCAGTTCAGCCATGTCATTTCCTCCAGTTTCTTCGGTGGCGTTAACGCTGCCTATTATGGGTTCAGGAACCTCTTTTGTCAAGGAATTTCACGGATCAGAACAATGCTTCCACAAAGTCCTTCGCGTTGAAAGGCTGCAGGTCGTCGATGCCTTCGCCGACGCCGATATACCAGACCGGCACCTCCAGTTCCTGCCGGATCGCCAGGGCGATGCCGCCCTTGGCGGTTCCGTCCAGCTTCGACAGGATGATGCCGTTGATTTCCGCCACTTCCTTGAAAGCCCGGGCCTGCATCAGGCCGTTCTGCCCGGTGGTGGCGTCCAGCACGAGGATGCAGCGGGTATCCGCCTCCGGATATTCCCGGTCGATGACCCGGCGCATCTTGCTCAGTTCGTCCATCAGGTTCTTTTTGTTATGCAGCCGGCCGGCCGTATCCACGATCAGCAGGTCCGCCTGCTGGGCCTTGGCGCTTTTGATGGCGTCGAACACCACTGCCGCAGGATCCGCACCTTCCGCGTGCTTGACGATCGGCACCCGGGCGCGCTCCGCCCATACGGTCAGCTGTTCCGCTGCCGCGGCCCGGAACGTATCCCCGGCGCACAGCATCACCTTCCGGCCGATCGCCTGGAAGCGCAGAGCAAGCTTTCCGATCGTCGTGGTTTTTCCGACGCCGTTCACGCCCACCACCAGCATGACCATAGGCCACTGCAGCGGAGGCCGGGGAATATCCATCTGCTCCACCATGATCTGCTTCAGCATTTCCCGGGCCTGGGCGGCGTCCTTCACCTTGCCGGTCTTCACCCGGTCCCGCAGCTCATCGATGATGGCCGTGGTGGCTTTCAGCCCGCAGTCGGCCATCAGCAGAATGTCTTCCAGTTCTTCGTAGAAGTCTTCATCGATCTTCCGGTTTTCCCGGACCATATCGTCAACCTTTTCAGTCATGTTGCCCCGGGTCTTGCTCAGTCCTTCCCGCAGCCGGGCAAACAATCCCTTTTTCTTCTCCTCGCTCATGGGTCTCCCTCCCTTGCACAGGGAACAGTGTACCATATTTTGCTTTGGAAGAAAAGGCTCCGGTTGCTTTCTGCCCGCAGCTGTGCTATCATATTTTAATTCTATCAAGCGCAAGGGAGAGAACTGTCCAATGATCACTTCCAAGGAACTGAGAAACGCCTGGATCCGCTTCTATGAGGAACGCGACCATATCAATATCGGCGCTGTTTCGCTGATCGGTGACGGGAGCACCGGGGTCATGTTCAACGTGGCCGGCATGCAGCCGCTGATGCCCTATCTTCTCGGCAAGGAGCATCCGTCCGGAAAGAAACGGCTGTGCAACGTGCAGGGCTGCGTCCGTACGGTGGACATCGAGAGCGTCGGCGACCCGTCCCATTTCACCTTCTTTGAGATGATGGGCAACTGGTCTCTGGGGGATTATTTCAAGAAGGAAAAGACCCGCTGGAGCTATGACCTGCTGACCAAGGTTTTCGGCCTGGACGGCAACGAGATCTGCTCTACCGTCTTCGAAGGAAACGAAGCCGCTCCCCGGGACGAGGAGACCGCCGGCCTGCTGAAGGAAGTCGGCATCCTGCCGGAGCATATTTTCTACCTGCCCAAGTCCGATAACTGGTGGGAACTGGAAGGCACGACCGGTACGCCCTGCGGCCCGGACAACGAATGGTTCTATCCCCGCCATAACAGGCCCTGCGGCCCGAACTGCGGTCCGGCCTGCGGCTGCGGCCGTTACGTCGAAATCGGCAACGACGTTTACATGCAGTATGTCAAGAACGCGGACGGGTACGCCCCGCTGGCCAACAAGAACGTGGACACCGGCTTCGGCCTGGACCGTATGCTGGCCTTCCTGAACGGCCTGACCGACGGCTACAAGACCGACCTGTTCCTCCCGGTCATCAAACTGCTGGAGGAGAAGTCCGGTTACAATTATGATGAGGACGCCGAAGCGCAGAAAGCGATGCGGATCGTCGCGGACCACATCCGCACCTCCACCATGCTGATCGGTGACGTCAACGGCATCCTGCCCTCCAACGTGGGCGCCGGATACATCCTGCGCCGCCTGCTCCGCCGCGCCATCCGCTACACCCGGAAGCTGGGCCTCGAGTCCTCCGTCCTGGCCGATGTGAGCCGGATCTTCATCGAGCAGATCTATGATGAAGCCTATCCGCTGCTGGTTGAAAAGAAGGACTACATCCTGGACGAAATCATGAAGGAAGCCGCCCGCTTTGAAGCGACGCTGGTGACCGGCATGAAGGAGTTCACCAAGTGCATCACCGGCATCCGCCGCAAGAACGAGTTCATGGCCCAGAAAGATCCGTCCTGGAAGCCTGAAACCGAAATCAACGGCAAGCAGGCCTTCCGCCTCTATGATACCTACGGGTTCCCGCTGGAGCTGACGGAAGAATTGGCGGCTGAAGAAGGATTTACCGTGGACGCCGCTGGTTTCGCCGAAGCCTTCAAGGAGCATCAGCAGATCAGCAAGCAGGAAGGCACCTTCAAGGGCGGCCTGGCCGAGCAGAATGAGATCACGGCCCGCCTCCATACCGCCACCCACCTGCTCCAGGCCGCGCTGCGCAAGGTCCTGGGCGATGAAGTGGCCCAGAAGGGTTCCAACATCACCTCCGAGCGCCTGCGTTTCGACTTCAGCTTCGGCCGTGGTCAACGTCGCCATCGACGCGGCCGTTCCGGTCGTCTGCGAAGAGATGACCGTTCCGGAAGCCAAGGCGAAGGGCGCCATCGGCCTGTTCGAAAGCAAGTACGGCGAGCGTGTCCGCACCTATAAGATGGGCGAATATTCCTTCGAAATCTGCGGCGGTCCCCATGCCAGCAACACCGGCGACCTAGGCTCCTTCAAGATCCGGAAGGAAGAATCTTCCTCCGCCGGCGTGCGCCGCATCAAGGCCACCATCCAGCCGAAGGCATAAACCGAAAGGATTAAATCCATGGACTTTGATACTCAGAATGAAAACGCCCGCCTGCGGGAAGTCAAGACCGGATCGGAAGAGATTTTTGACGGCGTGATTCTGCATGTCCAGCGTGATACGGTCCGTCTGCCCAACGGCAACGAAACCGTACGTGAAGTCATCCGACACATCGGCGCTGTCTGCGTGATTCCGGTGTTGGAGAACGGCGACGTCATCATGGAGCGGCAATACCGCTACCCCCTGGACCGGGTGATCCTGGAAATCCCTGCCGGCAAGCTGGATTCCGCCGGCGAAAACCGGCTCTCCGCCATCCAGCGGGAGCTCAGCGAGGAAACCGGCTACACCGCCGACGAATGGACCGAGATCGGCGATTTTCATCCCGCCCCGGCCTACAGCGATGAATTCATCACCATGTACCTGGCCCGGAAGCTTCGCAAAGGCGACCGCCACTTGGATGCCGATGAGTTCCTGGATGTCTGCACCATTCCCCTGAAAGACCTGGTGGAAGACGTCATGGCCGGAAAGATCTCCGACGCCAAAACCCAGGTCTGTATCCTGAAAGCCGCCCGCATTCTGGG
>CADAOB010000055.1 GCA_902789445.1 uncultured Bacteroidia bacterium | reverse complement strand
ATGGCATGCTTGTGACCCGCAAGGAAGGAACCGGCCCTTGCGCCGGAAACAGCATATTCCTTCCCGCCGCTGGGCGCTGGTTCGAGTCCCAATGGCTCTATGGGGGTTCCCAGGGGTTTTATTGGTCCTCTTCTCTTGATTCAGATTTGTTCGCCAAGGGCGTGGAGGTATTAGATTCAGGTTTCAGGTGGTTAACCGCCGACCGTTATGCCGGGCTCAATGTTCGTCCCGTCACAGAATAATTAAAAACCGGGAGTCAAAAGGACTCCCGGTTTTCATATCCTTTTCTTTCGGGGCAGCGCCCCGTTAAAACTTGTGGATGGCCAGGCCGCTGCGGAGCTTCGGCTCGAACCAGGTGGTCTTCGGCGGCATGATGTTGCCGGTGTCGGCAATATCGATCAGCTGCTTCATCGATACCGGGTAGAGGGCGAAGGCCGCTTTCATCTCGCCGCTGTCCACGCGTTTCTTCAATTCGCCCAGGCCGCGGATGCCGCCCACGAAGTCGATGCGGTTCGAGGTGCGGAGGTCGCCGAGGTTCAGGATCTTGTCAAACACAAGGTTCGAAAGGATCGTCACGTCGAGCACACCGATCGGGTCGTCGTCGTTGTAGGTGCCCGGTTTCGCGGTGAGCGAATACCACTGGCCGCCCAGGTACATCGAGAAGTTGTGGAGCTTCGTCGGACGATAGGGTTCGCTTTGGCCGCAGCATTCCACGGTGAAGTCTTTCTTCAGGGCTTCGAGGAACTGCTCCGGCGTCAGGCCGTTGAGATCCTTGACCACGCGGTTGTAGTCGATGATCTTCAGCTGGTTGTCCGGGAAGCAGACGGCCATGAAGTAGTTGTACTCCTCGTTGCCGGTGTGGTGCGGGTTCTTCGCACGGCGTTCGGCGCCCACGCGGGCGGCAGCGGCAGTCCGGTGGTGACCGTCAGCCACGTAGAAGGCCGGGATGGTTGCGAAGATCTCGGTGATGCGGTCGATGTCCTTCTGGTCGTCGATCACCCAGAGTTTGTGGCCGAAACCGTCTTCATCGGCGATGAAGTCGTATTCGGGCACGCGGGCGATGTAACGGAACATGATGGCGTCGATCTCGGCATTGTCGGGATAGGCGAAGAACACCGGCTCGATGTTCGCGCTCTGGATCTGGACGTGGATCATACGGTCGTCTTCTTTCTCCTTGCGGGTGAGCTCGTGCTTCTTGATGGCGCCCGTGGCGTAGTCGTCGGTGTTGGCGCACAGGATGATGCCGTACTGGGTGCGGCCTTCCATCGTCTGGGCGTACACGTAGTAGTACTCGCGGTCGTCCTGCTTCAGCCAGCCGCGCTCCTGCCATTTCTTGAAGTTCTCGACAGCCTTGTCGTAGGTGCGCTGCTCGTGCTCGCCGGCGATCGGGTCGAAGTCGATCTCCGGTTTGGTGATGTGGAGCAGGGATTTCTCGCCGGCTTCAGCCTTGGCCTCGACGGAGTTCATCACGTCGTAGGGGCGGGCGGAGACTTCCTTGGCGATGGCTTTCGGCGGCCGGAGGGCGGCGAACGGTTTAACCTTTACCATAGTGTCTTATTTGTTGAGTTGGAACGTACGGTCGCCGGTGGCGAAGAACTTGCAGATCTGGTTGGCTGCGGCCAGGCCGGCGTTGATGTTGGCCTCGGCGGTCTCGGCACCCATCTTCTTGGGCGTTCCGAAATAGCGTTTGCCGAATTTCTCGGCGAACTCGGCGGCGCGCTCGGGAGCGACGTCGGCCACGTAGCGGAGGTCTTCGCGCTCGCTCATCAGGTCGAAGAGTTCAGCTTCGTTGATGACTTCCTTGCGGGCGGTGTTGATCAGGCAGCCGCCTTTGGGCATGCGGCCCACGAGGTTGCGGCCGATGGAGCCTTTGGTCTCGGGCGTGGCGGGGATGTGCAGCGACACGAAGTTGGACTGCTCGTAGAGGGCCTCCAGCGACGGGGCTACCTTGGCGCCCGTAGCTTCGATCTTCTCGTTGGGGAGATAGGGGTCGAAAGCGATGACGTTCATGCCGAAGCCCATGGCGAGCTTGCCCACGAGACGGCCGACGTTGCCGTAGGCCTGGATACCGAGGGTCTTGCCCTTGAGTTCACTGCCGGTGCCCGGGGTGAACTGGTTGCGGTTCATGTAGATCATCAGGCCGAGGGCGAGTTCCGCCACGGCATTGGAGTTCTGGCCCGGGGTGTTCATCGCCACGACATTGTGGGCGGTGCAGGCGGCCAGGTCGAGGTTGTCGAAACCGGCGCCGGCGCGCACGACGATCTTCAGGTTCTTGGCGGCTTCCACGACGGCGGCCGTCACTTTGTCGGAGCGGACGATCAGGGCGTCGGCATCGGCGACGGCGGCGATCAGTTCGGCTTCACCGGGATATTTTTCGAGCAGGGCGAGGGTATGTCCGTTCTCTTCGGCGATCTTGCGGATGCCGTCCACGGCGGCCTTCGCAAAGGGTTTCTGCGTAGCAACTAAAATTTTCATGGGAAAGAATGTCTATCGTTTTGACCTTTCTGCTCCCGGGTATTCCTTCCTAAAACGTCTCGCTCCGCGAGACCCCTCCCACGCCTCAGGCGTGGGCCCCTCCCTCTTATAGTGCCGAGGGTGGCATAGTTTTATGAAGGAATACCCGGTCGCTTGAAAGGTCTGTCCAATACTATTTGTGCAGTTTCTCGAATTCCTGCATGCAGGCGATGAGGGCCTCGACGGCCTCTTTCGGGCAGGCGTTGTAGAGGGAGGCACGGAAGCCGCCGACACTGCGGTGACCCTTGATGCCGACCATGCCGCGTTCCTTGGCAAAGGCGAGGAACTCGTCCTGGAGGTTCTCGTAGCCCGGAGCCATGACGAAGCACACGTTCATGATCGAACGGTCTTCCTTGGCGGCGGTGCCCACGAAGAGCGCATTGCGGTCGATCTCATCGTAGAGCAGCTGGGCTTTCTCGACATTGATCTTGTGGATGGCTTCGACGCCACCGATGCCCTTGAGCCACTTGAGGGTCTCGGTCATGACGAAGATCGGGAACACCGGCGGGGTGTTGAACATCGACTCTTTCTCGATGTGCGTGCGGTAGTCGAGCATCGTCGGGAGGTAGCGGGTCACCTTGCCGAGGATGTCCTTGCGGATGATGGCGAAGATCACGCCGGCAGGACCCACGTTCTTCTGGGCGCCACCGTAGATGAGGGCGTACTTCGAAACGTCCACCGGACGGCTCATGATGTCGGAAGACATGTCGGCCACGAGGTTGACCGGGCAGTCCATGTCGTACTTGATCTCCGTACCGTAGATCGTGTTGTTGGTGGTGATGTGGAAATAGTCCAGGTCGGTCGGGATCTCGTAGCCCTTCGGGATATAGCTGTAGGTCTTGTCGGCGGAAGAAGCGATGCAGATGGCGTTGCCGATGCCTTTGGCTTCCTTGAGCGCCTTCTTGGCCCAGACACCCGTCTCCAGGTAGCCGGCCTTGTGCTCGAGAAGGTTCATCGCCACATAGAGGAACTGGAGCGAAGCACCGCCGCCGAGGAAGATCACGTCGTAGTTGTCCGGAATGTTGAGGAGCTCCTTCCAGAGTGCGCGGCACTCGTTCATCGTCTCCTCCCATTCTTTCGAACGGTGAGAAACAGATATGACCGGCATGCCGGTACCTTTGTAGTCTTGCAATGCTGCGATCGCTGCGTCGATGGCCTGCTGGGGCAGGACGCAGGGACCTGCGTTGAAATTGTAAGCTTTTTTCATAAAATATTGCTGTGTTTAAAGGTGTTTATTAAAAAATTCACTTAATCCGCAAATGTAATCAATTTATTTGATATTGATTTGACAAAAATCCAATTGTTTACGAAACGCCTCGATTTGTGCCAGGCGTACCCGGACCTCCAGATGACACTCCAGGTCGAAGTCCTGTTTCAAGGGCGTGATTCCCATATCCTTGAGGACTTTCATCACATCGTTCATCCGCAGGTAGTCGAAGGTCAGGCTGAAGAACGAGCCCGCGATTTTCTCGATGACCGTGGCGTTTGCCAGGGCGTCCTGCGTGGCGGTCCGGTAAGCCCGGATCAGCCCGGGTACGCCCAGTTTCGTGCCGCCGAAATAGCGGACCACCACCACGAGGATGTCGCTCAGCTCCTGGCTCAGCAGCTGTCCGTGGATGGGCCTTCCGGCCGTGGAAGAAGGCTCTCCGTCGTCGCTGAGGCGGTACGGTTCGCCCGTCAGGCCGAGCCGCCAGGCGAAGCAGTGATGCCGCGCATCGAAGTATTCCTTGCGGACCGAAGCGAGGATATTTTTTGCCTCTTCTTCCGTTTCGACCGGGTAGGCGAAGGCTAAGAACTTGCTGCCCAGTTCTTTGTAAACCCCTTTCGCGGGAGCGGCTATGGAGCGGTAGGTGTCAGAAATTGAATTCATCGGGTAAAAGTACGCAAAAAATGATTAAATTTGTATTATGGTATATCAATTCAGAGCAACGATACCCGAGAGCAAGATATTCTTCCGGGTCTATGAGATAAAAGGCGAGACGACGCTGTTCAAGTTCACCAGCTTCATCAACGACGACCTGGGGTTCTCTCCGGATCAGATGGTTTTGTATGAAGGCTACGACGAGCACGGCGAACTCTCCAGCGAATATGGCATGATCGACCTTGGCGACGGCGCGATGGATACCGTGACCTTCGACAAGGTGCTCAAGCGCGGGGAAACGGAGCTCCGCTACCTGTTCGACATGCGTAACAACCGCTATATCCGGCTCGTGCTGGAAGGCGAGGCGGAATTCTCGCCGCTGCGCATCTATCCCTGCCTGGTTGATGAGAAGGGACAGAATCCCGACCAGTTCCGGCCGCGCTTCGAAGAGGAACCTGCCGTGCCGAAGCTGCATCCCTTCCGTGACCCGAAGGCCGCCCTGGAGGACGATGACCTCGATGACGAGGATCTTGATGACGACGATGACGACGATGACGACGATGCGGATGACGACAAGATCTTCGACGAGGAGGAACTGTACGACGGCGATGAAGGCAAGGAGTAGCCTGCGCCAGCCTTTCTGAATGCCCACGCTGAAAATCATATTGGGGCCGACCGCAGTCGGCAAGACGGATTATGCCATCGCGCTTGCGCGGGAGGCCGGCTCGCCTGTGGTATCCTGTGACTCCCGCCAGCTGTTTCGGGAAATGCGCATCGGCACGGCCCGTCCGACCGAGGCGCAGCTCGCGGCCGTGCCGCACTACTTCATCGCCGACCGCAGCGTGACGGACGGCTGCACGGCCGGCGGCTACGAGATCGAAGCCCTTCAGCTGCTGGATGAACTGTTCAAGACCCACCGGACGGTGGTGATGGCCGGCGGTTCCGGTCTCTACATCGACGCCCTGTGCAACGGCCTGGACGATTTTCCCGAGGCCGATCCGGAACTCCGCGCCCGCTTGTCGGAGCGGCTGCGGACCGAAGGCGTCGCCGCCCTGCGGGCCGAACTCCGCATCCTCGATCCCGAGTCCTACGCGGCGGTCGATCCGGCCAACGGGCAGCGCATCGTCCGGGCCCTGGAAGTGACCATCGCCACCGGCCGGAAATACTCCTCGTTCAAGACCCATCCGGCCAAAAGCCGGCCGTTCACCATCGAGAAGACCGGACTCACGCGGCCGCGCCCCGAGCTCTATGCCCGTATCGACGCGCGCGTGGACCAGATGATGGAAGAGGGCCTTCTGGACGAAGTGCGGAGCCTTTTGCCCTACCGCGGCCTGCCGGCGCTCAATACCGTGGGATATAAGGAGTTGTTCGGCTATCTCGACGGTGCGTACGACCTTCCGGAAGCGGTCCGCCTAATCAAAAGAAACACGCGCCACTATGCCAAGAAACAACTGACATGGTGGGCGCGTGATCCGTCTATCCGCTGGATAGACCTTTCGTCATACCCGGCCTGACCGGGTATCGCTTATTTCACCTCTTTCTCTACGTACGGCTTGACCGACTTGAGTTCGACCTTGAAGGTCAGGGCTTCGTTCGGGTGGATGTCGCTGCCGGCACCACGGTCGCCATAGGCCAGTTCGGCCGGGATGTAGAGCATGATCTCACCGCCTTCGCCGATATACTGCATGCCTTCCGTCCAGCCTTTGATCACGCCGTTGAGCGGGAACGTGGCGGTCTGTCCGCGGTCGTAGGAGGAATCGAAGACCTTGCCGTCGAGGTTCTTGCCTTCATAGTCCACCTCTACGGTGTCCCTTTCGGCCGGCTTGATGCCTTCACCTTCCTTGACGATCTTGTACATCAGGCCGGATTCGGTCTTGACCACGCCTTCTTCCTTGGCGATGTTCTCCAGGAATTCCGCGCTCTTCTTGATCATTTCTTCACCGATGGCGGCGGAGCGTTTCTCCATGAAGCCGTTGATGATCTGCTGGAACTGCATGTAGTCGATTTCCACGCCGGAGCAGGCGGCCTTGATGCCCTTGACGATCTGGTCGGCATTGAGCGGGCCGAAGTCGCTCTGTTTGATCTGCATACCGGTCGAATAGCCGATCATGTAGCTGACGGAGTCCACGTCGGACTGGGAAATGGTGGCGGGCTGTTTGCCGTCAGAGGTCTTGTTGCTGCCGCAGGAAGCCATCAGGAGGGCACCCAGCGAGCAGATGACTGCGATTGTGAGGATTTTTTTCATATACTTTTAAATTATAACGTTCCTTTTGTGGCGCAAATATACTAAAAGTTCGAAAAAAAAGGCCTGAAGCATTGTTTTTCCGAATTT
>CADAOB010000054.1 GCA_902789445.1 uncultured Bacteroidia bacterium | reverse complement strand
CGAGATGGCATTTTGAGATTGTATTATTTGGATCTCATTATTGGCGTGGCATTTCGGGGAAGGCGTTCGGGGGGCAAGCTTTCGGGGGAAGGCTTTCGTGGGCAAACGTTCGGGGGAAGGCGTTCGGAATGACATCGATATGACGGCTTTCTGGCGTTTGCTGTTTCCCTAGATGATGTCCCTGACTTCGTCGTAGACCAGGCCCGAGAGCCGAATGATTTGTTTGAGGGAACTGTTGTACCGCGACCGCATGGTTCGGGCCAGCCGGATGCGCTGCTGCGTGTTGAGCCCCTTGATGCTGGCAGTCCCGAAAAGCTCCTGGCAGATTTCGTTTTTGTGCTGCCGCATTTCCTGCATGGGAATCGACAGATGTGAAATACTTCCGCCCCGCGCATCGACATCTTCTTCTTTGGTCCGGCAGAGAAAGTAATTGAAACTCTTGCAGGTCTTGAACAAAGTTTCGACGAGTTCGTAAGCGACATATTCTCCGGGGAAGACCAGATTCCCCATCATCCGCACTTTATCAGGCGAAGCATGTTTTCGTGTCTTCAATGTCTTTCGGCGGATATTCAGACCCATGTCCGCCACAGTGACCGTTTCGTCTGCTGTCGCTTCTTCTTCTGTCCACATCGGTGAGCACCACAGATCTTTCTTTTTGAAGTAGAGCGGGCCGCTGGACCAGGGATAGTCGAGGGCATTATGCGGGATACCGGCTACCGGGGCATTCTTGACCGTATAGCAGATGACGATTTTCAGATAAAAATCCGTATCGACTTGCTGATGCTGGATGGGGACATTCTCGAACTTATGGTGTTCGTTGTGTTTGACAGACAAATACCACGAGGTCCGTCGGACATAATCATGTACGAAACGATTGCACTCGTCGAACTCGCCATACAGGACGAAATGCACATGCGTGTCCATCAGCGAGAAGGCGAGGATAATGACCCGATATCCTTTGACGGTGACATAGACCCGATTCATCCCGTCGATGAAATCGTCTTCATAGAACATCACATCGACCGCATTTCCGTCTGTGCTGAAATGCCAGCAGTTTCTGATAGGAATGTTTTGTCCTTTGACAAACGGAACGTTCAGTCCCAGATCCAGGATGATCTGTCGGAGCAGTGTTTGAGAAATCTTCATCTTCATATTCGCCGCCACTGTTGGCTGCTCAAATACAAAGATAATAACGCCGGAGCCGTTTGTCAAGGGGTATTGTCATTTTTTGCAATTATTTCTGCCGAATTCCTGTTTCGGAACTTCGTCTCGCATTTTCACCCGCGAATCTTCCTCCGAATCTCCGTTCCAGATTGCCATCCCGAATTGCCCCCCCCGGATTCCCATCCCGAACTTCCATCTAGGATTTTCGTTTCGAATCGCCAACCCGAAAATCACGGAGCGCGCAGATGCCGTTGGTGGGGCTTTGTGAGGCGTGTGGCTGCGCTCCGTGAGGAAAAATTGCCTCGCGGAGCGCGCGAGGTTGAGTTTGGGCTGCCGCAAATGGCTATCGGTGCGCTTTGCGAAATTCGGGTTGGGGGATTTCGGCCTTCGGGCCATGCCACCGGCCTACTGGTCCCGGTGGAGGTCTTCGAGCTGGGAGAGGAGGTCGTCGGCGGCGGTGAGCTGGTCGCGGCGGACCTTGAAGCCGAGGATGCCGCCGAGGATGATGCCGGTGACGATGCCGGCGAGGAGGGAGTACCGGAGCAGCGGATCATCGCCGTTTCCGTTGCGGAAAAGGTCCCAGCAGAGGGCGCCGACCCAGACAATGACCATCGGGATGGCAAACTTGATCCATTCGGCGTGGATCTTCTTGAAGCGGGTGAGTTCCCGGGTGGCTGTCACCAGGTCACGGTCCATCTGCGGGATGTGGCGGTTGGTCAGCACGGTGGCCACGATGCAGACCAGCATCAAGACCCAGGTATAGAGGATGAATCCCATCGAGACGCCGAAGCTACGGAGGGAAGGCACAAGCAGCATGGCTGCAACGCCGAAGAGAATCGGCAGATTTGCCTTGAACCGGAGCCGGCTGGCGGTCTGGCTGCAGGATTTCTTGAGAATCCGTTCGTTGACGATCTTCTGCTTGTCAAGCTTTTCGCGGAGCTGCTGCATCTGCTGCTGCATCTGCTCCTGCATTTCAGTGAGGGTGTTATCCTTGTTTTCCATGATTACTGCATCTTTTTGAGTTGTTCCTTGATTCGGACAAGCCGTACGGAGACATTCTTGGGCGTGATGCCGACAATCTGCCCGATCTCCTCATAGGAGAGATTCTCCAGCCAGAGGAGGACGATGGCCCGGTCGAAGGGTCCCAGCCTGCCGATCCGCTCCCGGAGGAGGCTGATCTGCCGGGTCCCTTCGTCACTGTCGTCGAAGAGATCGATGTCGAGCGAAAGGGGTTCGGTCCTGAGGCCGCGCTTCTTCTTCCGGTCGAAGGAGATGCAGGTGTTCAGGCTCACTTTCCAGATCCAGGTGTTCAGCGCGCTGTCACCCCGGAAGGTTCCGGAACCCTGCCAGAGGTGGATGAGGATTTCCTGGAAAAGGTCGGCCACTTCGTCGCGGTCGGTCGAGAACATGTAGCAGACGGTGTAGATCGTCCCCTTGTGTTCCCGGATCATCTTTTCGAATTCACGTTCGGTCATAGTCTCTCAACTTGTTTCTGCCCATAAGACGCAGTTTCACGCTGAAAACTACAGAAATGTCAGGAAATATTTTCAGAGGGGGTAAATCGACGCCCCCACGAAGTCGATCAAGGCCTGCGGGGCGATCTTCAGCTGCAGGCCGCGCTGGCCCGCGCTGACATAGATGTAGTCATAGAGCAGGGCGCTTTCGTGGATGAAGGTGGGGAAGGGTTTCTTCATGCCGATGGGGGAGCAGCCGCCGCGGATGTAGCCGGTGGTGGGCAGGAGCTCCCGGACGTGCAGCATCTCGCACGATTTGTTGCCCGAAATCTGTGCCGCCACCTTCAGGTCCACCTCGAAATTTCCCGGAATCACGCAGACGAAGAAGCCGTTTCGGTCGCCGCGCAGGACCAGGGTCTTGAACACCTGTTCGATGTCCTCGCCCAGCTGGTCGGCCACGTGCTGCGCGGCCAGGTCGGACTCATCCACTTCGTAGGGAATCAGTTCGTAGGGGACAGCGGCCGCGTCGAGCAGGCGCGCTGCATTGGTTTTGGCGGGGGCGTTATCTTTTTTGGCCATCAGCTTCGGTTTCAGGGGTTTCAACGGCTTGTTCGTGGTCGTGGAGATCGGATAGGGTCAGGACCAGGCGCAGGACCTGGCCGTAGTTTTTCGTCCCGTCGGCAATCCCGTTGCTGCGCAGGAACAGGTTGTAGAAGCGGTGCTGGAGCCGGGAAAGCCAGGGCCAGCGCAGGTTGCGCCAGTGTGTGCGGGAATCTTCCAGGTCGGCCAGGATCTCCGGCCGGAGCGTTCCCAGCCAGGCCTCGAATGCTTCGTCGCCGAGGAGCGAGCGGATGTTGCCCGCCGTGTGGGTGAGCAGCATGAACCAGGCGCTGTAGCGGAATTCCCGGACCGGACTGTGCCGGCAGCTCTCGAAAGCCCAGAAATTGGCTTCGGCCTCGTTGCTCACCCCCAGCACGTGGGAATACTCGTGGGCAAAGACAAAAGGATATTCCAACGGCCGTACGTCGCGGTTGATGTGCATCTCGTCGAAGAACGGGCCGATGTATCCCTGGACGCCGACGGCGGAATAGAGGCGGTTGAAGAGTGTCCGCTTGGGATGCTGCCAGTCTTTCGGGCGGCAGAGTCCGACTTCGGCGGGCAGCGCGGCGTACCAGGTCTTCACGTATTGCTCCACCGCATCCGGATCGGCCTGCCCGGCCGGGCACCAGTTCGCATTGAGCTGTTCCGCGAATTCGTCGAGGAATTCGTGGAACTCCGCTTCTTCGTACGGCGTGGAGACGGTCCCGGTCCGGGCATAGATGTCGCTCCGGAAGTAGTTGAGGCCCCAGGCGGCGTAGAACCAGACAAAGGCCCACGCCAGCAGTTTGATCTCTTTCCAGAGGCAGGGAAAAAAGCCGCTGCGGCGGCGTACGGCCCGGACAATGATCCAGATGAAGGCAAGCACCAGCACGACGACGGAAATCTCCATCAGCGACACGCCGACGGCCGATGCCACGCGGGTGAGCCCCGCGGAGACGGCGGGATACACGTGCCAGCAGCAGCAGGGTCATCTCCTACTTGAAGATGCTCTTCAGGATCTCGGTCGTCACCTTGCGGGTGGCGGTGTTGGCCGCGGTCTTGGTGGCTTTCTTCACGGCGTCGCCCAGAACGGATCCGGAGGATTTGGTGGTGGAAGACTTCTTGGCGGTGCTGCTCTTGGATGACGTGCTCTTGCTCGTGCTGCTCTTCTTGCCGCCGATGTTCCGTGCGATCTGGGTGCCGGCGCTGCGGGCGAAGCTTGTGGCCGCGGCGGCGATCATCGTGCCGAGGATGGTACGGCCGATGCCGGCTTTCCGGCTGCTCTTGCTGCTCTTTTCTTCTTTTTCCCGGGCTTTGGCTTCCTTCTCTTTTTCAGCAGCCTCGCGCTCGGCTTCTTTCTCTTCCTCGACCTGCTGGTTGACTTCGGTCAGGATCTCGTAGGCGCTTTCGCGGTCGAAATATTTCTCGTAGTCCTTGATTTTCTGCGGTGCGGCTGCTTGGATGTCCATGCGCTGGCCCGGTGTGATGGCGCCGATCTGGCTGAGCGGGAAGAGGATTTTGGCGCGTTCCACGACGCTCGGTGCGCCCTTCTCGTCGAGGAAGGATACCAGGGCTTCACCCGTGCCCAGGTCGAGGATGGCGTCTTCGGTCTTGAAGGCGGGATTGGCGCGGAAGGTCTGTGCGGCGGCGCGCACGGCTTTCTGGTCCTGCGGCGTATAGGCGCGCAGGGCGTGCTGGACGCGGTTGCTCAGCTGGGCCAGGACGCTGACGGGCACGTCGCTCGGGACCTGGGTGATGAAATAGATGCCGACGCCCTTGGAACGGATCAGGCGGATCACTTGCTCGATCTTGTCCACCAGGGCCTTGGATGTTCCGTCGAAGAGCATGTGGGCTTCGTCGAAGAAGAATACGAATTTCGGGAGGTCGAGGTCGCCCACTTCGGGGAGCTTGGTGTAGATCTCCGTCATCAGCCACAGCAGATAGGTGGAGTAGAGTTTCGGATTGAGCATCAGCTTGTCGGCGGCCAGGACGTTCATCACGCCGCGGCCGTTCTCGACGGCGAAGAGGTCCATTACGTCGAAGGCGGGTTCACCGAAGAACTTGTCGCCGCCCTCGCTCTCGATCTGCAGCACGGCACGCTGGATGGCGCCCACGCTGGCAGAGGCGATATTGCCGTATTCGGTGGTGAACTTGGCGGCGTTCTTGCCCACGAAGTCGAGCATCAGCTTGAGGTCCTTCAGGTCAATCAGCAGCAGGTTGTTGTCGTCGGCGATGCGGAACACGGCGTTGAGCACACCGGACTGGACTTCGGTCAACTGCATCAGGCGGGAGAGCAGCTGCGGGCCCATGGCGGAGACGGTGGCGCGCATCGGGAAGCCCTGCTCGCCGAAGACGTCGAAGAAGCGGGTGGGGCAGCCGGCGAACTGCGGGTTTTCGATACCGAATTCGGGCATGCGTTTTTCGATGAATCCGCTGAGTTTTCCGGGCTGGCTGATGCCGGAAAGGTCGCCTTTCATGTCGGCCATGAAGCAGGGGACGCCTGCCTGGGAGAAGGTCTCTGCGAGAACCTGCAGGGTTACGGTCTTGCCAGTACCGGTGGCGCCGGCAATCAGGCCGTGGCGGTTGGCCATCTTGCCTACGAGGTTGATGTTTCCGCTGTCGCTGTGCGCAATGTAAAGTTGTCCGTCTTTAAGCATAATATCGTTGTTTTCTTGTTATTCTTGTTTCTGTCGTCTACCTCCGTCCTCATTTTCGGCCGATTTTGAGGATGGCTGGTCTATTTTCGCCGTTCCATCCTCATTTTCGGCCGTATTTGAGGATGGCTGGTCATATTTCGCCGTCCCATCCTCATTTTCGGCCGTATTTGAGGATGACTGGTCATATTTCGCCGTCCCATCCTCATTTTCGGCCGTATTTGAGGATGACTGGTCATTTTTCGCCGTTCCGTCCTCATTTTCGGCCGATTTTGAGGATGGCTGGTCATTTTTTGCCGTCCCATCCTCATTTTCGACCGTATTTGAGGATGGAATCGCTTAGGGTCTTCGGGCGGCCTCACTTCGGCTTGCAGCTATCGCCGCCAAAACCCATAGACGCCCATGTCTCTGTGAATGGGAGGGGCCCGAAACCGGCCTGCCGGTTTTGGGAGGGATAGCGCGGAGCGCGTAGGTTTTGGCGGCGATAGCTGTAAGCCGAAAGGTCATCATCATTTATAGGAACTTCAGGAAACCGCCGTCGGGCGTGACGTCGAGGGTGACTTCACGGCCGAGGTAGAGGCTGTAGTTGGGGTGTTCGTGGCCGCAGTCGAAGCCGAAGAGGACGGGTTTGTCTGCCGGCATGTATTCCTTCACCAGGTCGAGGGCGCTGCGCTGCCACTCGTCTTCGCCGCTGGTGTCGGTGAACTGACCGACAACGATGCCCCTGGCCCTTTCGAAATAGCCGCCCTGCTGGAGCGTGAGCAGCATGCGGTCGAGGTTGTACATCCGTTCGTCCACATCTTCGATGAAGAAGATGCTGTCCTCGTCCAGATGGTTGTCCCAGGGCGTACGCAGGCAGGAGTGGACCAGGCTCAGGTTGCCGCCCACCAGCCGGCCGCGGGCGCTGCCGCAGACGCTGAAGGGATGCGGGGCCGTGCGGTAGGACCGGATTTCGCCGAACAGGGCCTTGCGGAGCGACTCTTCGCTGACGTGGGAATCATCGCCCAGGGTGCTGGGCATCGCGCCCAGGATCGATTCGATGCCGAGGCTCTGCAGGACGGCGTGGAAGACCGTGATGTCGCTGAACCCCACGAGCCATTTCGGATGCTCCGCGAAAATCTGCGTGCCGAGCGCCCGGACGGTGCGCATCGAACCATAGCCGCCGCGGAAAGAGATCAGGGCCTTGACCTCCGGGTCGAGAAGCATCTCGGCGATATCCGCCGCGCGGTCTTCATCGCGCCCGGCAAATTCGCCCGGAGCGCTGTCGTACAGATGCTTGCCGAGTTTGACGCGCAAGCCCCACGATTCAAGCATTTCTTTCCAATACATTGTCTGCCGGCTTTTCTCGCTGAGCGAGGAGGCCATGGCCACGACGGCGACCGTGTCGCCGGGTTTCAGGAATTCGGGTCGGATATACGGTTTCATGCCTCTGTTCTTTTTTTGCGTTCAATCTTCAAAGATAATGAAAATAAATGGTATTTTTGTATCCGATTGATCGAATCTCTCGTGATGAAAAAGCTTAAGAAACTCCTTGCCCCCGTCCTGCTGGTCATAGCGGCCCTGCTTTATTATCTTTTCGGCTATCAGCACGCTGATCCGGAGGCGGATCCGACGGGCCGGCCGACCGGTCCCGCCGAACCGGCGCCGGTTTCGGCTCCTGCCGGCCTGGCTGAACTGATGGAGATTCCGGCGCTGACCTCCGGCGGCCGGATCGTGCAGCACGGGGCGTATGTGTCTTCCTATAATACCGAGACGCTGATTCCCGACTGGGTGGCCTACGAGCTGACCGCCGAGGAGACGGGCGGCGACCGCAAACGCGAAGGCATCGAATTCCGGATGGATCCGGACCTGCGGGGCTGCACCCAGGCCATGCGGGAAGACTACAGCGGCTCCGGCTGGACCAAAGGTCACCTGATGCCCGCCGCCGATGCGGCCTTCAGCAGCAGCACGATGGCCGAGACCTTCTATTTTACCAATATCTGCCCGCAGGACGAGACGCTCAATGCCGGCGACTGGCAGTACCTGGAAAAGAAAGTGCGCCAGTGGGCCAACCGCTACGGCAGCATCTGGGTGGTGACCGGGCCCATCGTAGGGGAGAACCGCTACGGTACCATCGGCGACCGCGACGTGGTGGTCCCCGATTCCTTCTACAAGGCCCTGCTCATCCGCAAGAAAAACGGCTCCTACAGTGCCATCGCCTTCGTGATGGACAATGATGACGGCCGCTATTTCCTGAAGGACTGCTCGATGAGCATCAACGAACTGGAAACCCTCACCGGCTTTGACTTCTTCCCGTCCCTCGACGATAAGATCGAAGACAAAGTGGAAGGCAGCGTCCGCCTTTCCGACTGGGGTATCCGATGACAAACGGCTATGGGAAAACCGCTGAAATTCAAAGATATACTCAACCTGGCCGCGCCGCACTCCTGGACGGCCTCCGTGGCGCCTGCCGTCATCGCGATGGCCATCAGTTTCCACCGGACCGGGCAGCTGGACCCCCTGCTGGCGGCCTGCCTCGTGGTGATCGTCATCCTGATGCAGTCGGCCGTCAACGCTTTCGACGACTATGCTGATTATCTCAAGGGCACCGATACCCTCGAGAATTCGCCCGACGCCTTCGACGCTGTCATCGTGTACGGCATGAAACCGCGCACGGCGCGCAACCTGGGCTTCCTCTTCCTGCTGCTGGCTGCGATTCCGGCAGCGTATGTGGTCTGGTCCTGCGGTCTTGTGCCGCTGGCCATCGGGCTTGCCGGCGCGCTGATTATCTTCTGCTATGCCTTCGGCAAGATACCGATTTCCTATCTGCCGGTCGGCGAATTGTTTTCGGGCCTGGCAATGGGCGGGCTGGTGCCGCTGGCCGGCGTGCAGATGCTCACCGGCCGGCTCGACTTCTCCGTCCTGCTGGAGGCACTGCCGTCGATCATCGGCATCGGACTCATCCTGTTCTCCAACAACGGCTGTGACATCGCCCGCGACCGGGTGGCCGGCCGCCGGACGCTTGCCTGCCTCCTGGGTCCGCAGCGGACCCGCAAGTGCTACCGGATTGCCTTATGGATCTGGTTGGTCTGCCCCTTCGTCGTGCTGGCCGTCCAGGGACGGTGGAGCGGCGGATTGATCTATGCCCTGGGCTGCCTGACCTTCATGCACTTGCTCATACGGCAAACAACGCTTCCCCTGGGGCCTGAGAGCCGCCGTCCCGTCATGGGCGGCATCACGACGCTGGTCTCGCTGATTTGTTTCGCTTACGCTTTTGCCTGCGCCGTGGGCGCTTAGAATTATGGACCGATTTCACAGATATCTCCGTCGGATTGTCTATCTGGGCGATGACATCGACCGGGTGGCGGCGGTTGCTGCCATCAAGAAAAACATCTATTTCCGGGGCCCCAATGTCATCATTCTGGCCTGCGCCATCATCATCGCCTCCATCGGTCTGAACGTCAATTCCATCCCCGTGATTATCGGCGCGATGCTCATCTCGCCCGTGATGGGGCCCATCCTGGGTTTCGGCCTGGGCCTGGGTACGAACGATACGGAATTGCTGAAGAATTCCCTGAAGAACTTTGCCGTCATGGTGGTCATCAGCATCATTGTGGCCAGTCTGTACTTTCTGATCAGTCCGCTCAAGCTGAGCAATCCCACGGAACTGCTGGCCCGTACCCGTCCCACCATTTATGACGTGCTCATCGCCCTCGCCGGCGGCGTGGCCGGCATGCTGGAGAACTCCCGCAAAGAGCGGGGGACGGTCCTTTCCGGTGTCGCCATCGCCACGGCCCTGATGCCCCCGCTCTGCACCGTCGGCTATGGAATCGCCATCCTGAATCCCCGCTATATCTTCGGCGCGTTGTACCTGTTCCTGATCAACGGCATCTTCATTGCCCTGGCCACCTTCTTCATGGCCAAGTTCCTGGGCTTTGAGAGCGCGGCCGTCAGCGAAGAACAGCGCCGGCGGAATCCACGCATCGTGGCGGCCGTCCTGCTTGTCATGATCGTGCCCAGCGTCTTCTCCGCAATCGGTACCATCCGCGACAATAACTTCGCCATCAGCGCCGAGCGCTTCGTCCAGAACAACAAGACCATCGGGTCCAGTTATATCTTCGCCCACGACATCCACCTGGATGGCCGCAGCCAGACGCTGGATATCTACCTGGCCGGGGAACAGCTCGATTATACCGCCAAACAGATCCTGCTGAAGAACGCCCTCAGCTATGGCCTCCACAGCGACCAGATCGTGTTTCACGAGGAAGCCGCCGTCCAGAATCTCAACAAGAACGAACTGGTCCGTGACCTGAATGAGAACTATCTGCGGAAAATCCAGGAGCTGAACCAGACCATCATGGAACTGCAGGTCGAACTGGCGAAATACAAGGGCGAAGAGAAGGCGCGGGCCGCGAAGGCGGACACAAGCAAGAACAAATAAAGACAGCAGATCATGATCATATTGATTACAGGCATTTCTTCGGGCTTCGGACTCGCGATGGCGCGTCAGCTGGCCGCGGAGGGACATACGGTTTATGGAACGGTACGACGGGATGTGGAACAGCTCCCGGGCGTGCATTACCTGCGGGCGGACGTGCGCGACACGGCTTCCGTCAAGGCTGCCGTCGATGCGGTGCTTTCAGCCGAAGGACGCATCGACGTGCTGGTCAACAATGCCGGCATGGGTATCGGCGGTCCGGTGGAATTCGCGCCGGAAGACGATGTCAAGCTGCAGATGGATACGAATTTCATGGGCCAGGTGCGCTTTGCCCAGGCCGTGCTTCCCGCCATGCGCAGGCAGGGTGGGGGAAAGATCCTCTGCTTCAGCTCCATCGGCGGCGTGATGGGGCTGCCGTTCCAAGGTTTCTATTCGGCCAGCAAGTTTGCGATTGAAGGTTTTTGCGAAGCCCTGCAGATTGAAGTGCGGCGCCACGGCATCCAGGTCATCCTCATCGAACCGGGCGATTTCTCGACCGGGCAGCTTCGAGAAAGACGAGCGCACCGGTCTCAAGCCGGAGTTCCTGGCCCGCAAGGTCGCGAAGATCGTGCGCAAGCGGCACCCGAAGTTCCGTTACGTCATCGCCACCCTCATCCAGAAACTCTCCATCCCGCTCAAGCGCCTCCTGCCCGCCCGGGCTTTCGTGCGCGTGCTTTCGCTGTTTTACGGCGTGAAATAAAGTGTTCGTACACAAATAATTTTTATATTTGCAGGCTTTTAGCAAGCATCTCCGCCTCAAGCCGGCCGGCCATCCTCAAAACCGGCTCATTTTGAGGATGGAGAAGCATAGGAAAGTACAAGTGTTAATTTAAATAGAATTAGAAAATGATTATTGAGAAAGTTTTTGCGAGAGAGATCCTCGACTCGCGTGGCAACCCGACCGTGGAGGTCGATGTGACCCTGGAATGTGGTATTATGGGCCGTGCAGCCGTTCCGAGCGGCGCCAGCACCGGTGAGAACGAAGCCCTCGAGCTCCGTGACGGCGACAAAGCCCGTTATCTGGGCAAGGGTACGCTGAAGGCCGTGGCCAATGTCAACGAGCGGATCGCTCCCGTCATCGAAGGCATGAGCGTCCTCGACCAGCGCGCCATCGACCAGAAGATGATCGAACTCGACGGCACGCCCACCAAGAAGAATCTCGGTGCCAACGCCATCCTCGGTGTCTCGCTCGCCTGCGCCCACGCTGCAGCCAACTACCTGGAGATTCCCCTCTATCGCTACATCGGCGGTACCAATACCTATGTGCTTCCCGTCCCGATGATGAACATCATCAACGGCGGTGCGCACTCCGACGCTCCGATCGCTTTCCAGGAATTCATGATCCGTCCGGTCGGTGCCTGCTGCGAGAAGGAAGCCATCCGCATGGGTGCCGAGGTGTTCCACAACCTGGCCAAGCTGCTGAAGAAACGCGGCCTGAGCACCGCGGTCGGTGACGAAGGCGGTTTCGCTCCCGCTCTCGACGGTATCGAAGACGCCCTGCAGATCATCTGCGACGCCATCAAGGCCGCCGGTTACGAACCGGGCAAAGATGTGAAGATCGCCATGGACTGCGCCGCCAGCGAATTCGCCACCTGCGAAGACGGCCAGTGGTACTATGACTACCGCCAGCTCAAGGACGGCAAGAAGAAAGACCCCAACGGCAAGAAACTCACCGCTGCCGAGCAGATCGACTACCTCGAGGAACTCATCACCAAGTTCCCGATCGACTCCATCGAGGACGGTCTGGACGAGAACGACTGGGACAACTGGGTGAAACTCACCGAGCGCATCGGCGACCGCTGCCAGCTCGTGGGCGACGACCTCTTCGTGACCAACGTCAAGTTCCTGGAGAAAGGCATCAAGATGGGTGCCGCCAACTCCATCCTGATCAAGGTCAACCAGATCGGTTCCCTCTCCGAGACCCTCGACGCCATCGAGATGGCCCACCGTCACGGTTACACCACCGTCACGAGCCACCGTTCCGGCGAGACCGAAGACACGACCATCGCCGACATCGCCGTAGCCACCAACAGCGGCCAGATCAAGACCGGTTCGCTCTCGCGTACCGACCGCATGGCCAAGTACAACCAGCTCATCCGCATCGAGGAGCAGCTCGGCGAGCGCGCCCGTTACGGTTTTACGAAGCTTCGCTAATTCATCGGCTGGACCTTAACCAACTTAAGGTCAGCTGATTATAGAAAGCAGCCCTGCTGGATTTCAGTAGGGCTGCTTCTTGTATGTAACTGTTAATTAGCGTGTTGTCCTCCAGCGGCCGGCGGGGGCGCCGGCGGGAGCGGGGCTCCCGAAGCCGCTTCGGGCGGCTTCTTCGAGGGCGGAGAGGGTGTGGGGGAGCGGAACGGCACCCGGCATCTTGACGGTGAAGGCCGACGTGCTGCTCCGCCGGGTGTCTGGGGCCAGCAGGGCGATGCCCAGGCGCTCGAAGACCAGGATGCCTTCCTGTGCATAGTCTGCGTACGGGGCTACGCCCAGCGTGCGCAGCCAGTTGCCGTCCTCTTCGTAAAGCGAGAGGACGATCTGGTAACATTCTTCCGTGCCGTGGACATCATCGACCGTGGCATTGCTGCTCTTGTATACCCGCTGCAGGCTGAGCCGGACGGTGCGCTCATTGTTGGGACCCCAGAAGATGCATTCTTCCCCGTTCATGCTGTAATAAGGATCGGAGAAGCGGTCTTCAAAGCGGCAGACCAGGGCGTCGCGGATATCCACTTCGATCCCGTCCGTCCGGGAACGGACATGGCAGCTGCGCACATCCTCCATGTGGAAAGGGAAGTGGAAGAGCGGATCGCGCATGGCATCCCGTTCTTTCCGGGTGTATTGCAGGGAGGATTCCGGCGGGAGGTAGGATGTCACGCCGATGTTGTCGCCTTCGATGATGTCGATCCGCCGTTCGGCGAAGCGGCGCGGATCCAGCAGGCGTTCCAGTTCAGTCTGGCGAAGCCCCAGGCCGCCATAGACATCGCTGTGGTCGATCTGACGGTTGCCGCTCATGGTCAAAGAGAAGGAGGCGGCCAGCGCATTGGGGTCGTGCATGATCAGCCAGCGCTCTTCTCCTTCCGCCACATAGATGAAACCATCGTAAGCCTCGGCTTCCAGGTAACCCCAGCGGGAGACTTCTTCCACGAACGAGCCATCGGCCTCATAGAGCAGGGCTTTGAGCGTGTAGGCCTCTCCGCTGAGCGGATTCGCCATCGTATCGGGCGTGCCCGTCTCCGCCAGGAAAGGCTCCAGCCGGAGAAAACGGCCGTAACCCCAGTCAAGCCGCAGGTCGCGGCACGAGGCCGTCCGGGCGGAGCGCATCTCCATCTGTTTGACCTGGTTGCGGTGCAGGCGGATACCGATGCATCCGCTGTGCCAGGCTGCGGCGCGGACGGGATCGTCCATCGGGTCGTAGGGGATGATGGCGCCCGGCTGCCGGTAGGATTCTCCGCGCAGGAGGTCGGCGTTCCAGGTCGTCCGTGTGAAATCGGGGTCGAGGGTGCGGAATCCGTCGCCGTGATGCGAGATGGCCAGGTATTCGAAAGGCAGCAGCACCGCGCCCTGCTCACTGACCACGCCCGTGAGCCCGCTCAGGGCCGATTTGGCGATGCCTGTGCCGCCGCTGAAACTGGGCGCGGCGAGGAATTGCGGCGGGAAAATCTCCTGTCCGTCCATGTCATAGACGCCCCAGAGCGGAATCCCTTCCAGCAGTTCGTCCTGCGACGGACGCTGGACCGTGATCAGGCCGCCTTTCTTGGGGATGTTCACCGACTGGCAGTCAACCGGGACGATGATCCGGCCGGAGCGGTCGGCTACGCCGTGCAGTTTCGTCTTGCCCTCCTTGCGGATGACTTCGCAAAGGCCGTTCTTGTCAAATTTCTTGATATCGTCATATTCGGCCGGCAGGATCATCTGGCCACTCGCGTCGATCAGCCCCTTCTTGCCATCGAGGGTGACCTCGGCGAAACCGTCGTTGAAACGGGAAGCGCCGTCGAAACGCGGTTCGATGACCCAGGTCTTGTTCTTGGCCTGGTAGCCGTACTTTTTCGTCTGCTTGTCCCGGACCGGTTTGAGATCCTGGGCCGCGGCCTGAAAGCTGCAGCAGAAGGCCAGCAGTAAAAGTATCTTGGCGGGTAAGTTTTTGATTTTCATAATTTTATATGTTTTCCCTATGCGTGCGTATGTATAGGCGGTTTTTGCAAGTTGCTGTCTATCAGTTCGTTTTGTGCCAGCGTCAGGCGGCCAGCGCCCAGGCGGCAAATCCGACAAGCAGGGCGACGATGCAGTTGATGAGTTTGGCACGGAGGAAGGCG
>CADAOB010000053.1 GCA_902789445.1 uncultured Bacteroidia bacterium | reverse complement strand
CGATGCAAAGCATCAGTACTACACAGGTCATCTTCTTCATAATCTTGAAGTGTTAAGGTTGGTGTTGCAACAAACATAGCAAATATGTTGCCGAACCGCAAGTTTTTCCTTAATTTTACCTCAAATATAAACAGAAGCATTTATGTCAAAATACGTTTTGGTAACGGGGGGTACGGGTTATATCGGCTCCCACACCACCGTGGAACTGCTGGAGTCAGGCTACGAGGTGGTGATCGTGGACAACCTTTCCAATTCGGAGCGCTTTGTCCTGAAAGGAATCCAGAAAATCACGGGCCGGAAAGTGCCTTTCCACAAGGTGGACTGCCGTGACCTGGCGCGCTTGCGGCGCATCTTCCGGCAGTACAAGTTCGACGCGGTGATCCATTTCGCGGCCAGCAAGGCTGTGGGGGAGAGCGTAGAGAAGCCGCTGCTGTACTACCGCAACAACCTCGACTCGCTGATGAACATCCTGACCCTGATGCGGGAGTTCCAGGTGCCGAACCTGGTGTTCTCCTCCTCGTGCACCGTCTATGGGCAGGCGGAGAAACTGCCGGTAAGCGAACAGACGCCGCGCCGCGAAGCGACCTCGCCCTACGGTAATACGAAGCACATCTGCGAGGACATCATCCGCGACTCCGTGGCGGCCTATCCCGAGATCCGGAGCATCGCCCTGCGCTATTTCAACCCCATCGGGGCGCATCCGAGCGCCGAGATCGGCGAACTGCCGCGCGGCGTGCCCAACAACCTCATTCCCTTCGTGACCCAGACCGCTGCGGGCATCCGTCCGATGCTGAGCGTCTTCGGCGACGATTACAACACGCCCGACGGTTCCTGCATCCGCGACTATATCAACGTGGTGGACCTGGCCAAGGCGCATGTGGTAGCCGTGGACCGGATGACCGGCGGGAAGATGAAACAGCGTTTCGAGTTTTTCAACGTCGGCACCGGCCGGGGTGTGTCCACGCTGGAGGTGGTCAAGACCTTCGAGCAGGTCAACCATTTGAAGCTCAACTACAAGATCGTCGGCCGTCGGGCCGGCGACATCGAGGCCGTGTGGGCCGATCCGACCTACGCCAATGAAGAGCTGGGCTGGAAGGCCGAAAAGACACTCGAGGAGACGCTGCGCTCCGCCTGGGCCTGGCAGCAGCATCTGGACAGACAAGCGAAATAATCTGAAAAAAGTTTGATATGGAAGAAGAGAACAAACCCGCTTCGCTGCCGGAGAACGCCTACCGGAAGCTGGCGCCGGGCGAGAAGTACGAGCCGCTGCTCAAGCCCGAAAAGTCTTACCCCGAGATCACGGCCTGGTCGGTCACGCTGGGCCTGGTCATGACCATCATCTTCTCGGCAGCCGCCGCGTACCTGGGCCTGAAGGTGGGCCAGGTGTTCGAGGCCGCCATCCCGATCGCCATCCTGGCCGTCGGCCTGTCGAGCGCCTTCAAGAAGAAAGGGGCGCTGGGGCAGAATGTCATCATCCAGTCCATCGGTGCCTGCTCGGGCGTCATCGTGGCGGGCGCGGTGTTCACGCTGCCGGCCATCTATATCCTCGGTCTGGATGTCAATTTCGTGCAGATGTTCCTCAGCTCGCTGCTGGGCGGCGTGCTGGGCATCCTGTTCCTGATCCCGTTCCGGAAGTATTTCGTGAAGGAGCAGCACGGCGAGTATCCTTTCCCGGAAGCGACGGCCACCACGCAGGTGCTGGTCAGCGGCGAGAGCGGCGGCAAGAGCCTCAAGACGCTGCTGACGGCCGGCCTGATCGGTGGTATCTACGACTTCGTGGTCTCGACCTTCGGCGCGTGGGCGGAAACGCTCTCGACCACGGTCATGCACTGGGGCCAGGTCGTGGCCGACAAGGCCAAACTGGTGCTCAAGATCAATACCGGTGCGGCTGTGCTGGGCCTGGGATACATCATCGGTCTCAAATATGCCTTCGTCATCTGCTGCGGCTCGCTGCTGGTCTGGCTGGTGGCCATTCCGCTGATGGGCGCCTTCTGCGGTGGCGTGGATGTGCTCGGGATGAGTTTCTCCGATGCCATCTCCCAGATGTCGGCCGACGAGATCTTCCGCACCTATGCGCGCCAGATCGGCATCGGCGGCATTGCGACGGCCGGCATCATCGGCATCATCAAGCAGTCGAAGGTCATCAAGGACGCCGTCGGCATGGCGGTGCGGGAGTTCGGCAAGAAAGGTTCTTCCGCGCCGGCTGAAAAGGTGGAGCGCACCCAGCAGGATATCCCGATGAAGACCGTGGTCTTCGGCATCGTGATCGCGCTGCTGGCCGTGTTCGCCTTCTTCGCCCTGGGCGGCGTGGTGAACAATGTGTGGCAGGCGCTGGTGGGCCTGCTCATCGTGGCGGTCATCTCCTTCCTCTTTACGACGGTGGCGGCCAACGCCATCGCCATCGTGGGTACGAACCCGGTGAGCGGCATGACCATCATGACGCTCATCATCACGGCGCTGGTGCTGGTGGCCTGCGGCCTCAAGGGCGATTCGGGCATGGTGGCTTCGCTGCTGATCGGCGGCGTGGTCTGCACGGCGCTCTCGACGGCCGGCGGCTTCATCACCGACCTGAAGATCGGTTACTGGATCGGCACGACGCCCGCCAAGCAGGAGACCTGGAAGTTCCTGGGCGTGCTGGTAGCGGCTGCCACCGTGGCCGGCGTGGTGATCCTGCTCAACAAGACCTACGGCTTCGTGGGCGCCGACGCGCTCGTTGCGCCGCAGGCCAATGCCATGGCCGCCGTCATCCGGCCGATGATGGAAGGCGGCAGCGCGCCCTGGCTGATGTACGGCATCGGCGCCGTCATCGCCATCCTCCTGACCGTGTTCAAGGTGCCGGCCCTGGCCTTCTGCCTGGGTATGTTCATCCCCATCGACCTGAACCTGCCCCTGCTGGTGGGCGGTGCCATCTCCTGGTTCGTGAGCACGCGCAGCAAGGACAAGGCGGTCAATGCGGCCCGTCAGGAAAAGGGTACGCTCATCGCCTCGGGCTTCATCGCCGGCGGCGCCCTGATGGGCGTGGTCAGCGCCATCCTGAAATTCGCCAAGGTTGACTGGTTCCTCACCGAGTGGAACGCCACCTACGGCGAAGCTATCGCCATCATCCCCTTCGTGCTGATCATCCTCTATATGATCCGCGCCTCGTTGAAAGTAGAAAAGAATTAGAATATGGAAAGTGTAACCGATAAATTCCTGCGCTACGTCTCGTACGAGACCACGTCCGACGAGAACAGTACGACGCATCCCTCCAATCTCCAGGAGCTGGTGCTCCTGCGCCAGCTGGTCGAAGAAATGAAGCAGATGGGCATCGCCGACGCCTCGATCGACGAATATGGCTACGTGATGGGCACCATCCCGTCCAATCTCGATCACGAAGTGCCTGCCCTGGGCTTCATCGCCCACGTGGATACCTCGCCCGACGCGTCGGGCCGCGACATCAAGCCGCAGTTCATCCGCAACTACGACGGCAGCGACATTCCCCTGAAAGGCGTGCCGGGCCTGGCCTTGCGGGTGAGCGAATTCCCCGAACTGCTCGACTACAAGGGGCAGACCCTCATCACGACCGACGGCACGACGCTGCTCGGCGCCGACGACAAGGCCGGCGTGGCCGAGATCCTGACCGCGGCCGAGTACCTGCTCACGCATCCGGAAGTCAAACACGGTACCATCAAGATCGGCTTCACGCCCGACGAGGAGATCGGCTGCGGCGTGGACTTCTTCGACGTGGAGCGCTTCGGCGCGGACTATGCCTATACGATGGACGGCGGCGCGGTCGGCGAGCTGGAGTACGAGAACTTCAACGCCGCCGGCGCGAAGATCCGCATCCAGGGCTGCAACAGCCATCCCGGGAGCGCGAAAGGCAAGATGGTCAACGCCATGCTCGTCGGTATGGAACTCGCCGGGATGCTGCCCGTGGAGCAGCGGCCCCAGTTCACCGAGGGTTATGAGGGATTCTTCCACCTGACCGGATTTGGCGGAACGGTCGAAGAAGCCACGATGAGCTACATCATCCGCGACCACGACATGGCGCGCTTCGAACAGAAGAAGGAACTCCTGCGCGAAGTTGTTACCTTTATTAATAAGAAGTACGGCGACATCGTGAGCCTGGAGCTGCGCGACCAGTACTACAACATGCGCGAGCAGGTCGAGCCGCACTACCAGATCATCGAGCGGGCCGTCCGGGCCATGGAGATGGCCGGCGTCAAGCCGAAGATCCAGCCCATCCGCGGCGGAACCGACGGGGCGCGACTTTCCTTCATGGGCCTGCCCTGTCCGAATCTCTTTGCCGGCGGGCACAATTTCCACGGAAAACTCGAATTTGTGCCGGTCGAAAGCATGGAAAAGGCGGTCGAGGTCATAAAAAACCTGATTTTTCTCTTTTCTGAGTAAATTTTTTTGAAAAAAATTTTGTTTTAAAAAAAAACTGCTTACCTTTGCAGCCCGTTTCGGAAGAACCTAGTCCAACGGCAAGGGTTCAACAAGGCCGACACGGAAAGTTCATTGACTTATTGGAGAGAGAAAACGAGGTAAAAAAACTGAAAGCAATAGATAGTTTGTTAATTGAGAAAGAGTTTTTCCGATCAATTAAGGGACTACAATTTCAAAGAAGGCATGCAAGAATAGAGTGAGAAGTCATTTTAATCTAAAGCATGATTCATCAAGACGAAGAAACAAAGAGCGAACGGTGGATGCCTTGGCTTCTATAGGCGATGAAGGACGTGGTAAGCTGCGAAAAGCCGCGGGGATCGGCAAACACGAATTGATCCGCGGATGTCCGAATGGGGGAACCCACCAGGTTGAAGACCTGGTACTCTTAGGAGAGCTAACCCGGGGAACTGAAACATCTTAGTACCCGGAGGAAGAGAAAGAAAGATCGATTCCCAAAGTAGTGGCGAGCGAAATGGGAAGAGCCCAAACCGATGATGTTACGGCATCATCGGGGTTGTAGGACCACAAGACGAAACGGCAAGTAACGGGAAGTATCTGGAAAGATACACCACAGAGGGTGACAGCCCCGTACCGGTAAGATTGTCGCGGAGTAGTGGTATCCTGAGTAGGGCGGGACACGAAGAATCCTGTCTGAATTTGCGGGGACCATCCCGTAAGGCTAAATACTCATAGAAGACCGATAGAGGACAGTACCGTGAGGGAAAGGTGAAAAGAACCCCGAACAGGGGAGTGCAATAGAACCTGAAACCGTTCGTTTACAAGCGGTCGGAGCGTCGCAAGGCGCGACGGCGTGCCTTTTGGATAATGAGCCTACGAGTTGTTTCTGTCCGGCGAGGTTAAGTGCTTAAGGCACGTAAGCCGAAGCGAGAGCGAGTCTGAACAGGGCGTTAAGTCGGACGGAACAGACGCGAAACCTAGTGATCTACCCTTGGCCAGGATGAAGGTGCCGTAACAGGCACTGGAGGTCCGAACCAGTTTCCGTTGAAAAGGATTTGGATGAGCTGAGGGTAGGGGTGAAAGGCTAATCAAACTGGGAGATAGCTCGTACTCCCCGAAATGTCTTTAGGGACAGCCTCACGATAGCTTGGCGGAGGTAAAGCTACTGATAGGATGCGAGGGCTTCATCGCCTATCAAATCCTGACAAACTCAGAATGCCGTCAAGTGTTTTGTGGGAGTGAGTCGCCGGGTGCTAATGTCCGGTGGCAAAAGGGAAAGAGCCCAGACCAACAGTTAAGGCCCCTAAACGTGGTTTAAGTTGAGAGAACGGAGTGACATCGCAGAGACAGCTAGGATGTTAGCTTGGAAGCAGCTATTCATTTAAAGAGTGCGTAACAGCTCACTAGTCGAGCGGCGTTGCATGGATGATAAACGGGCATCAAGACCACTGCCGAAACTATGGACTCGCAAGAGTGGTAGGGGAGCATTCCAGTCGGCGCAGAAGGTGAACCGTGAGGTTTGCTGGAGCGGTTGGAAAAGAAGATGTAGGCATAAGTAACGATAATGCGGGCGGGAAACCCGCACACCGAAAACCCAAGGTTTCCTGAACAACGTTAATCGGATCAGGGTAAGTCGGGACCTAAGTCGAAGCCGACAGGCGCAGATGATGGACAATCGGTTAATATTCCGATACCTAACGTATGAGAGACGGAGAGACGCAGGCGTGACACGCGCGCGTGCTGACGGAATAGCACGTTGAAGGTCGTAGCTAGACGTTCTGGTTAAGAGCTGGAATGTGGTGATGGCCGACAGTACGGCAACCCTTCGGGGGAGCTGATAGTCGCGGTAAGCAGACTGCCGAGAAAATCTTCAGATCAATAATCATGCGTTAGCCCGTACCGTAAACCGACACAGGTGGGTGAGGAGAGAATCCTCAGGTGCTCGAGTGAATCATGGCTAAGGAACTCGGCAAATTGACCCCGTAACTTCGGGATAAGGGGACCCTAGGAATAGGGCGCAGAGAAATGGCTCAGGCGACTGTTTACCAAAAACATATGGCTTTGCAAATTCGAAAGAATAGGTATAAGGCCTGACACCTGCCCGGTGCTGGAAGGTTAAGAGGGGGTGTTAGCGGAAGCAATGAAGTGAAGCACTGAATCGAAGCCCCAGTAAACGGCGGCCGTAACTATAACGGTCCTAAGGTAGCGAAATTCCTTGTCGGGTAAGTTCCGACCTGCACGAATGGTGTAACGATCTGAGCACTGTCTCGGCCATGAGCTCGGTGAAATTGTAGTAACGGTGAAGATGCCGTTTACCCGCAACGGGACGGAAAGACCCCGTGAACCTTTACTGCAGCTTAGCGTTGATTTTGGATAATTGATGTGTAGGATAGGTGGGAGACTTCGAAGCGGAGACGCCAGTCTTCGTGGAGTCGACGTTGAAATACCACCCTTTGGTTATCTGGGATCTAACCTGTTGAAGGGACATCGCTTGGTGGGTAGTTTGACTGGGGTGGTCGCCTCCAAAAGAGTAACGGAGGCTTCCAAAGGTGCGCTCAGCACGAATGGCAACCGTGCGCAGAGTATATTGGTAGAAGCGCGCTTGACTGAGAGACCGACAAGTCGACCAGGTAGGAAACTAGGGCAAAGTGATCCGGTGGCACTGAATGGGTTGGCCATCGCTCAAAGGATAAAAGGTACTCCGGGGATAACAGGCTGATCGCTCCCAAGAGCTCAAATCGACGGAGCGGTTTGGCACCTCGATGTCGGCTCGTCACATCCTGGG
>CADAOB010000052.1:7420-10374 GCA_902789445.1 uncultured Bacteroidia bacterium | reverse complement strand
TTCGCCGGACAGGGCGGAGATCTCCAGGATCACCGGTTCCTTCCCGGGCTCCATTCCTGGTTCTTTCTCATGATCCTTCCGGGTATTTTCTCCGTCAGTCTTCTCAGAACCCTCGCCCGCATCCCGGAACATACTTCGTACATCCTCCGGCGTAACCCGCTGATCCAGATCCTGTTTATTCAGCAGTACCATCACCGGAATATCCCCGGGCAGCCGCCGGGCGATCGAATCGGCATAGGCCAGCGAAAGCGAATCGAGAAGGGGCAGCGTCACGGTGTCAATCTCGCCCCAGAACACGCGGTCCAGCGAATCGTACAGCGCCTGGCGCCGCACCGAATCGCGCACCAGCGAATCCTGTGCCCGCACCAGCGTGTCCTGCAGCCGGAGGAAATAGCGGCTCCGCTCCGCACCGGAAGTCCTTCCGGGCAGAAGCAGCAGCACCGCCAGCAGGGCGGCGGTACCAAGCAGCAGTATCCGCAATCTCCTCATCGTCTGCCCTCTTATACAATCTTCACGCCAATCCGTGCAAGTTCGTTGAGCGTGCGGTTGTGGTCTTCCTTGTCGATGTAGGCCAGGCCCGCCTCGAGCAGGAACACGTTGTGCCCGGCCTTGATCAGGTCGTAGCAGGTCTCGCGGATGCAGTATTCCGTCGCGATGCCACTCACGACCACATTCTTGGTCAGGAAGTTGTTGAGTTCGATGCCCTCGGCGTCGTGGCTCTCGAAGCCGGAGTACTGCTCGCGCTTGGGGTTGGTGCCTTTGTAGAAGCAGTTCTTGGCGGACGGGCGCTGTTCGGGACGCTGCACTTTGCTATAATAATCCGCGTGGATCTCGCCTCCGTGTGTCTGCATCACGCAGTGGGCCGGCCACGGCCCGCCCTGTTCCTTGAACGAGCAGTGGTTCGCGGGATGGTGGTCGCACACATAGAGCACCTGGTCGTTCGGATACCGGTTGATCCAGTCGATACTCCGGGCCACGGCCTGTTCGGCGTTCGCACAGGCCATCGTTCCGTCGATGAAATCGTAGAGCATATCCACCACCACGTGGGTGTACTGCTTCGGCGCGCCTTCCTCCTCGGCCTGCATCAGGTTGATCTGATGGATGAGGCGGTTGATCAGGCGCATCTTCAGGTCGTACAGGTCATCGGAGATGTCCACCTTATAATAGTGCGGATTGATGATACGGGTCTGCGTCTCGTTGAACGAGGCCAGGTTGGCCTTGTAGTAGTCGCGTTTCTCGAAGATCGTGCGCGTATCCTCGATGATCCGTCCGCCATCGAAAGCCAGTTCCTGCAGCGGCTTGGCCGTGTAGCTGCCGGCGGGGAAGATGGTATATTTGGTCTCGTCGGCCTCGTCGGTGATGTAGAGTTCCCCGTGGTTCTCGATGGTACGGGCGAACGAATCGCCCCGCAGGCAGGTCACGTCGGCTTTGAACTTGCCGTCCTGGATGATGCGGTAGGTGATCTGGAAGCCCGGGTTGATGAGCTTGGCCTTGTCTTCGCTCCGCTTGAGGATCGGCTCGTCGTCCACCTGCACGAGCTTGTACACGTTGCCGAAGCAGGGGTTGTGCTTGCTGGTGGCGATGGCGTCACCCACGCCGTAGCTGTCGATGCGGGCGCCCTGTTTCTCCAGGTCCGAGATGATGTATTCGTCAAGCGAGTTGGTGGCGAAGATCTTGCAGTTCTTCAGCCCGGCCTTGTCGAGGGCCTCGCGGCACTTGACCGAGAGATAGGCCAGGTCACCGCTGTCCAGGCGGATGCCGTAGCCCTGCGGATAGCTGTCGTCGATGCCGTTGGCCTTGAAGGCCTTGATGGCGTTTTTCACGCCGCATTTGAGCGTGTCGAAGGTATCGACCAGCAGGATGAGGCCTTCGCCGCGATGGGTCTTGATATAGGTGTCGAATGCCTTGTATTCCCCGTCGATGGAGCAGCCGAACGATGTGGTGTAGCTGTGGGCCATCGTGCCGCTGGCTTCGAAGCCGAATTCGATGCCGGTGAGAATGTTGGACGTACTGGCGCAGCCGCCGATGAAGGCGGCTTTGGCGCCGTATTCGGCTGCCCAGGGCCCGTGGGCCCGGCGCGAACCGAACTCGCTCACCGGATGCGAGGCAGCGCGCGTGACGCGCGAGGCTTTGGTGGCGATGGCCATCTGGTGGTTCATGATGCACAGCAGCGGCGTCTCCAGTACCTGCGCCTCGATGATCGGGCCGACAATCGTCAGGATGGGCTGCTTGGGGAAGGCGATCTCACCTTCTTTCATTGCATAGACCTTGCCCGTGAACTTCATCGTGGCAAGATACTCCCGGAAATCCCGGTATTCCTCGCCGGGCAGGAATTTTTCGAAGAATGTGATGTCTTCGCTTCCCAGGCCGGCGATCATCTGCAGTGCTTCGCGGATGCCGCTGACCACCGCCCAGTTGTTGTTGTCGGGCGCCTTGCGGAAAAAGAGGTTGAAGACGGCGATCTTGTCCTTCATGCCGTTGTCGTAGAAGGACTTGCCCATCGTGTACTGATATTTGTCAGAGCAATAGGAAATATTGAGCATGGTTTATCCGAATAAAGTTTCATTGTTGCGGGCCAGTCCGCGGACCTTGTCCATCTGGGCGGCCGTCAGCTGGAAGCCGGTAAAATGGTCGATCTGCCGCCGGGCATGCACGTCGGTGCCGATGAAGCTGTACATGTCGTGGTCGAGCAGCCAGTGTACGATGCCGAGCGAAGCTTCTCCATAGGCGCCGGTGAGGGACATGACATTGAGCTGCATCCGGCATTCGGCATCGAAGAATTCCTGAAGTTCGCGCACGCCCTTTTTCTTGTCAAATACCTTCTGATAGAAGACATAGCGCTCGGGGTGGGCGAGGACCGGCTGCAGGCCGTCCATCTGCAGGTTGAAGATCATGTCGCGGATCTCCCGGCTGCGTTCGTAGTAGGACATCTCGATGAGGATGTGCTTTCCGTC
>CADAOB010000052.1:0-7368 GCA_902789445.1 uncultured Bacteroidia bacterium | reverse complement strand
CTCCGATGCCAGGTGGAAATGCATCTGCGAGCGCAGGGTTTCCGGCAGGGCGGGGACGAAGTCCGCGAAGCGGGCCTGCAGGTCGTCCGCCTTGTTGGGGAACATCGAACGGGAAACGTGCGGCGTCAGGATGACGTTCTGGATGCCCAGCCGGTGGAATTCCGTGAGGATGGCCACCGATTCGTCCCGATCGGGCGAACCGTCGTCCACGCCGGGCAGGATATGCGAATGGACATCGGCCTTGAGGCCGATGTCCACCAGCGAGAAAGTGATTTTCTCTTTTTTCTTGAAAAACAGCATGGCGCTTTACTTCTCCGGCGACGCGTTCTCGGCCTGGCCGACTTTCTTCTTGTCGCCGTAGCCGTAACCGTAGCCATAGCCGTATTTGTTCTTGCCATAGCCGTAATGGCCGTAGCCGTAGCCGTAGTGGTAACCGTACGAACGGGCCTTGATGTCCACGCCGTTGAGCACGATATAGACGTTCTTGAGCTTCTTGTTCCGGACGACCTCGTCAAGGTCTTCCACGAAGCGCAGCTCGCAGACGCCGGCGCGCAGCATGAAGATGTTGGCATCGACGTAGCGGTTGAACGTCGTGGCGTCGGCCACCGGCAGGTACGGGGAGCTGTCGAAGAGGATGTAGTCATAGTTCATGGCCTTGAGTTCTTCGACGGTCTTCTCCATCTTGTCCGATTCGATGAGTTCCGAAGGGTTCGGCGGAATGGCGCCGGCCGGCAGGACGTCGAGCGTATCCACGCCGTGGCAGCCGCGGACGATGGAGCCGGCCAGGTCGGAGGTCTTGCCTACGAGGTAGGGGACCAGACCCTGGTTGTGCTCCTGCTGGATACCGAAGATCTTGGCCAGCTGCGGCTTGCGGAGGTCGATACCGACGAGCAGCACCTTGAATCCTGTGTGGGCGATGGAGAGGGCAAGGTTCGACGAGATGTACGACTTGCCTTCGCCCGGCACGCTTGAGGTGATCTGGAACACCCGGTGACCCAGGTAGCGGACATTCGAGCGCAGGATGCGGATGGTTTCCTCGAACGGGTCGCGGCCGGTGACTTCCATCAACTCGCCCGGATGCTCGCTGATCGGAATCGAGGCCAGGACCGGGATATCGGTACGGTTGGTGATGTCAAGCTTGCCTTCCACCTTGCTCTTGAGCATCTGGCGGAGGAAGAAGATGGCCGGCGGGATGATGAAGCCCAGCAGGAAGGCCAGCAGGTAGATCATCTTGCGGTTCGGGGCCGTAGGGACGGCGGTGTTGTTGGCCGGGTCGATGACCTTGCAGCGGTCCACGATGGCGTAGAGCGAGATGAGGGCCTCTTCCTTTTTCTGCTGGAGCAGGATGTAGAGCGGCTCTTTGACCTGCTGCTGGCGGCCGAAGCGCGAGAGCTCCAACTGCTGGGTCGGCATCGCGGAGAGGCGGCCCTTCGACTGGCGGAGTTTCGCGTTGATGTTGCTGCGCTGCAGGGCGAAGGATTTCTCCTGGTTTCGGACGGAGGTCACGATGTTGGAGAGCAGTTCCTGCAGCTGGTTGTCCGACTGGACGACCAGCGGGTTCGATTCACTGGAGGAGGCCACCATGCGGTTGCGCTCCATCAGCAGGGTGTTGAACTGGTTGATGGTGCTGTTCAGGCCCACGTCGGTGATGCCGATGTTGGCCGGGATGAGCACAAGGCCATTGTCCATCTGGGCGATGTATTCCTTGATGATGCCCAGCAGCTCGATCTGCACGTCGATGGCGCTCAGCTGCTCTTCATATTTGGCATCGGACGAGAGGGTGATCTGTGACTGCGATGACATGTCCACGACCGTGTTGGAACGGCGGTAGTCCTCGTAGCGGCTTTCGATCGAGCCGAGTTCCTCCTCGATGAGCTCGAGCCGTTCGTTCAAGAAGTCGATGGTGTTGCTGATGGCACGGCTGCTGAACTCCTTGGCGTCTTCGTTATACTTGTCGATGAGGGTGTTGATGATGTCTTCCGCCCGCTTGGGAACCACGTCGGTATAGGTCATGTTGATCACGTCGGAACGATAGTTCACCTTCAGCTGGCCGGTGGCCGAGAGGTTCTTGCGCATCGCCTTGGCGGTATTGCGCGAAGGCTCCATCGTGATGATGTAGGCGTCGCCCGTTTCGAATTTGTTCAGGTGCGTCTTCTCGATGATCACGTTGTGTCCGCCCACGGCGAATTCCTCGCCGAAGTTATAGGCCTTGTTCTCGAAGGGATACTTGTTGCCGTTGACCAGCAGTTTGTTGATCTTGAATGAGCTGGAATCGGCAGGGGTGAAGACCATCTCCGTGCGAGGGGGATTGTTGAAGTTCTCGATCGAGTCGATCAGCACGCGGAAGGGGTTGTTGCCGTAAAAATAGATGTCCTTGATCGGACGTTTCTTCTCATAATTGTAGTTCAGTCCCAGTTCTTCCACGACCTGCTGCATCAGCGTACGCGAATTGATGATGTCCAGCTCGTTGGCCAGGTAGCTGTTCTGCGCGCCGGTCATCAGGTCGGTCAGGTTGATCAGGTCGGAGCGGTTCTTGTTGACCAGCATGATGTTGGCGTTGGCCGTATAGCGGGTCTTGGTGACTTTGTTGTATGCCCAGGCAATGAGCAGGCAGAGGAGGATGGAGGCCAGGATGATCCAGCGCATGCCCCAGACGACGTTGAGGACCTTCTTCAGGTCAAGCGTGGTCTCGTCTTCACGGTTGTAATTGGAGTAATTGTTCTCAGCCATAACGTTATCTTGGGACTACTTGGTGGGGGTTACCCGGACGATGAAGAAGGTTGCCACGGTCACCAGGGTGGAGAGCGTGCTCAGGATGATGGACCACAGGCCGGTCGGGGTCGTGCCCGAGGCGATGCGCTTGGCGCTCTGCGGCACGTAGAGTACGTCGTTCTGGTGCATGAAGAAGAGCTCGGAGTTCAGGATGTCGCTCTGCGTCAGGTCGATCTTGTAGTGGACCTGCTTGCCGTCCTCGTCGCGGATAAGGATGATGTCGTGGCGGTCGGCCTGCAGGGCGAGGTCGCCGGCCATACCGAGCGCCTGGAGGATCGTGACGCGTTCGCTGGGCATCGTGTAGGTGCCGGGATTGCGGACTTCGCCCAGCACCGTGACACGGTAGTTCTGGAACGAGACCGAGACGACCGGTTCCTTGACCAGACCGCGCTCGATGAGGGTTTTCGTGATGTAGTCCACCAGTTCGGTGCGGCGCATGCCCTCGACCTTGATGCGGCCGATGCCGGGCATGTCGATGAAGCCCTCGGAGTCCACGAGGTAGGGAATGACGGCCGTCGGCGTCATGCCGTAACCGGAGGAGTTACCGTTGTTCAGGGTGAAGTTGTAAGGCATCACCACGCTCTTGTCCGGACCGGAAATGATGATCTGGAGTTTGTCGTCCTTCATGATGACGGGCTGGTACTCGGCATCAATCTTCTGGGGGGTCATCTGGTCGATGTCCTGGAAATAGAGGATGTCCTTGGGCGAGGTGCAGCCCGGCAGGGCGCAAAGCGCGAAGCCGGCCAGAATGAGCGTCCAAAGAAGCGTTCTCAGAGAATGTTTCATAAAGCTATCGATAGTTTTTATAATTTTCCAACTTACAAAGGTAAGGATTATTCCGGAACTATGCAATTCAGCTGCGACAATTTCCCGACATCATGCATTTCGAGCCCCGGCATCACCGCTGCGCGGATCGTGTGCGTGCGGCAGACCGACAGGTAAAAGTCCACGATCGGGAACTTTTCCGGCCATTCCTGCATCAGCGGAAAGATGTCCGGCGAGATGAGGTGGATGCCCGAAAAGGCCAGCCTTGTGCACTGGTCCGGGTCGATGCCCGAATAGGGGCTGCGGACCTCGCCCGTGGCGATGTTGGTCCAGCCCACGAGCCGTCCCTCGTCGTCGAAGAGAAAATAGCGCTGCGTCTCGCGTTCGCTCACCAGGATGGTGGCCAGGTCGCCTTCGCGGTGCTGCGCCCGGAACCAGGCCAGGTCGAGGTTCGAGAGAATATCGACATTATGCACCAGGAAAGGCTCGTCGCCAGCCAGCAGCGGGGCCGCGTGGCGGATGCCGCCGCCGGTTTCCCGCAACAGGTCGGTCTCGTCGGAGAAACGGACCTCCACGCCCCAGTTGTTCCGGGCTGCCGCATAGTCGCGGATCTGCTGTGCGAAATGATGGACATTGATGACCAGGGAGTCGTAACCGGCCGCGATGAGTTTGGAAGCCACGTGCTCGAGCAGCGGCTTTCCGCCCACAGGCACCAGGGCCTTGGGCATGGTATCGGTCAGGGGCTTGAGGCGGGTGCCGAGCCCGGCCGCGAAGATGAGTGCTTCCATCCCGCTAGAGTTCTTTTTCGATTTCCAGCTCGCGGTGCGTCACCCGTACCTTGATGCTGAATTTCTTCGACAGGTGCTCGGCCATGTGCTCGGCGCAGTACACCGAACGGTGCTGTCCGCCCGTGCAGCCGAAACTCACCATCAGGTGCGTGAACTTGCGCTCGATGAAGCGCTTGACGTGCGCGTCCACCAGTTCGTAGGCGTGGTCGAGGAAGGTCAGCACGCCGCCGTCATCTTCCATGAACTTGATGACCTCCGGGTCCATGCCCGTGAAGTGCTTGTAATGCTCGTATTTCCCGGGATTCTCCAGGCCGCGGCAGTCGAACACATAGCCGCCGCCGTTGCCGCTGGCATCGTTGGGAATGCCTTTCTTGTAGGCAAAACTGAAAATGTCCACTTCCAGCCCGCGTTCCTGGTTCAGGTCGGAGAACTGCTTCATCTTGGTCAGTTCGCCGAGCAGTTTGGTCAGGTAGGGATACTCCGCGAACGGCTCCTTGAGCAGGCGGCGCAGGTTCTCCATCGCGTAGGGAACACTCTGCAGGAAATGCGGTTTTTTCTCGAAATAGCCCCGGAAGCCGTAGGCGCCGAGCACCTGCAGCGTGCGGAAGAGCACGAAGTGCCGCAGCGTCTGCATGAACTCCGCCTTCGAGATGGGCATATAGGCCTTGAGCGCATCCAGATACGCATCGATCAGTTCCTGCTTGAAATCCTCACTGTAAGCCGCCTTGGCCTGCCAGATAAACGAAGCCACGTCGTAATAGACGGGCCCTTTGCGGCCGCCCTGGAAATCAATGAAATACGGCTCGCCGTACTTGATCATCACGTTGCGGGCCTGGAAGTCGCGGTAGAGGAAGGTGTCCGACATGCTGCGCATGAGCACGTCCGACATGGTGCGGAAATCCTTGTCCAGCTCGATTTCGCTGAACTCCAGACCGGTGGCCTTCAGGAAACAGTATTTGAAATAGTTCTGGTCGAACGAGATCATCCGCTCGTCGAACTCCGGCTGCGGGAAGCAGACCGAAAAGTCAAGTCCCTCCGCGCCTTCGAACTGGATCTTCGGCAGTGCGCGGACCGCCTTGGTGATCAGCGCTTTCTCGGCGGGGGAGTAGCTTCCTTTCTCGCGGCCCTCCGCCACGAGGCTGAAGAGCGTGTCGTTGCCCAGGTCTTCCTGGAGATAGCAGCTGAAATCGTCGCTGTGGGCCAGTACCAGCGGCACGTTGAGCCCTTTCGTGCGGAAATGCGTGGCCATCTTCCAGAAAGCGATGTTCTCGGGCACCGAGGTGCCGCGCGCCCCGATGATCGTGTTGCCGTCTTCTCCGGTGATGCGGAAATAGCGCCGGTTGCTGCCCGATGAGGGCAGTTCCTCGAAATTCCGGACGCTCTGTCCGGTATATCTTTCAAATAGCAGTCTTACAGGATCCATATCCCACAAAGATACACATTATTCCGCGGATTTCCAACCCACAGTCTGCACGAGCGTGATTTCCTGCGTCTGGCTGAGCCCAAGCGCTTGTGCGAGCGATTCTTTCGGCACCATGGCACGGACCACCGTGCCGAGGCCTTCGGAAGCGCAGAAGAGGTAGATGTTCTGCGAGATGAAGCCCGTATCGACGTAGATGGTCTCCACGACGCCGCGGGGCGATTTGCCGGTGATTTTGGCCGTGTCGGCCACGAAGGCGATTTCGGCGGCGGCCGTGCCGACGTAGTCCTGGGCGCCGCTGGCGGCGCGCAGGTCGCGGTCCGTCACGGGCGCGAGCCGGTTTTCGGCCGGCTCGTAACGGTATGCCCCTTCGGGCAGCAGCACGTAGAGGTCCGTTTCCTGTCGGTTGTGGGAGGAGGGGGCGCTGCGGCGTTTCGGGGAGATGGGACCGAAGGCGGCCCAGAGCAGGTCCGCGAGCAGCTGCCGGTCTTCCGCATCCGACAGATTGAAACGGCGCCCGCTGAACTGCCGGAGCGAACGGCGTGCCATCAAAGCATCGCGCAGCGGCATACCGCCGCTGCGCTGTGCATCAGGAAGCTGAATGATGTCCAAGACTTATTCGGCTTTCGGGCCGGCGGCGACCAGTGCCTTGCCGGCTTTGTTGTACTCGTATTTCTTGAAGTTCTTGATGAAGCGGCCGGCCAGGTCTTTGGCCTTCTCTTCCCACTGCTTGGGATCGGCGTAGGTGTCGCGCGGGTCGAGGATGTGCGGATCCACACCTTCCAGCTGCGTCGGGACTTCGAAATCGAAGAACGGAATCTTCTTGGTCGGGGCCTTGTCGATGCTGTGGTCGAGGATGGCGTCGATGATGCCGCGGGTATCCTTGATGGAGATACGCTTGCCCGTGCCGTTCCAGCCGGTGTTCACCAGGTAGGCCTTCGCGCCGGATTTCTTCATCTTCTTGACGAGCTCTTCCGCATACTTGGTCGGATGCAGTTCGAGGAACGCCTGGCCGAAGCAGGCCGAGAAGGTCGGCGTCGGCTCGGTGATGCCGCGCTCGGTGCCTGCCAGTTTGGCAGTGAAGCCGGAGAGGAAGTAATACTTCGTCTGCTCCGGGGTCAGGATGCTTACCGGCGGCAGCACGCCGAAGGCGTCGGCACTCAGGAAGATCACCTGCTCTGCGGCAGGGCCCTGGCTCTGCGGACGGACGATCTTCTCGATGTGGTAAATCGGATAGCTCACGCGGGTATTCTCGGTGACGCTCTTGTCGGCGAAGTCGATCTTGCCTTTTTCATCGACGGTGACGTTCTCCAGGAGGGCGTCGCGGCGGATGGCGTTGTAGATGTCGGGCTCAGCGTCCTTGTCGAGGTTGATGACCTTGGCATAGCAACCGCCTTCGAGGTTGAACACGCCTTTCTTGTCCCAGCCGTGCTCGTCGTCGCCGATCAGCAGGCGTTTCGGGTCAGTGGAAAGGGTGGTCTTGCCGGTGCCGGAGAGGCCGAAGAAGATGGCGGTGTTCTCGCCGTTCATGTCGGTGTTGGCCGAGCAGTGCATCGAAGCGATGCCCTTGAGCGGGAGGTAGTAGTTCATCATCGAGAACATACCTTTCTTCATTTCACCGCC
>CADAOB010000051.1 GCA_902789445.1 uncultured Bacteroidia bacterium | reverse complement strand
GAGGAATAAAACGACCACTCGCCTACAAAGATTACGTGTTACGGTCTTGATTTTTATCTCCACTGGCGTAAAAATCCAGTATTTTTATGTAAGTTTGTACGAATAGAAAAAAACAAAGCTTTATGGTAAAGATAGATTTAAGCGGATGCGATTCCTTCGTGGCTAAGGAACGTTTCGAAGAATATGTGAAAAAGGCGCTCGCGGCCCAGCAGGTGCTGGAAGACGAGACGGGTGCCGGCAATGATTTCCTGGGCTGGCAGCATCTGCCGTCGGCCATCGGAAAAGAGCAGCTGGACGACTGCCTGGGCGTGGTGGACCGCTGGATTGAAAAGGAAGTCGATCTGGTGGTGGTCATCGGCATCGGTGGATCGTATCTCGGCGCAAAAGCCGCCATCGAGGCGCTCAGCCACAGTTTCTCCTCCCTGCTGGGGCTCCAGGGACCGAAAGTGGTCTTCGCCGGCGAGAACCTGTCGGAGGATTATACGGCCGAACTGCTGGATCTGCTGCAGACCCGCAATGCCGCCTGCGTGGTCATCTCCAAGAGCGGTACCACTACCGAACCGGCCGTGGCCTTCCGCCTGGTCAAGCAGCATCTGGAAGACACCTACGGCAAAGAGGAAGCCTGCAGCCGCATCGTGGCCATCACCGACAAGGCCCGCGGAGCCCTCAAGTCGCTCGCGAACCAGGAGGGTTACAAGACCTTCGTCATCGAGGACAACATCGGCGGCCGCTTTTCCGTGCTGACGCCGGTTGGCCTGGTGCCCATCGCCCTGGCCGGTTTTGACATCGAAGCCATGGTCCGCGGCGCGAAGGATGCTGAAAAGGCGCTTGCCGACCGCTCGGCTGACAATCCGGCCGTCCGCTACGCCGCCATGCGCAACCTGCTCTACGCCCAGGGCAAGAAAGTCGAACTTTTCGCCAGCTTCCACCCGAAGATGCAGTATCTGGGCGAGTGGCTCAAGCAGCTTTTCGGCGAGAGCGAGGGCAAGGACGGCAAGGGCATCTTCCCGGCTTCGGTCATCTTCACCACCGACCTGCACTCGATGGGCCAGTATATCCAGGACGGGGAGCGGATGCTCTTCGAAACGGTCATCACGGTGGAAAACGCGCAGCGCGAGGTCAGCATTCCCCGCGACGAACAAGATCTCGACGGCCTGAACTACCTGGCCGGCAAGCGGGTGGAACACTGCAACCGGATGGCGCAGCTGGGTACCCGCATGGCGCACATCGACGGCGGCGTGCCGAACATCGACATCCGCATCGAGCAGCTCGACGAGTATCATCTGGGCCAGCTCTTCTACTTCTTCGAGAAGGTCTGCGGCATCAGTGCCTACGTCCTGGGGGTCAATCCGTTCAACCAGCCGGGCGTCGAGGCATACAAAAAGAACATGTTTAAATTACTGGAAAAACCAGGATATTAAAATTGTTTTGGTCATTGTCTCTGGAAACTATGCCACCCTCGGCACTATAAGAGGGAGGGGCCCAAGCTCGCTTGGGAGGGGTCTCGCTTGCGAGACGTTTCCAGAGACAATGACCAAAACAAAAAAAGACGATGAAGTTTCTTGAGACTGTAGCCCGACGTTATGCGACATGCGGTCCGCTGGACCGCATGTGCTTTGTCTTCCCGAACCGGCGGTCGGGGACGTTTTTCAAACGCTGGCTCGGCCTGGCGGCCGGAAAGCCGGTGTTCGTGCCGAACGTGCTGACCATCGACGAGCTTTTCGCCCGGATCGCGGGCATGACGGAGACCCGGGACAAGGCCCGCCTGCTGTATGCCCTCTATCAGGACTATGTCAGGCTGATGCCGCGCCCCGCGGATGCGGCGCCGGAACCTTTCGACCAGTTCATCTACTGGGGCGACATCCTGCTCTCTGACTTTGACGACCTGGACAAGTATCTGGTGGATGTTGACCGTTTGCTGGTCAACCTGCGCGAGCTCAAGGAACTGAGTACCGACTATGATTTCCTGACGGAAGACCAGAAGGCGGCGATTGCGGCCTTCTGCGGGAGCTTTTTTGCGGGGAAGACCCCCGGTCAGGCCGGGGGTGACGCAGCGCAGGCCGGGGAGGTGGGCGGAAGCCGGCGGAGTTTCGCCGAGATCTGGAACGTGCTGCTGCCGCTCTACCATGCTTTCAGGAAATCCCTTTCTGAAAAGGGCTGGGCCTATGCCGGCATGATCTACCGGAGCGTCGCCGAATCGCTGTCCGATGACGTGACCGTCCTGCCGCAGTTCGACCAGATCGTATTCATCGGGCTCAATGCCCTCAATGCCTGCGAGAAGGCGCTTCTCGACCATCTCAAACGCGAAGGCCGGGCCGACTTCTGCTGGGACTTCGACGGTGCGATGGTCACCGATCCCGACAACCTGGCCGGCCGCTTCCTGCGCGAGAACCTCAAACGCTATCCGCCGCGGGAGCCCTTCGCCTGCCCGGCCCTGGATCCCCAAGACCAGCATTTCGAGGTCATCCGCGTCCCGTCGGCCGTGGGCCAGACCCGCAAGGCCCGGCAGATCCTCGAACAGCTCGAGCGGGAAGGCGACATGGATCATCCGGAGCACACGGCCGTGGTGCTGCCCGACGAGAACCTGCTCTTCCCGATGCTGGGCGCCATTCCCGAAGGAATCGGCAAGGTGAACGTCACGATGGGCTGCGCCCTGTCGGCCAGCAGCGGCGCCACGCTCTTCCAGCTGCTGGAGCGCCTGCAGGAGGACCGGCGCGAGAAAGACGCCGTCTGCTCATTCTACCACCGCGACGTGGCGGGCCTGCTCGAACATCCCTATTTCGCAGCTGCCGCAGATGCGGCGACCACGTCGGAGCTGCTCTCGCGCATCCGGAAGGAAAACCTGATCTTCATCCCGGCGACCACCCTCGCGGCCGCAGGCGGCATCTACGCCAGCGTGTTCCGCCCCGTGGCCGCGACGCGCGAGATCCCCGATTACCTGCTGGATATCCTGGAGCGGCTGCAGGCGTCCCAGACAGCGCTGGAGCGCGAATTCCTCTACCATTTCCACAGCTGCGTCTCGGCGCTCGCCCAAGTGGAACTCCCGGTCGAGACCCTGGAGCCCCGGACCTGGTACCGGCTGCTGATGCAATACATCGCCCTGGTCAAAATCCCCTACGAAGGTGAACCGCTCAGCGGCCTGCAGGTCATGGGGCCGCTCGAGACCCGCGCCCTCGATTTCGAGAACATCATCATCCTCTCGGTCGGAGAGGGCATCTTCCCCTCGCGCAGCCTGAGCGCTTCCTTCATCCCCTACAACCTGCGCCTGGGCTTCGGCCTGCCTACCTACGAGCAGCAGGACGCGATGTGGGCCTATTACTTCTACCGCGGCATCTGCCGGGCCCGGCGCATCTGGCTGCTCTACGATTCCCGGACCGAAGGGACGCAGAGCGGCGAGGAGAGCCGCTTTATCAAGCAGCTGCGCTATCTCTACCACGTGCCGATGGTCGAGAAAGTGGCGACCTATTCGCTGGCCGGTTCCACGGCTGACAATCCGATGTGCCATATTGAAAAAGACGCGCAAGTCCTCCGGAAGCTGGAAGACCGCTTCATCCAGGGGACCGGCGCCTTTTCCGCCAGTTCGCTGAATACCTATCTCGACTGCCCGCTGCGTTTCTACTATGAGCAGGTCGAAGGCATCCGTGAGCAGGATGAGGTCGTGGAAGATGTCGATGCCGGCGTGTTCGGAAGCATCTTCCACGCGGTGATGGAGCAGCTTTACAAGCCGTTCGAAGGCCGGCTGGTGTCGGCGGCGGAGCTGGAAGAGAAAATCCTCTTCGGCGGGAAAGGCGCCCGGCTCGAAGCCCTGGTGACGGCTGCTTTCGCGGATGTCCATATCCGGGAAATCGCCGGACAGAACCTGATCCTCAAGGAGCTGGTCATCCATCTGGTCCGGCAGACGGTCGCCGTGGACCGCCGCCTCGCGGCGGAAAAAGGCGGTCTCCACCTCATTGCGACCGAAAAGAAAGAAAGTCTGCCGGTGACGTTGCCTTCCGGCCGCGGGGTGCGCCTTTACGGCGTCATCGACCGGCTCGACAGCGTCGAGCGCGGCGCTGAGCGCGTCGTGGACTACAAGAGCGGAAGCGTGAGCAATGATACGTGCAGCAAGGTCGCGGATCTGTTCGATGCGGGCAAAGGCACGAAACGCCCCCACATTCCGTTCCAGCTCTATTTCTACGCCCTGCTGATGACCCGCAAATACCCGAAGGCGGGCGTAAGCTACGAACCCTGCATCTACCCGCTTCGCACCATCTTCACCCAAGTACCCCAGTCCCAGCGCATTGCGGACGATTCGCTCGCCGAATTCGAGGAGCTCCTGCTGCGGCTCATCGACGAGATCTTCGATCCCGCGCTTCGTTTCGAGGCCCGTCCGGAAGGCGACGTGTCGCCGGAACAGTCCGTGTGCAGATATTGTAATTTCAAGAGGCTATGCAACAAGGAGTAAGCATCGTCAAGGCTTCCGCGGGAAGCGGCAAGACCTATCGTCTCACGCAGGACTACATCGACCTCCTGCTGTCGGGCGACGCCCAGCGCTACAAGCACATCCTGGCCGTCACCTTCACCAACAAGGCGACCGACGAGATGAAGTCGCGTGTCATCGAAGAACTGGACCGTCTCTCCCGCAGCGACGACGCCCGGGCGCCGCAGGCGGCCGACCGGCTCCGTCGGATGCTGCACGACTACACCTGTTTCTCGGTGAGCACCATCGACAAGTTTTTCCAGACCGTGATGCGAAGCTTTGCCCGCGAGATCGGCCAGTACGCCTCCTACCGGGTGGAACTCGATACGGATGCCGTGCTCGACCAGGTGGTGGACCTGCTGCTGGACTCCATCGAGGACCCGGCCCACGATGCCCTGCTCAAATGGCTGAAGGACTATTCCTTCGACCAGGTGGAACAGGGAGACGGCTGGAATATCGTCCGGCCGCTCAAGAAGATGGCCGGGCAGTTCCTCGACGAATCGTTCCTGCTGCAGGTGCGCCAGGCCGGACGGGGCACCGACGTCCTGGGCGACAAAGCCTCGCTGAAAGCCTTCCTGAAGAAACTGGACGGCATCATCCGGGATTACGAGAAAGAGGCCGTGGCCATCGGGCAGGAAGGGGTTCGGCTGCTGGACGAGAAAGTTCTTATGACCGATGTTTATCTCACTAAAAAGCCAGGGCGTTCCACCTCGGTTTTCAAGAAATGGGCTGCTGGCAATGTTGACGCCGGGATAACCTATGCAAAAGAAGTGGACGCCGCCATCGAGTGCTTTCCGGATCCTTCCGCGATGGGCAAGTTGTTCGAGCGGGTGCGGACGCAGCTCGGCGAGCCGCTCCGCCTGCGGAACACGGCGCGCCTGATCCGGAAAAACCTCTATCTGCTGGGCATCTACGGCGATCTCCAGCGCACGCTGGACGACTATCTGCGCGAGAACAACGTCGTGCTGCTGCAGCTGTCCACCGATCTGCTGAGCCGCATCATCGCCGAGGATGACACCCCCTTCGTCTATGAAAAAATCGGCAACCGCTACGAACACCTGATGCTCGACGAGGCGCAGGACACCTCGCTGATGCAATGGAACAATTTCCGGCCGCTTTTCCGGAACAGCCAGGCCGGCGGCGGCTGCGACCTGGTCGTGGGCGACATCAAGCAGTCCATCTACCGCTGGCGCGGCTCCGACTGGCGGCTGATCCGCGATTACCTCAAACGCGACCTCGCCACCGGCCTGATCATGGAAGAGACGCTGAAAGAGAACTGGCGAAGCGGAAGTGCCCTGGTCGCTTTCAACAACGACTTTTTCCTGCATATCGGTGACATCCTCTCCGGCGATGCGGAACACGCGCGCAGCGGCGCTGAAATCAAGGCCATCTATGCGGACTGCGAGCAGCAGATTCCCAAGAAACACGAAGCGGATCCGCCGGGTTATGTCCGTCTGTCTTTCCTCAATGCGGACAAAGATTCGGAGGACTCATGGCGCGACCTGGCGCTCGGTCGGATGATCGACGACATCCGCTCGCTGCTGGCAGAGGGCTATGACTACAAGGACATCACCGTTCTCGTGCGCACCAACAAAGACGGCGCGAAGGCCGCCGCAGCCCTGATCGAAGCCGGCATCAGCGTCCTGACCGAAGATTCCCTGCTGATCGGCAGTTCGCCCTGCATCGCGAAACTCATGTCGCTGCTCGGCTGGCTGGTCGATCCGACCGACCCCGTCGCCGAGTTGCAGTCCCGCGGCCTGCGGGACAATCTGCCCGAGTTGACGCACGGATCGCTCTATCAGACCTGCGAACAGTTGCTGGGCTGCGGGATCCTGCCGCACGGAGAACCCGACCTGCCTTTCATCCACGCTTTCCTCGATGCCGTGCTTGCGTTCCAGGAAAAATACGGTTCGTCGCTGCGCGCATTCGTCAAATGGTGGGAAGAGGCCGGGCACAAGAAATCCATCTGTGCGCCCGACGGGCAGAATGCCGTCCGGGTGATGACCATCCACAAATCCAAGGGACTGTCGCTCGATGCCGTCATCATCCCCTTCTGCACGGAAACCTATCTGCCCCGGCGCCAGCCGACCATCTGGTGCCCCTGTCCGCCGGCCCTCGGCGGCCCGGCCCTGATTCCGCTCAAAGCATCCAAAGATTTGCAAAACAGTCATTTCGAAGAATCTTACGAGGAAGAGCGCACCTTCGAGCACATCGATGTCATCAACAACTGGTACGTAGCCTTCACCCGCGCACGGAGCCGGCTGCTCATCTATGCCCCCCTCCCCAAGCCGCCCGGCAAAGGCAAGGATTACAGCCTCTCCTGCATCGAGAACACCCTTTTCGTGCATTTCAAGGACCGGCTGAATGCAAAGCAGCCGTGTTTTGAAAGCGGGATCCGCGACCACTTTGTCCGCGAGGAGAAGTCCTCGTCGCTGACCGACGACCCGCTGCCTCCGTTCGCCGCCTCCGCCGGGCAGGACAACCGCCTGCGCCTCGCGCTGCACGGCGAAGACTATTTCGCGCAGGAGAAAAGTGCGCGACGGGCCGGCATCGAGCAACATGGCGAGATGGCGCGGGTGGAAGTCGATGCGGAACTGGAATCGCGCAGCGGCGGCCGCCACTGGTTCGACGGCACCTACCGCGTGATGAACGAAGCTTCGATCGTGGATGAAAAGGGCGAAATCCGCCGGCCCGACCGGGTCCTGATCGCCCCCGACGGCAGCCGCGTGATCGTCATCGACTACAAGTTCGGCCAGCCCCTTTCCAGCCACCATAAGCAGGTCCGGGAGTACGTCTCCCTCCTGCAGGAGATGGGCTACCCTGCCGTCGAAGGCTGGCTCTGGTACGTCCCCGCCGGTGAAATCGTCCCAGCGTAAGGCTATGTCTCCGCTGCTTCGCGGGATGAAAGCACCCGCTTGTTGTTGTTGATCGTCACCCGGACGGAATCGGCCGAGGTGCAGGTGTATTCCGCGATGGCATCCTCGTCGTAACCAAGCTCTGTCAGGATATAGACCGTCTTGGCCCG
>CADAOB010000050.1 GCA_902789445.1 uncultured Bacteroidia bacterium | reverse complement strand
GGTGAGACCGGTGCGGGCAAGACGGCGCTTCTCTTTGCGCTGCGTCTGCTCTCGGGGGAGCGTTCGGATTCCTCGATGGTGCGCGATGGCGAGGGTTCTGCTTCCGTCGAGGGCACGTTCGCCCTGGATGATGGCCGCAGGCTCCTTGCGCAGCGCCTGATAGCCGCCTCTGGGCGGAGTCGCTGCATGCTCGATGGCAAGCGCTGCACGGTTGCGGAGCTGGCGCGGCATGTCGCGATGGAACGCCTCGGCATCGGGGTAGCGCTTGCGCGTTTCGGCGGTCAGCTTGTCTTCCGGAATGGCAGCGCGGCTCTTGAATCCGTCGTACCAGATGTCATACGGCCGAAGCTCCCGGCCAAGCCGTTCCCCGATCTGCGCACCGACCTGCTTCACCTGTTCGGAAGTCAGGAAACGGAGGAAAAGTTCCTCCACCTCCCGGTCGGTCATCTCGATGCTGCCTTCGTAATTGCGGGCGATGGCCGTCGGCATGGCAGGACACCACTTGTCGAGTTCCTGATAGGTATGGAATTGATTGAGAATATGCGCGTAGCGGACATCGCCTTCCGCCGGGAGGGAGACCTCCTGCCCGTCCTTTAACACCGTATTTGAATACGGACACCAGTCATACGCCGGATTGTCAACCACGGCGGCAGGAATCTCCTGCGTGACGATGCGCTCCATCACCTTGTAGATCATTTCCTGCTTTTCCTTGGCATGAGGCACATCGGCATAGTTCGACTTGAGTTCATCGCGCAGATTCCAGTGCGAGAGCAGCGACATGTCTTCCGGGAAAAGGCGCTCCCCTTCCGGCGTCAGCAGGTGCCCCATCCGGATGTTGTACCGGTCCACATAGCCTTCCGCCGCACTGCGGGCCGCCGTGACCCGCTGGCTCACGGAAGCCGGAATCCGCTCGGTAAACTGGTCGCCCAGGCGGGCATACGCCCACTGCAGACGGTCCCAGCCACCGCCCAGGGCGTCTTTCTCTTCCAGCGTATAGTGCGGGAAATTCAGGATTGTGATGAAGGCCACCTTGCTGGCGAACATATCGTCGGAGAAGTGGGCGGTGGCGTCGTAGCTGCTCAGCAAGTAGTCGAATTCCCCCGGCTCCCCGGCGGCCAGCACCGTGGGACGCCCCAGTTCGATGGTCGTCTGGTTGGCCTGGGTATTGAAGATCTCAAGGGCGCGGGAAATCTTTTCGAACAAGGCGTAGCGGGCTTCAGGCGTCGTGGCGCGCCACTGCTGTACGAAGGCGTCGAAGTCGGCCTGGCTGCCGTCTTCCGCCCGCCAGAGGGCGGCGCATTGCTGCTCGCCGCGGTCATCGCTCCGGGCCGTCACAGCGGCAGGCTGTTGGGGTTTGTTGCAGGCGGTCATGGCAATCAGCAGAAAGAAAAGCGTGTATAAACGTTTCATATCCGGAATTTTTCTATTTTTACAAAATTAATGAAAATTTCAGATTCTTCGCTTCGCGCAGCATGACAGAGAAAGAAACCAAATACCAGGCGCTTCTGCAGGAGGTGGAAGCCCTCACCGCCGGTGAGACCGACGAGATTGCCAACATGGCCAACATCGCAGCCGCCATCCATGCCAGGATGGGGTTCCACTGGACGGGTTTTTACCGTGTCGTCGGAGACGAACTCGTGCTCGGCCCGTTCCAGGGCCCTGTGGCGTGCACCCGGATCCGCTACGGCCGCGGGGTCTGCGGCACGGCCTGGAAAGAAGGACGGACCCTCATCGTTCCCGATGTGGAGCAGTTCCCGGGGCATATTGCCTGCAGCGCCCTTTCGCGGAGCGAGATCGTAATCCCGATCGTGCGAAAAGGCGCTGTCGTGGCGGAACTGGACATCGACAGTGCCGAACTGGACACCTTCGATGCCGTGGATGAACATTACTTGACGGTCTTGCTCACGTCCCTGGGTTCGGCGGCATAGTCCTGGTCCTTCAGGTAGAGTTCGTCGTAGCGGCCGGCCGGAAGGTCCTGGAAGATGTAGTAGTTGGCTTTGCGGGCGGCCTCGATGTGGTCGGTCAGCGCCGTATTGAGCGCAGAGACGGCCAGGTCGGCCAGGACGCTCAGCAGGGAAGGTGATTTCTTCTGGCCGTCGGCGGTAGTCTCTTCGGAATGGACCGAGAGATCCAGAAACAGGTCGCAGGTCCGGTCGAAAAGGACCTGGTCGGTCAACGTCGACTTGATGATATAGTGGAGTTTCGTGTTGATGCCCACGCCCTGTTTGGCCCAGGCGTCGATAATGGGAAAGACCACGGCGTCGGCGCCGAAGAAATCGTGGAACTGCCTGAGCGGCCGGTCCAGGAACAGTTCGGCGTCATAGGCACTCTCCTGCCGGAGAACGTCCATCGCCAGAGCCGGCGGAATCACATAGTAGCCGGCTTCCGCAAGCGGACGGCTGATGGAGGTATAGAGCAATTCTTTGGCATCCACGTTGGCCGTGTTGTTGATCGGCGGCATCACCAGCAGGGTGAGCGGCTTCTCTTCGTACATGCCGGGGTACAGGCTGCCGCGGGTCTGGCTGGGGGCCATCAGGCCACAGGAGGAGACCGCCACCATCAGAAGAAGAAGAAGAGGGAACAATCTTTTCATATCAGCGGAACAGTCTTTCAGCGAGTGGCTTGAGGAAAACAATCGATTCGGGATAGTAACGCATCTCCATCTCGAACAGCTCCCGGCTGCGTTCCCGGAAACCGGCATCGTAGTCGGAGAAGGCATAGGTCGCCTTCTGCCGGGAGGTCGCGTACTGGGAAAAGGTGGCCGCCGTCTCGGGCTGGACCAGCAGCCAGGCGTATTCGGCACAGAGGCCCGGCGGCGGGACCTGCCGGCTGCCGCCCGGATGGCTGACGAGTTTTTCGTACATCACCAGCATCGCACAGGTGCTTTCCGGACTTTGCCTGGCCGAGGAACGATAGGCATAGCGTTCATATTCCGTAGCGCCGTCAAACGTGCTTCCGCTTCCCCAGTTGTACAATACACCGGAGACCGGCCCGCATGCAGAGAGCAGCAGGCCGGCCGCCAGGATGACGGGGATCAGGCGCAGTCTCATAGGTTGATGACCTTGGTGTCGCCGGCTGAAACAAAGATTTTCTGCGTCAGGATGACCCGGCCCCGGTCGCGGACCATAACATCATGGGCGCCGGGCCGCACGACGATGATGTTCTCGGCCGTCTTCTTGATGTTGCGTTTCTTCTTGAAATCGCTGTCCTTGATCGCATTGACATGATAGGTGTTGCGGTCGATGGCCACTTCGATCGGGTGCGTCCGGTCGGCAAAGAAGATGACGCCGGCCTCATCGGCCCTTCCGGAAACCACGGTGTGGGAGCCGACGCCGCAGCCCGTCAGCATCAGGGCGGCGGCAAAAAGGGTGAGGAAGAACTTTTTCATTATTCGTCGAGAATATAGTAGTTGTCAAGATGGTTTTCGTCGAGGTCCTGTCCGCTGTAGGAGCAGAAGGAGATTTCGGTCTCGGGCGTATCGCCGACCATCGTCTGGACCGTCACCACACCGACGAGCGTGCCGGGCAGCTCGATCTCGATGCCGGTCTGCGGATTGGTGACCTTGCGGCCCTTCCGGTAAACATTGAACTTGTCACCCACGGAAAGACCCTGCGCAGCGCCGCCGGAGATGATGTAGGAACCGGCATCTTCCGCCAGCAGGTAGGAACGCCAGGGCTTGTCCATACATTTGTTGATGATGTTTTCCACCAGCTGCGAAAGCGCGGCGGAGATGGCCTTGTCGCTGAGGGTGGCGTCGAAACCGGCCGTGCCGCCGATGCCCAGCGTCTGCTTGGACGTGGTCTCGGCATAGCCTTTGGCTTCGTCGGAATAGATGATCAGGCCCGTGGCGGCTTCGACCAGGCGCACGCTGACGCCGGCTTCGACGGTCTGGGTCTTGGTGGAGGAGAACACCTGCTCGTGTCCTTCATTCTTCCGTCCGTACTGGGTGATGGAGCCCAGGATGATGTAGTCGGCGCCGATCTTGTTCATATTCGATCCGGCTTCGGCCACCAGGACGTCGAGGTCTTCACGCTCCAGGAGGATGAACTTGCCGCTCTGGGCCAGTTTCGAAGAAAGGATGTCGAGCGCCTGCTTGCGCATCGGGTCGTTCTCTTTGTCATAGAAGAGGCCCTTGCCATACTGGGTCTCGTTGGTGAAGCGGCCGATGGCCACTTTCCGTTTGATTGTTTTTTCCTGAGAGAAAACAGGGACCGCGACCAGCATCACCAGCGCGGCCACCAAAACATTTTGAAAAATACGTTTCATCGTTTTTCAGATTTTGTGCAAAAGGAAAACAAAAATAGCGCCAGCTGCTTCAGCAGGACGCAAGAAATGCCTCCATGCGGGGCAGTGCGTCACAGGTGCTGCCGTAGAGTTTCCACTGCGCCTTCGTGCGGATCCAGTTGTGTTCGGGGTATTTGATCTTGTAGTATGTGTCGCCGTTCAGGTAGTCAGCCAGGAAACGGACCGCCTGCATATAGGGGAACAGCGTCGCGGCAAAGGGCAGGTTCTCCCGCTCGACGGGTGTGAGGAATGCGCCGGCCGTGGACAGGTACCCTTTCGCGAAACTGCGGAATATCTCCATGTTGAAACCGACTTTGTCCAGGTCGGGGTCGTCCTCCGCGCCGGTATTGGCGGCCGTGCGCAGGAAATCGCCAAAGTCCGAGAAGACGAAGGAGGGCATCACCGTATCGAGGTCGATGACACAGAGAATGCTGCCGTCCCGGTCGAAAAGCATGTTGTTGACCTTCGTGTCGCAGTGGCAGATGCGTTTGGGGAGCACCCCTTCGCGGAAGAGCCGCTCCGCCTTGCACATCTCCGCTTCGCGGGCGAAAACTTCATCGACGAGGGCGCGCACCGCGGGATCGGCGAGACGGCCGGCTGCATCCGCAGCCACCGCCTCGTGCAGCTGCCGCGCGCGCAGCTCCATGTTGTGGAAATCCGGAATCGGCTCGCCCAGCGTGTCGGGCAGGTCGGCGAGCATTGCTTCGAACTGGCCGAAGGCCACGCCGGCATAGCCCGCATACTCCGGCGTTACCGCCTCGAAGGTCAGCGCATCGCGGATGAACACCGACAGGCGCCACCACTGCGTGCCGTCGGTCCAGAAGCTCTTGCCCGTGGTGCGTTCCGGCAGGAAACGGAGCACCTTCCGGTCGATGTCCGCCTCCCCGGCAGCCACGAGTTTTTGGCGTATGTGCCGCGTCACGCAGTCGATATTGAGCTGCAGCAGGTCCACGTCCTGGAAAATGGATTGGTTGATGCGTTGCAGGACGTAATCGTCCGGACCGTCGGTAAAGACCCGGAACGTATCGTTGATCAGGCCGTTGCCCAGCGGACGGATGTCGGTCACCCGGCCCGCGACGGCAAAGCGGCCGACGATCTGTTTCAACTGTTCTTCCATATTATTCACCCTTGGCAAATGCATAACGGAATCCGTCCAGCCTGTTCCAGGCGCCACGGGTAAAGTCGGGCACCTCAACCGGCATGCTGCCGTTCTCAAGCGAAAGCCGCGAAAGCGGCGCGACGGCACACCATTCCGCCAGGTCATACACGTCCATATCGAGCGGCAGGCCGTGGTGCAGGCAGTACACCAGGCGGTAGTCCATGATGAAGTCCATGCCGCCGTGGCCGCCGACCGACTTGGCCAGTTCCTCGAATTCCGGTGTCAGGATCTCATTTCGATAACCCTCCTGCAAGGCCCGCAGTTCCTCGCCGCTATAGGTCTTCTCGTCGCTGATGTGCCGGGCGTCCACCTGGTCGGCCGGCTTGTCCACCCGCAGGCAGTACTGCTGGATGGGATATTTCGCGGCATAACCGTCGGTTCCCACGACCTGATACATGCGGCTGTAGGGACGCGGCGTCATCACGTCGTGCTCGATGAGCAGGGTCTTGCCCTTTTCGGTGCGGATGAGGGTCGAGGTCTCGTCGCCGTTGGCGAATTCCGTGACCGGCCGGCCTTCGTGGTTCGAGGCGATCTTCGCGCCGTTGAACGACTTGGTGTCCATCGACACCAGTGTCGTCATGCGGTCGCCGCGATGGATGTTCAGCACCTGGCAGACAGGTCCGATGCCGTGGGTCGGATAGACGTCGCCGCGGACCTTCTGGTTATAGTCCAGGCGCCAGTTGTTCCAATACTCATCCCAGAAAGGATCCAGGTTGTGGCAATAGGCGCCTTCCACATGGATCACCTCGCCGAAGACACCGCGCCGGGCCATCTCGAGCGTCGTCATTTCGAAAAAGTCATAGACGCAGTTTTCGAGCATCATGCAATGCTTCCGCGTCTTCTCGCACTGGTTGACCAGGCCCCAGATCTCATCGAGGTCGAGGGCCGCAGGAACCTCGATCGCCACATGCTTGCCGCATTCCATGGCATACATCGCAATCGGATAGTGGTTGAGCCAATCGGTGCAGATATAGACCAGATCGACATCGGGCTGCTCGCAGAGGCCGCGCCAGGATTCCTGCGCGCCGCTGTACCGGCCGACGGCTTCCGGGCCGCCCATTTCCCGCATCAGGGCCGCACTGGCCTCGACACGTTCGGGAAGCAGGTCGCACAGGGCCGTGATCCGGGCACCGGGAATATACCCGAGACGGCGCACGGCTTCGCTGCCGCGCATGCCCAGGCCGACCACGCCGATGCGCACGGTATCGATCGGTTCCGCCGTCAGGCCGAGCGCATCCGTCTGGCCCGCCGGACGTGCCGGCACCGGCACCCGGATGATATTTTCAGCCGGCTTCCGGTTACAACCCGCCAGCAGCATCAGCAGCAGCGCCAGCGTGGAAACCAGCGTTGCCTTGCTCAAGAAATCAATATGTTTCATGACAAAAAGATAATTTCCGTTAATCTCCGCTATTTCTCACGGACCCGCTTGCCGCTCAGGTGCTCGATGGTGAACTCGAGGATTTCCGCCCGCGGGGCATTCTGCTGCATATCGCGTTCGATATCATATCCCTGCGGAAAATACTTGCCGCCCAAGGTCCAGAGACGGGCATCCCGCTGCGCGCCGTCCTCCACAATCCGGATCCGGCCGAAGCAGATGACGCTCCGCACATGGTACCACCAGTCGCCGGGCTCCTTCACCGGCGTATCGATTACGGTGAAGCACGCCTTGTCGCAGGCACGGACCGCGTCGAGCTTGTGCCCTTCCTTGGCACAGTGGAAATAGATCCGTCCGTCCTCATACACGAAATTGATGGGAACGGCATAGGGATATCCCCCGTCGCCGATTACCGAAAGGAATCCGCGCGGCGCCGTTTTCAGAATCTCGATGCTTTCTTCCTCCGGCAGTTCCTGCCTGAAGCGGCGCATCGGCCGGAATGTATTGGTTTCGCTCATATTAATCACGCTCCCGTTTCTGCAAATATAACAATCTTTCCGAAGAATGCCATAATGAATTGTTTCGCCAAACTGGCGCACGGGAATCCCGCCTCAGTTACCGCCACCGATGGGTGTGCGCCAATAGCCGAAATTGATGTGCCCCCCAAAAGTTGGACATAAACAAAAGCATTATGTCTAAACAATTTAAGCACAGTTTAGAAGAAAAATTAGATGCGATTCGT
>CADAOB010000049.1 GCA_902789445.1 uncultured Bacteroidia bacterium | reverse complement strand
TGACCAGCACCAACAAATACATCTTCAATACGGTCTTGATCCTCAGCCTGGTCCTGCTGCTGTTCGCCATATTCAATTACATTGCGCTGAACGTGGCGATGGGCACGTTCCGCTCCAAGGAGATGGCGACGCGGCGCCTGCTCGGTTCCACGCGCGGCGACATCCTGCGCAAACTGATGTTCGAATCGGTTGGGATGACCTTCGTGTGTTTCCTGCTGGGATGGTTGCTCTCGTACGCCATCGTGCCCGAGATCAATGCATTGTTCCGCGAATATACCCTCGGATTTGACGTCAGGGTGGCTGTTTCCGGAAAGATCCTGCTGCTGTACTTCGGCCTGATCGTGGTTGTCAGCGTCATTGCCGGCCTGATCCCGGCCCTGATCCTGTCACGCTACCAGGCAATCGACGTCATCAAGGGTACGCTGCGTACGCGGAGCAAGATGGTCTTCAGCAAGGTCTTCATCTTCATCCAGTGCTTCGTCACCCTGGTGCTGCTTGTGGGATCCATTGTCTATACGGCCCAGTATCGCAAGATGGTCCGTCTTCCGCTGGGGGTGGATGTGGAAGATGTCTATTGGTTCTACGGACCCTATGCGCATCACGAGCTCGATCCTTGCCTGGAAGCGCTGCGGCAGCTGCCGTGCGTGGAAAAGGTGGGCTATTGTGATGACCGGCCCGGAATGAGTTATGAGGCTGTCTTTTTGCCGGTGGCAGGCGGAAATAGATCGATAGCTTACACGGATGAGTCGGGGGAACCCGGAAATATGGAAGGTACTTACGCCAGCAAGCTGTACTGTAGCCGGGAGGCCTTCGAGGCCTACGGATTCAAGATCGTCCGCGACTATCACCGGGAAGGGGAGAAGGTCGCCTGGCTGACGGAAAGCTTTGTCCGGGATATGCAGCTGGATCCGGACAATATGATTCTTCCTGAAGAGTTGAAAGCCCGGATGGGTGTGACGGATGTCGGTGGCATCATTGAAGATTTCCGTGCGGATTATTATCAGGACCGGCTCGCATTCGTTTCCGTGCAGGAAGACTGGTACGAGAGTCCTGTCGCTTATTACAAGTCTTTCGCCATCCGGACGGTCGGACCGCACGGAGCGGCCGAGAAAGCGATTCTCGACTGTATGAAACAGACGCTCGATGCTGCGTCGGGCGTTTACAAAGAGCCGCATATCAAGGGCTTCATCCCGGCGCTCAACAAAGACTTGCTTCAGCGTGAACGGGCATCGGCCATCGTCATCTCCCTGTTCGCCGCCTTGATGCTGATCTTGTCCCTGTTGGGCCTGATCGGTCTGAGTACCTGGTACGTCTCGCTGAAGGAGCACGATATCGCAGTCCGGAAAGTGTTCGGCAGCACGGTCTCCGGAGAAACCTGGAAGAACATCCGCTCTTACGTATTCGTTGTGCTGGGGGCTTGTGTGGCCGGAATCCCGGTCGCTTACTGGCTGACCCAAATGCTCCTGGCCTCGTACGTCCACCGCATCAGCCTTTCGCCGTGGATATTCCTGGCCGCAGTCGTCCTTATCGTCGGTTTCTCCTCGTGCGCCGTCGCCGTGCAGACCCTGCACGTGACCTGTCAGAATCCGTCCGGCGTCCTGAAAAAAGAATAGTCACACAAAATAGACGAGATGATGACGAGCAAGACGAAATGGCTGCCGGCGCTGATGAACCTCATCGGACTGGGCATCGCATTCTCCGTATTCCTGATTCTGATGAGCCAGGTCTGGTGGGATTTCCGCTACGACCGTTTCAAGGGCGGAAGGGATGTCTATGTCGTGGAAGGCCCTTCTTTCCGGGAAGGCTTGTATTCCGACCATCTTCTCCGGCCGCTGGTGCAGATGGTGGCAGACTGCTCGCCCGACATCGCACTCGCCTGTGATTATGTCGCGCAGAGAAACGACAAACTCGGCCTGATCCAGCTGAAAGACCGCGGTGGCGAATGGGTTCCTGCCCGGGACGCCAATTTTGCGATGACGGAGCCGGCGGTGTTGGATGTATTCAATGTCGTCCTGACGCTCGGCCGGAAGGCGGATTTCGCGCGGGAAGGCGATGTGCTCATCGCAGAATCTGCGGCAAAGCAGTTTTTTCCGGACCGGAATCCGATCGGCGAGGTGCTGAAATATCTGGATCCGGAAGGGGAGAAGGAGGGCCGGATTGTCGGGACGTACAAGGACCGGCGGGAAAACGAGACGATGGTCAACGGATTCCTCATCCACGAGGGAGAAACGGACCTGACCCTGCCCAACTATAACGCCCATACCTGCTTCGTCAAACTGGCACCGGGCGCGGACCTGGACGCCGTCCGCGAGGCGGTTGGGAAAGTTCAACTGGGGTCGTCCGTCAAGGATTTGCGCATCACCCAGATTCACGAGGCCCGTTTTGAACGGGACCGGGATTACTGGGGAAGGAAATCAGGGGGAAACCGCCTGCTCTGCTATGTCCTGACAGCCATCGCCATCCTTTTCCTCGGCATCGCCGGATTCAACTATATCAATTTTGCGATGGCGGCCATTCCGTTCCGGATCAAAGAAATCAACAGCCGGAAAGTGTTCGGGGCCTCACGCGGACAACTTGTCTGGCGACAAGTGGGAGAAGCTGCGGTCCTGGTCGCCTGCGCCTTCCTGGCCGGGGTCCTGGCGATGCGCACCATCAGCGGCACTTCGCTGGGAACCTTCCTTTCGTGGAATATGACGCCCGAAAAGAACGGGCCGGTCATCGGCATCGGGGTGGCCGCTGCCGTGCTGCTGACGGCCGTCGCGGGTCTGGTCCCCGCTTTCTACAGCACTTCGTTCCAGCCGGCACTGGCCCTGAAAGGATCTTTCGTCTTGTCTGTGAAAGGCGGAGGACTCCGGTCGGTTACCGTGACGCTGCAATACGTCCTTACTTTCATTTTCCTGATTTGTGCGCTGGTCCTGCATCGGCAGACTGCTTATATGGTGAACAACCGGCAACTCGGTTTCGATTTTGACCGGGTGCTGAAAATGGAAAGCCATCTGTACAGTCCGCTTGCGGAGGTGGTTGCCCGTCTCCGGGACATTCCGGGTGTTGCGGAAGTCTCCCGAGGGGATTCTCCGATGCAGGCGAGCCTGTCGTCAATGGGGGAAATCCGGAATGAGGCGCTGGATGAGGTCGTCCAGTACAGCTGGCGCATGATTCCGACCGAATATGCCGGATTCTTCCATCTGCAACTGGCGGACGGACGTCTTCCACTGCCCGGAGAAGAGAAAGTCGCCTTGGTCAATGCTTCGTTCAGCGAAGCGACTTCGCTGGGAGTCGGCGATGAAATCGCTCACTTTTCCGGAAAATACACCATCATCGGTATCCTCCGGAATTTCCACGCCCGTTCGCTGGAGAATGCCTTCTCACCGCTGGTATTCTTCGTCGGGGACAAATCGAATTACGCTTCCCTGCTGATGCGGGTCGAGCCCGGAGCGGATGTACCGGCTATCCTTTCCAGCGCCCGTCGCATTTATGCTGAAATGAAGCATCTGGAAGACGCGGACATCGAAACGGGCTTTCTGGACCGCGAGATCGCGCGCCTGTATGAGCAGGAAAGCCGCCAGACCCGCCTGGTCCGAGTTTCTTCCATCCTTTCGCTGATTATCACGTTGATCGGGATTTTCGGTGTCGTCTGGCTGGATGCCCGCTTGATGCGGAAGGAAATCGCCATCCGGAAAGTCAACGGCGCGACCCGTCGGGAGATTCTTCTGCAGATTGGCCGGAAATACCTGTGGATCGCTTTGACCGGCTTCGCCATAGCCGTTCCTGCAGCCATTGCTGTCTGCCGCCACTGGCTGCAGCAATTCGCTTTCCGTACCAACATGCCGGCATGGCTGTTCCTGCTTGCGCTGGCTGTCGTCCTGCTCGTTACGCTGGCCGTCGTAGCCCTGCAGGCCTGGCGTGCCGCCAGCGCCAATCCGGTCGATTCGCTCAAGAACGAATAGCCTGTTCGTGGGCGAGGAGCCAGGCTTTGCGGTCGAGACCGGCGGCATATCCGGTCAGGCGGCCGCCGGCGCCGACCACGCGGTGGCAGGGAACGATGAGGGCGACCGGATTGCGGCCTACGGCGCCGCCGACAGCCTGGGCGGACATCCGCCCGCTGCCGCGTTCGGCCGCCAGCCGGCCGGCAATCCAGCCATAGGTGACCGTCTGTCCGTAAGGAATCTCCAGCAATATCTTCCAGACGGTCTGCTGAAAGTCCGAGCCGTGCAGGGCGAGGGCCGGCGTGAAGTCCGGAATTTCGCCCTGGAAATAGCTGTCGAGCCATCGGCAGGTTTCTTCGAAAACCGGCAGCGAGCTCCCGGTCACCAGGCCCCCGGCGCCGGAACGGTTCTGCCCGTCGAATCCCAGTCCGCTGAGCGAAGTCCCGTCGCTTTCGAGCGTCATGCGCCCCAGCGGCGAATCGTAATATCCAGTGTAAAGTTTCATGGCATCGGAAAGCTAAAGGAAGCGGCCGGTCAGGCTGGCAGGGCAGGCGGCGATCTCCGCCGGGGTGCCGGAAGCGACGATGCGGCCGCCTTCCAGGCCGCCGCCCGGCCCCATATCCACAATGTAGTCGGCGCTGCGGATGACATCCAGGTCGTGTTCGATGACGATGACCGTGGCGCCCTGGCTGATCAGATGCCGGAATACATTCAGCAGCGTCCGTACGTCGAGCGGATGGAGACCGATGGTCGGTTCGTCGAAGACGAAGACGCTGCCGTCCTGGGCGCGGCCCATCTCGCTGGCCAGTTTCAGCCGCTGGGCCTCGCCGCCGGAAAGGCTCGGCGTGGCTTCACCCAGCGTGAGGTAGCCCAGTCCCAGATCGTGCAGCACCTGCAGGCGGCTGCTGACCAGCGATAGGTCGTCGCAGGCCTCCAGCGCTTCATCGACACTCATCGCCATCAGGCCGGGCAGCGAGCAGGATTCCCCGCCTTTTTTCTTCCGGAAGATATTGTGCGCCAGCCGGCCGTAGCGGGAGCCGCGGCAGTCGGGGCAGGGGATGTCCACGTCGGGCAGGAACTGGACGTCGAGGCTGATGGAACCGGTTCCGTCGCAGGTCGGGCAGCGCAGGTCGCCGGTATTGTAGGAGAAGGCGCCGGCCTTGAGGCCTTTGGCTTTCGCTTCTTCGCTCCGGGCATAGACTTTCCGGAGTTCGTCGTGGATGTTGGCGTAAGTGGCGACGGTGGAGCGGACGTTGATGCCGATGGGAGTGGCGTCGATCAGCTTGACCTGCGTGATGCCGTCGGCCTGGATCCCGCACACGTGGGCCGGGAGTTTCTTGCCGGAGAGCTGTGCCGCGAGGCCCGGCACCAGGCTCTCCAGTACCATCGTCGTCTTGCCGGAGCCCGAGACGCCCGTCACGACGGACAGTTTCCCCTTCGGGAAACAGACTTCCAGCGGCTTCACGGTATGGATGGCGGCGGTTTTCATGTGTATCCAGCTTGCGTGTGGATCGGGCGTCTGAGATTCCCGGTCAAGCCGGTCATGCCCGACCTGATCGGGCATCCCTGCTTCCAGGAACGGCCCGATCCGCGAGGCGGGGTTCGCTTTCAGCTGACCGACCGTTCCCGCTGCGATCACCGTTCCGCCTTTCGCGCCCGCGTCCGGACCGAGCTCGATGATCCAGTCCGCGTGGGAGAGAACCTGCGTGTCGTGGTCCACCAGGACGACGGAATTGCCGTCGGCCACCAGGTCGTCCATCACGCCGGTAAGGCCTTTCAGATTGGCCGGATGCAGGCCGATCGAAGGCTCGTCCAGCACATAGAGGACACCGGTCGTCCGGTTCCGCACCGAGCGGGCCAGCTGCACGCGCTGCCGCTCTCCGGTGGAGAGTGTGGATGCCGCCCGGTCGAGCGAGAGATAGGAGAGTCCCAGGTCCATCAGCCGCAAGGCCGTATCGTGGAAGGATTCACAGATCCGTTCGGCCATCGGCCGCATCGGTTCCGGGAGGGAGTCCGGCACGCCTTTGACCCACTGGCAAAGCTCCGCCAGGGTCATTTTGCAAGCCTCTGCCAGGGAAATGCCGCGGAGCCGGGGCGCAAGGGCCGCCTCCGACAGCCGCGTGCCGCCGCAGTCGGGGCAGGGGTCCTGCCGCAGGAATTTCTCCACGCGTTTCATTCCTTTCTCGTCCGTCACTTTCGCCAAGGCATTTTCCACGGAATAAACCGCGCTGTAATAGGTGAAGTCCATCTCGGCGAAATTGTTGGTCTTCTCGTTCCGGTAGAGGATGTGCCGCTTTTCAGCGGGTCCGTGATAGACGATCTCTTTCTCTTCCGGCGTCAGGTCGCGGAACGGGACGTCCGTCCGGACGCCCATCTCCCGGGCCAGGTCTTTCATCAGCGACCACATCAGCGTGCCCCAGGGCGCGACGGCACCCTGGTCGATGGTCAGCGACTCGTCCGGAACCAGCGTGGATTCGTCCACGGTCCAGACCGTGCCGGTGCCGCCGCATTTGCGGCAGGCGCCCTGGCTGTTGAAGGCAAGTTCTTCTGCACCAGGCGCGTAGAAACGGGCGCCACATTCGGGGCAGACCAGCTCGCGCTCGGCCGCCACGTCGAGCGTGGGTTCCAGGTAGTGCCCGTTCGGGCAGCGGTGGCTGGCCAGGCGCGAAAACATCAGGCGCAGGCTGTTGAGCAGCTCGGACATCGTGCCGAAGGTGCTGCGGATGCCCGGTACGCCGGGGCGCTGGTGCAGTGCCAGGGCCGCCGGGACGTAGCGCACTTCATCGACTTGTGCGCGCGAGGCCTGCGTCATCCTGCGCCGCGTATACGTGGACAGGGATTCCAGATACCGGCGGGAGCCTTCGGCATAGAGGATGCCGAGGGCCAGCGAAGATTTGCCGGAACCGGATACGCCGGCGATGCCGACGATTTTTCCGAGCGGGATGTCAACGTCAATATTCTTGAGATTATGGGCCCGCGCACCGCGGACCTCGATATGATCAGGTTGGAGGGTCGCCACTTTTTTTTCGCAAAAATAGCAAAAATCCGTATCTTCGCCCTATTGGACAGACCGCAAATGACCGCTTTGGTGACAGGAGGCAGTTCCGGAATGGGACTGGAGTTCGCCCGGCAGCTCGCCGGGCGGGGCTACGATCTTATCCTGGTCAGCAACGAGCCGGCGCGACTGGACGAAGCGGCTGCGCTGCTCCGAGCACAATTCCCGGTCACGGTCACCGTGCGTTTCCAGGATCTGGCACAGGCGGATGCCGCCGACCGGCTCTTCGCCTGGTGCCGGGAAGAGGCCGGTATCCTGCCCGACATCGTCGTCAACGATGCCGGCATATTCTTTTTCAAGGAACTTGAATCATCCGACCTGTCCCGTGTCCAGGCCATGGTCAACCTCCATGTCGTGACGGTTACCCGCATCTGCCTGCTCTTCGGAAATGCCATGAAGGAACGGGGAAGCGGATACCTGCTCAATATCTCTTCGATGGCGGCGCGTCTGCCGGTTCCCGGCATCACGGTCTATGCGGCCACGAAAGCCTATCTCCGGAGCTTTGGCCGCTCGCTTTCCTATGAGCTGAAACCGTATGGCGTCGGCATGACGACCGTCTGTCCGGCCGCCATCGCCACGCCGCTGTATCGGCTGCATGAGCGCTGGATGCGGATCGGCGTAAAGACCGGAATCATCCGTACGCCGCGCTGGCTGGTCAATCGCGCCTTGCGGGCCTTGTTCCGCGGCCGCCGCGTCGTCAGCCCCGCACCGATGAACGTCTGGCTGCCCGCCCTGATCGCCCTCCTGCCGGGGCCCTTGATTGCTGCCTTATGGAAAAAGTTCAAATGATCCTGTCCGCGAACGGTTTCAACCTGTTCCTCATCGTGATGGCCGTGGTGGCCGTCGTGGTTTTCGTCGCCCTGTTTTTCGTGGATGCCGGCTACGGGAAATTCTATCAGCCGAAATGGGGACCGACGCTCGACAATCACCTGGGCTGGTTCCTGATGGAGGTGCCGGTCTTTCTGGCGATGCTCTTGCTCTGGTGGCTGTCTGAGCGCCGGGCAGACAGCGTCCGGCTCGTTCTCCTGCTGCTTTTCGAACTGCACTATTTCCACCGCTCCTTCATCTTCCCGCGCCAGCTCCGCGGCCACAGCCGCATGCCCTGGACGATCGTCCTGATGGGGGCGCTCTTCAATACACTCAATGCCCTGATGCAGGGCGGCTGGATCTTCTTTGTTTCTCCGGCGGACTATTATCCGGCATCCTGGCTGTCAAGCCTGCCTTTCTGGGCCGGTACGCTGCTATTCTTCGCGGGTATGTTCATCAACAT
>CADAOB010000048.1 GCA_902789445.1 uncultured Bacteroidia bacterium | reverse complement strand
ACGAAGGGTTTTCCGTCGTGGCACCGATCAAGACAATCAAGCCGCTCTCCACAGCACCCAGTAAAGCATCTTGCTGCGCCTTGTTGAAGCGGTGGATCTCATCAATAAACAGAATAGGTGCGCCCGCCGTTGCGAACATACGGCCGGACTTGGCTTTGTCAATGACCTCACGCACATCTTTTACACCGGAACTGATGGCTGAGAGCGTGAAGAATTCACGTTTCAACTGGTTGGCGATAATCCGTGCCAATGTCGTTTTACCGACACCGGGAGGACCCCAGAGAATGAAGGAAGAAACGTTACCGGTTTCAATCATCTTACGGAGCACCGCACCGGGGCCGACCAGATGTTCCTGGCCGACGTATTGGTCGAGAGTTCGGGGGCGAAGGCGCTCCGGCAGAGGGATCAGCGGAATTTCATCAGAAGTTTTCATTTCCTGCGAAGTTATAAAAAAAATGAATATCTTTGAATCCCGTTATGAACACAAAGTACATCTTCATCACGGGAGGAGTCGCCTCGTCGCTGGGAAAAGGAATTATTGCTTCATCCCTGGCCAAACTCCTGCAGGCAAGGGGTCTGCGCGTGACCATCCAGAAATTCGATCCCTATATCAACATCGATCCGGGTACCTTGAATCCCTATGAGCACGGGGAATGCTACGTCACGGAAGATGGGGCTGAAACCGATCTCGACCTAGGGCACTATGAGCGCTTTCTCGGCGTCTATACGTCCAAAGCCAACAATGTGACCACAGGCAAGATTTACCATACGGTGATTACGAAGGAGCGGGAAGGGGCATATCTGGGCAAGACCGTGCAGATCGTCCCGCACATCACTGACGAAATCAAGCGGCGGATGTTGTTGCTGGGCCGTACGGGCGAGTATGACGTGATTCTCACTGAGATCGGCGGTACCGTGGGCGATATGGAATCCCAGCCATTCATCGAAGCCGTCCGGCAGCTCCAGTGGGAACTCCCGGAGGAGGATTGCATGTCCATCCATCTGACCCTGATACCATACCTGAGTGCAGCGCGGGAACTCAAGACGAAGCCTACGCAACACTCCGTACAGACCCTCCAGCAGAGTGGTGTCAAGCCCGACGTGATCGTTTGCCGCACAGAGCATCCGCTTTCGACGGAGCTGCGCCGCAAAATAGCCTTGTTCTGCAATGTCAAACCTGGCCACGTCATCCAAAGCATCGATGCATGGAGCATCTATCAGGTGCCGCTCAATATGCATGAAGAGCATCTCGATGAGCTGGCTGTTCGTAAATTGCAGATTGACAACTATTCACAGCCCGAGCTCACGCGCTGGAAGGTGTTTCTGGACCGGATCCGGCATCCTTCCAGAGAGGTGAATATCGTTCTCGTCGGAAAATATGTAGAGCTTCAGGACGCCTACAAATCAATCCAAGAGGCATTTGTCCACGCTGGCGCTGCGAAGGATTGCCACGTGAACGTCCAGACCCTGCAAAGCGGACAGATTACCCCCGACAATGTAGCCTCATTGCTTCAGGGGGCAGACGGCATTCTCGTAGCTCCGGGGTTCGGAGAACGCGGTCTTGAAGGGAAGGTCTGCGCTATCCGATATGCCAGGGAGAAGGGAATTCCGTTCCTTGGCATCTGCCTCGGCATGCAGATGTGTGTCGTAGAATTCGCCCGCGACGTCCTGGGTTGGCCCGATGCCGCTTCAGCCGAGGTCAATCCTCAGGCAGGACACCCAGTTATATGCCTGATGGAAGACCAGAAAGCAACGACCATCAAAGGAGGGACGATGCGTCTCGGTGCCTATGCTTGTCGATTGGAGCCTGGTTCGCTTGCAGCATCTATATATGGGTCGACTGAAATAACCGAGCGACACCGCCATCGTTATGAGTTTAATTCTGAATATCTCGACGCGTTCCAGCAAGCAGGACTTAAGGCCACAGGACGAAATCCTGAAACCGGTCTGGTCGAAGTTGTAGAGCTGCCGGATCATCCATTTTTCATCGGTGTTCAATTCCATCCGGAGTATAAAAGTACTCCCGAACGTCCGCATCCGTTATTCCAAGGACTCGTCCAAGCAGCTTTGAAAAAAAGATAGAGAAACCCTGCTCAGAAATAGAGCAGGGAGTTCTTTTACAATTTATATTTAACATAATATAAATTGTATAACAAACGAAGAAAATGGAAAGACCATCCGACGCCAGGGCGGCGTGCATCTGGTGGGCGTTCCCACGGATATCGACTGGAACTACGAGAAATGCGTCCTGCCGATTCCGGTCGACCAGTTCCAGCTCAATCCCGACATGCAGCAGAATCCGGGCTATACCCGCGACTGATGCGGTCTTTTGCAAAAGAGGTGCGTCCTGTTTCTCCAGCTTTTGGGAGCCTGCGATACTTCGCTGGAGCCGAAACCCTCTCCATATCCGGTTCCCGAGCCGGGAAAAGTGCCATCCATCACCCTGGATCACAATAAATTCCATCGTTTTGCCGAAAGCGACTCCGTCGTCGTCTTCGTCACGGCGGAAGAAAACGCATCCTACGATGTCCAGATCCCGGCGGAAGCGGCATCCTGGATTTCCACCTCCACACTGCACGGCACGACATCCGGCCGTGTCGGATTCCTGATTGGCGAAAACAAAAGCGGACAGGACCGCAGTGCCGTCATTTCATTCCGCTACAGCAAGAATGATGTCCGGAACCTGAGCATCAGTCAGGAAGGAAAAACCCGTACGGCAAACTACGAAAGCTGGGGTCTCTATGGCAAAGTGCTCGGATCCAAACGGAATGCCCGCCCCTATCACTGGTATATCGACCAGTCGACGACCGGCCCGATGGCCAACAACAACTGCGGTCCTTCCTGCGTCACGATGGCCGTCAAATGGTATAATTCCACCTACGACAAGGACGCGGCTTACGCGCGTTCACGCTTCCGCGCCAGCGGCGGCTGGTGGTATATGAGCGACATCACCGGTTTCCTGGGACAGCAACAGGTTCCCTACCGCTTTGTCGTGCTTCCTGGGACGGATTTCCTGAAAAAGGAAGTCGATGACGGCAACATCATCATCATTTGCCTGGACATGCACCCGCTCTCGTACAGCAGCGACAACAACAAGCGGGTGGACAAATTCTATTCGACCACGCCCGAATGGGGTCATTTCCTGCTCGTTTACGGCTATGTGCAGACCGAAACGGAAATCTTTTTCGAGGTCTGCGACCCCAATTCCTACGGGAAAGCCTATCTGGACCAGACACTCAAGGGCGACGGACGATTCTACCGGGGCAGCGAGGTCTACCGCTCCGTGAGCACCTGGTCATCCCGCGTGTGCGTCATCGAGCATCCGTAGCGTCGGCTGCGTTGATCAGGCTCCAGTACATGGCGCGGGCGGCGTCTTCCAGGATGGAAGGATCCTGGATTTCCCAGCTGTCACGCGGTTCATGGTAGTAAGACTGCCCGCCGACGGAATAGAAATCGACCGTCGGATAACCATTCTTCATGAACACGGCACCATCGGTTCGCGGACGCGTGACATAACGATTCGGATAAAAGTGCAGCGGACGGTGGACATACTGGTCGTTCGCTTTCTGTACATAGTCCCGCACCTCCGGCGAATCGTATTTGAAGCCCACGGAGAAAGCGTTTCCGATGCCCACCTGTTCGAGATTCAGGATGAACTTGACCTTGTCGGCAGGAACCACCGGATGCGCCGTCAGATACTGGCTTCCGTTCAGGCCGGCCTCTTCGCCGTCCAGTGAGAGGAAAATGACGCTGCGGAGCGGCTTTAACTTGCTGGCTTTCAGGGCTTTCGCTACGGACAGCAGACAGGCGGTCGAGGAATTGTTGTCATTGGCGCCGGCGATATGGTACGGCACCATGCCCAGGTGGTCCAGATGGGCCGAAATGACGACGTATTCGTTGCAGAGCTTCGGATCACTCCCCTTCACCATGCCCAGCAGATTGTGGCCGACCGCCTTGTCGCGATGCGTCATCGTCATCTGGATCCGCGCCTGCTTTCCAGTCCGGAACGAAGCGGGTTTCTTGCCGCTGCGGAGTTGCCGGATCAGGGACTGGAAATCGCGTCCGGAACCGGCGACCAACTTGTCGGCCAGTTCATCGGTAATATAGGCATATACGAAACCGGGATCATAGCCGTTGTTCGGGCCGGGAACCCAGCGGTACAGCATCCCAATGGCGCCGTGCGCAACGGCATTGGCCACTTTGTACTGGTGCAGCGTATAGGGATACCAGATCCGCAGCGTATCGTCGTTGCGGCTGGTATTGGGCGTCTCGCCTTCAATCAGGACAATCTTGCCCCGCACATCGATGCCGGCATAATCATCATAGCCCAGTTCCGGGGCAGACACACCGAACCCGGCAAAAACCACTTCCGCGTCGGCAACACCGTTGGCAGAAGTGCCGCCCGCATACCATTCCGTGGCCCAGGCGCAGTCCTGACCGTCAACGGACAGGCTGCAGGGCCCCGTCACTTCCGTGCAGACCGTCGGGAAATCCTGGGAATAGCCGTTCAGACCTGGAAGTGGCTCCAGCCCGATCTCCGCATAGCGGGAACTGACCCAGTCCACGGCCCGGCGCATGCCTTCCGATCCACTGAGGCGTCCCTGGAACAAGGTGGAATCGGACAGGAGTCGCACGCAGTCAAAAATCTCCACGCCCTTGATGTTGTCGAACATGGCGTCCAGATAGTGCCGTTCCGGCGTTTTGGGCTGCGGCGCACCGCGTTGTGCCATAGCTGAATGCGGCGCGGCAAGCATCAGGGCCACAGCCGCCAGCATCATGAGGTGTATTCTTTTCATGGCAATTCGAGGTCCTGTCCGGCATTGTTGTAGCAGCCCCAGGCCGGCATGCGCGAGGAAGAACCGTCGATCAGCCCGACCGACGAGGTGAAGATGATCCAGCGATACGTCTCTGTGCCGACAATCTTGGCAAGGCCGAGCGTCTGGATACCGTTCGAGGTCACTTCCGCATCGCTCAGGCTATGCTCGTTGACCAGCACGACGATCGGTTTGTCGGACGGCGTGACATTGGGATGGGAAACCTTGTCAAAGCCGCGGTAGCTCCACTGGAAATGCTGTTTCTGGCGCAGGAAATCGATGACTTCCTGGTGCACGTTTCCACCGTTGTTGTAGCGGAGGTCGAGGATCAGGGCATCCCGGTTGACGGCGTAGGTGTGCATCTGCATCAGGAAGTTGTCCAGGTCTTCGCCGCCCATCGCCCGCATGTGGACATAGGCGATCCTCCCCTTTCCATCCTTCTCCACCCGAGCCTTGCAATGGTCTTCCCACTGCTTGTACTGCAGGTTGCGGAAGTTCATCTGCGGCATCGTATGGACCTTGACATCATACTCCTTCCCGCCCCGGCTGAAGGTCAGTTTCACTTCTTCTTTCTGGACCGGCGAGGAGAGATATTTTTCGCGGTTGACGGACGGTACGGTGCGGACCCCGTCCACGGCGACCAGCCGGTCTCCCTTGCGGACGTCCACCTCCACCTTGTCGGCCGCAGATCCGGGAAGGATGCCGGCGACAGTGTACGGATCCTGATTGTCGAAGAGGATGCCGGTCACAATGGAATGCATCCGGGTCTCGGTCTTTTCTTCCATACCGAAGGAATTGAAGCCCAGATGCGAAGAGTTCAGTTCGCCCAGCATGTCGGCCATCAGCGTACGCAGCTGGTCGCGGCTCTTCACATACGGCAGGAAAGTGGCATAACGGTCGCGCACGGCGGTCCAATCGGCACTGTGGTAATTCACGTCGTAGAAGTTCTGGGCGAGCGAAGCCCAGGCTTCGTAGAACATCTGGGTGAATTCGTCGGAAAGCGTCTTGTCCACGTTGACCGAGACGGGCACTTCCGTCACATTGAGCGACATCGGATCGATCTTGCTGACCTTGCCGCGGGAAATGTGATACAGGCCTTCCTTCGAGCTGAAGAAGGAACCCATCTGGAGTCCCTTGATGGCTTTCGGCTTGGCTTCCGGATCGTCGATATCCAGGGCGCGGACCTCGCGGTCCCCATCGCTGAAAGTATTGTACAGGAGCAGGGTCTTGCCCTTGGCCGGATACAGGTGGAGTCCCATCTGCCGGCCGCTGCGCTCGACAGCCTGCATGCGGGTGAAGATATCGTCCGGGTCGATGCGTACGACCGAGTCCTTCGCCGCTTTCTTCGCACCGAACAGCTGGTCGTAGGTATCCGACTTGAACTTCGCATCATATTTCTGCAGCGGCAGCTTGTACACCTGGCCGCTGTAGCCGCGCGGGAAGGAAGAGGATGTGAGCGATGCGACCAGATAGAGATACTTGCCGTCGGGCGAGAACAGCGGTTCCCGCTCGGTAGAGGCGGAATGGGTCAGGTTCACCAGTTTCTTATCGGCAAGCGAATAGAGGAAGATGTCCGGTTCGAAACGGTCCATGGCTTCGAAAGCCAGATAGCTGTCGTCCCAGGAAAACGACAGGTCGTACTGCTGGAATGACCAGAACTCGGCATCCGCCACTTTCTCGGCGGCTCCGGTTTTCGTATCGAGCAGCATCACGCGGTCGCTTCCGTCCACGAAGGCCAGTTTGTCCCCTTTATGGGAAAGCGTAAGGCTCTTGACATTGGCTTCTGACGTATAGACAGCCGTCTCGACGCCCTTGTTGTCGGCCTGGATGCGGAAGAGATCCGTCCAGCCTTTCTGGGTACGGGTATAATAGATGGTTTTGTTGTCCGCACCCCAGGCCACTTCGTGGACACGCTCGTTGTCCGGCGTGGCAAGCCGCTGGAAATATTTGCCTTTCGTGTCCGACACATAGAGGAAACCGCGGATGGCATAGGCCAGTTTCTTCCCGTCCGGCGAAACGGCCGCTGCCGTCGGACTCTGTTTCTCGAAGGATCGGCGGACATCCGCGCCGCTGGCCGCCAGGACGATCTGGGGAACGGCATCTTTTCCGGAACGGGGATCCAGCAGATGGATTTCGTAGTCAAGCAGATAGGCGATCTTCGAGCCGTTCCAGGCAATGCGCGGATACTGGACCGAACGGTCAAATGCGGTCAGCTGGGCCGGCTTGCCGCCCGGAACGTAACGGAAGATGTTCGACTCTTTGCCAACCTGGTCGGACACATAATAAAGGGTGCCGGCAGCATCCACCATCGGCCAGGCGTCCTTGCCTTCGTAGTCCGTCAGGGGCTCGTATTTCTTTTTCTTGGGATTCCACGACTGGATGTTCGGGTTGTGGTCGCCCACATAACGCTTGCGGGTCGGGAAATTGATGCTTTCCGCCGATTCGTTGAAATAGAACGTCCCGTCCTTGGGATTCTCCACCAGGTTGACGACCGTCGTGAAATAGCCGTCGAAGAGCAGTTGCGGCGTCCCGCCCGTCACGGCGACGCGCCAGGTCGTACGGCGCGATCCGGAACGCTGCGATTCGAAATAGATGGTTTTCGAATCGGGCGACCAGGAAACCGGGAAATCGCCAGCCTCATGGAATGTCAGCTGGACGGCTTCGCCACCCTTGACGGGGATGACAAACACGTCCTGATTGCCGTTGATATCGGACGAAAAAGCCAGCCATTTCCCGTCGGGGGAAACGAGCGGATGATTCTTCTGTCCCGGCATCGAGATGATGCTCAGGGCCTGACCGCCTGCGGCGGGAACGGTGTAGATGTCGCCCAGGTAGGAAAAATAAAGGGTTTCTCCGTCAGGAGAGAGCGAGGGACGGCTCGCGAAGCGGAGATTCTCACCACCGGCAGCCGATACGGCCAGCAGGGCGGCAAACAGCAGCAGAATGCGTCTCATGGTCACTATTCGAGGTTATGTTTTTTCAATTGTCTGACTATCTTTCGGATGATGGCTTCTATGTCGGCATCGGGCTCGATGACGTTGTAGTTCTCCCAGAAATTCTCGTCGGTAAAGGCCGAGACTTTTTCGGTCATCTGGTCGCGGAACTTGACCCGGGCGTCCCGGTCGATGACCGGCGGCACGTCCTTGTGGTCCGTAACGGCGATTTCCGACATGACGGTATAGTGGTTGCGGAACAGCGAGCGTTTGCGCCGTGTCTCGAACTTGATCTCCATCTTGGCATAATCATAATACCATTTATCGCCCGAGGGCTTGTAATTGATCACGTAGCCGGCGCTTTTGACCTCGAAGCGCGTACTCTGGGGGCGCTTGAGCACAAAGAGGTCCACGGCGTCTTCCCGGCCTTCCACGTTCATCCACATCTCGACGCGGCCGATGGCCAGGCTCTCGCTGTCAATGAATACTTTGCCCCGCATGTAGATTTCATCGAGGCCGGGTTTCTGCTTGAACGAGACGACATAGAACATCCGATCGCCGAGGAATTCGGCAGGTTCGGACTTCAGCTCGTAGAAGCGGGGAACGTCGTTGATTCCGACCAGGGCAAAGGGATTCTTGGCCTGGTCGATGTCGAAAATGGAAACCACGCCGCCCTGGTATTTGATGAAGAGCGTATCGGACGAATCATAGTTCAGGCTCCCCCGCCCCTTGTAGATACCGGCCCGGTCGATCTGGTACGAGCCGTAGGGGGCCTTGTCGATGTCGAGGATCGCCTCGTTCATAGCCAGGTATTTCGAATTCCCCTTCTTGATCAGTTCCCGGTAGAAAGCCGTCATGCCGACATGTTTGTCCGGATAGTTCTGCCGGATCCGGTAGAGCGCCGAAAGGAGCAGGTCTTCCGGATCCTGTGAACGGATCAGTGCGGGATTGAGCGAGAGCGAAACCGGCATTAGGGAAATCTTCAGCGGATGGTCCGCATCCGTCCCTTCGAAATCGGAGAGCCGGCGCGTGACGGTCCCGTAGCCCAGGTGACTGATCGTCACCAGGGCGGAAGATGCCGTCCGGCTGTCGGCTTTCAGGGTGAAAACCCCTTCCGCATTGGAAACATTGGCTATGTGGGTACCGGCGAGTTCTACGGAAGCGTAGTGCAGCGGTTTTCCGGTGGCGCCATCGATCACCTTGCCGGCGATCTGCAGGAAGTCCGGCGTATCCTGCGCCAGGCAGCGCGGCAGCAGGAGCAGGAACGCAATGAGCAGTGTGGCGGTCCGTTTCATGTCTTCAGGTGTTTATACCTTCAAATATACGAAATTCTTTGCGTATCTTTGCCAAATAATTCGCGTGAAAATGGGAAGGAATAAAAAACCCTATCTTGAGAATATTTTGGTCGAATCCACGGCTGCGGAAGGCAACGGCCTGGCACACGTGGACGGGAAAGTCCTCTTCATCCGGGCCGGCATTCCGGGGGACGTCGTGGACGTACAGGTCAACAAAGTCCGGAGCGGCTATTCACAGGGCTACATTGCCCGGATGATTACGCCTTCCCCGCACCGGCTCGCGCCCTTCTGCGCTCATTTCGGGGACTGCGGCGGCTGTACCTGGCAGACGCTTCCCTATCCCATGCAGATTGCCTTCAAACAGCAGCAGGTCGTGGACCAGCTCACCCGTATCGGCCATCTGGAGATTCCGGAAGTCTCCCCCATCCTGGGTTCCGTGAAAACCGACCACTATCGCAACAAACTGGAATATACCTTTTCAAACCGCCGCTGGCTGCTCGCCGGCGAAGACTGGAGCCAGCTCTCCGACGAAGACCGGCTGGGCCTGGGCTTCCACGTGAGCGGTTTCTTCGACAAGGTGCTCGATATCCGGGAATGTCATCTGCAGCGCGAACCGTCCAATGCCATCCGCCTCTTCATCAAGCAATACGCGATCGAGCACGGGCTGAGTTTCTATGATCTGCGCGAGAACCAGGGCTTCCTGCGGACGATGGTCGTCCGCACGACTTCCACCGGGGAAAATATGCTGGTCCTCTGTTTCGGCGGCCAGGCGCAGGGCGATGAGGCACGTCCTGCCCGCGAAGCGCTGCTGGAGGCCGTCAAGAACCGTTTTCCGGAGATCACTTCGTTCTATTACGTGATCAATCCCAAAGGAAACGACAATTTCAGCGACCTGCCCTGCACGCTTTACTGCGGCGCGGAAGCCGTCTATGAACAGATGGAGGACCTGCGTTTCAAGATCGGCCCCAAATCCTTCTACCAGACCAATTCGGAACAGGCCTACCGCCTGTATTCGGTCGTGCGGGATTTCGTCCGGGAAGGCATCGACGAAAACGGCCCCAAACCCGTCATCTATGACCTGTACACCGGAACCGGCACCATCGCGCTCTTCCTTTCAGCCCTGGCTCGCAAGGTCGTCGGCATCGAGTATGTGCCCGAAGCCATCGAAGACGCGAAAGTGAATGCCCGGGAAAACGGCATCACCAACACCGCGTTTTTTGCAGGAGATATGAAAGACGTCCTGCAGGCTGATTTCATTGCGGAAAACGGACAGCCCGACATCGTCGTGCTCGACCCGCCCCGCGCCGGCATCCACCCTTCCGTGGCGAATGTCCTGCTGGCCTGTGCGCCGAAGCGCATGGTCTATGTCAGCTGCAATCCGGCCACCCAGGCACGTGACCTGGCCGTTTTTGCCGACAAATACGATATCCTTCACGTACAGCCCGTGGATATGTTCCCGCATACCGTCCATGTAGAGAACGTCGTTTCTTTGGTTCGGAGATAAGTCTCTCCAGAACCGTCGCGCAGGGGGTTCTGGAGAGACTTATCTCCGAACCTTCACTACCGTCTTTTTATACCAGATGGAGAACCAGATAACTGCGGCTACGACGGCGGCAAAGCCGATGGCATAGGACAGGTAGAGGTTCAGGCCCAGCGAATTGGGTGAAAATACGAAGAAGGTCGTGCAGACCCAGGTCATAAAGAGCGCCGGGACCAGCGTGATGACATAAGGTTTCTTTTCCAGCGCCAGATAAACCGTGACCGTCCAGAGCGTAAAGACCGACAGCGCCTGATTGGACCAGCCGAACCAGCCCCAGAGTTTCTCAAAGCCCGACGCGTCGTTCATCTGCCACATCAGCAGCGCGAAAACTGCCGCAAAGAGCGGAATGCAGATATACAGGCGCTTGCGCACGCTCTTCTGTTCGAGTTTCAGGAAATCCGCAATGATCAGACGGGCGCTGCGCAGGGCGGTATCGCCGCTGGTGATCGGCGCTGCGACCACGCCCAGCAGGGCCAGGATGCCGCCAAACACGCCGAGCCATTCGCGGCAGACGAGATTGACGATCGAAGGGGCGTCGCCGATGGCTTCCGCCCCGCCCGGAATCAACTGGAAAGCAGGCTCCGGTTTCCCATAGAAGAAATAGCTGGCAACCGTCGCCCAGATCAGTGCCACGGCGCCTTCCGTGATCATGGCACCGTAAAAGATGGGGCGTCCCATCTTCTCGTGCTTCATGCAACGGGCCATCAGCGGGCTCTGCGTGGCGTGGAAGCCGCTGATGGCGCCGCAGGCGATGGAAATGAACAGGCAGGGAAAGATCGGATTCTGGGTGAGCGCCCCGCCCGGGGTGTTGCGAAGCCCCTCCCACACTTCCGGAATGTCCGGAAATTTGACAAAGAGGACCACCATCAGCGCGACGGCCATGAAAATCAGGGCAAAGGCGAAAAGCGGATAGATGCGGCCGATGATTTTGTCGACCGGCAGCATCGTGGCGATGATATAGTAGATGAATACGATGGCGATCCAGAAACTGTAACGTCCCAGATGCTCGACCGCGAAGGCGGGTTCCCAGATGCCGCCCAGGATCTTGGCCGGGCTGAATACGAACACGGCGCCGACCATCATCAGCAGGAATATCGAGAAGATGAGCATCACCGTCTTGGTGGTCTTGCCCAGATAGGTTCCGATCAGGTCGGGCAGATTGGCGCCCCCGTGACGCACGGACAGCATCCCCGACAGGTAATCATGCACCGCACCGGCGAAAATGCAGCCGAATACAATCCACAGATACGCCGCCGGACCGAACTTGGCTCCCATGATGGCGCCGAAGATCGGCCCCGTACCGGCAATGTTCAGGAATTGGATCATGAAAATTTTCCACGGAGGCAGCACGGTGAAGTCCACGCCGTCGGCTTTGGCCACGGCCGGCGTAGGCCGGTCGTCCGGTCCGAAAACCCGTTCCACAAAACGTCCGTAGAAGAAATAGCCTGCTACCAAGGCCAGCAGGGCGAGGATGAATGAAATCATACGCAAGGATTTATCTCACAAATTTAATGATTCTGCGGGGGAAATTCCCTATTTTTGCAAAAAAATAATAATTCGATGCCGTCTCACTTCGACAACACCATCTGTGCACCGTCCACCGCCAGCGGCGGGGCTGTCGCCATTATCCGCGTAAGCGGCTGGAACGCCATCAAGTACACAGACCGCATCTTCAAGGGGCGGACGGCGCTGTCACAGGCGGCGGGCTATTCCCTCCATTATGGCGAAATCCGGGACCATGACGGCCGCCTGCTCGACGAAGTGATCGTTTCCGTATTTCGCGCCCCGCACTCCTATACGGGTGAGAATGCCGTCGAAATCGCCTGCCACGGATCGGATTACATCGTATCCCGGATCCTCGCGCTGCTGATGGAGGGCGGGGCGAAAATGGCCGCACCGGGCGAATTCACCCAGCGTGCCTTCCTGCACGGGAAGATGGACCTCTCCCAGGCAGAGGCCGTGGCGGACCTGATTGCCGCGCAGACCGCCGCCGCACACCGGGTCGCTTTGCAGCAGCTCAAAGGCGGCTTCAGCCGGGAACTCGCGCACATGCGGGAAGAACTCCTCCACCTGGCCTCCCTGATGGAGCTCGAACTCGATTTCAGTGAAGAAGAAGTCGAGTTCGCAGACCGCACCCAGTTGCGTGAACTGGTGGGAAAAGTCCTGGCCCACTGCGAGGAATTGATCTCAAGCTTTAAATTAGGTAACGCTATTAAAAACGGTGTTCCTGTGGCGATTGTCGGAAATACAAATGCAGGAAAAAGCACGCTGCTCAACGCCTTGCTCGGCGAAGAACGCGCCATCGTTTCCGACATTCCGGGAACGACCCGGGACACGGTCGAAGAATGTTACAATCTTGGCGGCGTCCTCTTCCGTTTCATCGATACGGCCGGTCTGCGGGAAAGCGACGACAGCATCGAACGCCTGGGCATTGAACGCTCCTACGGCAAACTCGCTGCCGCGCAGTTGGTGCTGGCGGTTCTCGACTTGACGGCGCCCCTGTCGGAGATCCGTACCAGCGCTGAGGATATTGCCGGACGCATCACGGACGGACAGCATCTGATCTTCCTGCTGAACAAGGCGGACGCAGTCCCCGTCGAAACAAGTGCAGAAGTCCGGCGGGCGCTCTCCCCGCTCCTGGCGGAACACGGCAAGCGGTTCTACATCGTTTCAGCCCGCGAAGGAATCGGACTCGAAGACCTCCGCCACGCCATTGTCAGCAACTGGCAGGACGCCGGCACCACGGCAGAGACCACCCTCGTAACGAACACCCGCCACGTGGAGGCCCTCAAAAACGCCGCCGCCGCCCTCCGCCGCGTCCAGGACGGACTCGATTCCATCCCCACCGACCTCCTCGCCCAGGACCTCCGCGACGCCCTCCGCCACCTCGGCACCATCACCGGCGAAATCTCCACCTGCATCGGAAAATAATCGCTGTAATGCATTGTATATCAATCACTTGCGTAGTTATGCAAGTACCGTTTTCAGTATCGTTTTCCGCTTAAATACTCAATCGTTTTCCGCTTAAATACTCAATCGTTTTCCGATAAAAATATAGCGATTAACAATATATTTCTCACTTCCCAATTGACCCTATACTGAAAATGTTGCCTAACATTTCTACGGTACTGTTTTTTGGTCACTTTTCCCCTGTTTAAGGACATCATAAGGTCCTGATTCTTGGCGTGTCAAATCGCTCTGTTCTCCTTCCTAACGATTAGATCAGCCGCAGTGCTTCTCAGCAGCATCTTCTGTCACTATTGCTGTAATAACTGCTATGTTATTTGGTTGAATTATTAAACCAAATATCATGAAACGAAAAGAATCAGTGATCGGTGGGCTCGACAGGATACTGTCGTCCCATCAAGCATCGGCTCTGCTGGGGATACCGGCAGACGAATTTCTCCCCTATTTCTTTGCGCAGGATGCCATTTCACTGCGTAATCTCCTAAAAAGGATCTGCCGGTCCAATCCTGTCTACCATTTCCCGATCATTGGCGAAACTACTTACACCCTCAAGGGAGTTATGTCGGCTATCGGGAAAGGTCGTTGTTGGACCCTGGAGTTTCTGGCAAGGAATAATGTCCGCAACTGGTGCGTCGGAGTCCATTACCTGCATTCCAAGTCAGATGTCGATCTTGCCTGGCAGAAGGAATCTCCCCTATGGTCAGAATGGGTTTCTATCCTGCAGGTGTCCTGTCTCTATGGGCTGGATCTTCAGGAAGTAATCCGTAATGTAGCCGCAGGAAGGATCCGAGTACGTCAGGGGCAGCGCGAACAACTTGTTTCACTCAAAGATGTCAAGAGGTTATGGAAAGCACAGGGAGAGTAACGATCAAAAAGATTGCCGGGCCGAACGGAATGACAGACTATTACCTCGAGTACAATCCGCCGGTAGAATTACCTGGAGGTAAGTTATTGAAAGAGGAGTGTTTGAACCTTTCAGCCTACACTAATCCTTGCAATGAAATCGAGAAGCGTTTCAATGCAACCATTGAGACGATTGCAGAAGAAATCCGATGCTTCCGCTACATCCAGTTGGTGAACAGGGATTATTCATTCATTACTATGAGCCAGAAAGCCGATGTCATTGCATTCCTCGAAGGCCATGAACCATACTCGGATAAGCAGTATCATGCGGCAATCAAGTCGTTCAAACGATTCTGCAATGGGAAATGCACTTTTGACCAGGTGACGGTATCCTATATGATGGCTTACAGGCACTATTTGCTTAACAGCGTCAAGATCGGCAGGAAGCTTCGTTATTCAAACAACACGGCTTCATCCTATCTGAAAAACATCAAAAGAATGTTCCGGATTGCCTATTCAGACAGGTTGATAGATTTCGACCCCGCTTTGGAGATTCCGGGAATCACCTGGGATCATACCATCAAAAAAGAAAGGCTCACT
>CADAOB010000047.1 GCA_902789445.1 uncultured Bacteroidia bacterium | reverse complement strand
CCGAAAGGAGCGGCCTAGGGCAAAACTGGTAATTGGGGCTAAGTCGTAACAAGGTAGCCGTACCGGAAGGTGTGGCTGGAACACCTCCTTTTTGGAGTTGGAAACTGCGACGAGCTTTGCTCCTTGCTTGTACACTTTCTTCCTTTTTTTATAAATAGTCTCTTAGCTCAGTTGGTTAGAGCGCTACACTGATAATGTAGAGGTCACTGGTTCAACTCCAGTAGGGACTACTTTTTTTATGTCCGCATATCGGGGGTATAGCTCAGTTGGCTAGAGCACCTGCCCTGCAAGCAGGGGGTCGTCGGTTCGACTCCGACTATCTCCACCAAACAAAACCAGGCTGAGCCTGGTTTTTTTGTTTGGTGGAGACGTCGGAGGCAAAAGCCTCCTCCTTTTTTTTACTGGGGCACATCCCCAGACCCCTCGCGCCGTAGGCGCGTCAGAAGCGGCGGGGCGCTTCGCGCTGCAATGTAAGCACCTGTGGCTCAGTGTGTTATGTAAAGTGATCCCCCTGTTTTTGAGGGGGATCACTTTGCGTAAGTCGCTGACTATTTGATGCTTCCGTTGCAGCGCAAAAAAGCGCAAAAAAAGAATGGAAGCCCGCCGGCGCTTGGTGTTCAGGTTTTTTCTACCTTTGTAGTCAGAATCGGTGATTGTCATGAAGTATCTTCGGTGGATATGGCGGGGGATGGAGGGAATCCGGTGGAATACCCTCGTCCGGGTGCTGGCGGGTGTCGCGCAGGTGGGGCTCGGCCTGTTGATGGTCTGGCTCAGCCGGCGCTTCATCGATGTCACGATCCGCACCGGCACGGAGCAGGACATTGTCCGGATGATTGTCTATCTGGTCCTGACGGTGCTGGGCGGGGTAGTCCTTCGCCAGCTCTACTACTATATGACCACTACGGCCCACACGAAACAGACCAACAGCATTCGCCTGGAAGCCTTCAGCCGCCTTTTCGACCGGCAGCTCTACGCCGGGCAGGAACTTCATTCGGGCGATGTGTCTTCCCGCCTGGCCAAAGATATCGATGTGGTGGGAGAGGCGACGACCACGATGCTGCCCCGGATGTTCGTCACGCTGGTCCAGCTCGTCGGAGCCTTCCTGCTGATGCACTCGATGGACCGCCGTCTGGCCTGGGCCCTGCTGGTCCTCACGCCGCTGGCCATCGTCTTCGGCAAGGTCATCGCCCGGCCGCTTCGCAAGATGACGCTCGAGATCCGCGACAAGGAAAGCCGCATCCAGATGCAGGTTCAGGAAGGGATGGAGCACAATGCCGTGCTGCGTTCCCTGGGCAGTGAGCAGTGGGTGACCGACCGGCTCGACCGGACGCAGGATACCCTGATGGGATGGGTGAAAAAACGGGCCCGTTTCACGGTCGTCACGCGGACGGTCCTGGCCTCCTGCTTCGGCCTGGGCTATCTGCTGGCCTTTGTCTGGGGCGGCCTGCAGCTGCGTGCGGGTGCCATCACCTTCGGTGTGATGACTTCCTTCCTCCAGCTGGTCAGCCAGATCCAGAACCCGATCTTCACGCTGCTCAATATGGTTCCGCAGCTGATCCATGCCACGGCCAGCATCGACCGTATCGACGAGATCCTCGGGCAGGAGCCCGAGAAGGACGGTGTCGCGCCCGACCCGGTCCCGGGCAGGGTCGCCGGCATCCGCGCCGACAATCTGCGGTTCTGCTACACCGGCAGTGACCATCCGGTGTTCAATGGCTTCAGCCACGACTTCCGTCCCGGTACGAAGACCGCCCTGATGGGTCCCACCGGCATCGGCAAGACCACGCTCTTCCGCCTGATGCTCGCGCTTGTCAAGCCCGACGGCGGCAGGCTGACAATCTACGACGGGACGAAGGAAGAACCGGTCTGCCCGGAAACCCGTTCCGACTTCGTTTTCGTCCCGCAGGGCAATACGCTGATGAGCGGATCCATCCGCTTCAACCTGCTGCTGGCCAAGCCTTCGGCCACCGAGGAAGAGATGGTAGCCGCGCTCCATACGGCGGCGGCCGACTATGTCTTCGACCTGCCCGCCGGCCTGGATACGGAACTGGGCGAACGCGGCATCGGCCTGAGTGAAGGCCAGGCGCAGCGCGTGGCCATCGCGCGCGGTCTGTTGCGCCCCGGCAGCATCCTGCTGCTCGACGAGATCAGCGCCTCGCTCGACGAGGCGACCGAACGCGATCTTTATACCCGCCTGTTTGCCGCTTATCCGGACCGGACGATGATTTTCATCACCCATCGCGCCGCCGTCAGCGAACTTTGCGACGAAACCGTCCGATTCTGACCGTTCTCTACCGATTTTTTTGTATAATTGTAGTTCGAATCGAAGTCGAAAATAATACAATTATATAAGAGTCGTTTTATGAAGAACATCAACTGTTTCATTCCTTTCCAGGAAGAAGCGCAGGTGGCGCAGACCGTCGCCAACCTGAAAGCACAAGCGCTTGTCAATGAGATTTATCTTCTCCATGTCGGAGAAAACGCGCCGAAAGAGGTGCTGGGCTGCAAGGTCCTCGAAGTACCGGGCCTCAACAGCACGGCGGCCGTGCGCGCCATCGCTGCGAATGCCAGCACACCCTATACCTTGATTTCCACCAAATACACGACGCTGAGCCTGGTGCTCTTCTCGCTCGAACGCATGGAAGCGCTCATCGAGGATGCTGGCGCTGCGATGGTCTATGCCGACCACTTCAACCAAAAAGGCGACGAGCGCATCAACGCCCCGGTGATCGACTGCCAGTTCGGTGCCCTGCGCGACGATTTTGATTTCGGCTCGGTGCTCTTCTACCGCAGCTGCGCCGTGAAGGAAGCCGTGGAACGGATGGATGTGGACTACAAGTTCGCCGGCATGTACGACCTGCGCCTGAAGGTTTCCCAGAAAGGGTCGCTGGAGCACATCAACGAGTTCCTGTATTACGACGTGGAGACCGATACCCGCAAGAGCGGCGAGAAGATCTTCGACTACGTGGATCCGAAGAACCGTGCCGTCCAGATCGAGATGGAGCAGGCCTGCACCGCACACCTGAAGGCCATCGGCGGCTATCTGGAACCGAAGTTCAAGCACATCGAATTCAACGACGACAGCTTCGAGTATGAGGCTTCCGTCGTCATCCCGTGCAAGAACCGCGTGCGCACCATCGGCGACGCCATCAAATCGGCGCTCAGCCAGAAGACCAGCTTCAAGTACAACGTCATCGTGGTGGACGACAACTCCGACGACGGAACGGTCGATGTGATCAAGCAGTTCACCAATGACCCGAAACTCATCTACATCGCCCAGGACAAGAGCTGGCACGCCATCGGCGGCAACTGGAACGTGGCCCTGCATCATCCCAAATGCGGCAAGTTCGCCATCCAGCTTGACTCGGACGACGTCTATTACGACGAAACCACGGTGCAGAAATTCGTGGATGCCTTCTATGCCCAGAACTGCGCGATGGTGGTAGGTACCTACCGGATGACCAACTTCCACATGGAGACCATCCCTCCGGGAATCATCGACCACAAGGAATGGACGCCGGAGAACGGCCGCAACAACGCCCTCCGTATCAACGGCCTCGGCGCACCGCGCGGCTTCTACACGCCGATGCTGCGTACCATCAATTTCCCGACGACCAAATACGGTGAGGATTATGCCGTGGGCCTCCGCGTGAGCCGCGAATACCAGATCGGCCGCATCTACGACGTGGTGTACAACTGCCGCCGCTGGGATGACAACTCCGACGCTTCGCTCGACATCGACAAGGTCAACGCCAACAATACCTACAAGGACCGCATCCGCACCTGGGAACTCAAGGCGCGCATTGCGTTGAACAAATGTCAGAACTAGCCAGACAGATGGACGCGATGTTCTCCCGCGAGCTTTCGCTCGGCGGGAGGGCATCCGTCAATTATGCCGCCCTGGCGAAGGTGGAGCAGCGGCCGATGCCCGTGGACGGGCTCGACGCCGTGCTCTTCTTCAATCCCGGCCGCGTGGCCTCGGTGATGGCCCAGGTCGATGAAGAGACGCTCCGCCACCGCCCGTGCTTCCTTTGCCCGGATGGCATCGGTCCCGAGCAGCTGACGCTCGACTGGACCTCGCCCTACGGCAATGGCTGGTGGATCCGCGTCAATCCTTTCCCGATCTTCGACCGGCACTTCACCATCTCGATCGACCGCCATGCCCGCCAGCAGATCGACGGCCACTACGCTGACATGCTCTGCCTGGCGCAGCAGGCGCCCGAATACCTCTTCTTTTACAATGGTCCGATGTGCGGCGCGTCCGCCCCGGACCATTTGCATTTCCAGGCCATCCCGACGGGGAATCTCCCGGTCGAGCGGCTGGTGCGCCGCGGCGAAGGCCTGCAGTTGCTGGGCAAGCGCGACGGGGTGTCGGTCAGCCGCCTGACCCGCTTTGCCGGCAGCGCATTCGTCCTGAGTTCGACCGATCTGGCGGCCCAGGAAAGCCTGTTCTACCGTCTGCTCGCCTTGGGCGAAATCCAGACGCAGCGCGAATGGGAACCGCGGCTGAACCTGCTCAGCTGGTATGGCCCGGGCGGCTGGACCACGGTGGTCTTTTTCCGTGCCGAATCGCGTCCGGACTGCTTCTTCAGTGAAGATCCTCAGCAGCAGATCCTCATCAGTCCCGGCGCCGTGGAAATGGCCGGCGTGGCCATCGTCTCTTCGCGCGAGAGTTTCGACAAGCTCGATGCGCAGCGCCTGGGCGAAATTATCCGCGAAGTATCCTACGACTCACATAAAACCCGCATCATGGAAGAAAAACTGCTCCGCAAACAAGAAATACTCTCGGTCGGCGTCGTGTCGCTGCCGACACTTGCTTTTGATTTCAAAACACCCTACACCTTTGGCGGAAACACTTATTCGGGTTCCTATACCGCCTCCGTGCAGGACGGCCGCATCCTCTTCGAGGGGAACCGCTACGACGAAATCTACTTCAAACATACCGGCGCCGAGGGTTCCTTCGAACTGCGCGACGTCACCATCGGCGTGGATTTCCACTGGAACCGGCAGGAGACCCAGCTCTTCCCCGATGACCTGAAACTCATCGTCGAAAACGGCAAGGTCACCGCCGTCAACTGCGTCGGCATCGAGCACTATCTGGTGAGCGTCATTTCCAGCGAAATGTCGGCCACCAACTCCGAAGAACTGCTCAAGGCGCACTGCATCATTTCCCGTTCGTGGATCCTGGCGCAGATCCAGAAAAACAAAGAGATCAAAGCCTCGTCAGAGACCTATTCCGCCTGCACCGACAGCGAAACCGAGCGCATCAAATGGTATGACCGCGAAGACCACGTCAATTTCGATGTCTGTGCCGATGACCACTGCCAGCGCTACTATGGCCTGAGCCGTGCCTCCACGCAGGCCGTCCGCGACGCTGTGGAGCAGACCTGGGGCCGCGTGCTGACCTACGACGGCCGCATCTGCGACGCCCGCTTCTCCAAATGCTGCGGCGGCGTGTTCGAAGAATTCAAATTCTGCTGGGAGCCCAAGCAGTTGCCCTATCTGGTCAAGCGCCGCGACGCCGCGGCGGAAAACGATTTCCCCGACCTGACCGTCGAGGAGAACGCCCGCAAATGGATCCTTTCCGAGCCCGAAGCCTTCTGCAATACGAAGGACCCGAAGATCCTCTCGCAGGTGCTCACCAGCTTCGACCAGGAGACCAAGAACTTCTACCGCTGGAAGGTGGAATACACCGTGGACGAGCTTTCCGACCTGGTCCGCCGCCGCAGCGGCGAAGATTACGGCCAGATCCTCGACCTGATTCCCGTGGCCCGCGGCACTTCGGGCCGGCTGTGGAAACTCAAGATCGTCGGCACGAAGAAAACCAAGGTCATCGGCAAAGAGCTCGAGATCCGCAAGACCCTCTCGCCCAGCCATCTGTACAGCTCTGCCTTTGTCGTGGAGAAACAGGACGGCAAGTTCATCCTCCGCGGTGCGGGCTGGGGCCATGGCGTAGGCATGTGCCAGATCGGCGCGGCCGTCATGGGCGCCAAAGGCTACAAATACGATGAAATCCTGTCCCACTATTTCCCGGGCAGTACGATTGAAAAGAAATACTGAGACTGATATGGAAAAAACCAACACCCGTTCTCCCTGGCTGTGGGTGCCCACGCTTTACTTCGCGGAGGGCATTCCGTACTTCCTGGTCAACAACATCTCCGTGATGATGTTCGCCAAACTGGGCGTCCCCAACGGGCAGATGGCGCTCTTCACGAGCCTGCTCTACCTGCCCTGGACCATCAAGCCGCTCTGGAGCCCCTTCGTGGACATCATCAAGACCAAGCGCTGGTGGATCATCGCCATGCAGGCCCTGATGACGGCGGCGATGGTCCTCCTGACTGTCACCCTGCCCAAGCCCGATGCCGCCCTCATCGCTTCGGGCCAGACGCCGATGAGCATGTTCATCTTCACGCTCATCCTCTTCATCATCACGGCCTTCGCCTCTGCGACCCACGACATCGCGGCCGACGGCTTCTATATGCTCGCCCTCACGCAGAAGAACCAGGCGGCCTTCGTCGGGATCCGCAGCACCTTCTACCGGCTCTCGTCCATTTTCGGACAGGGTGTCCTGGTAGCCATCGCCGGCCTGATCGAGACGCGCTCGGGCAACATCCCCATGTCCTGGCGCATGACCCTGATGATCTCGGCCATCCTCTTCGCCGCAGTCACGATCTACCACACGTTCTTCATCCCCAAACCGGCGGAAGACGTCTCCCACCTGAAAGCGGATACCGGCAACAAGGCCAAAGAGATCTTCCGGGAATTCGGCCGGACCTTCGCGACCTACTTCACCAAGCCGGGCGTGCTGCTGGTCATCGTTTTCATGCTCCTGTACCGCCTGCCTGAAGCCTTCCTCATCAAGATGTGCATGCCCTTCCTGGTGGCGGCCCGCGACGCGGGCGGCCTCGGCCTGCCGACGGCGGAAGTGGGCATCGTCTATGGTACCATCGGTGTGATCTTCCTCACGCTGGGCGGCATCATCGGCGGCGTGATGGCCTCCCGCTGGGGCCTGCGGAAATCGCTCTGGCCCATGGCGGCCTGCATGACGCTGCCTTGCCTGACCTTCGTCTATCTGGCCATCTTCCAGCCGACCAACCTGGTCGCCATCAGCATCGCCGTGGCCATCGAGCAGTTCGGCTACGGCTTCGGCTTTACGGCCTACATGCTTTACATGATGTACTTCTCCGAGGGCGAATTCAAGACCGCACACTATGCCATCTGCACCGCCTTCATGGCCCTGAGCATGATGATTCCCGGCATGTTCGCCGGTTACATCCAGGAAAGCCTGGGATATGTCAATTTCTTCTGGATGGTGATGGTCTGCTGCATCGCCACGGTCGTGGTGACTGTCCTGGCGCGCCGCAAGGTCGATCCCGAGTATGGACGCAAATAGCAAATAAACGAATCCCGATACGATGAAAAGAATTCTGATACTGGCAGCCGTCGTGCTGTCGCTCGCGGCCTGCAGCCGCTCCCAGGCACAGACCTGCTGTGCCGCCACGCCCGTCAAACCGGGCATCGAAGTGCTCCGTGACGGCGGCTTCGCCGGTCTCGAAGGCAAGAAGGTGGGCCTGCTCACCAACCCCAGTGGCGTGGACCGCAACCTCCATTCCACCATCGACATCCTCTTCAATGCGCCGAATGTGGAACTCGTGCGTCTCTTTGCGCCGGAGCACGGCGTGCGCGGTGACATCTATGCCGGCGGCCATGCCGACGACACCGTGGACGAAGCCACCGGCCTGCCGGTGCTCTCCATCTACGGCAAATATCGCAAGCCGACTCCCGAGATGCTCGAAGGGCTCGACGTGGTGGTCTATGACATCCAGGATGTGGGAACCCGTTCCTACACCTTCATCAGCGCCCTGGGCCTGATGATGCGCGCCTGTGCCGAAAACGGCGTGGCCGTGATGGTCCTCGACCGTCCCAACCCGCTGGGCGGCCTGAAAGTGGAAGGCAACTACGTGGAGCCGGGCTTCTTCTCCTACATCGGCGAATTCGCCATCCCGTATGTTTATGGCCTGACGGTCGGTGAACTGGCAAAACTCATCAACGAGGAAGGCCTGAACTGCGGCGAGAAAGGCGACGAGCCGGCGCTCAAGTGCGAGCTGACCGTCGTCCCGATGGAAGGTTGGAAGCGCAGCATGACCTACGACCAGACGGGACTGCCCTGGATCCTGCCTTCCCCGCAGGTTCCGCAGGAAATCAATGCCATCGGCTACCCCTGTGCCGGCATCGTGGGCGACTTCTCGGCGCACTACCTGAATATCGGCATCGGATACACCCTGCCTTTCCAGGTCTTTGCGGCGGAATGGATCGACGCGGAGAAATTCAAGGCTGAACTCGAGAGCTACAAGATTCCGGGCGTGGCCTGGCGCACCATCCACTACAAGCCGTTCTTCGGCACCGACCAGGGCAAGCTGCTCCACGGTGTCCAGTACTTCTTCACCGACTACGAAGCCGCTCCGCTGACCCTCATCAATTTCTACGTGATGCAGGCGGTCCACAAGCTCTGGCCCGAGCACAATCCCTTCGACGGCAAGGTCAACCGCACCAACGACATCGTCTGCGGTACCGACCACATCCGCAAGACCTTCGAAAAGAACTTCCTCGTCTCCGACATCCTCGACTACTGGATGAAAGACGCCGAAGCCTTCAAGGAGCTATCCAAGAAATACTATTTGTATGAATAAAAATAAGCCGGTGCATCGCACCGGCTTATTTTATAGTAGAATCTTTTACAGGTTGCACACGACTTCGAAGTAGAGGGCGCCGTCGATGACCGTGGCCTTGTAGAGGGTGTTCTCCACCTGATAGTAGGTCTTGCCGTCGAGTTCGATCTCGTCGTAGTCGGTCGGGATTTCGGTGACCAGGGCGCCGATCGGGGCTTCGATCACGTAGTACTGGCCGTTCTGGAGGATGTAGAACACGCCGTCCTGGTAGTAGTAGTCCTGTGCGGCCTGGTTCAGCAGGTTCGTGTTGTAGTAGTCATCGCTGGTGCGGATGACGTAGCCCGTGTTGCGGTTGGCGTACACCCGGGAGAGTTCGGCGGCCCGGCGGGCGCGTGCGACCTCGTCGCGGATGGTGTTGATCGCAATGGCGGTCAGCGCTACGTTGAACAGGGTGGAGGCGATGGCGGTTCCGCGCGGCGGGCGGCAGACGTAGTAGCCTCCGAGCAGGTACGGCCGGTAGTAGATTCCGTCGTAATAGTAGTAGTCGAGTCCGCCGACGCGCAGGGTTACGTAGCCTCTCGGAAGGGCCCGCAGCCGGTGGCCGAAGTAGTGGTCGCCGTAGCGGTAAGACGGCATCGGCCGGTGACGGGGTTCAAGGTACGGCCGGGCGTACTCGGGGCCGCGGTGTGCCGGCAGTGAGTGGTGATACTGCACGGCGGCGGGCTTGCGGTCGTGGGGCCGGTTGTAGTAAGGATCGTTGTAGCGGTTCTTGGTGGCCGGCTTGGCGGCAGGCCGGGTCTCCCGGGTGGACGGGATGTTCTGGCGGCCGACGTCGCTGTTCTTGCGGCTGATCTGTGCGCTGTGGCTGTTGCTGTTGGGCGCAGCGGTCCGCGAAGGGCGACGGTCCTGGACCTGGGCCGGTGCGCTGCTGCGGTTGCCGGACGGCTGGCTCGGCCGCGTGGTGGCCTGCGAAGACCGCGTGGTCTGGGAAGGACGGGCCACGGGCTGGCTGCTCTGGCTGCGGGTCTGGCCGGAGGGCCGGACCGTACGGGTCTGCGGGGCGGCGGTGCTGCTGCTGCGGCCGGTCGAGACGCTGGAAGAAGACCGCGTCTGCACGTTCTCTTTTTTGGTCGCGTTGCCGGAGTTGCCGCCTCCGGTGCGACGGTTCTGGCTTTGTGCCTCAAAAGGG
>CADAOB010000046.1:1329-11612 GCA_902789445.1 uncultured Bacteroidia bacterium | reverse complement strand
TTCCGTCCCCGGCCGCATCCGGCAAGGCATTCCGGCACAGGTCGTCTTCGCCGGAACCCTTCCCCCTTCCGTGCCGGGCCTGCGCACCCAGCTGCTGCTCAAACGACGCTACGAACTGCTGGGCGGAACCTATCTGGCCGGCGATGAAGCCACGGGCGCCCATATGCACGAGGGCGCGGTCCACAGCGTGGTCACCAAGAACCTCGACACGCATTTCCTGGAAGCGGAAAACTTCATCCTCGCTTCGGGCGGATTCTTCTCCAAAGGACTGGAATCCAATCCTTTCCAAATCTCTGAACCTGTTTTTGGGCTGGATGTGGAGCAGACGGAAGACCGCAGCGGCTGGTACCATCCCGATTTCGCGGAAGACCAGCCCTACCTGTCTTTCGGCGTGAAGACCGATGCCGCGCTGCACGCCATCCAGAACGGAAAAGCGATGAAGAATCTCTACGCGGCCGGTTCCATCCTGGGCGGAACCCACCCGGAACTGGGCACGGCCGCCGGCCTGGCCATCCGCAGCGCCTTCGCCGCCGTCGATCAAATCCTGTCCCGCTGAGCCTATGAAACTTCAGGAATACACCCAAAGCAAGCACAATTTCGAAGAGTGCACGAAATGTACCGTCTGCACCGCCTACTGCCCTGTCCTGCAGGTTAATCCGCGCTACCCGGGTCCCAAGCAGGCCGGACCGGACGGAGAACGGCTCCGCTTGAAGGACCCGTACTTCTTCAATTATGCGCTCAAATACTGCCTGAACTGCAAGCGCTGCGAAGTCGCCTGCCCCTCGGGCGTCAAGGTGGCCGACCTGATCCAGGCAGCCCGCATCAAATACGACCATTCCAAGCCGAAGCTGCGCGACCGGATCCTCGCCTCGACCGACTTCATGGGTTCGCTGGCACGGCCTTTAGCCCCCGTCGTCAACGGCGTGACCGGCCTGGGCATCACGAAATCCATACTTGACGCGACGCTGAAGATCGACCGGCAGCGCACCTTCCCAAAATACAGCGGCCGCAGTTTCGAAGCCTGGCTGCGCCGACGTGAAAAAGAGCAGGCCGCCTTCCCGGAGCAGGTTTCCTATTTCCACGGCTGCTACGTCAACTACAACTATCCCCGGCTGGGCAAAGACCTGGTGAAAGTGCTCAATGCCCTGGGCGTCGGCGTCCGGCTGCTCGAGAAAGAACAATGCTGCGGTATCGCGATGATTACCAACGGTATGTCGGAGCAGGCCACCCGCCACGCCCGGCACAATATCGCCGCCATCGAAAAAGCAGTCGCCGAGGGGCGGAAGGTCGTGACCAGTTCCTCCACCTGCACCCTGACCATCCGGGAGGAATATCCCAACCTGCTCGGCGTTGACAATGCCGCTGTCCGCGACTCCCTGCTGATGGCCACCCGCTTCATCTTCGAGAAGCTGGAACGGGGCTCCACGCTCCGTTTCCGGCCGGATTTCCACAAGAAAGTGGCTTATCACGTCCCCTGCCATATGGAGAAACTGGGCTGGGGCGTCTTCACGGAAAAGCTGCTCCGGATGATTCCCGGCGTGGAATTCACCCTGCTGGATTCCGCCTGCTGCGGCATTGCCGGTACCTACGGATTCAAGAAAGAGAATTATGCGGCTTCCCAGGCCATCGGCGCTCCGCTCTTCGAGCAGATCCGCGCCGTCGATCCGGAAGTCGTCGCCTGCGACTGTGAGACCTGCAAATGGCAGATCGAGATGTCCACGGGCTATCCCGTCGCCAATCCCCTCTCCATCCTGGCGGAAGCCTTGGCTGAATAAACTGACCGAACCTACTATGAATACCCCTTTACGAAGAGCACTCAAACAACCGGCCTACAAGCCGGCCCAGACCGGGCCGGAGGCCGATGCCCGGTACAAACGCCTGCGCCTGCAGGTCTTCCTGGGCGCTTTCATCGGCTACGCCGGTTTCTACCTTGTCCGAAAGAATCTTTCGATGGCCATCCCGGCGATGGAGCCGCTCGGCTTCCACAAGACCGAACTCGGCTTTGTCCTGGGCCTGAACGCAGCGGCCTATGCACTATCCAAGTTCTTGATGGGCAGTGTCTCCGACCGCTCGAATGCCCGGGTTTTCCTGCCGCTGGGCCTTGTCCTGACGGCCATTTCGATGTGTTTCATGATTGTCCCGATCCAGGCTATCGGTGTTGAACGGAAAGGATTGGCCATTCTGGTGATGGGCGTCCTGAATGCCCTTGTCGGCTGGTTCAACGGCATGGGCTGGCCCCCGTGCGGCCGGGTGATGACCCACTGGTTCTCGCCCAATGAGCGCGGGACGATGATGAGTATCTGGAACTGCGCCCACAACGTGGGCGGTGCGCTCGTCGGGCCGATGGCTACGTATGGCGCGGCCTGGTTCGGCAGCTGGTTCTACGGGGCGCATACGGAGCTCTATTTCCTGATCGGTACGTTCGCCTTCCCGGCGGCCGTGGCACTTTTCATTGCACTGCTGGCTTGGATCCTGCTGCGCGACACACCGCAGTCCTGCGGCCTCCCGTCCATCGAGGCCTGGCGCAACGATTATCCGAAGAACTACTCCGAAAAACACGAAACCACGCTGACCGCCAAGGAGATCTTCTTCCAGTATGTGCTCAACAACAAGTTCCTGTGGTACATCGCCCTGGCCAACGCCTTCGTCTATATGGTGCGCTACGGCTGCCTTGACTGGGCACCGACCATCCTGACGGAAAAGGGCATCGACCTCAAGAGTGCGGGCTGGGCCTATTTCGCTTATGAATTCGCCGCCATCCCCGGCACGCTGCTCTGCGGCTGGCTTTCCGACAAACTGTTCCACGGCAAACGGGCACTGCCGACAATGATCTTCATGGCACTGGTCCTGCTGTTCGTCATTCTCTACTGGGCCAACATCGACAATCTGACCGTCGTCATCATCTCGCTGATCGGCATCGGCTTCTTCATCTACGGACCGGTGATGCTCATCGGCGTGCAGGCGCTCGACCTGGCGCCGAAGAACGCTTCCGGCACGGCCGCCGGCCTGACGGGATTCTTCGGTTATTTCTTCGGCACTTTCATCCTGGCCAACACGGTCATCGGCTATGTGGCTCAGCACGCCGGCTGGAGCTGGACGTTCCTGCTGCTGATCGCCGCCTGCCTGCTAGCCATCTTCTTCATGGGCTTGACCTACAAAGAAGAAAAGAAGCCGGCCCACAAGTAGTCGGCCTTCGGCGGCGTAACGCAGCCCGAGGCAGACAATTTGCGCTGCAACGAACGCAATTGATTTTCAGGCGTTTGTAAAACATGATCCCCCTCAAAAAGAGGGGGATCATGTTATGTAATTATTTGATTATCAGCTGCGTCCGTTGCAGCGAAAAATCCGCTAGAACACAAGCAGGAAGAGGCAGGCGGCCACGGCGGCACCGATCATCGGGCCGGCCACGGGAACCCAGCTGTAAGACCAGCCGCTGTCGCGTTTGCCGGCGATAGGCAGCACGGCATGGGCGCAGCGCGGACTCAGGTCACGGGCGGGATTCAGGGCGTAGCCCGTCGTACCGCCGAGCGACATACCGATCGCCATGATCACACAGGTCACCGGGAAGGATCCCAGCGAGCCGGTCGAAGCGGCGACACCGCTGACGGCAAACGCATTGCCGCTGGTACCCAGCGCCAGGATGACGAACACCAGCAGGCAGGTTGCAATGACTTCGCAGAGGAAATTGCGCCAGGGATTGGCGATGGCAGGCATCGTGCAGAACGTGCCGAGCATCGTGTCGGGCTGATCCTGCGTCGCTTTGTAATGGTCTTTGTAGAAGAGCCATACGAGCACGGCGCCCAGGAAACCGCCCACCATCTGGGCGACGATGTAGCCCAGTACCGAGGCCCAGGGGAACGAGCCGGCGATGGCCAGGCCCAGCGTAACGGCCGGATTGAGATGGGCGCCGGAAGACGGGCCGGCAATCAGGATACCGACCATCACGGCAAAGCCCCATCCGAGGGTGATGACCACCCAGCCGGCCCCTTTGGCCTTGGAGTGGTTCAGCGAAGTGGCGGCGCAGACGCCGTCGCCCAGGAGGACGAGGACGAGCGTGCCAAGAAGCTCAGCGATATACGGATTCATAGGTTTTAATGGGTTAAGGTTCTGGAAATGGCATCCTGCCAGCCTTTCTTGCAGGATTCTACATCGTTGTCCGAAGGCGCGAAGACGCGTTCCGCCTTCCACTGCTCCCGGATCTCGTCGAGGGAATGCCAGTAGCCGACGGCCAGGCCGGCCAGATAGCAGGCGCCCATGGCCGTGGTCTCGGTCACTTCAGGACGGATGACCGACGTACCCAGGATATCGGCCTGGAACTGCATCATCAGGTTGTTGCGGGAGGCGCCGCCGTCCACCTTGAGTTCGGCCAGGCGGACACCGGCATCCCGCTCCATCGCGGATACGATATCCATCGTCTGGAAAGCGATGCCTTCCAGCGCGGCACGGGCGATGTGCGCGGCCGTCGTACCGCGGGTAATGCCGCAGATGACGCCGTGCGCATACTGGTCCCAGTACGGCGCGCCCATACCGGTCAGGGCCGGTACGAAATAGACGCCGCCATTGTCGGGCACCGAAGCGGCCAGCGCCTCGATCTCGGAAGAAGAGCGGATGATACCCAGGCCGTCGCGCAGCCACTGGACGACGGAACCGCCGACGAAGATGGACCCTTCGAGGGCATAGTTCACCTTATCCCCTATCTTCCAGGCCACGGTGGTCAGCAGGTTGTTGCGGGAGAGGATGGGTTTCTCCCCGGTATTCATCAGCAGGAAGCAACCGGTCCCGTAGGTATTCTTCACCGAACCGGGTACCGTGCACATCTGCCCGAAGAGGGCGGCCTGCTGGTCGCCGGCGATACCGGCGATGGGCACTTCGTGGGCGAAGATCGTCGTTTTCGTATAGCCGTAAACCTCTGAAGAAGAACGGACATCGGGCATCATCGAAGCCGGAATCCCGAGCAGGTCGAGCAGTTCTTCATCCCAGGCCAGGGTATTGATGTTGAAAAGCATCGTACGGGATGCATTCGACACATCCGTCACGTGGACGCTGCCGCGGGTCAGCTGCCACACGAGCCAGCTGTCCACCGTACCGAAACGGAGTTTCCCTGCCTCGGCCCGCTCGCGGGCACCCGGCACATTGTCCAGGATCCACTTGATCTTCGTGCCGGAGAAATAGGCATCGATGATCAGGCCCGTCTTTTCGCGGATCTTGTCCACCAGACCGCGCGCCTTGAGTTCATCGCAGAAAGCGGATGTCCGGCGGTCCTGCCAGACGATGGCGTTGTGGACCGGAACCCCCGTCTCGGCGTCCCAGACGATCGTGGTCTCACGCTGGTTGGTGATGCCGATGGCGGCGATGTCCTTCCCGTTGATACCGATCTTCGAGATGGCCTCGGCGATGACGGCCGCTTCCGACGACCAGATCTCCATCGGATTGTGTTCCACCCAGCCCGGCTGGGGGAAATACTGGGTAAACTCCATCTGGGCGGTGGAGCGGATGTTTCCGTCGTGGTCGAATACGATGGCGCGCGAGGAGCTGGTCCCCTGGTCGAGCGCCAGAATATACTTGCTCATAAGCTATTTTTTAGGAACAGCTTTGATTGGAAGATCCCCGTTCGGATAAGTCCCTTCCGCAATGAAACGTTTCACGTTCTGAAGGAACTCCCCGACCTTGGCTTTATAGGTCACAGGATCTTTGGCGAAGGAGTTGGCATGCACCGCACCCGGGCAGACCCAGTAGTCCTTGTAGCCCTGCGTCTTGGCCTCATAATTTGTCCACAGGTGCTTGAACGGCACGAAATCGTCGGCGTCGCCGTGGATGAAGAGCATCGGCTGGGTACTCTTGGCCACCTGGTCGGCCGATGAAGCCTCCCAGAAACCCCAGCCATAGCGTTTCTTGGCAACCAGGCTGGCGCTCTGGAGCACATCCGGCGGGATGAACCAGAAGCTCTGCCGGCGGTTGTGGTTGAACTGCGCCACGACCGAAGAGTAGCCGCAGTCTTCGACGAAGCAGCGGACGTACTCCGGAAGAGGCTCGCCGCTGGTCATCATCACCGTGGCGGCACCCATCGACACGCCGTGCAGGACCATGAAGTCATCCTGGAAGATATTGTGGGCCACTTCGATCCATTTCAACATGTCAAAACGGTCATACCAGCCCATCTGGGCGTGATCGCCTTCGGAGTAACCGAAGTACTGGAGATCCGGGAAAAGGACGTTGTAATTGAACTCGTCGCGGTACATCCGCACCAGATAGAGAAAAACCAGGTGGTTGTCGCCATAGCCGTGTACGACGACGGCCGTTCCGTTGGCATTGGCAGGATCGGCGGCCGGTACATAGCAGGCGTGAATCTTGAAATCGCGGTAGCCCGTGATGGTCGTGTCTTTCAGGATACCCTGCGCCTTGAGGGAATCGTACCAGGCGGTACTTCCCGGCTGCAGGGAATCGGCCTTGGCCCGGCAGCGGTCGATATCCTCGACCCCGTGGTTGGCGGGCTTCAGCGCGAATTCGGACATATACTTGCCGGCCAGACAGCCGCTCAGACAGAATGCCGCCGCAACGAGGACGGCCAGTTGCATCAGTTTTTTCATACGGGCCGGCTGTTAGAACTGATAGTTGATGCCGATGCCCAGCCACATGCCGGCATCCAGGGGTTTGTAGAAGCACTTGGCCAGTTCGACCGAGACGATGAAGTTCTGGTTCATCGCGATCTTCAGGCCGGCGCCGGCACTGTAGATGATATCTTTGACACGGTCAGGATCATACAACTGATCCAGCGGATGATAGGTGGCGATATTCAGCGCGCGGGCGGCTTCGAATTCGGCGGCGCGATACGGTTTGGTGATCACACCGGCATCGAAGAACGGGTTGACCGCGATGTAGAAGAACTGGTTGAAGAGCTTGAAGTTGACCAGTTTCACACGCAGTTCGGCATTCATCCAGGCGAAGCCTTCGGTCAGGATCCGGTTCTCGCGCAGGCCGCGGATCGTGTTGCTCGAACCGAAGCCTTCGGAGATCATGTTGCGCTGGACCAGCAGCGGGTTGTTCTGGATCATGTAGAGCGGCGTCTCGCCGGCGATGGTCTGCTGCCAGGCCAGACGATAGGCGAACACCGGGTCGCCGGCGGGAATGTGGATGGGAATGTCGATGTAGTGACGGAAATACACGCAGGCTTTCAGATAGCGGTGATCCAGGACATTGCCGTTCAGATAAGCTTCAGCCCAGATGCCATGGTTCGGAGCAGCCTCCATGTCGCGGGTGTCATACACCAGGCCGGCATTCAGTTCGAGGGCGTTGCCGCCATTCTTCTCATCCGCGTGGATGATACCCAGGCGCTGGTAGTCGCGGTAGAGGGTATTGTCCTTGTCGTAATAGAATTTGTCGTTCGAGCCGTCTTTCTTGTAGCCGTTGTCACGCATGTCCCCGACCTTCCAGTTCCAGAAATTGACGCCGGCCGCCCAGTTCAGGTGCGGAACGATCTCTCCCTGGAAATTGGCCAGCACGCGCAGCATGTTGCGGCTCATGCCGAAATAGTTGATACCCGTGTCCTTGTTGGTCCACAAGTCGTAGGGATTGTCCAAGTGCGCCAGTGAAGCGCCGCCGTTGAAGCCCCAGAAACTGTAGAGCGGATCCGTCACATAGGTGACCGAAGCGTTCACGCGCATCTTGGGAATCAGATACTTGGAATCATACGCCAGGTAGAAGCGCATGCGGTGGCTGTGCGTGAAATACGAAGCTTCCCAGCTGATCTTGTGAAGCGGGTCGGGATACGTGGTACCGTCACCATAATTATAAATGTCACCGAAGGCACCGGCCTGGAAGCCGTTGTCCACAGAATAGGTGGCCGTCGGCAGCAGGCCCAGGCTCCACCCTTTTTTCACCTCTTTCTCCTGGCCGAAGACGGAGAGCGTGGACGCCAGGAGCAGGGACAGAATCAATAGTTTTTTCATTTTCAAAGATTATTTGCGATAAATTTAGCAAATTTACAGCAAATAAACCGAAAAACAAAACTATTATTCCTCTTCTTCCGTTTCCTTGAAACTGTCAAGCAATTCCTTGTAGCCGGGGATGGCCAGGCCGGTCGCTTTGTGGAGTTCCTTGCGCTCGCCGGCGAAAGTCAGCACTTTTCCTTCGGGCGTGACGGTGGCGAAAGCCTTTTTGGGGGCAATCCGCTGCTTCCCGACCTTGCCGCTGTACGTGTACGAATAGTCATAATAAGCTGTCTTCAGCGTATCGGCGCCCATCATCTCTTTCATCGCATTGAGCTCGTTGAAGATCTTGGTATCGCGCTGAAGCGCCTCGAAAACGCGGGTCGCGTTGTTGGTTTTGCCTTCGCGGATGTATTTCTCCATGCGGGCCGTATTCTGGTCGAGACGGATGTCGTAGATGCTGATGCGACGCTGGAATTCCGTGGCAAAACTGGTCGAATCGAGTTTCTGCAGCTCGGCCACGTGGATTTCGTAAGGCTGATCGATGTCCTTCATCATCTCGGCCACGATGGCCTCGGCGATCGGATCGGCCGGTTTCTGGCCGCAGGCACAAGCCAGACAGGCCACAAGGAAGAAAAGTGCAATCTTTTTCATATCATTTGGATTTGTTACCTTTATAAAGACAGCCGCCGATATTGTCTCGGGCGGCGCCTGTGACCGAGGAGAGGCAGTTCGGCCGATCAGCCACATACAAAGCACCGAGCAGGGCAAAGATCAGCGCCTCCTTGAAATCGATGGTCAGCGGATCGGGCACGACATAGTCGGCCTGCGGCGCGGCGGCGCGCATGCGCTCCAGCAGGAAGCGGTTGCGCGCTCCTCCGCCGGTAGTCAGCACCCGGCCGCCCCGGACATGACGGCCGATCTGAACGGCCACATGCTCGACAAACGTAGCCAGAACGTCTTCCGCCGGAAGGCCATAACCTTCAATCAGCGGATAGACCGTCTGCTCCACCCATTCCCGGCCCAGCGACTTGGGCCCGTCCTGCGTATAGAACGGCAGCGCATTGAGGCGGTCCAGCAGGTCGCGGCAGACGCGGCCGCTGCGGGCCAGTTCCCCGTCGCGGTCAAATGCCAGTCCGCGAAGGCCCGCATAATGATTGAGCACATAATTGACGGGCGAGATGTCGTAGGCCAGCCGCTGCTCCCCTTGTGCAAAGGAAATGTTCGAAAAACCGCCCAGGTTCAGGCAGTAGTCATAATCGCCGAAAAGCACGGCATCGCCGATCGGGACCAGGGGTGCCCCCTGCCCGCCCAGCGCGACATCGGTCGTCCGGAAATCGCAGACCGTGTCGATGCCGCTCACCGCGGCGATTCCGGCACCGGAACCGATCTGCGCCGTAAAGCGCACGCCCGGCTGATGGAAGATCGTCTGGCCGTGCGAGGCCACCAGATCGGCTTTCAACTGGTTTCGTTCGACAAACGAACGCACCTGCTCGCCCAGATACAGGCCGTAATCGGAATGCAGCCGGGCATAGTCAAGCGATGACATGCGCTGGGCCGTCGCCAGTTTCCGGCGGAGGTCCTCCGGATAATCGATGCTCTCGGCCTTTACGATCCGGTAGTGCCAGCGGCCGTCGAAATCGAAGGAGACACAGCAGAGGTCCAGCCCGTCGAGGGAAGTCCCCGACATCAGGCCGACCACGTCAATATGAAAACTCGCGGGTTTCACTGCTTTCATTGCCACAATTGTCCTTTACCAGTATCTTGAGTTGATGTTTTCCGCGGCGGATCCGCTCCTCCTTCAGTTCCAGGGACACCGTACTGCCCTTGAGCATGGACAGATACCATTTCCCGTCGATTTCCACCCGGGCATCCGCCACACCCGAGGCTTCGTCACGTACCCGGATCCGGATGGTGTTGCCGCTGACGATCTGTCCCTTGTTCCCCAGGAACTGGATGGTGGGCGCCACGGTATCGACCGCCACGCAGTAGGTACCGAAACGGACCTGGACGCCGGCATGCGACAGCGTAGTGCCATAATGGGCCATATAGGCTTTCTCCTCAAGCCCCTCCGGGATATCGGCGGCAATCTCCAGTTCACCGGGCATCTGCAGCGGGATGTCGGGCGAACCGATCTGCCAGACTTCCGACACGATGCCGCGGGCCGGATCGGGATAAAGCCGATGGGCCAGCTCGTCATAGCACTCGCGCATCCAGCCGGCGGCCGGCTCCGGATGCAGCGCATCCAGCACCGGGCGGCACCAGCGCAGCACCTGGGCGCAGTCGGTCCGGCCCTCCGGCAGTGCGGTCGGAAGGCCTGCAAAAAACGCCGTATCCCGGAGCAGCTGCCGCAGCGCC
>CADAOB010000046.1:0-1255 GCA_902789445.1 uncultured Bacteroidia bacterium | reverse complement strand
GGCGTCCTTCGTCAGGCCGCACGCGCGCAGCGCAGTGTTCAGTCGTTCGGAAAGAGATTTGTACAACATACACATTTCTCCATCATAATATGGTTCATTATAACAAATCCCCGGGCATTTCTCAATGCCGCGGGGGAATTTTTTTGAAATGCTATGGATTTTTTTACCGACTTATGCTATCCTCTTCTTGGAAAAAAATAACGCTTCCCGCATCGGCGGGCGGCGAACGGAGGTTTTTATCATGAAACAGCGCTTTGGCCTTCTCCCGGACGGCCGGGAGGTTTTCCAGTACACCCTGCAGAACGGCGCCATGTCCTGCGACATCCTCACCTGGGGCGCGGCCGTGCGCGCGCTGCGTGTGCCGGACAAGGACGGCAAGCCCCTGGACGTGCTGTTGGGCTTTGACACGATCGAGGCGTATCTCAAGCAGACCTGCTATCTGGGCGCCGTCGTGGGCCGCTTTGCCAACCGCATCGGCGGCGCCGCCTTTGAGCTGGACGGCGTGCGCTATCCCCTGGCCGCCAACGACGGCAAAAACCACCTGCACGGCGGTCTGATCGGCTTTGACCGGCAGATCTGGAACGTAGAGGCGGTCAGCGATCACGCAATCACGCTCTCCCTCACCAGCCCCGACGGCCAGGAGGGCTATCCCGGCACGCTTCTTGTGCGCGTCACCTACACGCTTGAGGACGGCGCGCTGCGCATCGACTATCGCGCTGAAACCGACAAGCCCACGGTCTGTAACCTGACCAATCACAGCTATTTTAACCTGGACGGCCACGACAGCGGCGACATTCTTCGCCAGCACATCCAAATCCATGCCGACGCCTTCACGCCCACCGACGCAGGCTCCATTCCCACGGGTGAGCTGGCCCCTGTGGACGGAACGCCGATGGATCTGCGTGATCTCACGCCGATCGGCAAAGACATCGACGCCGACTTCGCCCAGCTGCAGATGGCCGGCGGCTACGATCACAACTACGTCCTGCGCGGCAGCGGCTTGCGTGAGGCTGCGGTTGCAAAGGCCGCCTGCAGCGGCATCACCATGCGTGTGGAGACCACGCAGCCCGGCATCCAGTTCTACAGCGGCAACTATCTCGACGGCTGCCCGGACGGCAAGGGCGGCGCACCTTACAAGAAGCGCTACGGCTTCTGCCTGGAGACCCAGGTTTTCCCCGACGCCCCCAACAAGCCTGACTTCCCCACCGCCAGGCTCAACCCCGGCGAGATCTACGAACAGACGACCGTGTATCGG
>CADAOB010000045.1 GCA_902789445.1 uncultured Bacteroidia bacterium | reverse complement strand
CACTCGGCCTGCCAGAAACGCGCCAGGTTGCGCAGGCTCTCGTTCTCCCCGTATTCGACGGCCGTCTCCAGCAGCGGTTCGGCGGCACGGTAGCCCTTCCCCTCGATCAGCTGGAGTGCGCGGAAGAAGGCGGCCTTCTGCAGGTTGGCCGACGATTCGTCGGTATGTTCCCGGATGGCGCTCAGCGCCCCGACAGCCGACGCATAGTCTTTCGAAAGCAGGAAGGAGGTCGCCATGTAGTTGTTGATGATGTCATCCTTGCCGCTGTCGGGATAGGCTTCCATGAATTTGCGGAACTGCGAGATGTCGGCGTTCACGTCGAACGACAGCTTGGCGAAGTTGAAGAAGGCGTCTTCCCGGATGACCGGGTCGAAATCGCACTCCGACGCGGCCTTGAAGGCATCCAGGGCGGCAATCTTGTTCTTGGTTTCCAGGTAGCTGTTGGCGGTGTAGTACCAGGCGTTCTGGCCCAGCTCGTCTTCCTGTCCCAGCACGTGCGAGAACGACTCGATGGCGGCGGGCCAGGACTTGAGGCTGTAGGACACGATGCCGGAAAAATAGTGGTCCTTCCGGCTGAGCTCCGCGCCGCTCTGGGCGTAGATGTCGAGATACTTGCGGGCGGACACCTGGTCGCCCTTCTCATAATAGGCTTCCGAGAGGATACGGGCCAGGCTGCTCTGCATCTCCTTGTCCAGCTGGTTGTAAAGCGGGACGCCCTTGCGGATCACATAGTCATAATCCTTGAGCATCAGCTTGCTCTCCACGGAGAAATAGTCCGCCATTTCGGAGAACTGGTTGCCGGGTCCGACCTTCTCGAAGAGGGGGACCGCCTCGGCGAACTGCTGGCGGATGTAGTGGACGTATCCTTTGTAATAGGTTGCGGGCAGCGTGTATTGGGAGCGGGGCGCCGCCAGGACCTCGGCGAAGCCGTCGGCAGCGTGTTCATAGCCGCCCGTGCGCAGGTTGCTGTAGGCTTTCTTGAAGGTGAAACCCGTACGCTGGGGCTTGTAGAGATGGTCGCGGTTGATGGTGTTGTACACGGCCAGGGCTTCGGGATAACGGCCCGTGTCGAAATAGCGGGAGGCCAGGGCCTCCTTGACCATCGACTGCTGCGGGGCATTGGGATATTTGCTGCAGAAGGTGTTGACCAGGCCTTCCGCATTGACTTTGTCCAGGGCGATGGCGCACATCACCTTGTAGGCTTCAATCTCCGATTTGTCGAGGGTGCGGAGGGATTCCTTGCCCAGTTCCGTGAAGGCTTTCTCCGCCGCATAATAGGAGCCGCTGTAGTAGAGTTTGCGGGCCGATTCGAGGCGGTCGGTATGCTGCCGGTCCTTCACCTGGCCCCAAAGGGGCGGCACCGCCAGGAGCAGCAGCAGGGCCACTGCGCCGTTTCTGAGGTATTGGAACACGCTTTTCATCATTCTATGGTGCGAAAATAACTAAAAAAAGTTAAATTTGTGCATCAAACCCGTTCCTATGAACCCTGACGCCACGCCAATCGTCCAATTCCGCGCTGCAGACATCTCCAACGGCGAAATCGTCGTGGTGGAGCATCTCGACCTGACCATCTACCCCGGGGAATTCGTTTACCTGACAGGGCGGGTCGGCAGCGGAAAAACCTCCATCATCCGCGCCCTCACCGGAGAGAATCCCCTCCTGGGCGGCGAAGGGAGCGTCGGGCCTTTCGATCTGACGAACCTACGCAAGAAGCAAATACCATACCTCAGGCGGACCCTGGGCATCATCTTCCAGGATTTCCAGCTGCTCATGGACCGTTCCGTGGAAGCGAATCTCCGCTTCGCCCTGGAGGCCACCGGCTGGAAAGACAAGGCCGCCATGGCCGAACGCATCGACAGCGTACTGGAAGCCGTGGGCATGCAGCACAAGGCCTACAAACTGCCGCACCAGCTTTCCGGCGGCGAGCAGCAGCGGGCCGCCATCGCCCGGGCCCTGCTCAACGAGCCCGCCCTGATCCTGGCCGACGAACCCACCGGCAATCTTGACGAAGACACGGCCCGCGGCATCATGGGCCTGCTCTTCGACATCAACCGCCGCGGGACAGCCATCCTGATGGTTACGCACAACCAGCTGCTGATCAAAGCCTTCCCCGCCCGTGTCCTCGTTGTTGAAAAAGGAGTCTGCCGTGAAGCATAAGCCCGCCTTCGAGCCCATCCTGGCCTGGTTCGAAGCCAACCGTCCGCTCCCCAAAAGCGAACTGAATTTCCTGTCTCCCTACCAGCTGATCGTCGCCGTGATCCTTTCGGCCCAATGCACCGACAAGCGGGTCAACCAGACCACGCCGGCGCTCTATGCGCGCTTCCCCGATGTCGCGTCGCTGGCCGCCGCAACGGCCGAAGAAGTCTATCCCCTGATCAAGTCGGTCTCCTACCCCAACAGCAAGGCGGCCCACCTGGTGGCGATGGCGCAGAAAGTGATGCAGGAATTCGGGGGCGAGATTCCGCGCGAAATCGACGCGCTGATGACCCTTCCCGGCGTGGGCCGCAAGACCGCCAACGTGGTGACCTCCGTCCTTTATGACGAGCCGGTGATCGCCGTGGATACCCACGTATTCCGGGTGGCGCACCGCCTCGGCCTCTCCGACGGGAAAACACCCTACGCTGTGGAATGTGACCTGGAGGCCGGCATTCCGGAGGCGCTCCGGGCAAAATCCCACCACTGGCTCATCCTGCACGGCCGCTACATCTGCACGGCCCGCAATCCCAAGTGCGGGGAATGCGGCCTGGCTCCCTACTGCCGCTATTATGCGCAATCACGCTGATATCTACGAGACTACGCTGCTTGAGCTGAAGGACCACCTGAAGCTCGAGCGCGCCATGTCGGCCAATACCATCGCTGCCTACACGTCCGACGTGCGGAAGTATTTCGCGCTGCTGCGCCGCGACGGGACAGCGCCCGCCGACGCCTCTCGCGAAGACATCAGCCGTTTCATCGAAGAACAGGTCGCGGCCGGCGTCACCAAGCGCTCGCAGGCCCGCATCCTCAGTTCCATCAAGGCATTGTACCGTTTTCTGGACGCCGAAGGAAGACTGGGCGACAACCCCTGCGACAGCCTGGCCGCCCCCAAGATCAATCCCTATCTGCCGACCGTCCTTTCTGTGGAAGAAGTACTTGCCATCCTCGAGTCGGTGGACCTGTCCCAGCCGGAAGGCCACCGGAACCGGTGCATCCTGGAGGTGCTCTACTCCTGCGGCCTGCGTGTCAGCGAGCTGGTGAACCTCAAGATCTCGGACCTCTTCCTGGACGAGCAGTTCATCCGGGTCTTCGGCAAAGGGAGCAAGCAGCGGCTGGTTCCCATCGGCGAACCGGCCATCAAGGCCATCCGGCTGTACCGGGAAATCCGCGACGCCGGTCCCGTGCAGAAAGCCGCCGAGGACATCCTCTTCCTCAACCGGCGCGGCGGCAAACTCACCCGAGAGATGATCTTCCATATCGTCAAGACGCAGACGGCGCTGGCCGGCATCCGCAAGAACGTCTCGCCGCACACCTTCCGGCACAGCTTTGCAACACATCTGGTCGAAAACGGCGCCGACCTGCGCGTGGTCCAGCAGATGCTCGGCCACGAAAGCATCCTCACCACCGAGATCTACACCCACGTGGATACCCGCAAGTGGCAGGACACCATCCTGAAGTATCACCCGAACCGGACATAATACAAAAACAATAAGCTATGGACGGTAATCTGCAACACGAAAAGGAACTCTGCGGCGACATTGTCCCCAGGTTGTTCGAAGAAGATGTATGGGAAGACATCGAAAGGCTTGATGTCGAGGACACCATCCTCGTGCTCCGTCAGGCGCAGGACGTAATCCGGAAAGGCCTCTTTGACGAGTTCTACAACGAGACCACAAGCCGCAAGGACGTCTTCGAGGCCGCAACGGCAAAACTCGGCCGCGTCCTTTGCCGGAAACTTATGGCATTGCCGGCCATCTACACCCTCATCGACAATTCCACCATGCTGCCGGCGCTCGACAAGAGGGGCGGCATCTTCTTATTCTCCCGCAGGGAATTTGCGGATGCGGCCCTTGACTATCATATGCAGCAGATGCACGTCTGGCAGGTCCGGGAAATCGTACACAAGGATATTTATCCTTTCCTGGGCAACGAATTCTACGACAACGGCGCACTGTACGCCGTCATTAATGACGGCCAGGACTGGAGTCTGAACAAGCCCAACGAATTCATCGAAAAGCCCCAATACGCCCCCGGCGAGGCCTCCGTGTCCAATCCGGACTACATTCGGGCGCTTACGCTGCTGCAGCAGGAACTTCACTGGCGCGCCAATTATGAAGGCAAGGAGAAGACTTTGCACGGGTACGAGGACGAAATGATACGCACCTTCGGCGAAGCCCGTTTCCTGGTGCCTTTCAAGACCGACGCCCGGTCCGAAGGAAAAAAGTTGTACTTCGAGCCGGGGAATCAAATCACTTACGCCGCCCTGACCAACGCCGAAGGAAGGACCGCACTCCCCATCTTCTCCGACTGGGACCAGTTTATGATGGTTTACGACCCCCACGAATGGCAGGGCTGGGTAATGGGGGCCGGAGAGTTGCCCGATCTTCCTGCGGAGACCGTAGTCCTCAACCCCGCCACAGTCGCCTTCGCAATGAGCAAATCGTTCCTGGGGAAGATTCTGTCCATCTACCGCAGTGAGTTCGCTCCAGACAAGGGGCCGCTGTCCGAATAGGATTATACGGGGTACATTCTGTATCCGACCGTGAACGGTGTGCCGTCCCGCTTGTGCGCCGTCCCGCTTGTCGCGACACAGATAGATGCGCCATTTCTTCTGTGTCACAACTGGTTTCCAGGCCTAAAACGCAGTTTTCGCACCGCGACACAGACAAGACACGGGATTGGTCTGTGTCGTGACAGAGAAATCTTTCTGTCCCATCCAGGACAGAAAGATTTTAGCAAATATCTGACAAACAGCTATTTTAGTGGAAACGCCAGCTATATCGCGGCAAAATACGATCAACTCATGCCGATATTTCGGCAAAACTCCTATAGGGCGTGTTGCCGTAAATCGGGAAAAGAGTGAATACCCCCCGGTTTTGCCGCCGATCCACAAAAAAAACCAACCTAAGTTGCTGTAATATATATGATTATCCGTCAGCCTCATATACGAAAGAACCCAGACTGCAAGGTCTGGGTTCTTTCGTAGCCCCGGGCGGAATCGAACCGCCATCTAAGGTTTAGGAAACCTCCATTCTATCCGTTGAACTACAGGGCCTATTTTACGGGGCGCTGCCCCGAACCCCGCCGCTACGGCCTGCTATTGCACGGGCTCACGCAACGGCCTTCGCTAGCGCCTGATGGCGCTTGAATTACGGGGCGCTGCCCCGCATTCAAAAAAATGCCGGGGGAAGCCCGGCATTTTTTATCCTTTCATCAGACCTAGGCAACGGTTTTGTTGATGATCTGACGGCCGCGGTAGTAACCGCATTCAGGGCAAACGTGGTGATACATAACGGTAGCACCGCAGTTCGAGCAGGTGGTCAGCTGAGGGACGACAGCTTTGTCGTGCGTCCTTCTCTTATCCCGGCGCTGCTTGGAGATCTTGTGTTTCGGATGTGCCATTTTTTCCTTCTATTTTAATATTTTAATTGTCTTTGTTTTCCAACAAGTCTTTCAAAGCTTCGAAAGGCCGGGTCGTCTCGCCCTCGGGACCCGTCTCCGTACCCTCGGATTCACTCAGGTAGCGGAGCATCTCGGGATTACATTTCCCTTCGGGATGCACCTTCACCAGCGGAAGGCTCAGGCAGACGTAGTCATAGACGAACTGGTTGAGGTCCAACTCCCGCTGGGAGCGGTCGATCACCAGGACGTCTTCGTCGCCATCCCCGTTTTCTTCCACTTCGACATTGCCGAAACCGACGGTCAGCCGCGGGGCGATATCGACCTTCAGGGTCAGGTCTTCGAGGCAGCGGTCACATTCGACCACCACGAAACCCGTCACCTGGCAGACGATCTCGAGCAGGGTCTGGTGCCGGACCACCTGGACGCGGACGCTGCAGTCGGCATCCTTGATCTGGCTGTTTTCGAACGCTTGAAAGAACGGTTCCCCAATCTCGAACCGGAATGAACTCTCTCCAAAGGGCAGGCCTTTGACCGGGATGATGATATCTTGATTCAATCTGTCCATGGCGGAAAAATTGGGGCTGCAAATATAGCAATTTATTTTAAATATCAATTCCTTTCCGCTCTTTTTCTTGCGGTTTCATCGAGGATGATCTTGCGCATGCGCATCGATTTGGGCGTCACTTCGACCAATTCGTCTTCCTGGATATACTCCAGCGCTTCCTCGAGGCTGAAGCGGACGGGCGGCGGAAGCATCACCTTCTCATCGGTGCCAGCTGCCCGCACGTTGGTGAGTTTCTTCGTTTTGCAGATGTTGACCACCAGGTCGAAATCGCGGGTGTGCTCGCCGACCACCTGACCGGCATAGACCTCCTCGCCCGGATCGATGAAGAAACGGCCGCGGTCCTGAAGCTTGTCCATCGCATAGGCGACGGCCAGGCCGGTCTCGTGGGCCACGAGCGAACCGTTGGTGCGTTTCTCGATCTCCCCCTTGTAGGGCTCGTAGTCCTTGAAGCGGTGTGCCACGACGGCTTCGCCCTGCGTGGCCGTGAGCAGATTGCTGCGCAGGCCCATCAGGCCGCGGGCGGGGATCTCGAAATCGAGGTGCGTGCGGTCGCCGCGGGTTTCCATGTGGATGAGCGCCCCTTTGCGGCGGGTGGTCATCTCGATGGCACGGCCCACAAATTCTTCGGGCACGTCAATGGTCAGGTATTCGATCGGCTCGCAGCGCTTGCCGTTGATGGTCTTGTCGAGGACGCGGGGCTGGCCCACCTGCAGCTCGAAGCCTTCGCGGCGCATCGTCTCGATGAGGATCGAAAGGTGCAGCACGCCACGGCCGTAAACCACGAAGGAGTCGGCGTTCACGCCGGGCTTCACGCGCAGGGCCAGGTTCTTCTCCAGTTCGCGCTCCAGGCGCTCCTTGATGTGGCGCGAGGTGACGAACTTGCCTTCCCGGCCGAAGAACGGGGAATCGTTGATGGTGAATACCATACTCATCGTCGGTTCATCGACGGCGATGGGCGGCAGTGCCTCGGGATTCTCCAGGTCGGCGATGGTGTCGCCGATCTCGAATCCGTCGATGCCCACCACGGCGCAGATGTCGCCGCACTGGACTTCCTCCACTTTCTTTTTCTCCAGGCCTTCGAAAACCATGAGTTCCTTGATCTTCTGCTTCTCCACCATATCGTAGCGCTTGCACAGCGAGACCGGCATGCCGGCGCGCAGGCTGCCCCGGGTGATGCGGCCCACGGCGATACGGCCCACATAAGGCGAGTATTCCAGCGAGGAGATCAGCATCTGGGGCGTGCCTTCCACCACCTGCGGGGCGGGAATCACGTCGATGATCGTATCGAGCAGCGGCGTGATGTCGGTGGTCGGCTTCCGCCAGTCGAGCGACATCCAGCCCTGCTTGGCACTGCCATAGACCGTCGTGAAGTCGAGCTGGTCTTCCGTGGCACCCAGGGAGAACATCAGGTCGAAGACCTCTTCGTTCACCTCGTCGGGGCGGCAGTTGAGCTTGTCCACCTTGTTGATGACCACGATCGGCTTCTTGCCCATTTCGATGGCTTTCTGCAGCACGAAACGCGTCTGCGGCATCGTTCCTTCAAAGGCATCGACCAGCAGCAGCACGCCGTCGGCCATATTGAGCACGCGCTCCACCTCGCCGCCGAAATCGGCGTGGCCCGGCGTATCGATAATATTGATTTTCACGCCCTTATAAGGAACCGACACATTCTTCGCCAGAATGGTGATACCCCGTTCCCGTTCCAGGTCGTTGTTGTCGAGAATCAATTCCCCGAGGTCTTCCGCCTTGCGGGTCAATTTTGCCTGATAGATCATCCGGTCCACGAGGGTGGTCTTGCCATGGTCCACGTGGGCGATGATCGCTACGTTTCTGATCGCTTGCATATTGTATTATTTCGCACTGAAGGCGCAAAAGTAGAAATAATCTCGCAATAATTGTATATTTTTGTGCTATGGTTGAAAAGATCATCATCCTTGACTTCGGCTCCCAGGTGACGCAGCTCATCGGACGCCGCCTCCGCGAACTCAGCGTTTACTGCGAAATCCATCCGTTCAACAAGATCCCCGCGCTCGACGATACGGTCAAGGGCGTGATCCTCTCCGGAAGCCCCTGCTCCGTCACGGCGCCGGACGCGCCGCAGGTGGACCTGCGCGGCATCAAGGGGCGCTTCCCCCTGCTGGGCATCTGCTACGGCGCGCAATACCTCGCGCATCACTACGGCGGCAGCGTCGAGAGCGCCGGTTCGCGCGAGTACGGGCGGGCCGAACTGGAAGTGAAACAGCGCGATCCGCTCTTCGACGGAGTTCCGCCCAAAAGCCAGGTCTGGATGTCGCACGGCGACACCATCACGGCCCTGCCGGACAATTCCACTGTGCTGGCCTCCACGCCCAGCGTGGTCAACGCGGCCTACCGCATCTTCGGCGAAAAGACCTACGCCGTGCAGTTCCACCCCGAAGTCTATCATACCGAATACGGCTCCCGCATCCTGGCCAATTTCGTCAAGACCATCTGCGGCTGCAGCGGCGACTGGACGCCCGCCTCGTTCATCGACACGACCGTCGATGAACTCCACCGGCAGATTGGCGGCGACACCGTCATCCTCGGCCTGAGCGGCGGCGTCGATTCAACCGTCGCCGCGGTCCTGCTCCACAAGGCCATCGGCGAGCGGCTCCACTGCATCTTCGTGGACAACGGACTGCTGCGGCGGAATGAATTCGACGAGGTGATGGCCTCCTATCAGGGAATGGGGCTCAACGTCACGGGCGTCGATGCCGGGGGATGCTTTTTGTCGGCCCTCGCCGGGCTCACGGATCCGGAAGCCAAACGCAAAGCCATCGGCAAGACCTTCATCGAGGTGTTCGAAGCCGAAGCCCGGAAGGTGGAAGGCGCCCGCTGGCTCGCCCAAGGGACCATCTATCCCGACGTCATTGAATCGGCGGCCATCGGCGGCCAGGCGGCCAAGATCAAGAGCCACCACAACGTGGGCGGCCTGCCCGAGAAGATGAATCTCAAGATCGTCGAACCGCTCCGGATGCTCTTCAAGGACGAAGTGCGGCGCGTGGGCCGGGCGCTGGGCATTCCCCAGTCGCTCATCGGCCGCCATCCGTTCCCGGGGCCGTCACTGGCCATCCGCGTCCTGGGCGAGGTGACTTTTGAGAAACTCGAGATCCTGCGCGACGCCGACAAGATCTACATCGATGCGCTGCGTGCCGACGGCCTCTACGACAAAATCTGGCAGGCCGGTACGATCCTACTGCCGGTCAAGAGTGTCGGCGTGATGGGCGACGAACGGACCTATGAGTATACGGTGGCCTTGCGCGCCGTGACATCCACCGACGGCATGACCGCCGACTGGTATCCCCTGCCCTACGACTTCCTGGCCCGTGTCTCCAACGACATCATCCGCCGCGTCCGCGGCATCAACCGCGTCGTTTACGACATCTCCTCCAAACCGCCGGCAACCATCGAGTGGGAATAGGCGCTGGCGGGCTTTCGCAGCATTTGCGGTGGCAGATAACATCTTGGACTATAGCGATTTAACGAAAATCGGTTACAGTAAAAAGCACAACCGATTTTAAGCAAACAACTGTTTATCAAACAGATATGCGCCACCCCAACGGCAACCATTTTCTGGTGGCAGCCAATCCCCTGTATATTAACGAAATAATGAAAATCGGTTGCGTCATAAGGCGCAACCGATTTTAAGCAAAAGCCTGTATATCAAGCAGGTAACCGCCCCCTGTGTGACGTCGATGTTCGAGGGGCATTTCCCTTTAAGAATCGCTGGATGCCCAATAGCCGCAGGCGATGCCGCCGGTGTAGGACGTATAGCGCGGGAAGACGAAGCCGGCGGCGCGGAATTCGTCGCAGAGGGCCTCGTAGCGCGGGAAAGCCAGGACGGAATCGACCAGATAACCGTAGGCGGCACCGCTGCCGACCAGCCGGCCGACCAACGGCAGGACGTGCCGGAAATAAAACAGATAGATTTTCTTCCAATGACGGTTCCGGGGGACGGCGAACTCCAGGACAGCAAGCTGGCCGCCCGGCTTGAGCACCCGGCGGATCTCGGCGAGGCACTGGGCACGGTGATCGAAATTGCGCAGGCCGAAAGCGATCGTCACGGCGTCGAAGGTCGCATCGGGAAAAGGTATCTGCTCGGCCGACCCGAGGACGAAATTCGGTTTCGGTGAAAGATACCGGCATTTCTCCCGGCCGATCGCCATCATCTCGGACGAGATGTCAAGGCCCGTCACGTGACAGCCTTTGTTGGACAAAGCCTTTGTCAGGTCGCCCGTTCCGCAGGCCAGATCGAGCACGACGGGATTCTCCGGAAGTTTCTTCTCCAGCCGCCGCACGAAGCGCCGCCGCCACAGGCGGTCGATGCCCAGCGACATACCGTGGTTCATCCGGTCGTATTTCCGTGCGATCGAATCGAACATCCCGGAGATGACCTCCGCATTCTTATCGAGTTCCTTCTCAGCCATCGCCTGCAAAGATACGAACATTTCTGCTTTCCCCGCATTTCGCGGACCGGATTTCCTCCGCCGCACCGCCAAAACGTTAACCCGTTTTGGTGAACTGGCGGAAAAGTCGTAACTTGCAGAAAATCATTTTTCACCCCTATGTTGATCACACTGGTCGTCATCGCTTCCCTCTGCGCCTGTATGGGCATCGTCATTCTGCTCGGAAAAGGAGATAAGCTGATATCAGGCTACAATATGGCCTCGGAAGAAGAGAAAGCCCGTTATGATGTCCGCCGGCTGCGGCTCGTCTGCGGCATTTTGCTGCTGGCCCTCGTCCCGCTGATGCTGCTCTTCCTGCTGAAGCCCGGACAAGTCCTGGCCATTACCCTTTCAGTGCTGATGATCGCACTGTGCACCGCCGCCGTCATCCTGATGAATACCTGGGCAAAGCGAAAGGAGTAAGCCCGGAAACGCAGGAAGAACACGATGGACAGCCGACGAAATCCGACGGATAGCCGACGAAATCCGACGGACGGCCGACGGACAGCCGCTCGCTCCGCTCGTTTTCCGAGGTAGGTCCCGCCATTCGGCCTTCATCTTGGACACAAAATGCGTTTTCCGGCTGCTACGCACATTCTATGTCCGTTTCCCCCGCTAAAACGACCTTTCCATAGCCACAGAATGCGTAGTATGGCCCAAAAACGCATTCTATGTCCCACCGCCCACCACCACCCACAAAACAGCCAACCGAAGAAAGCGGCAACTGGCCTGCGCTCGTCATCACCGGCCGCGAGCCCGCGGAGCAGGCCGCAGAAGGGCGCCAGACGAAAGGACAACCGGCTCGCGGCGGGAAAACACCGGGGCG
>CADAOB010000044.1 GCA_902789445.1 uncultured Bacteroidia bacterium | reverse complement strand
TGATAGAAGAGGATAGCGGTCACCGTCTTCAAAACCACCACCTACTTCTACCACTCCCATCCATTTTGCGCGTACTTTTTCGTCAAGGATAAGGTTCAGTGCCGCCGTCTCGTTCCGCACGATGCCTTCCAACGCTTTGACCGGCTGATGATGTTCCAGCACTTGAAGCGTTGTTACCGCATCGGTGGGCAGGTTTTGGACAACCAAGTTGTATCGGGATTCCAGCACATCGTTTCCTTCGACATAAAACTTATTGATAGGCTTGCCATTATACTGAACGTATCCCTGTTCATTTACTTCTATGCCGGGAATGTGCTTCAAAAGGTCTTTCAGCGTCCTGTCGCCAGGTAAGGTCAATGCCGGCAGATTATAGGATATCGTATCACCACGCAAAGTGACTTTTTCGGCTTTGATGACAGAAGCATTGATGTCCAGTGTAATTTCTTCCAGGTGGATCACCTGTTGCCCTGTTCCAGTCTGCGTGAAGACTGTTTCATAGCCCAACATACGGACCTCTATATTCAAGCCGCTCGGGCAAGTGTCAAATACCGCTTTTCCTGCGGTATCCGTTATCCGATAGTCCTTTAATGTATCACCATTCTTCAGTTGAACAATTGCTCCCGCCAAAGGCTCATTCGATTTTGCAGAACGGACCGTTACGGTCAATGTTTGACCATAGGCTGTCAAACTGAAAAGCAGAAAGCAAGCATGGATGATGTGACGGATATACAGCATAGATATCAATCACCTTTTTCAATCAGATCATACCTCATCGACTTTGCCTTATACCCCGGTCGCGGTGATACGATGATGCCCGTCCCATTATTGTAGTATTTCTGATAAAGCGGGTAGTTGGCGATAATGTTCTTCTTAGCTTTTACATATGCGTCTCGATCTGTCTCCGAATACGCGTATCGAGGTTTTCCTATAAATCCTGTATTATGGTTATTGACGGTAAGTGCTTCATAACTGAATAGTCCTTCAGAATCTTTTACGATCAAAATTAAGCCGGGAAGCCCGTAAAATTTCCAAGGCCCACGAGATACCGGGATATCGGGTGCAAACCAGGCTTCATAATCCCTCCCTCGAAAATGACAGACCGCCTTTATCGTCGTATAACCGCACCATACACCTGTCGTATCAGTAATCGTCCAATTAAATACGGGCATAGGCTCTTCATAGATGAAATCCGCCGCCACCAGCCTTCCAGAAACAGTAAGTTGACCCGTGGGATAATTAAGATAAACCGTCTCGAAAAACTCCGGAGAAACTCTTTTCCTTGACAGAACGCTCACGGCAATTTCCGCCACGTTGGGGTGAGGGCTATATTTTAGTAAAGAATCCATCATAAAACGTTCATAGGAACTGAATTTGGATAGATTACGCCCTACCTCCAATTGCATTCTCTCTCCGGTCTTTGTCTTCTCAATTGTATCTATGACGGAAGAATAGTGATAGATAACTTGTAAATTTATGGCGCACAGCGAGTCGGAAGGAACATATCTGTCATCAAGATACAAATATTGCGCTCCATAGTATGGGACATGTAAAGTCCACATTGTTGTTTGCGCATATAGTAGAAAACTTGCAAACAATAATGGGGCGATTAGAAAAACACGTTTGGCCATTAAACAGATGATTACGCAGGAAGCTTTGCTTCAATGGTATGATGGAGCCCCTCGAAAACAAATATGATTCTCATGGCTGCAATCAATCTAAGTTTTTAACAAAAACAAAAAATAAAGGTCCTATAAATCGTTTCGCATCAGGTATTCTTTCATGAAGGCGTTCAGGTCGCCGTCGAGGACGGCCTGCGTATCGGAGGTTTCATAGCCGGTGCGCAGGTCTTTGACCATCTTGTAGGGATGCAGGACGTAGGAACGGATCTGCGAGCCCCATTCGATGCGTTTCTTCTGCCCCTCGAGCTCGGCCTGTTTCTCCTGGCGTTTCTTGAGTTCCAGGTCGTAGAGGTGAGACTTGAGGATGCGCAGGGCGTTCTGCCGGTTGTCGAGCTGGGAGCGGGTCTCCGTGTTCTCGACGGTGATGCCGGTGGGAATATGCCGCACGCGGACGCCGGTCTCCACCTTGTTGACGTTCTGGCCGCCCGCACCGGAGGAGCGGAAGGTATCCCACTCCAGGTCGGCGGGATTGATCTCGATCTGGATGGTGTCGTCCACCAGGGGATAGACAAAGACCGACGAGAAGGTGGTCTGCCGCTTGCCCTGCGCGTTGTAGGGCGAGATGCGGACGAGGCGGTGCACGCCGTTTTCGGCTTTCAGGTAGCCGTAGGCATAGTCGCCCTCGAACTGGATGGTGCACGACTTGATGCCGGCCTCGTCGCCTTCCAGCAGTTCGGTGACGGTCATCTTGTAGCCGTTGCGTTCGCCCCAGCGGGTGTACATGCGCATGAGCATCGACGACCAGTCGTTGGCCTCGGTGCCGCCCGCGCCGGAATTGATGGTCAGCACGGCGCCCAGATTGTCGCCCTCGGCACCCAGCATGTTGCGCATCTCCAGCGCTTCAAGCTTGGCCAACAGCTCTTTGTAGGCAGCCTCGATGTCATCGGCGGCATCTTCGCCGAAGTCCAGGAGGGTCTCCAGGTCGGCATAGCCCGCTTCGAGCGCATCGTAGCCGTCCACCCAGTAGCGGACCGCGGAGACACCTTTCATGAAGGCTTCCGCAGCCTTCGGGTCATCCCAGAAATCGGGTGCGGTGGTCTTGGCCAGTTTCTCGGCCAGGTCTTTCCGTTTCCCGGGGATGTCGATAAAGTGTCCCAGGGTTTCTATCCGATGTTTAAGCGTCTTGATCTCTTCTGAGCTGATCATAAATCCGTTTTATTTCTTGGTAGCCGTAACCGCGTCCCCGGGCGTAGCGGAAGAATTTGGCTTCACGCTTTGCGGGATCGGTTTCGCGCTGCAGGGTTTTCCATTTTGTGCCGAGGATCTGTTCCAGCCGCACCTGCGCAGCCGGGCCGTCGATCCCGGAGAGCGCCGCGGCAATGTCATCCGCCCCGACACCTTTGCGTTGCAAAGCTAATCTAATTTTGAGACTTCCCCAACCCTGCAGCGCACTTTTGTCGCGGGCAAAGGCCCGGGCATAGCGCGCATCGTCCACATAGCCTTCCCGCAAGAGCGCATCGAGCACAGCCCGGGCGTCAGCCTCCGGCAGGTCCGCGAGCTTGCGGCGGATATCGCCGCTGCAATACTCCCGGCCGGCACACAGGCGCATCAGGCGATTGAGAGTCCGTTGGGTTTCGGGTTCCATGGCCGCTTTGTCAGAAATTGTATCCGATGCTCACGTAGGCGCCGACCTTTTTGGTGTAATTGGACCAGAAAAGGTTGAACGCCAAGGGCCCGATGATCGAGTTGTAGGCGTAGCCGAGGCGCGTGCCGATGACCGGTTCGTTGTCGAAGAGGGTCGCGAGGCCCCGGAAATCCCGGGCATAGGCGCCAGAGGCGAAGATATAGTGGTTTTCGAGGAAGCGGAAACGGACATCCAGCGTGGCGCTGCCCAGCGCACGGTCGAAGATGTGGGACTGGCCGAATCCGATGAAGGGAATCTGCTGGTCCATGTAGCGGCCCGCCAGGCTGCCGCCCATCATGTTGGCGAACGCCAGCGGGACGTCGTTGCCCAGCAGGATGCGGCTGTCCAGCGAAAGCAGGAAAGCCAGCCAGTTTCCGGCCGGTATGACGGTCGAGAAATGCAGGTTTGCCGCGCCGAACGGCGGATGCGACTCACCGAACCATTTGCCGGGATAATAGGCGAAAGAGGCGTCGAAATGGGGACCGCGCGTGGGGAAATACTCCTGGTCACGCTGGTCCAACTGGAAACGGGCAAAGGCGCTGACGAAGGTATTGCGCTTGAAATCCAGGTCGTAGGCTGCCGTCTCCCCGCTTACGTTCCCGATCATGTCCCGGTAATTCATGAAGTCCAGCCGTCCGCCCAGGTCGATGGCCAGGCTGCGCATCTTGGTCGTGGAGAACATGGCGGTCAGGGCATGATCCCGGAAATTCATGCTCCCCTGCAGCTGGGGATTGCTCAGATTCAAGTTGGAAGCGCGGTATTTGTAGCTCAGGTTGAACTGGGCCAGCGACTGGAAAGCGTACGTGTACTGCAACTGGGCCTGCATATTGTAGGCGAGTTTGACCGTAGCCGTGAATTTCGACCCGTAGAGCGCGTTCTCGTTGAAGCCGACACCCAGCAGGGTGGCCGCGATCTCCTCGCTGTCAAAGCGGACGCCCACGCCCAGGCCCGAATGGCGGCCACCTTTGAAATTCAGCTGCATATCGTACGGATCTTCATGCCCCCGCAATTGGTAGGTGACCGATTCGAAGGCCCCTGTATTGTAGAAACGGGCGATCTCCGCGTCGATGGCCCTGCCGCTCAGCCGGGCCCCGGATTTGACCGGGCTGTTCCGCAACAGCCACTGGGCATCCTTCGGGCGAAGGCCTTCGTAGGAGACCGAACGGAGCGTCACCGTGTCTCGGTCCAGACGCACGGCCTTGCGATAGCGCTCCGGCGCTTTCAGCGGCCCGACAAACTGCTGCTCGGAACGGTCGAGGCGGCTCTTGATCCCGTCCAGGTCCTCCTGCCGGGCGCGGGCGGCCTTTTCCCCGTTGTCGATCAGGGTGCGGAGGCTCTTGTTGTCGAAACTGAGCATGTTGTAGCCTTTGGTCTCGGCCGTGATCAGCAGGTCGGTATCCGCGATAGCCGCGGCAAGCTTGGCATTCGTGTACACGTCCAGCATCTCGCTGAACAGGTCGCCGATGCTGTTGACCTGGGGTTTTTCCTCCGTGGGCTCGCTAAGGCGGACACCGATGATGATGTCGGCACCCATCGCCCGGGCTACGTCCACGGGATAGTTGTTGAGCATGCCGCCGTCCACCAGGACCATGTCGTCGATGCGGACCGGGGCGAAATACCCCGGAATGGCCATCGAGGCGCGGATGGCATCGACGAAATTGCCGCTTTTGAAGACCACCTCCTTCTTGCCGATCACATCCACAGCCACACAGGCGAAAGGAATCGGCATCCGGGAGAAGTCGAGCGAATCCTGATAGCCGACCGAAAGGCGGGAGAAAAGATTGTACACATTCTGCCCCGTCACGACGGCCAGCGGGATATTGTCGAGCAGCGAAGCCCCCTCCCGGCGCGGCGGCAGGCCGGGACGCTGGTCGCGGGCCCCGGGACGCTGGTCGCGGGCCGCGAGCCGGCTGTAGTCACCGGCTCCGAAGGGGATGCGGAGCAGGTAGTTGTCCTGATATTTCCGCTGGTCGAAATAGGTTTCCCGCCGGGGAATGCGGTCGCTCATCACATAGTTCCAGTCCTGCGCCATGATCAGCGAGTCGAGCTCGGCGGCCGAGTAGCCGATCGCATAGAGGCCGCCGACGATGGCGCCCATGCTGGTTCCGACGATGTAGTCGATAGGGATATCGTTCTCTTCCAGAACCTTGAGCACGCCCACGTGCGCAGCGCCCTTGGCGCCGCCGCCGCACAGCACGACACCGACTTTCGGCCGTTGTGCGAGGGCGGGAAGACTGAGCAGGAGCAGCAGGGCGAGGGTAAGCAGGCGTTTCATCGGTGCCGGACGTTTCTAGAATTCGTAACCGAGGGAGAAGTAGCAGCCCACGCGCTTCGACAGCGTGGACCAGTGCGTGCCGAACTGGATCGGACCGACGACCGTATTGACCGAGTAGGCGATTCCGGCGCCGAAGTTGCTGTCAAGGGTATGATCGTCAAATCCCCATTCAGCCAGGTAGTTGCCGATCATCGTCAAGTAATGCTCGCCGACGATGTTGACGCGCAGGTCAATCCGGGCGATGTCGGTGTTGGACCGGGTCCGGTGGACGTTGTTGATGCCCACGAAGGGGAAATGCCAGGGGGCATAGCGACCGGCGATATAGCCGCCGACCATGTTGTGGTAGTAGCGCACGGGCAGACCGAAGAGCCAGCGGTTCCAGGTCTGGGGAATCAGCGTGACTTTCCTTCCCAGCGGAATCGCGACTTTGTAATCAAGCCGTGCGCCATACACGTATTGCCCATATTGCCGGATTGTGGAACCCTCCAGGTTGAACTGATGCCCTCTCCGGGGGTAGTAAGTGTCGTCGAGATTGTCGAAATGCCAGTTGACATACGCCTGCCAGACCTGGCTGTTGAAGGATTCTCCCAGATTGAAGCCCTCCGCAGTCGCATCGATGATCCTGCAGTTGTAGTTGTCATAGAGGATGCCGAGCTTGATGTCCGAATCCCGCCACCCGGTAATCTGGTAGTCTGCTTTTGCGCTGAAAAGGTTATAGCGTTCCTCCGAATGCAGATTGTATCCGGAGTCACCGCTGGTGCCCACGACATCGTCGTAGAAATTGGCGGAAATATGCTGCGCCGTGGCGGAGATGTTGAGCCGCGTCAGATTGCGGAACGTATAGCCGAAATTGACGGTCAGGTTGGGATTCTGGCCCAGTTCGAGTTTCGTGTCGAGTTTCGCGCCGAACAGCTTGTATTTGTTGAGCGACACCCCGAGCAGGATCGAGGCCATTTCCTCGCTGTCGAAACGGAAGCCGAGCCCCGCCTGATGCAGGCGCTGCGGGGTGAAATGGATCTTGAGATTGTAGCCGCCTTCTTTCCCGGCGATGGAATAATTGATTTTCCGGAAGCACCGCGTATTGTAGAAGAACGACATCGCGTCATCCATGTCCTTTCCCGATACGACTTTGCCGGGGCCGATGTCGGTCTTGGACAGGAGCCAGGTCATGTCGTCGCTGTCGGTCCCGTCGATCTCCATCTGGGAGAGCCGTACGGAGTCGCGGCTCAGGTCGATGGCTTTGGGAGGCCGTTTCGTACCGGTTTCGGGATAGGTTTTCAGATGCGACGCAAGCGACCGCAGCTGCGGGAGCACGCGGTTCGCCGCCACCAGGCCGCTGTCGATCAAGGCGTCCACGCTATGGTCGTCAAACGAGAGGACCCCGTAGGCGCTGGTGTTCGGCTCGATGATGATGTCGGACGCAGCCCGCCCGGCCTGATATTTTTCCCCGTTCATCATGCTGAGCATCGTCGCGACCATTTCCGGAATGGTCTGGTCGGTGTCGGGGCGGGACTTCTTGAAATGGTGCAGGTCCACCGTGATGACATAGTCCGCACCCATTTCCTTGACGACATCGACCGGAAGGTTGTTGAGCATGCCGCCGTCCACGAGAAACTTGTCGCCCAGTTCGACCGGAGCGAAATAGCCCGGGATTGACATGCTGGCCCGGATCGCCGTGACGATATTTCCGCTGTGGAACACGACTTCCTCCTTGGTGTTGAGGTCCACGGCCACGCAGGCGAAAGGGATGGGCAGGGTGTTGAAGTCGATGTCGTCCTGGTAGCCCACCGAAAGCTTGGTAAAGAGCTGGTCCAGGTTATGCCCCGAGACAAGGGCCGACGGCATGTTCCGCAGAAGACCCTTGTTGCGGTTGGCCGCGTTGGCGCTGGTCTCGTCGGTCAGCGACTTATGGTTCATGAAAGGGAAGGTGACCAGAAACTGGTCCTTGTCCTGCTTGCTCTCGTAGGAGACATCGCGCCGGCCCCGCTTGTCCTTCATCAGGAGATCCCAGTCCTGGGAACGTACGAGGGAGTCCAGTTCGTCGGCGGTATAGCCCAGCGAATAGAAGCCGGCCATGATCGAGCCGATACTGGTACCGACTACATAATCGACCGGTATGTCGAGTTCCTCAAGCATTTTGAGGACGCCGATGTGCGCCATGCCCTTGGCGCCGCCGCCGGAGAGCACGAGGCCCACCTTCGGCCGCGGCCGCTGCGGCGCGTTTTCGTTCGGATCATCTTCTGCCCGGAGGACCGGGACCAGCATTGTCAGGGCAAGCAGGGAAATCAGGAAATGTTTCATGGTTCGGGATCGGGTTTGCGGAGTCCTTTGCCTGCGAGAAGGCCGCAGGCGGCCAGGATATCTTCTCCGCGGGAGGCGCGGAGCGTGGTGGTGATGCCCGCGCGCTGCAGCCGGGCCTGGAAGGCGGCGATCGTCTCGGGAGACGAAGTGCGCAGCGGCGAGTCGGGGATGGCGTGGAAGCGGATCAGGTTGATCCGGCAGGGAATGCCGCGCAGCAGGCGGGCCAGGGCGTCGGCATGGCGTGCGCTGTCGTTGACGCCGGCGAACATCGTGTATTCGAAACTGACGCGGCGCTGCCCCGTGAAGTCGTATTTGCGAAGCAGGCGGATGACCTCCTGCAGCGGCCAGCCTTTCTGGACAGGCATCAGCGCGGCGCGTTCTTCCGGGAAAGGATTATGGAGGCTCACGGCCAGGTGGCAGTGGCTTTCGTCGAGGAAATGCGGCAGGACGGGCAGCACGCCGATGGTGGAGAGCGTCACGCGCTTGGGGCTCCAGCCCAGCCCCCAGTCGGCCGTGATGACCGTCAGGGCGCGCGAGACTTCCGACCAGTTGTCGAGCGGCTCGCCCATGCCCATGAAGACGGCGTTGGTCAGCTGCTCCGCTTCGTCGATGCCCAGCAGCTGGGAGAGAATCTCGGCCGCGGAAAGCTGACCGTGGAAGCCGCCCCGGCCGGTCATGCAGAAGCGGCAGCCCATCTTGCAGCCGATCTGCGAGGAGACGCAGGCCGTGGCGCGGGCCAGCCCCCCTTCCGAAGCGTCCTCATACTGCGGGATCATCACGGTCTCGATGTATTTGCCGGGAACGCGGGTGGGAAAGAGATACTTCCGCGTGCCGTCGCGCGAAGTGAAGGCCTCCACGGGGGCGGTGCGCCCCACTTCGTAGCGCGCGGAAAGCGCGGCGCGGGCGGCTTTCGAAAGGTTGGTCATCGCCTCGAAATCCGTCACGCGCTTCTGGTAAATCCACTGCGCGAGCTGCTTGCCCGCATAGGCAGGCAGGCCCGCCTGCAGGGCGATTTCCTGCAGTTCGGAAGCCGTTTTTCCCAATAAGACCTCTTTCATAGATGCGCCGGACCGCTGTTTCTGCAAAAATACGACAAAGGATTCAAAATTCCCACAAAAATAGTATCTTTGCAGGATAGACGGAACGTGTCAGCGATCCAATAACCCTTAAAACCAAAAAGTATGGCAAAAGAAAACGAAGAAATGACAAGTGGCGCCGGCAAGAATGCGGAGAAGCTCAAAGCGCTGCAGGCCACCATTGCCAAGATCGAGAAGGATTTCGGCAAGGGAACCATCATGAAGATGGGCGACCAGCCCGACCAGGAGGTTTCCACGATCGCGACAGGCTCCATCGCCCTCGACCACGCCCTGGGCATCGGCGGCTATCCGCGCGGACGCGTCATCGAGATCTACGGTCCCGAGTCCAGCGGCAAGACCACCCTGGCCATCCACGCCATCGCGGAAGCCCAGAAACAGGGCGGCATCGCCGCCATCATCGACGCCGAGCATGCCTTCGACCGCACCTACGCGGTCAACCTGGGCGTGAACATCGACACGCTGCTCATCTCGCAGCCCGACAACGGCGAGCAAGCCCTTGAGATCGCCGACAACCTCATCCGCAGCGGCGCCATCGACATCATCGTCATCGACTCCGTGGCGGCCCTGACCCCGAAAGCCGAGATCGAAGGCGAGATGGGCGACAACAAGGTCGGCCTCCAGGCCCGCCTGATGAGCCAGGCGCTCCGCAAGCTGACGGCCAACATCGCCAAGACCAACACCTGCTGCATCTTCATCAACCAGCTCCGCGAGAAGATCGGCATCCTCTTCGGCAACCCCGAGACCACCACGGGCGGCAACGCCCTGAAATTCTACGCATCGGTCCGCATCGACGTGCGCCGCGTGACCACCCTCAAGGACGGCGACGACGCCACCGGCAACCGCACCCGCGCCAAGATCGTCAAGAACAAGATGGCCCCGCCGTTCAAGAAAGCCGAGTTCGACATCGTCTTCGGCGAAGGCATCTCCCACGTGGGCGAGATCGTGGACCTGGGCGTGGAGCTCGACGTGATCAAGAAGAGCGGATCGTGGTTCAGCTACGGCGATTCCAAGCTGGCGCAGGGCCGCGACGCCGTCAAGGCGCTCCTGCGCGACAACCCACAGCTGTGCGACGAGATTGAAGCGCAGATCCGCGAGAAACTCAAAGACATAAAAGACTGATTTCCAATATGCAAAAGATTATCCTGACCGGTGACAGGCCCACCGGAAGGCTCCATATAGGCCATTATGTCGGATCGCTCCGCCGGCGCGTGGAGCTTCAGAATTCCGGCGCTTTCGACCGTATTTTCATCATGATCGCCGATGCGCAGGCCCTGACCGACAACGCCGACAATCCCGAGAAGGTGCGGCAGAACATCATCGAGGTGGCCCTCGACTATATGTCCTGCGGCCTGGACCCGGAAAAATCCGTGCTGTTCATCCAGTCACAGGTGAGCGAGCTCACGGAGCTGACCTTTTTCTATATGAACCTGGTCACCGTCCAGCGCGTGCAGCGCAACCCGACCGTCAAGGCCGAGATCCAGATGCGCGGCTTCAACGATGCGGAAGGCGCCGACAACAAGGCCGGTACGCCGGTCGGATTCTTCTGCTACCCCATCAGCCAGGCCGCCGACATCACCGCCTTCCAGGCCACCACCGTCCCGGTGGGAGAAGACCAGGAGCCGATGATCGAGCAGACCCGCGAGATCGTGCGCAAGTTCAACGCGACCTACGGCCCCACGCTCACCGAACCGGAGATCCTGCTGCCCGACAACGCGGCCTGCCTGCGCCTGCCCGGCACCGACGGCAAGGCCAAGATGAGCAAGTCGCTGGGCAACTGCATCTACCTCTCCGATTCGGCCGAGACCGTGGCCGAGAAAGTCCGCGGCATGTACACCGATCCCGGCCACCTGCAGGTGAACGACCCGGGCAAGGTCGAGGGCAATACGGTTTTCACCTACCTGGATGCCTTCTGCCGCGACGAACATTTCACGCGCTATGCCGACTGCTTCCACGGCCGGAAGGTTTCGTTCGACTTCCACAATCTCGACGAAATGAAGGCGCAGTACCGCGCCGGCGGCCTGGGAGACGTCATGTGCAAGAATTTCCTGAACGCCGTCCTCAATGAGACGCTCGAACCCATCCGCACGCGCCGCAAAGAGCTGGAGCAGGATATCCCCTATGTCTATGAGGTGCTCCGCAAAGGCTCCGAAGTGGCCCGCGCCGCCGCGGCCGAAACCCTTGCCGCCGTCAAGCGTTCCATGAAAATCAATTATTTCGAGCCCGGCGTGCTGGCCGAACTCATCCGTGAACAAAGCGAAAAGTACAGAAACTCCTAAAACTGAACGAATTACTTAAACAACATGAAGAAAACCCTGTTTGCACTGCTGGCAGCCTGCCTGCTGCTCGTCCCTGCGAAGGCACAGACCTTCGGGGAACTCCATCCCAATGAAATTTCCGCCGGATACAGCATGTCCCTGGTCAACACGGTTGTAGGCCTGATCAACAAGGCCGGCCTGGGCAATGTCGATGCCGATTCCGGAGAATTCACGGGTCTCCAGAGCGGCGGATCGGGCGGTATCATCAGCTTGAGCTATGCCCGCCAGATGAATCCTTACGTGTCGCTGGGCGCCGCTGCGAGCTTCAACCGCGTG
>CADAOB010000043.1 GCA_902789445.1 uncultured Bacteroidia bacterium | reverse complement strand
GAGGCAGGAGCGACGGGCTCGCGGCAGGGAAAAGCCCGGGCGAGCCCGTGGAGCAGGCCGCAGAAGGGCACCAGACGAAAGGGCAACCGGCTCGCGGCGGGAAAACGCCGGCCGCGAGCCCGCGGAGCAGGCCGCAGAGGGCCCCCAGGGGCAGGAACGACGGGCTCGCAAGTGAACAATTATCGGGGGAAAGGACGAAAACCCGGAGACGCGGAGGCCGAGCAAAAGCCAAGATGCACGGTCAAGCCGGGCATGACGCAGGCAGACGCAGGCAGACGGCAGGCCGGCGGAGCGTGTGTCCCCTATTTCGGCGTAAGGGTGCAGTAGTCGGCGTAGACGTCTGCGACGACGTCGTCCCAGCTCAGATAGAGGTCGGAGCGGGCGGCGGCGGACACGAGATCGTATCCGGCCGGGTCCGACAGGATGTTCAGGATCATCTGCGCATAATGGGTTTCCCCTGGTTGCGAGACATAGGCGTTGACGTTCGGCGTGACCGTGGCGGCGGTTTTTGCGCCCTCCAGGAAGACTGTGGGCGTTCCCTGGCAAGCCGCCTCGATCTGTACGAGAGAATTGGCGTCGTAGAGCGACGGGAACAGGAACAGTTTGGCCCGTGAATACAGGTTTTCCAGCATCTCCCTGCTGGAGACGAGCCCGCACATAACCACTTCACCGCCGAGGCCGAGTTCCTTTACCAAAGCGGCCAGTTTTTCCTCGTCCTGGCCTTTGCCGACAAACAGCATACGGAAGTTTTCCAGCCCCATCTCTTTCGCCCGGGCCAGGGAACGGACGATGAAGTCGATGTTCTTGATGAAGTTGATCCTGCCCACGAAGAGGAAAACCATGGCATCGGCCGGAATGCCGTAAGTCTCGTTGACGATGGCAGCCGCCCGGGCCGGGTCCGAAACGGGAACGTGGTCTGTTGCATTAAGCCGCACCTTGCACGGGGCGGTCAGGCCGTATTCGTCCACATAGAGGTCCTTGATCCCGGCATTGACGGCCCAGCATTCGTCACACGCGTTGAATACCCGCATGACGCCTTCCATCGCCAGGTCCACGGCGCCCTTGATCTTCAAAGGCTTCTCAAAGTCCTGCCTGTACTGGCTGTGGAGCGTCGCCACCACGGGAAGATGCCGCATCTTCGCATACAGCACCCCGGAGAGACCAAGGGCAAACGGGGAATGGATGTGGACCAGGTCGATTCCGCTCCTGAGGATGCGCGCCTCGAAAACCGGATCCAGCGCAGGCGTCGGAATATCGTAGTCATTCCCGATCAGGGGAACCGACGAGCACCGCACCACCTGGTAAGGAAGCGCCGCGTCATCTTCCTTCCTGAAGCCCCGCGTCTCCGGACAGAAAACGACGACGTCACAATACTGCATCAGGCGGCGGGCATAATTGTCGACGACCTTGATGACACCGTCCACCATCGGATACCAGGTATCTATGAAAAGGCCTACTTTATTCATAACGGAGACAAAGATAGTATTTTTCGGGCACAAAAAAACCCGCTTCGTTTGAAGCAGGTTTCTTCGTGTGCCCAGGACAAGACTCGAACTTGCACGCCCTAAAGCGGGCACCAGCCCCTCAAGCTGGCGTGTCTACCAATTTCACCACCTGGGCGGGAATCGGGATTGCAAAGGTACAGCTATTTTTTAACTATGCAAATATTTTTTTCGTTTTTTTCTGCCTACCTTTGCGGCCGCAAATGCAATTTCTGACCATGGATATAAAAACCATTGCACTGGACTTTGGCGGCGTAGTCATCGCCTTGAGTTTTGAAAATGCCATCCGCCGTTTCGAGGAATTGGGCGTACCGGATGTACACAGTTTCCTGAATCCCTTCCAGCAGGGCGGTTTCTTCGGCGACCTGGAGGCCGGACGGATCGACGCCGAAGGGTTCCGGCAGGAACTCAGCCGGCTGGCCGGCCGGGAAATGACATACGAAGAATGCGGCTACGCCTGCATGGGCTTCATCGAAAGTGTCCCGCCGCGCAACCTGGAGGCGATCCAGCGGCTGCGTCAGCAGGGCTACCGCCTGGTCCTGCTTTCCAACACCAACCCCTACGTGATGAAATGGGCCATGTCACCCGTTTTCGACGGAAAGGGTCACGGACTGCGCGATTATTTCGACGAATGCTACCTGAGCTACGAATGCAAGATGATGAAGCCGGCGCCCGAATTCTTCCGGCTGCTGATCGAACGCGAAAAGCTTGATGCCGGAGAGATCCTGTTCGTGGATGACGGGCAAGTCAATATCGATGTCGCTCAGGGACTGGGCATCCGCACGATGCTGGTCGAAAACAACGCCGACTGGACGCACGGCATCTATCAGCACCTGCAAGCCTGACGTCTGTCCGACAGTCCGGCTACATTCCTTCAAACCAGTCGGTTTCCCGGACCGTCCAGCCGGACAGGATGCCGACGCCGCCTGTCACGTTCGTAAAAGCAAAGGAAGCGGGCGCCAGACTGGCTTCGGCCAGTTCATTGTTGCGCATATGATCGAGGGTGATCCCATAACGGAAGAATTCCCGGGTGACGCGATAAAGCCTGACCTTGAAACGGTCGTGTTGGGCATAGTTGCCAGCATACCATGTAAATGACTCGGACGTAGGCATCTGCAACGTCACCATCTCCCCGGAGAATCCGGTATCGGGCCATACGCGGATCATCGAACGGACGTAACCGAACGCCCAGCCATCAAAGGGAATGTCGACGTAGTTGCGGGAGACCGAATGCCACCAGGTATCTTTTGCGCCGGAAAGCGGCTTGAGCATACCCCGCTGGACACTCTCAATCCTTCCATTGTCCTGATTGACGATAGTACGTTCGCAATAGACGCCCAGGCCGTACCAGTCTTCCGTCCCAGGATCGTCATAGAACGTCACCCGGACTGAATCGAGCGAACATTTCCAGGTAAACAGCGGCGCTTCGAACGGGATGACCGTTGTGGCGGAAACCGGATTGAGCCCCTCCACGTGCGCTTCGACCGAAACCACGTCACCGGGCCTGATGGGCGCTGCGACATACCAGCTGCCGGGCGGGAAGTCTCCCGTCGTCTCATCCGCCCGTTCCGGCCGGTATCCGTTTCCGTTGACCAGAAAACGGATCCGTGCCGAATCCAGAAAGAGAGAACCGTCGTATTCCGATCCGACGGGAATGGTCCGGTTGAGCTGCAGGAGCGTCGTATCACCGGGAGCCGGGCAGCATTGAAGATACAGTTTCGGGACGGCCGTCACTTCGACATCGAAACTTCGCATACAAGCGCCCGGAAGCAGCAGCGAAAGAAGGCACAGGAGAAAAGAGAATCGTATTTTCATCATCTAAAACTTCAAGGTATAACTGAATGTCGGAACAATCGGAATGATGCCGTATCCCTGTCCGACAAAAGAAACGGTCTTGAAAAAATCACGATAGCGCGTATCTCCCGCATACTCGTTGCCTTTGAGTTTGACAACCGCATAGAGGGGATTGATCCGGCTGTAGGCGTTGTAAATGCTGAAATTCCAGATGGCCTCGTTCCCGCGCCTTGTCTTCCGATGTCGGTTGACGCCCAGGTCAAGCCGGTGATAATCGGGTAGTTTCACATTGCCGGGCGCTTCATACACCCATCGTCCGACGGCATTGGGCGTCACTTCTCCCGTCTCCCGGTTATGATAATAGTAGCTGTCCTTGTCGAAACGGGTATAAATCCCCTGTACATACTGGTCCGCAACGGAAACCCGGTTCCCGCTGTGGTAGTTCCAAGCCCCGTAGAGTTCCCATTTGTCATTAATGCGCCAATTGGCCTGCACCGTGATCTTGTGCCGGTTGTCATTGCGGTCGCGGTACCAGTTCGGCCAGACCTCGACAAAGAGACGTTCGTTCCAGGAAAGCGTATAGAACAAGTTGACCGCCAGCCGCTGTGTCTCGTATCCCAGATCCACCTCCATTCCGTAGCTGCGGCCCTTCCCCGTCTTGAAATACTGTTCCCAGACGGTCAGCCGCGGGAAGAGCGTATTCATCCCGCTGTATTCGATCAGATTGTCCATCCGTTTCCACCAGCCCTCCACGTTCAAGTGCATAGCGTAGGGGAAGCGGAAGAACGCGCCGCCGGAAATCTGGTGCGAACGCATCGGTGGAATGGAAGCGACGGAGGGCAGCCAGGTATTGGTCGGAAGGTCGAGATAGGTCGTCGCAACCTGGTGGGAGAACTGGCTCATAGAGGCATAGGAGGCCTTGAGACTGAAGAAAGAGGCGCCCTGCCACTTCAAAGCCACCCGCGGCTCCAGCGAATTCCAGCTACGCGAAGCGGTAAAATAGAGCGTATTGCGCAGCCCCGCATTGACAGTCAGGCGGCGGCTGAGCCGGATTTCATCTTCGGCATAGATACTGGCCTCATAGGCCGAGGTCCGGACCGTATCGCCATCGACGATGGCCCGGTTTTCCGTATAGGCGAAGCGGGGACGATAGTTGTGCCAGATGACATTCCCGCCGAAACGGACGTGGTGTCCGGGATGCGGCCGCCAGTCCACATTCGCCGTCAGGCCCAGGTCGTCGAGAATACCCCGGCCTCTTATCTGCTCCTGCGTCTCATCCTGCACAGGCGACAGACCGTCGGAATCGACTGCATTGTAGGCATAGTCCTCCCGCGACCGGGTCCCGGATCCGTAGCCGGTCAGGCGGAAATGCATCCCGTTTGAGAGAGACTTGTCCCAATGCGCAGACAGCAGGATATTGCCCCAGTTCAGACGGACCAGGGTCGTATCCTGATGCCGGCTGATCCGGTCGATGCCTTCCATATCGGTAGTGGTCAGGCGCCAGGAGGAGAATTCTTCCCACTTGAAGCGGTCACGGCCTACGTATAGGCTGGCTGAAAGCCGGCTCTGATCGGAAAACCTGTGCGTCACTTTCGCATTCAGGTCGGTAAAGGCATAGCCGTACCAATCGCTTTCGTCCCCATTGGAAATATGGGAATGCCGGTTGTTGAACCAGCATATGGGATAGATTACGGCATCAGCCCAGGAGCGGCGGAGCGCAAAGTTGAAGGAGGTCTTTCCGCGGACGAGGGGACCCTCCATCTGGAAGCGGCCGTCCAGGAGACCCAGGGAGAACGTGCCGTGGTACGCCGTGAAATCACCGTCACGGGTCGTGATATCCACGACCGAGGAAGTACGGCCGCCGTAGCGGGCCGGGAATCCGCTCTTGTAGAAATCGAGCGATTCGATGACATCGGTATTGAAAGCGGAAAAGATGCCGCCCAGGTGACAGATCTGGTAGAGGGGAACCCCATCAAGCAGGAAGAGATTGTCGCTGCCGTCTCCGCCGTGGACGTACAGGTTGGACAGCAATTCGGTTCCGGCGGCTACGCCGGGAAGCGCCTGCAAGGTTTTGAGCACGTCGGGGGAACTGAAGGTGGCGAAGGCCCGCCGGAAGGCTGCGCCGTCGAGTTTCGTCAGGCCGGTCTGGGTAAAGTTCATATCCCGGTCGATGCGACCGGTGATGGAAGCGGCTGCCAGGGTGTCCACCGAAAGGAAGGCTTCGGCGGAGGAGGCGGCGGCGGGCGGGGCGGCCGGTTCCGGCCGTCCCGCCACCGCCGGCTTGATGGTCAGGACGACGTACCTCTTCTTGACAGTCCAGGCAATGTCGGTGTCACGCAACAGGTTCGCCAGGTTCTGCCGGAGCGTACGGTCCGGATTGACGGCGACGCGTGCCGGAATATTCAGCGGCAAACTGGCTTCGTACACGAAATGCACGTCAAAGGCTGCTTCCAAACTGTCCAACTGGGATTTGAGGGTCACACGCGGCTGTCCCGACAGGATCAACGGCAGGCACAGGAACAGGAAAACGACGGCCTTTTTCATCGCACAACCGTAATATCAATGTCCAGCGCCTGCTCGATCAGTCCGACGATGAAGTCAACATCGTCGTCGGGGAAGGTGGCGGTCAGCCGCTTGTCCGTGTCCGGCGCGGAAAGGGTGCAGTGATAGTAGGCGGAAAGCTCGGCCAGCACGTCCGCCAGCGGTGTATCTTCATAGACAAAGGTATGCGTTTCTGCCACATACGGATTGAGCGCAGGGCGTTCCACCTGCACAGGAGCGGCGCTTCGCTTCACCCAATTGTGGATGCCGTAGCCCGCCGCAACCACCAGCACGACCGAAGCGGCGGCGGCCGCCGCCGTCATCCACCAGCGGCGATACGCCGGTACAGCGGTCATTTCGTGAAATTTCCGGATGGCTTTCCGGGTATCATACTGGCCGGCGCGGTACCGCCTGGCCACGAATTCGAGGTCTTTTTCGTTAAAATCCGTCATCGCGTAAAAATCTGATTTCACTCCTATGACGGAAAAAAACGCAAAACGGACTACTCACCAAAGAAAAATTTTTAAGAATACCGCGTCTGCACCCTGGCGAAGCGTCTGCAGTGCCTTGGACAACTGGTTGTGGACCGTATTTTCGGAGATGCCCATCCGCGCGGCAATCTCGGAATACGACAAGCCGTCGCGCTTGCTCAGCAGCAGGATTTCCCGCCGCTTTGCCGGCAAACGGTCGATGGCCGTCCAAAGCCGGGCCCACACGAAGGAACGGTCCACGATTTCTTCATCGGGCAAGTCTTCCGTCAACTGTTCAAAAGGGACATCACTCCCCTTCCCGCCCTCCCGGATCACATCGATGCAGCGGTTGTGCACCATCCGGTACAGATAGGACTTCGGGGCATCCGGCATCGGTCCGCCAGCCTGTGTTTTCTCCCACAGGGAGACAAACGCACCCTGCACGATGTCTTCCACCGTGGAGGCATCGTGCAGGAACCGCGCCGCATACAGACAGAGCGGCCGGTAATACAGCCGGAACAGGTCGTCGATATTCATTTTGCGTTACGGCTGTGCCCGGGCATCCAGGCGGGCAGGAAGAAGACGAGGGCGACGAGGGAGAAGGCCAGGCCGCCGATGGTGCCCAGGGCGAAGGCGTACCAGAAGACCTCGTCGGGGCCGTCGGTCAAGAAAGGAATCAGGCCCAGGGCCGTGGAGAGGATGGTCAGGAGCGTCGGCACGATCTTGTGGTTGAAGGCCCTGACGAAGGAGCGGCGATGCGGCGGCTGAAGCCGCCATTCCTGCACGATATAGATGCCTGCATTGACCACCAGGCCCGCCAGCATGACCAGCGAAGCGAAGCCGCCCTGGTCAAAAGCCGTGCCCGTGGCGGCAAAGATCAGGAAACAGCCGATGAACGAGACGGGAATCAGCCCGATAATGTCCAGCGGCAGCCGAAGCGACTCGAAGAGGATGGCGCAGATGAAGAAGATGATGGCCACCACAAGGAGCAGCAGCCAGACCTGCGACCCGGCATTGTCACGGCTCCAGCCCTCGGGCTTTGCCGCCCGGTAACCCACTGGCAGCACCTCTTCGTTGAGCCGGCGGATTTCCTCGTCGAGCACCTTTCCGGCCAGCGTATGGTTGCCGATGAACTCCCAGGCCACCGTCAAGGCGTATTGATGGTTCTTCCGGTGGATGTCATTCCCGCTGCGGCGGCGCTCGATCGTACCGATCTCCGAAAAACGCATCGGCCGGCCGCCGATGACGATGGACTCGTTCCGCAGATTCCAGACGTCGAACGACGCCCGACGGTCTGAAGCCAGGTCCACCGCACGGAGTTCTCCCGCTTCGACCAGCGTCCCGACACCCGCCGACCAGAGCTGGTCGCGCAGGGCCGCATACGCATCCGTCGCCGAAAGGCCCCGGGCCGCCAGGCGCTCCGCATCATACGCGATGTAGTATTCATCGGTCGACAGGGCACTGCCCCACCCTACCACGCCGTAGATATCCGGTTCGCTCACCCGCGGATTTCCGGACAGGTGGTCCGCCGACTGACGGGCAAAACGGTACAGGTCGTCGTAATTGTAGCCCGTCAGGACGATCCGTTCTCCCTTGTACGACACCGCGCCGACGTTGTTGTTGAAAAACTGGTCGTTGATGCCGTACACGCTCCACGTGGCACCGCCCAGGTCGGCCGCCTTGGCCATCACCTGCGCCTTGAGCTGGAGCGGGAACCCCGTCTTCTCCGCCTCCGGCCGGAATTCCACCACGATCGAGGCGTTGCTGTGGCTGGTGACCGACGTACGGAAGGTCTCGATCTGGTCGAACTGTGCCAGATAGTTCTCCATCGAAAGCACCACCTCGTTGAGCTGCGCCGTGGTACAGCCGTCCGGCAGTGAAGCGCGGATATAGAGCGACGGACGCTCCACTTCCCGGTTGAAATAACGATGGCTGTGGCGCAGGAACAGCCCGATGCTGCCGCCCAGCGTCCGGTCGAGGGTCCGGCGGAGCGGGTCGTGCATCACCTTGTCGGGCAGCTGGCCGAACGGCAGGCCGAAGGCCAGGACCAGGATTACGACCGTCGCCCAGCGCCATCTCCGCACGAAAGCGATGTAACGGCGGTACCACTGGTTCCAGCGGACCGTCCGGCGACGGGCACGCAGGCTGCGCGCACGCTGATGTTCCCGCAACTGGAGCGTATCGACCAGCGCCGGTACGAGCAGCAGTGCCACCGGCAGGCTGACGGCCAGGTTGACCATCACCACCGATGCAAAGTCCACCAAGCCGGCTTTCTGTCCCGACGAGGACAGAAAGATTACGCTAAGTGCCCCGATCGTAGTGAGTTGCGCGGCAAGCAACGCCAGAAAGACCTTCCGGTTCCGATAGTAGCCGTAGTGCGCCACCATCACGATGACCGTGTCGATGAGGATGCCCAGCGACACGGTGATTCCCGCCATCGACCACAGATGGATCTCGATGTCGAAAAGGACATAGAAGATGAACGAAATCAACAGGTTCGCCGTCAGGGCCGCGACCACGGACAGCAGGTATCGCAGGTTGCGCGTACTCAGCAGCACGAACAGCAGCAGGATGGCCACCGACAGGAAGGTGCGGCGCAGGATCTTGCGGATCTCCCCGCGCAGATAGTCGGAGCTGTCGTGGGTCACCGTCGCCGTGAAGCGTTCCGGAAAGCCCGCGGAAAGTTCCCGCATCCGCGCCTTCACGGCATCGCACACCGCCAGCGTGTTCACGCCCTTCTCCGGATAGACCGTGAGGTTGATCGTATTGAGACCGTTGATGCGATAGTAGCGCTCGGGGGTACGTTCCCGGTCACGGATCTCGGCCACGTCCCCCAGCCGGACGATATGGCCCGATACGTTTCCGACGGGCAGGTCCGCCAGGCGCCCGGGATCGGCATCGTAGCGAAGCCACAAGCCGACGCCCTCGGACGAACCCACGATCCGCGCACCGCCCAGCACTTCCGACAGGGTTTGCTGCAGCGCAGCGGGCGTAAGGCCGCAGGCCTGCAGGCGGGCGGCGTCGAAGGCGACTTCGCGGTAGAGCGGCGTTGCGCCGGACAGCACGACGGAGCCCACGCCCGGCAGCACGGACAGTTCATCCACGATGCTGCCCTGCACATAGCGCTCGATCTGCCCCGTGGGCAGGTCGGCGTTGATGGTATAGGTCAGCACGGACTGGATTTCCCCGCCGGAGGAAGAGCCGGAGACGGTCGGATAGCTGATGCCCTCAGGCATCCGGTCCCAGGTCTGGCGGATCCGCGAGGACAGTTCGAAGCGCACCCGCTCCACCTGACGCTTGTCTTTCACCGCCAGCGTAACAGTCCCGACGCCCTTGCGCGAGACGCTCTCCACGCTCCCGACGCCTTCGATGGCTGACGCCAGTCCCTCGAGCACTTGCGTGACTTCCGCCTCGACCAGTTTGGCCGAGGCGCCCGGCCAGCGGCACGTCACCGTCAGGCTGGTCTTCTTCTCCGTCGGCGTGTACTGCAGCGACAGCAGCGGAATCATCGCGGCACCCGCAATGGACAGCACCACGAAGACCAGGATCACGGAGAAGGCGGGAAGGCGTCTCATAAGCCGGCGGCCGCGTCTTTCCGGCGATAGATCTCATAGTAGAAGAGCGGCACGAAGAGCAGGCTCACCAGCGTTCCGACGATCATCCCGCCGATCAGCGCCACGGACAGCGGGAACTGAAGGTCCGCACCCATCGTCCCGCGCACCAGGAACGGCGCGATCGCCCCGATGGTCGTCAGGCTCGTCATCAGGATCGGGCGGAGACGCCGCGACCCGCCCTCCACGATGGCGCGAAGCAGCGGACGGCCCGCACGGCGAAGCCGGTTGATCGTATCCACCTTCAGGATGGAGTCGTTGATCACGATGCCCGCCATCACCACGATGCCGATGAGCGACATCAGGTTGATGCTGCTCCCGGCTATCCACAGCGCAAACAGCGCCCCGAATATGTCCACCGCCACTTCCGAAAGGATGATCAGCGGCTGGACGAGCGATTCGAACTGCGCCGCCAGGATAAAGAAAAGCAGCAGCAGCGATACGAGCAGTACCAGCGCCAGCTCGCGGATCATCGCACGGCTCCGGTACCAGCCGCCGCCGTAGCTCACGTCGAAGTCCCCGTCCTGGCGGACGACCTGCGTGACGGCATCCCGGATACCGGCCACCTGCTTCCCGTCGGCTTCGATGCCCAAGGGGTAGTAATGGCCTTCGCGGCCGGATATGACGCGGGACAGGTCGCGGCTCCGGTGTTCCTCCAGGACATACGACAGCGGTACCGTCGTGCTGTCCCGCCCCGGCACCTGCAGCGAAAGCAGGTCCGCCGTGCGGCGTCCGGCCTGCGGTCCGCCCGTCACGAAAACGGGAACGGATGACGAGCCGCTGCGGATGGTCAGCAGCGTACGCTCGTGCGTCGCCCGGCTCAGCGACGCGTACACCTGGTCATAGCTCACGCCGTAGAGCGCCAGCTTTTCGGGATCGGCTTCCAGGACGATCTGCTCCTGCCAGGATACCGGTTCCAGGCGCAGGTCCGGGCGCGCCGCACGGATCCGCGCAATCAGGGCATTCAGCCGGTCCGGCTCGGGCATCGAACCGTCACGGCCGCGGAGCATGGCCACCAGCGTCGGGCCGTCGCCCGTGAAAACCAGGTTGAAGGGGTTGGCTGCTTCCGAAAATGCATAGACAGCCTCCGGCCAGCGCTGCGCCAGGCGGTCCGAGAGCTCCGCCTCCAATGCCGCACGCAGCCGCGGTGACTTTGCCTTGAAATAGAGACGGGCCCCGTCGCTTGCCAGGTCCCCGCTGTGGCCCAGGATGAAATCCTGACGACCGGCCAGCAGGCTCCATTCTTCGAGAGCCTCGGACAAATCCGCGGGCAGGTCTGCCAGCAGGGCGCTCGCACGGGCGTCATTTTCCGAAAGCGTCAGCGGCGTATTCCAGGTGATGTCAAGTAGCGCATCGTCGTGCGTCAGCGGCGGGAAGGTCCGCTTGTCCAGCACAAGGAGCAGCACGAGCCCACAGGCCAGCATGCCCAGGAACAGGCACCACGAGGCACGCTGATGCCGCAGCACCCAGCGCAGCGCACTTTCGTACCAGCGCACATAAGCCGCTTCCCGGCCGGAACGTTCCGTCCGTTCCCCGCCGGCAGGCTGCCTGCGATACAGCAGGACGTAATAGACCGGCAGCACGAAGACCGACACGGCCAGCGAGGTGACCAGCGTCACCACCACCGCCATCGCCTGGTCGTAGAACAGCGCGCCCGCCGTCCCGCTCAGGAAGATCAGGGGAACGAATACCGAACAGGTGGTCAGCACGGAACTGACCATCGGAGCCACCACCTCGCGCGTGGCGCCGACGGCGGCTTCTTTCAGGGAAACGCCACGCTGACGCCACTGTGTGATATTGTCGATCACGATGATCGAGTTGTCCACCATCATGCCGATGCCCAGGATCAGGCCCGAAAGGGATATGATGTTGATGCCCACGCCGATCAGGTAGAGCAGCAGCAGCGAGGAGACCAGCGACAGCGGAATGGTCAGCGCCACCAGCAGCGGCGCACGCCACTGCCGCATGAACAGCAGCAGCACCAGAACCGCCAGGACAGCGCCCACGAGGATGTTCGTCCGAAGGTTCGACATCGAATAGTCCAGCAATTCCGTCTGGTTGCGCGTCACCGACAGCTTCAGTTCGGGATAGTCGCTGCGGAACTGACGCAGCTGCGCCGACAGGTGACGGCGCAGCGAAGCCATCTGCGCATCGGCCTGCTTGATGACCGCCAGCGTGACAGCCCGCTCGCCGCCGCTGCGCACAAGGCCCGTCGCTTCTGCAGGGGCAAGGCGCACCGTGGCAAGATCCCCGAGGCGGTACACGCGCCCGCCGATGCCCAGCCGCACATCCGCGATATCCGACGCACTGCGCAGCTCTGCATCGAAGCGCACGTTCCACTGGTAGTGGCCGTCGCGGATCGTCAGGTTCCCAAGCGACAGGTTGGCGCCGCGGATGGCCGACTCCAGCGCCTCGGGACCGATGCCCAGGGCAGAGAGACGCTTGTCATCCGGTTCCACGAGCACGCTCGAGCCCAGAAGCCCGCTTACATCGACCATCGCCACCTCCGGAATCTGCTCCACGCGGCGCACCAGCACCTCGCGCACGAAGCGGCTCAGTTCGATGAAGCGTTCTTCCGATACGTCTCCCGATGAAATATCCAGGAAAAAGGCAGGAATGTCCGTCGCGCTGGCACGGATGACCGTCGGACGCTCCATCCCCGCAGGAAGATACGACATCGCGCGGTCGATCCGCTCTCCGGTCTCCACATAATTGAAGCCCGCGTCGCTGCCGTGCGAAAAGGTCAGGACGAGCGTCGCGCTTCCGCTGCCGGCTTCGCAGCGGATATCTTCCAGGGAAGGCAGCTGGAGCAGCTCGCGGCGCAGCGGCTGGACCACCGACAGGTCCACTTCCCGCGCCGAAGCGCCCGGCAGCGACGCCTCGACCGTGATGCGCGGCACGTCGATCGACGGCATCAGCGACACCGGAAGGCGGCCGATGGACACCACGCCCACGATCAGTATCGCGACGAGGGTCATCGTCACGGCCACCGGGCGGTCTATCAGACGGCGCAGCATCGCTTATTCGGCTTTGCGGATTTCCACCGACGAGCCGTCGGCCAGGTTCAGGTTGCCCGACGTGATGACAATCGCGCCTTCGGGCACTTCCGTCCGTTTGCGTTCGCAGCCCGTAATGGCGTGTTCCGTGCTGTTGCTCCCCACGATGTCCACATACAGCCACTGCGCCTTCATCTGGACCGGATCCAGCGTGAAGACCACGTCGTAGCCGTCGCGCATAACCACCGCGCCCTTGGGAACCACCAGCTGCGGCGTCCCTTCGCTCCGGATATACAGTTTCACGTTCATCCCTTCCACCAGACCGCGCGCGCCGCGCAGCTGCGCGACCACCGACACCTGGCCACGGGCATCCACAAACGGGTTGATCTCGCGGATATGTCCCTCATAGCGCGCATCCGGATCGATGAAGGGCGCCACAGACACCGTCTG
>CADAOB010000042.1:3571-17154 GCA_902789445.1 uncultured Bacteroidia bacterium | reverse complement strand
ATTTCGAGGAAGCGGATGAAGCTGAGTGCCGAGGAACAGGGCATGAGCTATGCCGTAATGAACGGCATCCAGAAGATCCGGCTTTCCGGCTCTGAAAAGCGGGTCTTTGCCCGGTGGGGACGGCTGTACGCCAAAGGCGCGCGGCTGGAATACAACCCGCCCCTGTTTCTCAAAATCAACACCGTCATCACCACGGCTATTTCGCTGATCGGCACCATCGTACTGTATTATCTGGCGATTCAAACGAACGTGGGCGTCAGCCAGTATTACGCTTTCACAGCGGCCTACGGGCGGGTCATGGGCGCGTTCAGCGCATTGGCGGGCATCGCCTTTGCGGCCACCTTGCTGTGCGCATGCTGCGGGCTGCCGATTTTCTCGACGCGATGCGGCGGGGTGGAGGATTACACAGACGATGAGACCGGACGGGTTTACGCCATCGACGACGTCGGGCTTCTTGGCGATGACTTCCAGGATCCAGGCTTCTTCGGTGTCGGCGAAACTGAGCGACTCGCCGCTGGAAGCATAGCCGAATTCATTCGCCAGGGAGACGAATAGTTCGATGGCTTCCCGCGCTTTCTTGCAGCGCTGCAGGCAGATGTATTCCAGGGAACCGTAGTCCACGATCCCCTGCGGATCGCGCAGTTCCGCCCGGCCGCCCCAGGTCGTTTCGCCGATGACCAGCTGGTGCTCGTTCATATTGCCGATCACATTGTAGGTGTAGGGCGCTTCCGGGATTTCGCCCAGATAATGGTCCTGCCCCCACTGCAGGATGCGGCGCATTTCGCCGGCTTTGTGCTTGCCGGCCGGGTAATGGACCAGCGTGCCGTAGCGGGTATAGGAATCAGCCGCGTAGGTCAACATCACGGAGCCATCCGTCGAGGCACCCTTGGTTACAATAAGATTCGTGCAAGCATAGCCCGCGGTCACGGACAGCACAAGCAGGAGGGTCAGGAAAAGTCGTCGCATAACGATATTTTGATAAGTTTCGATAAAGTTAGCAAGAATTTTCGGAAGCTTGCTACTGTCGGCCATAAAAACGGGGTAAAACTATGGCCGGAAGGTTCTATTTAAACCTCCCGGCCATAAATTCGGCCTGTTCTCATGGCCAGGAATCAGATCATCAGCGTGGCAACCAGCGAGAGGATGGCGTAGAACTCAGGCAGGGCGGCGTAGATCATCGTGTTGGTCTGGACGTCGTGACCCTGGCTGATGCCGATGATACCGTTGGCGCAGACCTGGCCCTGACGGATGGCCGAGAAGAGGAAGACGGCACCGGCGGCCAGACCGACGGCGAAGTAGAGGAAGCCTTTGTCCATCATCGCTTCCATGCCCTTGGGCCACATCAGGAAGGCGACGAATCCGTACAGACCCTGCGTAGCGGGCATGGCGGAGAGAATCATATAGCTCGAGGACTTCTCCGGGTTCTTTTTCAGAGCGCCTTCGGCTGCGTTGCCGGCGATCGTAGTTCCGATGCTGGATCCGATGCCGGCCAGGCAAAGCATCAGTGCAAGACCGACATAACCGAGAATAACTGTTAACATAGCTGTAATTTTTTGTTTTTTTTATTTGTTTTCTATTTCATTTCTTTCGTCAGCGGGTTGTATTCCAAACCTTTGCCTTCATATCCGCTGTTCTTGAAGTATTCCACGAAGGTCAGACGGAGCGGGTGGACGAAGGCCCCCAGACAGCTCATGGCGAAGTTCAGCGCGTGGCCGATCACCACGATCAGGATAAAGGGCAGCCACTGCCAGGTCGGATTGTTGCCCAGCACCATGCCGCCCAGGTCGTTGAAGGCCGCACCCAGCATGCCGCCGGCCAGGCCGAGGGCATAGAGGCGGATGTAGCTCAGCACGTCGCCCAGGATGCCTGTGGCCATCTGGTAGGTGTCCCACAGGCCTGCACCCACGTTGAGCAGGGGATTGCGCCCCGGCTTGTTGAAGATGAAGATGCCGAGCACCGAGAGCACGCCGACGACAATGACGGCGATCTTGGTCGCAACCGCGTCCAGGACGTTGGTCAAGGCGAGTCCGGCTACGGCAAGTCCGCCGACGATCAGGATGACCCAGCCCCAGGTGGAGATAGCTTCCTTGAAGCCGGCCCGTTTCGTGAGGCCGACCGCCTTGATGACCAGGGCCAGGCAGATGTGGAAGATACCGATGGCGATGGCAGCGACCATCGCGATGTCGTAGGAGCCGCCGCCGGCCTCGATCTTGCCCACCAGCATCAGCTTGCGCAGGCCTTCCGGGATCCAGGACACTTCTTTCCGGTTGATGCCGAAGAAGGTGCCCAGCAACAGGCCGATGACGAAGGTGCCGACCCCCAGGGTCGTGACCAGCCGCCAGTGCTTGTGCAGTCCTAGTATGTCGAAGTTGCCTTTGCGCAGCAGCAGGCCGAGCGCAATCAGCAGGATACCGTAACCCGCATCGCCCATGCAGAATGCCCAGAAGAGCAGGAAGAAAGGCGCCAGGACCGGCGTAGGGTCGAATTCATCATAGACCGGCATGCCGTACATCCCGGTCAGGGTCTCGAAGTTGCGGGCGAACCAGTTGTTCTTGAGCCGAATGGGCGGGTTGTCCGCGGCCGTGGCGGGTTCGCTGATGTAGTAGATGGCCTTCTGGTCGAGTTCCGCTTTCAGGCGGGCGTCTTCCTCGGTCGGCGCGAAGCCGGTCAGTACGGCGATGTAGTCTTCGGCCGCCAGGAGGGAACGGCTTCCGGCCAGATAGCGCTGCAGCGCCTGCGCTTTTTCAGCATAGGCCTGTTGCAGGGCCGGAATGTCCTGTTTGCGGTATGCCATCTCGGATTCCCGGTCCTGGAGGGCTTTCTGAAGGGCCTGGACCTGGCCGGAAAGGGCTTCGACCGATTCGGGAGCCAGGCTGGTCTCGGGGACCTGGAATTCCCGGCTGCCTTGCGGCGCGTCGCCCACGAGGACGAAGCGGACGTTTTTCTCGTCCTGCGCGACGATCGCAGCGGGATACTGCTCAATCCAGGCGGGATTGAATTTTTTTACCGGGACGGTATAGTAGTGGAAGGGGCAGCCTGCCTTTTCCAGCGCCTTGAGCTGCGCGGGATCCACGTCGCCCCACTGCTTCTTTTCTTCCAGGGCAGCGGCGGTGGCGGCCAGCTGGGCGCTCAGTGCGGTGTGCTGTGCATCCTTGCCGAAGTCACAGCGCTCGACCGTCTCGATCTCGCGGCGGATGTCTTCGGCTTCCCGGTACAGTCTCGCGGAATCCGCATCCACGGGTTTGCGGGAGCGCGTGATGTCGAGCACGCCAAGTGCCTGTATTTCCTGGAGGAAGGCTTCCGTATCGCTGCGAAGGAGCAGGAACGTGTATTTGGTCATTTTGGTGATCATGCCTCTGCCTCCTCTTCTTCTTCCTGATGGCGGGTCTTGACGATCTTCTGCGAAGCCTTTGAGAGGTTCTCCTCGTCTTCCATGAAGCGCTTGATCTTGCGGATCGCTTCCTGGTAGCCCGGGATCTGCACCTTTTCGTAGAGGTTCACCTTCTGGGTCGTCTTCTTCCGCTGGAATTCCAGGATCCGGCTCTTTTCGGTGTAAACCTCGCTCTCGATGCCAAGCTGGGCGAGCTTCTTGAGAATCGCCACCCCGTCGCTGTACCACATCGGCTTGGCGAAGGCGTCGAAAGGCTTGACGTCGTAGATGACCTCCTTGAGTTCCGGGGTGCGTACGCCCGCCACCTTCACGACGGCGAGCTTCACATCCTGGACGGAGATCAGCCCGGGCTCGAATTCGGTCCACAGACCCGCCATGTAATCGTAGGTCTTGAGGGCCTCCTCCAGCTCGTTCTGCAAGCGTTCCGACTCGGCCTTGGCCTGGATCACGCTCATGCGGAGCGCCGACTCCTTGTTTTTCAGGGTCGGGAGCGCCCGCTGGCGGACCTTCAGCTGCTTGCCGAGGTTGGTCAGGGATGTCTTGTTATATTGGAATTTGATAGCCATATTGTTGTGTGAGATTCCCGGTCAGGCCGGGAATGACGTTAGGCAGGCCAGTATTTGTCGATCATCGCCTGCTTGATGCCGGTTTCGGCTTTGCTAAAATACTTCGCGAAGAGTTTCCAGCAGGTGTCGAGCATCTCGGTCAGGCCGATGTTCACGTCAATGGAGAGAATCTCGACGGCGTAGTCCTTGGCGTAGTCGAGGCAGCGCCGGTCGTAGTCCGACAGGTCGAAACCGTTTTCCAGCTTGGTCTTGGCATTGCCGGCGTCGGCGTACAGGCGGACGGAGGCGTTCATCACCTGGGAGTGGTCTTCGCGGGTCTGCTTGCCCTGCACGAGCTGTTTGAGTCGCGACAGCGAACGGAACGGGTCGATGATGACCTTGCCCGTATCGGTATCGGCGCGCAGGTAGAGCTGGCCTTCCGTGATGTAACCCGTGTTGTCGGGAATGGCGTGGGTGATGTCCCCGTCGTTGAGCGTGGTCACGGCGATGATGGTGATGGAGCCGCCGCTGGGCAGCTGCACGGCTTTCTCGTAAATCTTGGCCAGGTCGGAATAGAGCGAGCCCGGCATCGAGTCTTTCGACGGGATCTGGTCCATGCGGTTGCTCACAATGGAGAGCGCATCGGCGTAGAGGGTCATGTCGGTCAGCAGGACAAGCACCTTCTCGTTCTTGTCCACGGCGAAGTATTCGGCGGCCGTCAGGGCCATGTCCGGAATCAGCAGGCGCTCCACCGGCGGCTGGTCGGTGGTGTTGACGAAACTGATGATCTTGTTGAGCGCGCCGGCGCTTTCAAATTCGTGGCGGAAATACAGATAGTCGTCGTTCGAAAGGCCCATGCCGCCCAGGATGATCTTGTCCACGTCGGCCCGCAGGGCCACCTGGGCCATCACCTGGTTGTAGGGCTGGTCCGGGTCGGCGAAGAACGGAATCTTCTGGCCGGAGACCAGGGTGTTGTTCAGGTCGATGCCGGCGATGCCGGTCGGAATCAGCTGGGAAGGCTGCTTGCGTTTGTACGGGTTCACGGACGGGCCGCCGATCTGGCGTTTTTCGCCTTCCACGGCCGGACCGCCGTCGATGGGGTTGCCGTAGGCGTTGAAGAAACGGCCGGAAAGTTCCTCGCTCACGTGAATCGTCGGCGGTTCGCCGAAGAACTGGACTTCCGCATTGGTGGGGATACCCTCCGTACCGGCGAATACCTGCAGCGTGATCAGGTCGCCTTTGATCTTCACGACCTGGGCCAGGCGGCCGGCTACGGTGGCCAGCTCGTCGTTGCTGACACCCTGCGCACGGAGCGTCACCGTCGCTTTGGTGATGGCCTCAAGCCGGGTGTAGGTTCTCTGGAATGCTTTACTGCTCATGGGACAAAAGGGTATTTAACTGTTCAAGATACTGGTTGAATTTTTCGCTCTTGAACTCAGAATAGTTCATCTGGCGGAGCACATTGATGATCTCCTTGTATTTCGCGGCGCATTGCTCATAGTCGTCGAAGGCGAACGGGATGTCGCAGATCTTCAGGACGAGCGTGAGCATGTACTCCTGCCGTTCCATTGGGCAGAGTGCATCGATCGGGTCGAAAGCGTCCTGCTGCAGGATGACGAAGTCGATCAGCTCGCTCTTCCAGAACTGCTCGTGGTAGCTGATGGGCACGCCATCGTCGCCCAGGATGTTGATCTGCTCGGCGATTTCCTTGCCGCGGCGGATCAGGTTCTTGGCGCGGTTCACTTTCTCGACCCAGTCCTTGCCCACACGTTCCTTGAGGTATTCCACCACTTCGGGATATTCGAGGTATTTGGAGTAGGAGTCGATCGGATCGACGGCCGGGTAGCGCTTCTTGTCGGCGCGGGCCTGGGCCAGCGAATAGAAGCAGCGGGCGGCCTTCTTGGTCGATTCGGTCACGGGCTCCTTGAGGTTGCCGCCGGCCGGGGAGACGGTGCCGATGAAGGTCACGGCGCCGGTCTGCCCGTTGCGCAGTTTCACGATGCCGGCACGGGCGTAGAAGTTCGAGATGATGGCGGACAGGTCGACCGGGAAGGCATCGGCGCCCGGGAGCTCTTCCATGCGGTTGGACATCTCGCGGAGGGCCTGCGCCCAGCGGGAAGTCGAGTCGGCCAGCAGCAGGGCCTTGAGGCCCATCGCGCGGTAGTATTCGCAGATGGTCATCGCCGTATAGACGGAGGCTTCACGGGCGGCGACCGGCATGTTCGAAGTATTGCAGATGATGGTCGTGCGTTCCATCAGGTGACGGCCCGTGTGCGGGTCGATCAGCTCCGGGAACTCGGCGAAGATCTCCACCACCTCGTTGGCGCGTTCGCCGCAGGCGGCCATCACGATCACCTCGGCGTCGCCCTGCTTGGCGATGGCGTGCTGCAGCACGGTCTTGCCGCAGCCGAACGGGCCCGGGATAAAGCCCGTACCGCCTTCGGCAATCGGGTTGAGCGTGTCCATGCAGCGGACGCCGGTCTCCATGATGCGGTAGGGGCGGGGCTTCTCGACATATCCGCCGACGGCCACCTTGACCGGCCAGCGCTGGACCATCGTCACCTTGTGCTCCTCGCCGTCGGCATCGGTCAGGACGGCCATCTGGTCGTCGATCCGGTAGTCGCCTTCGGGCGTGATGCTCTTGACTTTGTATTCACCCTTGAAAGAGAAGGGGACCATGATTTTGTGCGGGAGCCAGCCTTCCTTGACTTCGCCCAGCCAGTCAGCGGCGTACACCGTGTCGCCGGGCTTGGCAATCGGGGTGAAATGCCAGACCTTGTCGTGGTCCAGCGGTGCGGTATATTCGCCGCGTTTGAGAAATACGTCCTCCATCGTGGCGAGGTTGTTCTGCAGACCGTCGTAGCTGCTGGAGAGCAGGCCCGGTCCGAGCTGGACCTCGAGCATGTGGCCCTCGAATTCGACCTTGTCGCCCTGGCGCAGGCCGCGGGTGCTCTCATAAACCTGCACGAAGGCGTTCCTGCCCGACACCTTGATGACCTCGGCCATCATTTTCGTGCCGCCCAGGTCGATGTAGCAGATCTCGTTCTGCGCCACGTCGCCTTCGAAACGCACCGTCACCAGGTTGGAGATGATTCCGGTAACTATACCTGTAGCTTTCATTATCTGTTTTTTATATTTGTTCTGCTTTGATGCCCTGGAACGTGCCCCTGACTTCATTCACCAATTGCTTGAAGAATTCGGCGCCGGCCTTGGGATCGAGTTTGTTCCAGCGGACGGCGATGTGGAGGCGGACCAGGAGCGAGAGGATCGTGTCGATGGTGAAAATGTCGAAATCGACCAGTTCGGCCGCCTTGTCCCAGCAGAGCCGGTCGAGGCTTTTCTCGCGCTGGAAGAGGTCCGCTATTGCGAAGACCTGGACGGCACGGTCCATCTCCGGAAAGGTCTCCTCGATGGGCTTTCCGGCCAGATGGGCTACCTTGGCCAGGCGAAGCTTCCGGTCGAAATCGAACCATTCCGTCAGGAAACCGTTCCGGGTCTGGCGGATGTTGCGGTAGAAATGCGGCTTGAGATGGTCTCCGTCCAGGCCGAATTCCAGCCAGTCAACCAGTTTGCCGTCCTTTTCCGAAAGCAGGCCCTTCACCTCGGCTATCACGGCTTCCTCATCGATCGGATGCTGTGCGAAGTCGAGCAGCAGGTCGGGGAAACTGGCAATGATATAGGGGTAGTTGGCCATTACTTACCGAAGAGGATCTTCTTGGTGGCGGGACGCAGGTATTCACCGATCAGGTCGGTGAAGTCGTCGCCCGTGAAGCTGAGCTGGTAGCCGCCGTCGCGGGGACCGATCCTGAAACCGTTTGCCAGGCCCTTGACGTTCTTGACTTCGATGCCTTTCGACAGGTTCTTCACGGCTTCGTTGGTGAAAGCCTGTTCCAGGGCATTCTGTTTGGATTCGGGGAGGATGACATCGAGGCCGACACCGTCGGGATTGGCGGCGTTGAACGCCTTGACGACCGTAGCGATCAACTCCTGGACGAAGGAGCTGTCCGACAGGGCGGCTCCGACGGGGTTTGCAACGGCCTTGGTGATGACCATGTTCTCCACTTGCTGCCGCAATGCGGAGACAGCCTGCGTGGAAGCCATCTTCAGGTCGCCCTCGACCATCGTGCGGGTCTCGGCGGCCTGCTTTTCGGCGGCGGCGCGGATGGACTCTGCCTCCTCGCGCGCCTGCGCGACAATCGCCTGTGCCTCCTGCCGGGCCTTGGCCAGCAGCTGGTCGGCTTCCTGCCTTCCCTTCGACAGACCTTCGTTGTACAGACGGTCCGTCAATTCTTGCAATTTATTTTGCATAACACCTATGTTAAAAGTTTCAAAAATCCGTCGCGAAAATACAAAGAAAACGGCAGTTTCCAAAGGAACTTTGTATCTTTGTCCTGCTATGGCAGGACTGAATTTCAACAAAGTGATCAAGGCGGCGATGCGGCTGCCGGTGGTGACGGTCGAGCGGGAACCGTTCCTCAGGAAGGAGCTGGCGCCGTATCTGGACCGGGATACGATGGACAAAGTAATTGCTTATGGGACGCGCGGGCTGGTTGACAAGAAGATTATCGACCAGATTGCCAGCGGATGCATCCGCTATCAGACCACGGCGGTCTGCTCGGTGTCGGCCCTGGCGGGCCTGCCGGGCGGCTGGGCGATGGCCGGAACGATCCCGGCCGATGTGGCGCAGTTCTATGGCAATGCCATCGCGCTGGTGGAAAAAATGCTCTATCTCTACGGCTGGCCCGACATGTCCGGCGAGGACGGGCAGGTCAGCGACCAGACGGCCCAGCTGATGATCCTCTGGATCGGCGTGATGATGGGAGCCCAGGGCGCACAGGCTGCGGTCCGTTCGCTGCTCGACGTCATCCGTGCCCAGGTTGAAAGAAAAGTCCTCGAGGCTGCCCTCAACAAGACCTGGGTATACGGCGTGGTGCAGCAGATCTGCAAGTGGATCGGTGTGAAACTCTCCGAAGAAGGCTTCGCCAAGGCGGTGGGAAAGGTCATCCCGCTGGTGGGGGCTCCGATCTCGGCGGGCATTACCTATTTCACCTTCACGCCGATGTGCAAGAAGCTCAAGAAAGAGCTTGATTTCCAGTGGGAAAACCTAAAGTTTCCGGAGGCTCCGGGCAGCCAGAAGCGATAGCGCTGCGCCGACGGCCAGCAGGGCGAGGCAGTGGGGCAGGACGGCCCTGAGGCCGAAGCCTTTGAGTAGCCTTGTCGTGCTCGACGGCATCGTCCCACTCCGTCTTGGCGGCCGGGTTCATGACGGGAACCTGGTTGTCCAGTCCCAGATAGGCCCGCCAATACTCGTTCAACTCGCTGTGGCAGCGGTTTCTCCTGAGGAGGCTGTGGATCTATCCGCTGATGCCTACATCCACCGTGGGCGTCCATCGGAGGCTGATGGCTTCGCGCTGCGCGGTGCTGGTGGTGTAGCCGCCTTCTCCCGTCGCGGGCGAATAGCCGTGGAAGGCCGAATATGCAGCGGGCGTATCCATCGCGCAAAGGAGGATGGCGCAGGGCAGCAGAAAGAAGACGAGAAATTGTTTCATCTTTCAAAAATACGCAAACCGCCCCTTTTTTGCAAATTTTTTGCGGAGCGCGAGTTTATTTGTATTTTTACACCTTAGAGTCGGACAAATGAAAAGAAAGGCAGACAGCGGGACGATGACGCCGCAGGAGAAGTATCTGCGGATGACTACGCGTCCGGTGGGGCGGCTGGTGACGGAACTGGCCGGGCCGTCGATCGTCAGCATGCTCATCTCCGGCATCTACAATCTGGCCGATACCTTTTTCATCGGACGGATCAATACCCCGTCGGTGGCGGCGCTGGGCATCGTCTTTTCCTATATGGTTCTGATCCAGTCGGTAGCCATCTTCTTCGGCCAGGGGTCGGGCAACTACATCTCCCGGGCGCTCGGCCGCCGGGAGGTGGGCGACGCCGAGACGATGGCGGCCGTCGGCCTGATCTCTTCCGTCCTGACCGGCGTGGCCCTTGCCGCCGCCAGTCTCCTGCTGATGCGGCCGATCCTGTCCCTGCTGGGATCGACCGGGACGATCATGCCCTATGCCTGCGACTATTTCCGTTATATCCTGATCGGTACGCCCTTCATTATGGGCACTTTCACGCTCAACAACCAGATGCGGCACCAGGGCAATGCGATGCTCTCGATGATCGGCATCGTTTCGGGTGCACTCCTGAACATCGCCCTCGACCCGATCCTGATCTTCGGCTTCGGCATGGGGATCCGCGGAGCGGGTCTTGCAACCGCCATTTCGCAGGCCATCGGCTTCCTGGTCATTCTCTCGATGGTCGGCAAGCGGGGAACCCTGCCGCTTCGTTTCTCCCATTTCAAGCCCAGCTGGCGCCGCTATCGCGACATCGCCGCCGGCGGCCTGCCCTCGCTGGCCCGGCAGGGACTGATGAGTTTTTCGGCCATCTGTCTCAACCAGATGGCTTCCCACTACGGCGACGAAGCCATCGCCGCCTTTTCGGTGGTGAGCCGCGTCGCGATGCTCGCCTGCGCGGCCATGATCGGCTATGGCCAGGGATTCCAGCCGGTTTGCGGATTCAACTACGGGGCCGGCCTCTACGACCGGGTCCGCAAGGCGTTCTGGCACAGTTGCAGCGTGGGAACCGTCTATTGCACGGTTCTGGCCATCCTGGGCGTGGCCTTTGCCGAGCCCCTGGTGACCCTCTTCCGGTCGGACGATCCGGAGGTGATCCGCATCGGCAGCGAGGTCCTTCGTTTCCAGTGCTACAGTTTTCCGCTCGTCGCTTTCATCACCCTGTCCAACATGTATCTGCAGAATATCCGCAAGACAATCCCCGCCATCATCATGGCCTCCGCCCGGCAGGGCATCTTCTTCCTGCCGGCCCTCTTCGCCGGTCACGCCCTCTGGGGTTTCACCGGCGTCGAGATCTCCCAGATGCTTGCCGACATCGGATCATTCCTCTTCGCCATCCCCCTCGTGCTGATCGCCCTCTCCCGCATGGGCCACGAACCCTCCGCCCGCTGATGCCTGCTTTCCATTCTTCTCCCATGAACCCGATCCCCAAGGTCCGTCCCATCGATTCGCCCGAGGCGATGATCGCCGCCATCCGTTACTTTGGCGTTTTGCCGTTCTTCCGTTGCGGTATCCCCGGCTGGTCGGTCGAGGAATTGACCGCGCCGGGCTGTTGGTTCAGTGAGGAAGAGGATACTTTTCTCGGGCCCTGGGACTGGAAAATCGATGCGGTCCGCGAAGGCGACATCGCCTATGGCAAATTTCTCGGCGGCAAGGCGGCCTTTGCGACGGTGACGTGGTATCGGGAGTTGATGAATTGGCGCCGCAGCCAGCCCCGCTGGCGAATGGCGCTCGGTGAACGCTGCAAAGCCGTTACACAGAGTGACAAACTGATGAAAGTCCTCGCACCGCTGGCCCTTGCGGCCATTCAGGAAGCAGGCGCTCTGGAGATGCGAGAATTGCGGATTATCTGCGCCCGGAAACTTACGCCGGCCCAACTGAAAGCGCTCGGTGCCCGCTATCGCCCGATGCTTACGCCCGCTGTAAAAAAGAGTATAATGGACAGCGTCATCCAGTTCCTTCAGATGGGAACCTGGACGGTCATCGGCGATTTTGAACGCGTCTATCGCGGCCCTGAATTGACCTACCGGGGCTGGCAACGCGCCTCCAACACCACCCCCGACGAACTCTTCGCCGCACCCGCCGCTTCTGCACCCCTCGTCACAGCCCTTACTCCCGCCGCATCGCACGCCCGCCTGATCGCGCACGTCCTCGCGTTCTTCCCTTCGGCCGATCCGAAAGTCCTCGAAAAGTTATTCTGACACTTTCCCCACCAACGTCCGCCAAAGTGTGTGTGGTCCGAGAACAGCGCTTAGGCGAACCTGTCGGAAAGAAGCCGGGATTTACAACTGCCGGACGGGGAAGGTGAAGTAGGTGTCGGGGTAGGGCTCGTCCTTGAGGATGAAGTGCCACCACTCTTCGTCGATGGGCTTGAAGCCGTGCTTGAGCATCAGGCGGCGCAGGAGCATCCGGTTCTGGTACTGTTCTTCGGTGATCTTTGCGCGGTGATCGGGATGTGATTCCTCGCCGAACCAGTCGAAGCCGTACCCCATGTCGATGTCGCGTCCGCTTTTCATGTCCACCAACGTGAGATCCACCACCGAACCGCGGGAGTGGCCGCTGCGGCGGGCGATGTACCCGCGGTCGAAGACCACGTCCTTGTCCAAGTAGGGGTAGAAATAGCGTTTGGTGAGGGTATCGGCCACGTTTTCACCCCAGCGGCAGAAGTGGTCCACGGCCATCTGCGGACGGTAGGTGTCCCAGATCTTGAGCCGGTAGCCCAAAGACATCGCCTCGTCGCTGACGGCTTTCAGGGCCCTGGCGGCTTCTTTCGTCATCAGGGCGATGGGCTCCTGATAGCCGTCCACGCGGGTGCCGACGAAATTGAAGCTGCTGAAGTAGCGGATTTCCAGGATGACATCGGGGACAACGTCGGTCAGGACGACGAATCCGGACGGATCGTCGGGCGCGATGGAATAGTCGCGGCCGCTGGCTTTGGTGGGGTTGCCGGATGACTGGGCGACCTGACGCTGGGCGCCGCAGGCCTGCAGGGAAAGGATCAGGATCGTGGCCAATAACGCCTGGCCGAAGCAGGAAAAGCGGTTTTTCATGGCGATGTGCTTTTCTGCAAAATTACAAAATATGCCGTATCTTTGTCGGAGAGAATCGTTGAATCTTACAGAAATGGAATTGCATACAGGAATCAGCGGCCTGCAGCAGCAGGTCGTCACCGCGGAGGTGACAGCCGACAAGGTCGGCAGCGGGACGGTGAAAGTCTTTGCCACGCCGATGATGATCGCGCTCATCGAGAAAACCTGCCTGAAAAGCGTCGAGCCCTTCCTGGCTGAAGGGCATGGGACCGTCGGCACCCATATCGATGTGTCCCACAGCGCTGCAACGCCCGTCGGGATGACCGTCACGGCTGAAAGCGAACTGGTTGAGATCGACCGCCGCCGCCTCGTCTTCCGCGTCGCAGTCCGCGACGAGCGCGGCCCCGTCGGTGAGGGCACCCACGAGCGCTTCATCATCGACATCGCCCGCTTCCAGCAAAAGGCTGACAGCAAGTAACTCATCCTTCCGGGAGGCACGGCCTCCAGGACCGTCTCGCTCCGCTCGACCCCTCCCATCGCAGGCGATGGGCCCCTCCCTCTTACAGTGCCGAGGGTGGCATGGGTCCTGGAGGCCGTGCCTCCCGGAAGGAAAGGTCAATCTTTATCAGGAAGGACCAGATCGACGCGGTAGAAGCCCAGCGGATACTTTTCGTCTATTTCTCCGAAGTGCCCCTGCTTTTCCAGCAGCGCGTCCATCTCCTGCATCAAGGGGAGCGCCGCTTCGTCGATTTTCCGGTAAATGTCGGGGCAGGCGTTTTCCAGATCCGAATTGTAAAGATCGGCGTCCTCATCCGTTTCCCGAAAATACTGCTGCAGTCGATTCATTTCCTCATCGGAAAGCACGACTTCGCCCGGACGGATGAGCCCGCGGTAGAATTCTTCTACTTCGAAACGTAAGATGTGGAACATTGACGTGTACTCTTGACGATACAAAGATAACAAGATTTCCAATAAAGCTGTGATCAGCGGGAG
>CADAOB010000042.1:0-3545 GCA_902789445.1 uncultured Bacteroidia bacterium | reverse complement strand
TTTGCTAGCCCCGGCTCAATAAAGCACGTCTCCCGGCGTTAGCAAAGTACTAAGGCCGGGAGGCGCGGGGTGTGGGGCAGCGCCCCAGTAGAAATTATCCCAGGAAGCCCAGGAGCATACCGGCGGCGACGGCGGAGCCGATCACACCGGCGACGTTCGGGCCCATGGCATGCATCAGCAGGTAGTTCTTCGGATCGTATTCCAGGCCGACGTTGTTCGACACGCGGGCGGCATCCGGAACGGCCGACACACCGGCGTTGCCGATGAGCGGGTTGATCTTGTTGCCTTCCTTGAGGAAGAGGTTGAAGAACTTCACGAAGAGCACGCCGGCGAAGGTGGCGATCACGAACGACAGGGCGCCGATGATGAAGATCTTCACGGATTCCCAGCGGAGGAACTGGCTGGCCTGCGTGGAGGCACCGACGGTGACACCGATCAGGATGGTGACGATGTCCACCAGCGGACCGCTGGCCGTGTTGGCCAGACGCTTGGTCACGCCGCTTTCCTTGAGCAGGTTGCCGAAGAAGAGCATACCGAGCAGCGGAATACCGGAGGGCACGATGAAGGCCGTCAGCAGGAAGCCGATGATCGGGAAGAGTTTCTTCTCGGTCGGGGAGACCGGACGCGGGGGCTTCATACGGATGAGGCGCTCTTTCTTGGTGGTCAGCAGGCGCATGATCGGCGGCTGGATCACCGGCACGAGGGCCATGTAGGAATAAGCCGACACGGCGATGGCACCCATCAGGTTCGGAGCCAGGCGGGAGGACAGGAAGATGGCCGTCGGGCCGTCAGCACCGCCGATGATGCCGATGGCACCAGCCTGGGCAGCGTCAAAACCAAGTGCAAGGGAGATGGCGTAGGCGCCGAAGATACCGAACTGGGCGGCCGCGCCGATCAGCAGCAGTTTCGGATTGGCGATCAGGGCGGAGAAGTCTGTCATCGCGCCGATTCCGAGGAAGATCAGCGGCGGGTAGAAGCCGCGCTGCACACCTTGATATAGGATGTTCAGCACGGACCCCTCTTCATATACGCCTACATTCAGGCCTGCGAAGAGCGGAATATTGCCGATCAGGATACCGAATCCGATCGGGACCAGCAGCATCGGTTCCCACTCGAACTTGATCGCCAGGAAGATGAACAGGCATCCCACGATGATCATGATGAGGTAGCCAAACTCAAAGTTGGCAAAACCGGTAAACTGCCAGAATTCTTTCAGGTTTTCAAGGATGTTCTGCATAGCGTTTCATTTATGCGATGATGGCAAGCGGAGCACCTTCGAGGACGGAGTCGCCCTTCTGTGCCTTGATGGTGACGGTACCGTCGCAAGGAGCCTCGATGGCGTTTTCCATCTTCATGGCTTCGAGCACCATGATGACCTGTCCCTTGGTCACCTTGTCGCCGTCCTTGACCTTGACCTCGAGCACGACGCCCGGGAGCGGGGAGTTGACGGTGGAGCCGCCGGCAGCGGCAGCGGGTGCTGCGGCGGGACGGCTGGCCGGAGCCGGACCTGCGGCAGGAGCGGCGGCCGGACGGTTGACCACGCTGATGGTCTTGGGTTTGGAGAGCGGTTTGTCGAACTCGACATTGTAAGGCGTGCCGTTGACTTCGACCTTGGCAGCGTTGCCCTCCACCTCGTCGATGGTAACGTTGTAGTCGTTACCGTTGATCTTGATTTTATATTCTTTCATTTTCTTTCTGGGTTAAAGGGTTATCTTCTGCGTTTGCTGACCTGCGGCGTTTCACGGAGCGTGTAGATCTTCGAGCTCCAGGGCGAATAGGTGCGGTCGGTGTGGTGGAGCGTCACGACGAAGCTTTCCTCGTCGTGGGTCCCGCTGTCCTCATTGTAGAGGTGCATGGCCGTCGCGATGGCGGCATATACTTCACCGGGGACCTCCCCGTACTGCGATGCCTTGACATCCGTACCGGCAACGGCGGCGGAGCGCTTCTTGCCGGCCTTGATGTTGGCATTGCCGATGGCCTTGAAGATGAAATAGAGCAGGATCAGGGCAAGGAACACCACCGACATGGCCGTCAGGGCGAGGATCCAACCGTAGGGGTCCATCGCTTTCATCTTATCAGGCTTGGCCGCCTTGTCGATGAGCGTGTTGTTGGTGCTCGGGGAAGTGCGTTCCATCACCTGCCAGCCTGCACCGTCGCCGGTGATGCTGCCTTCGCCGTCCATCGCCCGCCCGAACGAGATGTTGTCGCCCAGGTCGTGACGCACGGGAATGCGGTCGATGATGGTCTTGCCGTCACCTTTGGTCAGGATGATTTCCTTGGCGTTGGCCAAGTCGAACGAAACGTGGAAGGTACCGCGATACGGCTGGTTGTCCGCCCAGAAAAGGACGTGCTGGCGCGGTTTGACCTTGGTCATCAGGTCGCCGCCCGGAATCGCATATTTCTTGAGATTGTTGGCGTCGTCGGAGAGGTAGCAGCCTCCGATGTCGACCGTGCCGTAGGAGGAGTTGAAGAGCTCGAACCAGGCATTCTGCTGACCGAAATCGTCCTGGAAGTCATCGGTATTGACCACCAGGTATTCGTTCAGGCGCATGGCATCCTGGCTCTGTGCTCCGGCTCCGAAGGCAAGGGTCAAGCCGACAACCGCCAAAAACAGTTTGAGATGTTTCATACGTTGCGGGTTTGATTAGAGAGGCAGGTTGTCGTGTTTCTTGGCGGGGTTCGAAAGCTTCTTGGTGGAGAGCTGCTCGAGGGCGCGGATGATGCGGAAACGGGTGTTGCGCGGTTCGATCACATCGTCGATGTAACCGTATTTGGCCGCGTTGTACGGGTTGCAGAAGAGGTCGTTGTACTCTTTCTTCTTGGCTTCGGCGATCTCTTTCTTCTTCTCGGGATCCTCTTCGGCCTTGATCTCTTTCGCATAGAGGACGGCCACGGCGCCTTCGGCGCCCATCACGGCGATGTTGGCGGTCGGCCATGCGTAGTTGATGTCACCGCGCAGCTGCTTGCAGCTCATCACGATGTGGGAACCGCCGTAGGACTTGCGGAGCGTGACGGTCACTTTCGGAATGGTGGCTTCGCCATAGGCGTAGAGGAGTTTCGCACCGTGGACGATGATGCCGCCGTATTCCTGCTGCGTGCCCGGGAGGAAGCCCGGCACATCGACGAGCGTCACCACAGGGATGTTGAAGGCGTCGCAGAAGCGGACGAAACGGGCGCCCTTGCGGGAAGCGTTGATATCGAGCACACCGGCCAGGTATTTCGGCTGGTTGGCCACGATGCCGACGGCCGTGCCGCCAAAGCGGGCGAAGCCGACGATGATGTTCTTCGCGTAATCCTTGTGGACTTCGAGGAACTTGGCATCGTCCACGATGTCGGCGATGACCTGGTACATGTCGTACGGAGCGTTCGGGCTGTCCGGGATGATCTCGTTGAGGGAGTCTTCCTTGCGGTCGATCGGGTCCTCGGTCGGAACATACGGCGGTTCTTCCATGTTGTTCTGCGGAAGATAGCTCAGGAGTTCGCGGATGGTGCTGATGGCATCTTCCTCCGTCGGGGCCTTGAACTGGGCCACACCGCTCTTGGTG
>CADAOB010000041.1:8839-23138 GCA_902789445.1 uncultured Bacteroidia bacterium | reverse complement strand
TCGTGGATCATAATCGTTCAGATTCAGAATAATAAAGAGTAATAGTCGTATCCTTACAAAGTTACGATTAAATCCGCAGGGAAGCAAACAAAATATTCAGTCGGCTGGCCACAGAATGAAGATTTCGGGGGGAATACGCATTCTGTGTCCACGATTCGTGCGTTTCCGCAGCTTTTGTGGCCACAGAATGCGTGCCAGGGGCCAAAAACGCATTCTGTGTCCCGCCGGGGGCCCGCCGGTACCATTCCAGGGCGATGCGGGGCGGGCGACGATTTGAGAGCGGCAGCCCCTGCCGCGAACCATGAGGAGCCCGCCCCGTATCGCCAGGAATGGCCGCAAGATGGCATCACAGCAAAGGAAAAATTATATCGTAGAGGGAGATTTGAAAGAACTGCTCACAACAGGACGAAATAGGAAATATCGGGAGATCGATTTGAAGAGCTCGATGACCCTATCGGTTTGAAATTAATTGAAATAGACAAAACGCACTATGGAAACAAAAAAGGGTGAAGCGATTGTCCTCAACGAACTGAACGATTTATATAGCGTCCATCCGGGAGAAATATTACAGGAGGAGCTGAAGGAACGGCATATCAAGCAAAAAGACTTCGCCGCCGCGATAGGCATGGAAGCGCCTCACTTGAGCGCATTAATCCATGGGAGACGGAACATCACATCTGCGATTGCCAGCCGTCTTCAGGAAGCCCTTGGCATTCCTGCCGCGATATGGATGAACCTGCAAAACCGATACAATCTCGACAAAGCCCGCCAAACGGAAGGAAAAAACAGCCGCATTGTGGCAGGATACCTGTCACTTCACCAAGACGAGCCTTCGCGGGTTTTCGCGGAGCCCGAAGCATCGGAACACGAAAGCCGGAAGACTGTTACGCTATCCATCCACAAGAAGGATCTTCCCCTGCTCACGGCACTCGCCGCCCGTCTGGGCTGGCTTCTTGACTGACACGCCGGCACGCAGGCGGCCCGCTATTTTACGGGTTCCCATTTGCAGCGCACCGGAGACACGATGGCACCTTCTTTCTTGAGTTCGGCGAATGCTTTGTCCACTTCCTTACGGTCGGCACCAAGCGCCTTGGTCACATCACCTGCGGATACGGGTTTGCCAGCTTCGCGCATGGCCTTGAGTACTTGTTCTTTCATAATCGTGACGAGCAATAAAAATGACTTAGTTTCTACAAAGATACAGCTTTCGGGGCACAAAACCAAGAGCGTCCCTATTTCGATGTACGGCTGCACTTTGACACCGGTTCCGCAGATTACTTCCGGGCAGAGCTCTCTATGACAGACCGGCAATCTGTCCGGCCAGCTGACACCCCGCATCGAAGGCTTTCCGGAGATCTTCTTCCCAATGAGCTTCCCGCCACTTCCGCTTTGCCTCCTCAGAGAACGCGGCCAGTTCGTAACGGTCGTAGTTCTTGACCTGATAGGTGTTATACGCGACCAGACGTTCTGGTTTTCCCAAAGCGGCAGCGATGCTGTACGCCATCGAGCCATAGCCGTTGCTGTTATTCCGCTCCGGGGTGCCGTTCATAGTTTCGACGAGCAGCACCGGCATCCGTTTCGGGGCTGTCATACTGTAATCATTATAGGACAGCCAGGGGAAAGCGAGACGCTCCAGGAAGCTACGCATCTGGCCGGTCACATCTCCGAAGTAGATCGGAGAACCCAGCACCAACGCATCGGCCCGGGCGATTTCTTCCAGAACAGGTGTCAGGGCATCCCTGAATCTGCACACGTTCGATGCCCGGCCTTTTACCTTGCAGGCCATACACGACATACAGCCTTTGTAATCCAGGTCGTAGAGGCGGAAGGTTTTGACGTCGATACCAGCATCTGTGGATGATGCGCCCTCCGCGATTTTCTGCAGCATCTGGGCCGTGTTCATATTGCGGCGAGGACCGCCGTCTATAATAATGATCTTTTTCATATTCTGTTGGTTAGCCTTCTCTATTTCATAGTGTGTGGACGCTTCGGCAGGAGGCTCGATCAGGCTTGCCGCCGACAATGCCGCCAAACCCAATGCGGATTGGTACAAAGATAATACAATGTTCTGACACGCCCTCGAAAAACACCAGGGACTGCCAGCCATCCTCAAATGCGGCGTCTGGTGAGGATGGGATTCCCGGGCGAAGCCGGGACCCGCGACCTCAGGGAGCGAATGACGCAGGAGATGGACGTCCGCCGCGGAGCCCATCCGGACGGTCCCCTACTTCAGGAAGACGAAGAAGACGGCCAGGACGAGGCAGGCGAAGGCGGCCAGGTGGTTCCATTGGAGGGACTGGCCCTTGAAGACGAAGAGGATGATGACCGTGAAGACCGTCAGGGAGATGGCTTCCTGGATGACTTTGAGCTGCATCAGGTTGAAGGGGCCGCCGTTGCCGACGAAGCCGATGCGGTTGGCCGGGACGGTCAGGCAGTATTCGAAGAAGGCGATGCCCCAGGAAAAGAGAATGACGCAGATCAGCGGCCAGCCGGTCGAGATCTTCATCTCCTGCAGTTTGAGGTGCCCGTACCAGGCGAAAGTCATGAAGATGTTGGAACAGACCAGCATCAGGACAGTCCAGAAAGCTTGCATTGCGGTAGTTTCTTCGTTTGATTTTGTTTTCGGGGCGCAAAGATAGCAAGCCTCCGGAAAGATTGGCACAGAAATTGGTAAATTCTTTCGTGTTTACAAAACCCTTATCTTTTACATAAATGGAAAAACTCAACAAACCCGCCATCCTGGTCGTCGACATGCTCAACGACTTTGTGACCGGCGCCATCGGCTGCGACCGCGCCAGAGCTATTGTCCCCGCTACCGCCCGTCTGCTTGACGCAGCCCGCGAAAAAGGCGTTCCCGTGGTATTCTGCAATGATGCACACCGTCCCGGCATCGACCGTGAACTCCAGATCTGGGGCGACCACGCCATCGTCGGAACCCCCGGCGCGGAAGTCATTCCCGAACTCCCCATCCACAAGGAAGACTTCGTCGTTCCGAAACGCCGTTACAGCGGCTTCTTCCAGACCGACCTCGACATCCTGCTCAAGGAACTGGGCGTCAAGACCGTCGTCATCTGCGGCCTCCACACCCACATGTGCTGCCGCCACACCTCGGCAGACGCCTTCTGCCTGGGTTACGACGTGGTCGTGGCCAAGGAAGCGACGAACTCCTTCACGGAAGAAGACTACCAGGGCGGCCTGGCCTACCTGAAAACCTGCTACGGCGCAGACGCCTATACCAACGAAGAATTGATCTCAGCATTCTGATACAATACCAGTGAATTCCGGGCGGATCCGGCAGACCGCCCGAAAAACGGGGCGTTCTCCTTTCGGAGGACGCCCTTCTTTTTTCTTGGGCGAAACAGCGATTTTATTTATCTTTGCGCCTTAGCAACGACATTCTGATGGAACCAATCAAGCACGAATGCGGCATCGCCCTGATCCGGCTGCTCAAGCCGCTTGAATTCTACAAGGAAAAATACGGTACGGAACGCTACGCGCTCAACAAACTCTACCTGATGATGGAGAAAGAGCACAACCGGGGCCAGGAAGGCGCCGGCATCGCCAGCGTCAAAATGATCAGCGAACCCGGACAGGAGTATATGTTCCGGGAAAAGGCCCTGGGCAAGGATGCTATCTCGGAAGTGTTCTCCACGGTGCACCGGCAGATCGAGCATACACCCAAGGGCGAATCCGCCCCCTTCCTGGGCGAGCTCTACATGGGCCATCTCCGCTACTCGACCACGGGCCGCAGCGGCATCCAGTACGTCCACCCGTTCCTGCGCCGCAACAACTGGAAGGCCAAGAACCTGTGCATCTGCGGCAACTTCAACATGACCAACATGGAAGAGGTGTTCGCGATGCTGGCCGAGCAGGGGCAGTATCCCCGCAACAGCGCCGACGCCTATATCCTGCTGGAACTGATGGGGCACCGGCTCGACCGCGAAGTGGAACGCAACTTCGTCGATGCCAAGAAGGAAGGGCTCGAAGGCCGGCAGATCACCCACTACATCGACACGCACATGGACATTGCCAACGTGCTGCGCACCACGATGCCCCATTTCGACGGCGGGTATGTGGTCTGCGGCATCACGGGCAGCGGGGAGATGTTCGCCATGCGCGACCCAAACGGCATCCGCCCCGCCTTCTGGTATGCCGACGACGAAATCGTGGCCATCGCCAGCGAGCGTCCCGTCCTCCAGACGACCTTCGGCCTGGAATGTGAGCAGATCCAGGAGATCGGCCCCGGCGCCGCCCTGATCATCCGGCAGGACGGCAGCCGCAGCCTGCAGCGGATCATTCCCGCCGGCCGGCTGGCCGCCTGCAGCTTCGAGCGCATCTATTTCAGCCGCGGCAACGACCGGGACATCCACCGGGAGCGCAAGCGCCTGGGCGCCCAACTGCGCGACCGCATCCTCAAGGCCATCGACTACGACATCCCCCACTCCGTCTTTTCCTATATCCCCAATACGGCCGAAGTGGCCTACTACGGCATGGTGGACAGCATCCGCCAGCTGTATCCCGAGGTGCGGGCCGACAAGGTCGTCTCGAAAGACATCAAGCTCAGAACCTTCATCACAGAAGGCGAATCCCGCAATGACCTGGCCGGCCACGTGTACGACATCACCTACGGTTCGCTGGAGCCCGGCCGGGACAAACTGGTGGTCATCGACGACAGCATCGTGCGGGGAACGACCCTGCGCGAGAGCATCATCCGCATCCTCGACCGGCTGCATCCCGTGAAAATCGTTATCGTCAGTTCCTGCCCGCAGGTGCGCTACCCCGACTGCTACGGCATCGACATGTCGAAGATGACGGAGTTCATCGCCTTCATCGCCGCCGTCGCCCTGCTGAAAGACCATAAGCGGGAATCCCTGCTTGAAGAAGTGTACCGCCTGTGCAAGGCCCAGGAAAACGTACCGGCCGACCAGTGCCGCAACCATGTGCGCCGCATCTACGATGCCTTCACCGACGAAGAGATCAGCCGGAAGATCGTCCAGCTGCTCAAACCCGAAGGCATCGGCGCAGAAGTGGAAATCGTCTATCAGACGCTGGACGGGCTCCATGCCGCCTGCCCCGACCATCCGGGCGACTGGTACTTCAGCGGCGACTACCCGACCCCCGGCGGCTTCCGGATCCTCAACAAAGCCTATATCGATTATTACGAAAACGAATATCTGAAAACAAAATGAAAGCCATCACCCACACCGATTTCCATTTCCCGGGCCAAAGCGCCAAGTACACGGGGAAAGTCCGGGACGTCTATTTCATCGACGGAAAATACATCCTGCTGGTCGCCACCGACCGCATTTCCGCATTCGACGTAGTCCTTCCCAAGGGGATTCCCTGCAAGGGACAGGTGCTCAACCAGATCGCATCCCGCTTCCTCGATGCCACGAGCGACATCGTCCCGAACTGGAAGATCGCGGAAGTCGATCCGATGGCAACCATCGGTCACCTCTGCGAACCCTTCAAGGTCGAGATGGTGATCCGGGGCTACCTGGCCGGCCACGCCTGGCGGGAATACTGCGCCGGCAAGCGCTCGCTCTGCGGCGAACCGCTGCCCGAGGGCCTGAAGGAAAACCAGAAACTCCCCCGCCCCATCATCACGCCGACCACCAAGGCCAGCGAAGGCCACGACGAGGACATCAGCCGCGAAGAGATCATCGCCAGCGGCCTGGTCTCCGCCGAGGATTACGCCCAGCTGGAGAAATACACCCTGGCGCTCTATGAGCGCGGCTGCGAACTGGCGGCCAAACGCGGCCTGATCCTGATGGACACAAAGTATGAATTCGGCAAGAAAGACGGCAAGATCTATCTGATGGACGAGATCCACACGCCCGACTCTTCGCGCTACATCTATGCCGAGGGCTACGAAGAGCGCCTCGCCCGCGGAGAGCGCCAGAAGCAACTCTCCAAGGAATTCGTGCGGGAATGGCTCATGGCGAACGGCTTCCAGGGCAAGGAAGGCCAGCAGGTACCGCCCATGACCGACGAAGTGGTCGCCGGCATCACCGACCGCTACATCGAGCTCTACGAACACATCACGGGCACCCCGTTCGAGCCGCACGTCGATGCGGAAATCGAGGAGCGCATTGCCCGGAACGTGAATACATTCCTCGCCGGACAGAAATAACGAGAATCAGTTGGGCAGGTTGTTCTTCCCGCCCTTGAACAGATCGAACATCGCACTGAAGTCCGTCTCGCGCGGACTTCTTTCTTTTTCCCTGTCCGCTTCCGGCTGCTCGGAGCCGTCGCCGGACATCAGGTAGTCGAACATCGCCTGATAGACCTCGAGCAGGCTGACGGCGGTTTCCAGATAGCCGATCAGGGTGGATTTGGAAAGCGGATAGGTCGTGATGAACGGATTGTTGAGTTTCTCCAGGCGCTCGTTCAGGTATTTTCCTTCCGCCACATAGTCGGGCTGCAGCTGCTTATAGACGGCACGGCGCTCATTCACATCCTCCGGCGCATGACCGGCTTTTTCATCCTCATCGAGCACCCAGAGGAAATCTTCGATATCCTCACCCGCATAGGTCAGGCACTCGGCCAGGATCGGGACAATCTCCCGGAAGGTGTCGCCCGGGACATCCACCAGCAGGCGCGTATCCCGCTGGTCTTCGGGATACGGTTCCCCGCGGCCCGTCTCCAGAAAGCGTTTCCGGAAGTTGTAGTAGCGCATCAGATGCGCCTTGTCTTCCTTGGTCATCTCGTCGTCGCGGAGCATCTCCATGAGCGGCGCCAGCGCATACGAGCGCCCCGGTGCCGTCTCCTCGCCGACCAGCAGCTTTTCCAGCAGTTCTCTCACTTTTTTCGGTATAGCCATAAACCCGTTACAGTTTTAGATGCCAAAAATACGGCAAATCGAGCGAAAAGCAAAAGTTTAAACGGAAATCTCGACCCGGCTTCTGCCCTCCCCTTTCTTGACCACGCGGATCCGGGTGGGAATCCGGTTGTCGAGTTCCTCGCGATGGGAGATGATGCCGACGCGGCGATTGCTTTCACCGGCAATCTCCTGCAGGCGCTCCAGCGTGGACATCACCGATTCCAGCGACTTGGCATCCAATGTGCCGAAGCCCTCATCGATAAACAGGATATTGACGTTCATATCCGGCCGGTTGAGCGACGAAAGCGCCAGTGACAACGCCAGTGAAATCATGAACCGCTCGCCGCCCGAAAGCACAGCCGCACTGCGGATCTGGTCTTTGTTGTAACGGTCGAGCACCAGGATCGAGAGCTGTTCGTTCTCCTCGCTGCAGGTGAGGCGGTAGCGGTCGGTGATCCGTTCCAGGTAGATATTGGCGTTGGCCAGCAGCGGCTTGAGGATATGGGTCTGCACCAGCGTACGGAACCGCGTCCCGCCAAAGTATTTGTTCAGCAGATTCCAGCGTTCGTACACGGCCGTCGCCGCAGCCAGTTCCGCTTCCCGCGCGGCAAGAAGCCGCACATTTTCCGAATTCTCCGCCAGTTTTCCCGCAATGCTGCCCCGGAGGCCGACAAGCTGCTCGTTTTTAAGTGACAGGGCCGACTTGAACTCGGCCAGGCCTGCCGGTTCCGGAAGCTGTTCCTCCTGCTCCGCGTGCAGCGCCTGCATCGCAGCCTGTTTCTGGTTGGTAGCGCGGGCCATTGCATCGACGGCCGATTTGAGCGCCTCGTCCGTATTCTTCACCAGGGCCCGCGCGGCAGGCAGCCGGTTTGCAGAAGCTGCGAGCGCATCGAGTGCGCGTTCATCCCGCCCGGTCTTTTCGTACCAGTCCGACAGGAGGCCCAGGCACGCAGCCCGGGTCTGCTGCAGGTTTTCCAGGCCGGAACGGAGGGCCTTTGCATTTCCGAACAGCTGCTGCCACTGGGCCAGGATGTCGGGAGCGCCGTATTCCGCGGCAGGCATCTCGCATTTCCAGTCAGGATAGACGCCCTCCACACTTTCCTTCAGCCGGCAGATCATCACAAGTTGCGCGCGGCTTTCCGTCAATGCTGCTTCCGCTTTTTGCAGGGCCGCTTTTTCGTCCAGATAGAGCCTGGCATCCTCCTGCAGTGTCCGTTGCGTCAGGGACAAATCTGTTTCCCATTGTGGATAAAAGACGCCGACCGTGCCGGCAAGCTCCTGGGACAAACGGGCTTTTACGGCTGTTTTCTCTTGCCATGACGCTTGCAGGGCCGCCTGGACTGCGGCATTGTCGGCCTCGGCCCGGGCAGATTCGGCGGCAGCGGCGGTCGCGTCTTCAAATTCTTTTTGAAGCGGTTGCCGCGACGCCAGCAGCGCATTGAAGCGGATCTGCAGTGCCTCGGATGCTTCCTGTAACTTCCGGAGCCTTTGCTCTTCCCGTGCCAGATCCGTTTGGGCCGCCACCATCTTTTCGGGAAGACCGGGGCCCATTTCCAGGCCACAGGAAAGGGCCAGGGCGGCCATTTCTTTCTCCTGTCCGGCCAGCTGGTGCTCCCTTTTCTGCAATTCCTTCGTCTTCCGGGCCAGTGCCCCGGCGAAGGTCTGCTGCGCCTGGAGGGCCTCTTTCCAGGCGGCATCTGCGCGGGCAAAAAGTTCTGCCGCCCGCTGACGGTCACCGTCCAGTTCGAGGAGGCGGCCTTTGAAATGATCGGTGATCTGCTCGATCCGCTGGCCGCACAGCGGACAGATGGTTTCATGCCCCTCAATCAGGTTGCGGCGGAGGGCGACCAGCTGCTCATCCATGCTGCTGTTCATCGTACTGTAGCAGGTCTTGGCGATTTCATCGGCCTTGCGGGCCGTTTCGCGGGCCGTTTCGGCAAGCGCGAGACGAGCGCTCAGTTCGTCGAGCCGCGTCTGGTCGGCCGCAATCTCGCTGCGTATCTCGGCACACTCTTTCCGGGCAGCCGTAAAGGACGCGAGCTTGTCCGACAGGATTCCAAGCCCGGCGACAGACCGGATGACCTGCTGCAGCGAAGCATTGGTCTGCCGGGGATGCAGGGCCTCGCGTTCCTGTGCCAGGGCGTCAATCTGCGCCTGCCTGGCACCCAGGGCGGTTTTGGCATCGGCCAGCCGCTGCTGCTGCCGGACGGCATCGTCCTTGAGCGTAGCAGCCTTGCTGGCAGCCTCTTTCTGCCGCTGCACCAGCTGCCCCAGTTCGGCACCGAGCGCAGCGTAGGTCTTCAGTTTCTTGGCCGCCTCTGCCCCGCCCTGCTGGTAAAGCGGTTCGCGGTCCCGCCGGGATTCAAAAGCGCGCCGCTTTTCATCCAATTCGCGCTCCTTGCGACGGTATTCCGCATTTTGGAAAGCCAGGTCTGCGACCAGGGCGCGATAGACGGTTCCCTGCGATTTTTCGCGAGAAAGGCCCTCCGCCAGTTTCTTTTCCGCATCCCGCAGATCCGCAAGACGCTGCCTTGCTTCGATACTGCCTTCCCAATCGGAGATCAGGGATTTGGCCGCCCGGTAATCCGGGGATGCCACGACTGCGTCCAGCCGCTGTCGCTCTTTTTCAGCCGAAGACAAGGCAGAACAGGCCAGCTGGTATTTCCCCATTTCCTCGATCTGACGGGCATTTTCCCGGATCCGGGCTTCAAGCGCCTGTTTCTGTGCTTCCACTTCTTGCAGGCGGCCTGTCAGCGCTGCGACTTCGTCGGGCGAGAGCGTATGCGCCTTCTCCGCCTCGAAAGCAATCTCGGCATGGGTCCGGGCTGCTTTTGCCCGGTCGAACAGATTCTTGATCGCCTCCCCATACCGGGAAAACTGTTCTGTGTTGGTCAATTGTTCAAGGATGCTCTCCCGCTCTTTCTTGTCACCTGTCAGGAATGCGGCGAACTGTCCCTGCGCCAGCATGGCCATCCGGCCAAACTGTTCGAACGAAAGGCCGACCGCTTCGGCGATCCGCCTGCGGGCATCTGCCTTGACATAGGTCTCGGAGCCGACGCTAAGCCGCAGTTCCGGATCCCGGTACAGCAAGGGACGGCGCTGGGTGAGCGGGTCTTTTTTCCGGCCCAGGTACACGCCGAGCGTGAAGCGGGAACGGTATTCCCGTCCGTCGTTGCCGAGGAACACGACCTCGCTGTAGCAATCGTCTTTCTCGGTGATGCCCAATCGGGTATATTGCTCTATACTATTGACCCGGACACGCAGTCCGTCCGCATCTTCGAAACTGTTGTTGTTTTTTCCGACGACCGATTCAATCCGGGGCGTCGTACCGTAGAGCGCCATGGCGATACCGTCGAGGATGACCGACTTGCCGGCCCCCGTATCGCCGGAAATCAGGAACATCGCAGCGGGCTGGCCGGTTCCCCGCTCCAGGAGATCCTTCTCAAAATCGATGTCCGCCCGCTCGATGGAAGCGATGTTGCGGATATGTAGCTCTTTGATTCTCATGCTTCTTCCTTCTTCTTCATTTCCGCTTTGACTTCCTCAAACGCCGCACGGACCGTCGCCAGGTCAAGGCCGGGATACTGGTCGATTGTCTTTTCGATGAATGTCACGGGATCCTGCATCTGCTGCAGTTCGGCCACCTGGAATACCGCTTGTTCCGGTGACGCATCCGGCTCAGCCGTTTCCCCGGCCCAGAGGATCTTGGGATTGTAGCGCACGTCCTCTTCCCGCGCGGCAATCAGTTCATAGACAGACTGGTTGAAATTCGATGGGAGCAGTGTCCCGAAATCGAGCCGCAGTCGGAAATAGCCGCAGCGGCCTGTTTCACAGAAATCCCGGACGGCGTCAAGCGCTTCTTCCGCCGTAGTGCAGGCACTGCCGTCTTCCGGGAGCACATGGAAGTGCCGCAATTCTTCGATACGCAGCGGGCTGATGGTCACATCGCTGCCGTGTTGCGGCAGATTCACCAAACTGACACTGTGGGGATAAGCCTCATCGCAACTGACATGCAGCGCGCTGCCGCTGTAACGTACGGCGCCCGCAGGATACGTCACGGCCTCCAGTTTCAGGGCATCGTCCGGATGGCCGAGTGTCTGCGGCTTATGGATATGGCCCAAAGCCGCGTAATCGTAGCCCGAACCGAGCGTAGCAAGCTCCTGGGTACGGATCGTCCCGACTTCCCCGTGGCCGGTCAGGTCTGATCCGGTGACAGCAAGATGCGCGGCCAGAACGACCGGTTTCCCCGCCGGATTTTCAGCCGCGACCCGGTCGAGCAAAGCCTGGACCTGGTGGCGCCTGTCTCCTGTCATGTACGGCAAGGCCACGATGAAGCCGCTCTCCAGTCGGATGATGTATCGGTCCTGCCAGTCGTCATCGTTTCCATCGGCATCGGCCGAAGGCGCAATCCCGACAAGATGGACACCCGCCAGTTCCCAGACAGCCCGGTCGGCCTGGATGCGGGAGGCAGAATCATGATTCCCGGCGATGAGGACCATCGCCATGGACGGATTCTGCCGGGCCAGCGCGACAAATCGTTCGTTGAAGAACTGCCGCGTCGCAGCCGAGGGCTGCTGGAGGTCGAAGATATCACCGCTGACGATCAGGGCATCCGGCTGTTCTTCCCGGCACCAGCGCTCCAGTTGCCTGAAAAAGTGAATATGTTCGTCAACCCGGTCATAGTTCTGGTAAAGAATCTGTCCCAGGTGCAGGTCGGCGGTATGGATGATTTTCATTGTGCTTGTTTCTGCAAATTTAGTAGATTTGTGCAAAATATAATCAAAAACTACTGCTTATGGCGACCTATCCTTGCGAGAACTGCAGATTCACTGCCCGGGCTTCAAGGCCTTCTTCACCCATCTCAAAAAGTAAAGTATCCATCGACACGATACGCCCATTATGAAACTGGCAGAAGCACTGAATCAGCGGGCCGATCTGCAGAAACGGATCGCCCAGCTCAAAGAGCGGCTCTCAAACAACGTGAAAGTCCAGGAAGGAGACCAGCCGGCCGAGAATCCGGAAGACCTGTTCAGCGAACTGAGCAATTCGCTCAAGGAACTGGAAACCATGATTGTCCGCATCAATAAGACCAACCAGGAAACCCGCTGGAACGGAAAGACCCTCACCGAGATGATTGCCGCGAAAGACGTCCTCTCCATGCATCTTTCCACCCTCCGGTCAGTACTCGACGCCGCCAATGTCCGGAGCGACCGCTACTCCCGCAACGAGATCAAGTTCGTCCGGACCATCGACGTCAACCTGCTTCAGAAGCGGGTTGACGATCTGTCCCGCGATCTCCGCGAACTGGACTCCCGGCTCCAGCAGGCAAACTGGATGACAGACCTTTTGTAAAACCAAACAGCCGCGGCAGGGCGGGCACACCTCCGGACGGGAGGTAAAAACGTCCACCCCCCACTTTTAGTGTGACCGGGAAACGGAGCCCTTCCCAAAACGGTATTGTCCGGCTCAGCACCCTGCACAGGCGCACATTTTACGGCGTACAACTTACCACCGCGTGCCGACTGCCAAGGCGACCTCCCCTCCGGGGGAGGTTTTTTTACTATACAGGACAGGACCTCCCTGCATCGCGGGAAGTCAACGCACGGATGCTCGAATTCATGTCAGCGAATCTCCTTGCCGAAGGGGAAGATGGAGCTGACCGCCATCTTGAAGTGCTGTAGTCCCCAGGGGATACCCACAAAGGTTATGCAGAATACCAGGCCGCATACCAGATGGATAATGGCGATCTCCCACCAGCCCAGCAGAATCCACAAAAGGTTCATGACGACCGACAAGCAGCCCGGCTCGTTGGGGCCGTTGACCAGTTCGTGACCAAAAGGCCAGAGGGCATACGTTCCCAGCTTGAAGAGCTGGATGCCGAAGGGAATGCCGATGATGGTGATGCACATCACCAGACCGACAAGGTAATAAATCAGGGCGATGACGATACCGCCCAGGATCAGCCAGAGGATGTTTCCGAGAAATTTCATAGACTTTCAACGGCTTCTTTCAGTGTTTCATACATGGGGACCGCGTATCGCTGACAGGTGATCCGGACATTGTCGTACCGGTAAAAAGAAGCGGGACAGATGACCCGCAGCTTACGGGAGCCGGCAAACAGGCCCAGTTCCAGGAGGGTGATCGGCGACTGGCTGCCCGGCAGGAAATTCATCAGGATAAAGTCGGCGCGCTGGAGATGATCCAGTTCCCAGTTCACCTGATAGTCCATCTCCCCTTCCCGCTCCGGATGCCATTCCTCCTGCCTGGGATTGTATATCAGCCAATTGCCATCCCGCGCCTGCAAGAGCTCAGCCGCCTGCTTCTGCCAGTCCTCGGCGGCGCCCATATCGATCGTTCCTGCCAGAAAGACAGAAGTATAGTCTTTCTCATCCACCCCGGCGGGAAGTTCCTCATGGGGATGGAGAACCCGCGTGGGCAGGTCGTTTGCCGAAGGTCCGCAGGCATTCAGCAGAAACGCGGTGATCAACAAGGAAAAGACAGGTTTCATCATGACAGCGGCTGTATTTGACGTTTGACCGCCTCCTGATAGAACGCCTGCCGCTGCTCCTGCGAAATCCCGTAGCGGGCCATGCGGGCGCCGGCCGAGATGCCGTCATCCAGATTGAAGACAAACAGGTCGTTCACGTCCGTCAGATAAAGGCAGTTGTAGCGGTTATCCAGATTCTTCTGGAGACTGAGGATGTAGTTCATGGTTTTCAAGGCGTCCGCCGCGGTCAGGTCATCCTTGCTGAAGACAAAGAGGCCCGTCTTGTCAAAATGACCGTAGAAACCGTTCTGCATCTTGGAGACCTTGCTTGCGAGGATGCGCCGCAGCGGGAGCGCCATCTTCCAGTATGGGAGTTCTTTCGTGCCGATGTACTTTCCGCCTTTCAATCCATAGGCGTAGCCCCATTCCAGGATCTGTTCGAGATCGTCGTCGTTGTACCCGCGCGTGAGCCCGGCCAGGTCATTCAACAAGGCCTGTTCGGTCGTTTGATTCTCCTCCATGGCCCGCGTCACCTCGATGCCGACGGACTTTCCGTCAGGCGACTGCAAGTCCGGGCGGTCCCGGTTCACGAGATCGTCGAACTCGCTTCCCAGCAGCGCTGAGAGCAAGATTTGAGCGTACTGCTCGAAGAAACATGTGCCGAACTTACGGGTGTCCATATCGGTGGTCGGTGGATCAGATTGTAAATATACTAATTTTTTGTGTTGATTAAGTTGCTATCGTTGTGCCGTAATCAAACATGAAACCTAACCCGATATCCGATTCCGCTTCTTTTGAAAGCCTGCTGGTCGGCGCCATCAAGGCCGGATTCCCCTCGCCGGCCGAAGATGTGCGGGAGAAGCTTGACCTTGTCAGGCTGCTTGTGCGCCACTCCGCTTCCACATTCTTTTTTCAGATAGACGGGGTATCCATGGTGGACGCGGACATGGATGAGGGGGACATCATCATCGTCGACCGCTCCGTCGAAC
>CADAOB010000041.1:0-8811 GCA_902789445.1 uncultured Bacteroidia bacterium | reverse complement strand
CGTCGAACCGTATAACGACTGCAAGGCCGTCTGCTTCATCGACGGCGAATACACCGTCAAGCGGGTCGAAATCACCGACAACGGCGCCGTCCTCCTCCCCTGCAACGAGCACAACACCAAATACAAGCCCATCCCCGTCGGTCCCGACAACGACTTCCTTATCTGGGGCGTCGTGACCTGGGTCATCAAAAAGGCATAAAGGACTCTTCCATGTTCGCCCTGGCCGACTGCAACAATTTCTTCGCGTCGTGCGAGCGGGTATTCCGTCCGGATCTGGAAGGGAAGCCGGTCATCGTGCTGAGCAACAACGACGGCTGCGCCGTGGCGCGTTCCAACGAGGCCAAGGCCCTCGGCATAAAAATGGGCGATCCCCTGTTCAAGATCAAGGACATCATAGAACAGCACCATGTGGCGGTATTCTCGTCCAATTACGCACTCTACGGCGACATGTCGCGTCGCGTACAGGAAGTCCTCCGCGACTGGGCACCGGCCGTGGAACAGTACTCCATCGACGAGTCTTTCCTCGACCTTCGGGGCGCGATGATCCCGGACCTCGATGGCTGGGCAAAGGACCTGTCGCGGACGTGCCGGAAGATGACGGGCATTCCCCTTTCCATCGGGGTCGCTCCGACAAAGACACTGGCCAAGATCGCGTCAAAACTCTGCAAGAAATATCCGAAACTCCAAGGAGGCTGTTATATGCACCGCCCGCAGGATATCGAGAAGGTCCTGCGGAAATTCCCCGTGGAGGATGTCTGGGGCATCGGCCGGCGTTCCGTAAAGAAACTGTCGCAGATGGGTGTCGCGACGGCATGGGATTTCACGCAGCTGCGGGAATACGAGGTACGGAAAGGCTTCGCCCTGCCGGGATGGCGGACCTGGAAGGAGCTGCGGGGTGAGCCGTGCATCGATTTTGAGAATCTCATCGAGCCGCGGCAGACCATCTGCGTGTCCCGCAGCTTTGCCAAGGAAATCACCGATCCGGCAGAGCTATGCAGCCAGGTGGCCACGTTTGCAGAGGCTGCCGTCACGAAACTGCGCCGACAAGGTTCCCTTCTGATGGAAATGATCCCTTTCGCCATGACCAACCGTTTCCACGAAAACGAACCGCAGACTTTTGCAAGCCGCCTGACCGTATTCCCCGAAGCGACCGACGACCATGCGGTGATCATCGTTGCTGCCGTAAGTGCCGTCCGTGCTTTTTTCAACGAATGTTATGGTTACAAAAAGGCGGGCGTCCTGTTTACCCGCCTCGTTCGGAAGGACGGTTACACCCGCTCATTGTTCCGCGATGCGGAGGAAGATGCGCGTCAAGCCCGGCTCTCAGAAGCAATCGATTCAGTAACAGCTGTCTATGGACCTGGAGCATTGCGTTTCGGAGTCCAGGGAGACGGCCAGATCCGCATGGCCAGGGAACGGCAGTCACCCCACTATACGACCCTTTGGAAAGACATCCCCAAGGTAACGATCCGTTGATAGGAAACTGAACTACGGAATGCCTGCCGGGCCTCAGGCCGGCTTTTAGAAAACGCCTTTCCATCCTCAAAAAAGGCTCATAATGAGGATGAGAAGGCGAAAATCGACGTCCCATCCTCAAAAAGGGCTTAAAATGAGGATGGCGCAAAAAAAAAGCCGGCCTGAGGGCCGGCTTCATCGCTTATCTGGCGGAGAGATCGGGATTCGAACCCGAGATACGCTTTTGGCGTATACACGCTTTCCAGGCGTGCCTCTTAAGCCACTCGAGCATCTCTCCCTTTTTGGGACTGCAAATATAGGAATATTTCACAATTATTTTCAAAAAAATGTTTATATTTGTCGTATTAATCATAAATTAGAAGATTATGAAAAAGGTATTGTTTGCACTGATTCTCGCAGGAGGCATCTTCGCGATGTCAAGTTGCGCCAAAGAGTGCGACTGCACGGTGAAGGTAAACGATCAGGTCATTTCCAAGGATGTAATGACACTCGAGGACGGCGAAAGCTGCTCGGATTACAACAACTACAAGAGCCTCTTCGGCATCTCCGGAGAAGTCTCGTGCACCCCGCAGCTCTTCTAGTTTATTCCTTTGGAAATCAGCAACAAGAGCAAGTATGTATTCCGGGCCCTGCTCGGAATACTTTTTTTGTTTTCGGCCAGCGCCAAACTGGTCGGGATGGATGCTTTTGAGCTGTACCTGTTCAGTTTCGGCTGGTTTTCCCTGGGCAATTCCTACCTGCTGGCCCGCCTGGTCATTGCGGCGGAATATACGCTTGGCCTCCTGCTTCTTGCCAATTTCCGGCCACGCCTCAGCTTCTGGGGAAGCTTCGTCCTGCTGGCCGGATTCAGCATTTTCCTGACCGTGCTCGCGGCAAGCGGAAACCGCGACAACTGCAACTGTTTCGGCGAACTGGTCAACCTCAACCCGGTCCAGTCGCTCTGGAAGAACCTGGGAATGCTCGCCCTGCTGCTCCTGAGCGCAGGTGTCCGGCCTTTCCGGCTGCGACGCAGCGGATTGTGGCTGACACTAGCGACAATCGTACCGCTGGCAGCCGTCCTGGTCGTTTCTCCGCCGGACAACTGGCGCTACGGTTCGTATGCCCGTCACGACCTGGTGAATGAAACGGCCCTGCGCGAAGCCATCGACAGCGGCGTTCTCCCCCACACTGTCGTGGAAGGGGAACACGTGGTCTGCTTTTACAGCCTCCAATGCCGTTTCTGCAAAATGTCCGCACGCAAGCTGATGCCGCTCCGGGAGCGGGGCGACTTTTCGCAAGCCCCCATCATCGCCATCATCGGTCAGGGCGAAAACACCGATACGGCGCCTTTTCTGGAAGAGACCGGTTTCCGGCCCGATGAGGTCCATTTCATCGCGCCGTCGGATTTCCTCCGCATTACCAACGGGTCAATGCCGCTCATTCTCGTGATGCAGGATTCCACGGTCACCGGAAAATTCAACTACAGAAATTTGCATTAGGCAACGCAACGTTTCGCCCCTTTTCTGCATCTATATCCCGTAACAAAGTTGAAAAAGATGTCATTCGGCACCCGTCACGGATATGGAAGCAGATGCTTCGCCCTCGCCCTGATGCTGGGGGTGGCGATGGCGTTCTCTTCCTGCGTCGGGCAAATTGATTTCCCGGAGGGCATCAACGCCCTCAGGAATGCCCATGACGCCACCTACTGGACCGTCTACAACATCAACGGCACCGTCACGGACGAGCAGGGACAGCCGCTGCAAGACATCCAGGTCATCCTGACTGCCAAGTACATCAATACGCCTTCCGCCTTCTTCGAAAAGACCGACTGGCCGGTCGATACGGTCGGCAGCGCCGCCGACGGCAGCTTCTCCGCAACGAACCGCCAGCTCATCTGCCCGTATCTGGAAGCGGTCGCCACGGATCCGGCCGGACAGTATCAGCCGGACACCCTGACCGTCCAGACGTTCGCAACCGCGCAGGAAACCGATATCGTCCTGCCGACAATATCTTTAAAAAAGAAATGAGTTTTTATATTTTTGATGTACCTTTGTGGGCTATATCGAAAATATAAAGAAGTATGATCACCAAAAAGCAGGTCGAAGCTTTCGGCTCCATCGAAACGCCTTTCTATTTCTACGACATGGATCTCCTGCGCAAAACGCTGGATATCTACAAGGCACAAATCGACAAATACGGTTACAACGCGCACTACGCGATGAAGGCCAATGCCAATGACCGGATCCTCGAGACCATCAAGGGATACGGGCTGGGCGCCGACTGCGTGAGCGGCAACGAAGTGAAGTTGGCCGTCAAGTCGGGTTTCGACCCGCAGAAGATCGTCTATGCGGGCGTCGGCAAGTCGGACAAGGAGATCAAGGCCGCCCTCAAGGCCGGCATCTTCAGCTATCAGCCAGCTGGCCGCCGCAATGGGCCGCAAGGCCCGGATCTCGATCCGCGTGAATCCCGACATCGACGCACATACCCATAAATACATCAGCACCGGCCTGAAGGAAAACAAGTTCGGCATCAGTCCCTGGGCCTTCCAGGACGTGGTCGATACCCTCGCCCAGTGTCCGAACCTCGAACTGCTCGGCCTGCATTTCCACGTGGGCTCGCAGATCACCGAGCTGCCGGTCTTCGCGCTGCTTTGCCGGCGCATCGAAGAACTGCAGCAGTGGTTCATCGAGCACGGGGTCCCCATCGCCAACCTCAACCTCGGCGGCGGACTCGGCGTCAATTACCAGGATCCCAACGGCGACCCGGTCGCCCATTTCGAAGCGTATTTCGAGACCATCCACAAGAACCTGGTGGTCCGCCCGGGCCAGCGGGTCCATTTCGAGCCCGGCCGCGCGCTCGTGGCCCAGTGCGGTCACCTGATCAGCCGCGTGCTCTATGTAAAGGTGGGGCGCGAGAAGAAATTCGCCATCCTCGACGCAGGTATGAACGACCTCATCCGTCCGGCACTCTACCAGGCCTGGCACGATATCGAGAACCTGAGTTCCACCGGCCGGAAGATGCGTTACGACGTGGTCGGTCCGGTCTGTGAATCGAGCGACTGCTGGGGACAGAAACGGCTCCTTTCGGCCTGCAAGCGGGGCGACCTGGTCGCCATCCACTCGGCCGGCGCCTATGGCCAGGTGATGGCGATGCGCTACAACCAGCGCGATCTGGCGAAAGCCGTCTATTCCGACGATTTGAAGTAGTAAGTAGAAGATAAGTAGAAGCATACCATGTTTGAGAACCTAAGCGAGCGGCTGGAAAACTCGTTCCGCCTGATCAAGGGCCAGGGCCGCATCACGGAAGTCAATATCTCCGAGACGATGAAGGACGTGCGCAAGGCACTCCTCGACGCCGATGTCAGTTATAAGATCGCCAAGAGTTTCTGCGACCAGGTCAAGCAGAAGGCCATCGGCCAGGACGTGCTCAAGGCCGTCCGGCCGGAGCAGATGATGATCAAGATCGTCCACGACGAGCTGGCGGAACTCATGGGCAGCGACGCCTCCGACATCAACGTCAAGGGCAACCCCGGCATCGTGCTGGTGGCCGGCCTCAACGGTTCCGGTAAAACCACCTTCTGCGGCAAGCTGGCGCTCAATCTCAAGAGCAAGCGCGGGATGAAAGTCCTGGTGGCCGCCTGCGACACCTTCCGCCCCGCCGCCATCGAGCAGCTCAAGACCCTCTGCGGACAGATCCAGGTGGAATGCTACAGCGAAGACGGCGTGAAAGACCCGATCCAGATCGCCCGGAACGCCATCGCCAAAGCCCGCCGGGAAGGATTCTCCGTGGTGGTGATCGATACCGCCGGCCGTCTTGCTGTGGACCAGGCGCTGATGGACGAGATCTCCGCGCTGCACCAGGCCGTCCGCCCGACCGAGACCCTGTTCGTGGTCGATGCGATGACCGGCCAGGATGCCGTGGAGACCGCCAAGGCCTTCAACGACCGCCTCGACTTCGACGGCGTGGTCCTCACCAAGATGGACGGTGATACCCGCGGCGGTGCGGCCCTCTCCATCAAGGCCGTGGTCGGCAAACCCATCAAGTTCGTCTCCTCCGGCGAAAAGATGGAAGCGCTCGACATCTTCTACCCCAAACGTATCGCCGACCGCATCCTCGGCATGGGCGACGTGGTCACCCTCGTGGAAAAGGCACAGGAGCAGTTTGACGAAGAACAGGCCCGCCGGCTCCACAAGAAGATTGCCCGCGACCAGTTCACGCTCCAGGATTTCTACGACCAGATCCAGCAGATCAAGAAGATGGGTAACATCAAGGACCTGGCCTCGATGATTCCGGGCGTCGGCAAGGCGCTCAAGGACGTGGACATCGACAACGACTCGTTCAAACAGACCGAAGCCATCATCCTCTCGATGACGCCCTACGAGAAAGAGAATCCCACGATGATCAACGGCAGCCGCCGCAAGCGCATCGCCGCCGGCAGCGGCACGACGCTGGCCGAGGTCAACCGCCTGCTGAAGCAGTTCGAGAGCACCCGCAAGGTGATGAAGAACATGACCACCCAGAACCCGATGGCAGCCCGCCTGCTGAAGAAGAAAAAGCGGAAATAGCCTTCAGAGCTGATCGTTGCGATAGGCGTAGCGGCCGCGGAGGGATTCGAAGGCGGCGGGATCGCGGCGGAGCGCCGCATCGTCGGCAAGGATGTCATAAGGGTCCGTCGGCAGGACCACGCCGCGAACTTCGAAGCGTTGCAGCGCCGCAATCCGGAAATAATCGCCGACGGCGCGCACGACCATCTCCGTCCCCCTGATTTTTCCCTGGATGGAATAACCCGCAATGTGCGGCGTGGCGATGTTCGCTGCGCCCAGCAGGGCCCGGTTGATGTCGGGTTCGTTTTTCCACACGTCGACGACCACTTTGTCCAAGCGCCTGCGCGCAGCCAGAAGCGCGTCCTCATCGACCACCTCCCCGCGGGAAGCATTGATGAAAGAAGCGCCTTCCTGCATCTTCGCAAAAAAAGCCGCATCGGCAAAATCCCGGTTCTCCGGCCACAGGGGAATATGCAGCGTCACCACATCGGACTGCGCCAGCAGGTCCGGGAGCGGCGTAAAGGCCGCCGGGCCCTCGGCCGCTTCGCGGGGCGGATCGCTGAGCAGCACCCGCATGCCGGCCTTCGCCGCAGCAGCGGCGACTTTCGTCCCGACATGGCCGACGCCGACCACACCCAGCGTCCGGCCCGGCCGGTCGAGGGCCAGTGTGCGGAGGGCCGCCATCACATACTGCGCGACGGCGGCGGCATTGCAGCCCGGCGCGCTGGCGACATTGATGCCCCTGCGTGCACACCAGGCCTGGTCGATATGGTCGGTACCGATCGTCGCGGTGGCCACCAGCCGGACAGAAGAGCCCTCGAGCAGCCGCGCGTCGCAGCGGGTGCGGGTGCGCACCACCAGCGCAGCGGCGCGCCGGCCAGGAAAGGAATGTCGCGGTCGGCCACGAGCGTACCCAGGGACATGGTCAGATCAGGTAAGTTTCAATTGTTTGACATATTCGCCGCGCAAGGATGCGTTGAGCCGCAGGCGGAGCATTTCGGCCTGTGTCTGCAGATGGGCCCGTACCACGGACGAATTTATACGGCAGGTAAGCACGCCCTCCCGAAAAGAATGATAGGTCGTACAGGATCCCAGTGAGAATGCGCCGACCGTCAGCTGGTCCCACGCCGCGAAGATCCGCGTGCGCTGCAGGCCTTCCTCCAGACGGGATTCCTGCACGAAATCGGCGAGCACATCGCCCAGACAGCGGGTGGCCTCACGTTTCATTCTGCCGTGATATTGCCGGATTCTACATGGAAATGGCAACACGGAGCCTCGATGCGCCGCGCCACTTCGTCGAGACGGACCTTGTTGCTGTCCGTCAGGAAAATCTGTCCGAAATCGAGGGTCGAGACCAGCGAAAGGAGGTCTTCGACGCGCTGCATGTCGAGTTTGTCGAACACGTCGTCGAGCAGCAGGATGGGCGTCTGGCCGTAGATGTCCCGCACGAAACGGAACTGGGCCAGCTTCATGGCCAGCAGGAAACTCTTCTGCTGACCCTGGGAACCGCAGCGGCGCAGCGGATGGCCGTCCAGCCGGAACTGGAGGTCGTCGCGCTGGATGCCGGCCGTCGTATAATGCAGCACACGTTCTTTATCAGCCTCGCGGGCGAACAGTTCTCCGAGCGTCATGCCGTCCAGGTCGGAGCGGTAGGAAAGGTCCACGGATTCACGGCCCTGCGAAAGCCGCGCGTAGAATTCCTGCACCATCGGCCGGAGCCTGTCGCACAGATCCCGGCGGCTTGCGTGCACGTATTCGGCGTGCGGCGCCATCCGCTCGGAGAAGGTCTCCAGCAGGAGCGCCGGCACACGCTCATCCTTCAGCAGCCGGTTGCGCTGCAGCAGCAGCTGGTTGTAGGCCTGGATATGCTGCAAATAGGAGCGGTCGGTCTGAGAGAGGATAAAGTTAAGGTATTTGCGCCGCTCCTCGCCGGTATCGTTGATCAGGCCGGCATCGAGCGGCGAGACCATCACGACCGGCAACAGGCCGATATGTTCAGAAAAACGCGTATAGTTCTTGGCCCCGCGCCGGAAAGTCTTTTCCCCGCCCCGGCGCACCGAGGCCGATATCTTCTCCTCCGTCCCGCTGTCCATCTGGTAGAAGCCAGAGGGGTATTTCATTCGCATCGCCCCTTTCAAAACGGATTGACAAATAATAATAAATCGGTTAGTATCGGAGTGTAACAGAAACGCCCTGCCATTGCAATAGGCGGAGCGCGCTCAGAAACAGTTTGGTGACAAACGGATTCTCCATCCGTTACGAAAGAGGAGGACCTCATGTACCACGCTTATGATTTGCTTGACGGTTTTCAGGCATTGTTCGGTGACGGGAGAGTGGTCTTTCCGAAGCGGACCCTGCCCCTGGGATCTTCCGTCGTGGATGTTCTGAACCTAAGTGAAGAGGATCTGAGGCAGCTTGACGCCGCCGCGCTGTCGCTGCGCTTTGACGTCCTGGCCTACCTCAGCGGGGATTACGACGCGACCCAGGCAGGGCTGACCAATGAGGCGCTGGCCTCTTTTTTCTCTCGGCTGTCTGAGTATCCCGTCTATCGGGAGCTGGAGCAGAAACACAGACCGAGTATTTCTTTCCTCCGCAGTCACTCGGAGATACGTGAGCGGATGCGAACGCCGGGGACGGACGAGTATGCGGTGACGCAGGCGTGGCTGGAGCGGCTGCGATCGCTTGTATCATCTATCCGGGAGTTTCGGGAGAAGGCAGAGAAGATGCTGAAGCAGGGCTTTGCCAAAGTGACAGAGCGGAACGCCAGCGGCTATGCAAGGTGCCTTTCGGCGTATTACGCTCATGCGGAGAT
>CADAOB010000040.1:14587-15100 GCA_902789445.1 uncultured Bacteroidia bacterium | reverse complement strand
TGTTCTGGTAGCGGAACTCGTCATAGTAGCCGTAGCCGGTCGTGTAGTGTGCGGAGACGGAGAGCTTCCAGAAGTAGCCCAGGTCGGCGGCGAGGTTGAGGATGTGGTGGGCCTGCCGGAAGTTGTCCGTGGTGCAGGGCCAGTAGGAGCCGTCCTTCATCCGGTAGCGCTCCAGGGTGTACTTGCTGCCGTCGATGAGCAGCTGCTCGTACAGGGAGTTGTAGAGACCGAGCCCGGCGTCATACAGGTCGGCATAGGTGTGGATCCCGGTATGCTCGCCGTAGGTGCCGTCCATCAGGGAGAGGTCGTCGTTGCCGGCGGTGACGCCGTTCCAGGCCTGGCCGGTGTTCTCGAAGTTGCCCAGGAGCTTGTAGGAGAGCTTCCAGCTGCGTCCCAGCCAGGTCACGCCGCCGAAATAGGAGCCCGAGCGGCCGGCGGTGCCGTGCAGGTAGCCGTCGGTCGAGGTCTGGTGGTAGGCGCCTTCCAGGATGAGGTGGTTCCACAGCAGGCCCG
>CADAOB010000040.1:0-14551 GCA_902789445.1 uncultured Bacteroidia bacterium | reverse complement strand
AGGGTGTTCCAGGATCCGTAGGCGGTGGAGAGTTCGGCCGTCGGGACCAGCGAGGGGGCCTTGGTGCCGAGGGCGACCGTTCCGCCGACGGCGCCGTCGCCGTTGGTGGAGGCGCCCACGCCGCGCTGGATCTGGACACTGCCCATCAGGGCGCCGTAGGAGTTCATGTTGGCCCAGAACACGGTCTGGTCTTCCGGAGAGTTGAGGGGCACGCCGTCGAGGGTGACGTTGATGCGCGAGCCCCCTGCGCCGCGGATGCGCATATAGGAGGTGCCGGTGCCCACGCCGTTCTCGCTCCAGGCGAGGATGCCCGGCGTGCGGGCGAAGAGCATCGGAAGTTCGATGCCGGTGGTGGAGAATTCCTGCAGTTCGCGCCGGCCGATGTTGGCCACGGCGAAGGGGGCGTTCTTGGGGGCGCGGACGGCGCCCACCACGACTTCCTGCAGCTGCTCGACCGCGAGCGAATCGGGTTCCTGCGCAGCTGCGCACAGTGAGCCGCCGGCGAGCATCAGCGCGGCCAGGGCGGAGTAGAGGAGGGATTTGGACATAAAAAAACCTTAATGTATGTTATACAATAAGGGGACGGGAAGATAGCTTTTCCTACGCGGGCATTACCCCGATCAGGTAGTGAGGGTATCATCTCAGCCTCGGCTTAAAGCCTCAGCACCCCTTCGCCTGCACCCTGCAGGCTGGCGCAAAGATACGAAAAAAAACAATCAGTGAAGCGCTGCGATGATCTCTTCGATGGTATCGAAGAAACGGATGGCGCCGGCCATGACCGGCTTCATGAAACCGGCCTGCTGCATGTTGGCAAGCAACTGCTTGAGGGGATCGTAGTAGCCTTCGAAGTTGAAGATGAGAATCGGCTTGCTATGTTTGTCGATGGCGCGGTTGCAGGCGTAGGTGAACAGTTCGTCCATCGTGCCGAAACTGCCCGGCATGACGATGCAAGCGTCGCTGCGGTCTTCCATCACCTGTTTGCGCTCGGCGAAGTCGGCCGTTTCGATGAATTCCGAGAGCCCTTCGCGGACGACCGGGATGCCGCTTTCGCGGACTTCCTTCGTGCCGCGGAAGCCGCGGGGAAAAACCCCGATGACCCGGCCTCCGCCGTCCTGCGCCCCGTCGGCCAGCGCGCCCATCGTTCCGACGGCAGCGCCGCCATAGACCAGCGTCAGGCCGGCCTTGGCCAGCCGGAACCCCAGTTCGTAGGCCAATCCCTTGTAGATTTCGTTGCATCCGGGTGCGGAACCCAGGTAAACGGCGATATTCTTCATGGCTTGAAGTGCCGGGATAGGGGAAGGAACATGCTTTCAGACGCCTGCTGCATCAACGTGGATTCGAGGGAGGAGGCACCGGGGACCCGGGCGGGGCAGATGGCGTCGAAACGGTGTGAGATGCAGGAGACGTGGAATTTCGGGTACAGGCCGTCAATCTTCTCTTCGCTTTTCTGGATGTACCCCTCAATGACCAGGTCGCATTCTGCAGGAATCATCAGCTCCTGGGTGAAACACTTGACCGTCTCCACCGGCTTCCCGCGCAGGAAACCGGCCAGCAGGAAGGGGTCGATGGCTTCCGGCAGGGGCGTGGAGGCAATCCAGGAATGGACCGGGTCGCCGCCCAGGCATACGGCGACGGGCAGGCGATGGGTACAGTCTGCCAGAAACTGCTCGAGGGAACTGTCGGCCGGGCAGTGCAGGATCGCGTTCGTGTCGTCAACCGGCTGGATCTCAAAAAGATCCGTGCGGTGCGAACCGGTCAGGGGATTGCAGGTATGGATATGCGCGAAGCTGAGGAAGCGTCCGGGATCCTGCGGCCATTCCTTCAGGGCAGGCAGCTGGCTCAGCTGTGCCGCGTATTGCACGACGTCCTGGCAGGGCGCATGACCTTTGTGCAGGCGCGGCTTCCAGTAGGCGATGCGTCCTGCCGCCTGCAGCATCTTCCATTTGTCGTGCCACGTGCGGCTGCCGCCCAACAGGATGTCGCTCAGTTCCAGGAGCCTGGTCCCGGCTTCCTGCGGTTCGGCTCCCAGCGTGTAACGGATGCGCGCCTCGGAGCCCATCAGATTGGTCAGCACCGGGAAAGCCGTGCCCGTATTCTCAAACAGCAGCGCCTTGCCGCCGCCGGGCTTCTTCGCCTCCAACGCGCTTGCACAGGCAATCTCCAGCACCGGATCCACGAAATCTCCGATACGGCGCAACTCGCCCTTCTCCTCCAGGAACTTCACGTATTCTTTCAGACCTTTGTACATAAGCTATTTCTGTATATCCAGTCCGGCGGCGCGGGCCACCAGATAGACGATCGATTTGAAAACGATGCCACTGTTGCGGGAGAGGCCGACTTCACAAGTGCGGCTGACGGCGACGCCTTCATCGCAGCCTTCAATCTGACGCTTCAGATCCCGCAGCCCGTGTTCGTTGAGCTCGGGGAAGAGGAAGCCACGGTCACCGGCAAAGCCGTCGCAGTTGGAATCGACCACGACCACTTCGCGGGCGCAACGCTCCGCCACCCGTTTCAGGCAGGGATCCACGCCCATCTTCTTGGCCGAACAGACGGCGAACAGCGCCACCTTCTCATCGACCGGCTTGAGCGTCAGGTGGTCCATCACGAATTTGTCGAGGAATTCGGTCGGCTCGTAGAGCGGAAGCGCGTCGCCGAAATTGGACTTCATGGTATAGAGACAGGGCGTCATGTCGCAGAGAATCGGATACTTGCCGTTTTCGGAAGCCTTGATCAGCGCGGCCTTCAACGTGTCGGAAGCCTGCTTGCCGGCCTCCACGTATCCCTTGCTCGAGAAGAGCATGCCGCAGCAGAGCGAATCCATTTTCTCAGGATAGATGATCTGGTAACCGGAGGCCTCCAGGACGGCAGCCGTCACGCGGGTGACTTCCTGCTCCTTGCTGTAGGCGCGGGTCGTGCCCATCGTGCGCGTGATGCAGGACGGGAAATAGACGACTTTGCGCGTTTCGTCGCGCGTGGTATCGCGTCCGACGCAGCTTTTTTGCGAGGAGGGCGCGATACCCGCGCGGTGACTGGCCCCCGTCGGCATATATTCATTCCAGAGCGGCAGCGCCCCGCCGGTGAGCCGACGCAGGCCGCGGGCCATCGCGCCGAACAGCTTCTTGCCGAAGAGCAGCCGTAGCGCGTGGATGCACTTGAGGAAGCCGCGCATCGCCGAAGTGACGCCAGCCATGTGCGACGCCAGCCAGACGGCGCGCTTCTCGCCTTTGGGCGTGTGGCTTTCGTGCCGGAATTCCTTGATCATCTTGCCCGCATCGGCCCCGACCGGGCAGTGCAGGTTGCACAGGCTGTCGGTGGCGCAGGTCTGGTCGCCCGCGTAGCGGAAGAGTTTCTGCATTTCCGCGGCGCGGTGCGGTTCCTCGCCGGAGGCTTTCAACCGCTCGATCTCGCGGAAAGCGGCCACCCGCTGGCGCGGCGAGAGCGTAAGCCCTTCGGCCACGCAGTATCCTTCGCAGAAGCCACATTCCATGCACTTGTCCACGATCTGGCGCGTGGAAGGAATCGGCTTGAGGTTCGAAATGTGGGCGAGGGGATTGCTGTTGAGGATCACGCCGGGGTTGAGGATGCCCTTCGGGTCGAAGAGCGCCTTGACGCGCTGCATCAGCCCATAGGCCTGCCGGCCCCACTCGTATTCCACGAACGGTGCCATATTGCGGCCCGTGCCGTGCTCGGCCTTGAGCGAGCCGTCGTAACGGTCCACGACCAGTTTGACGACGTCGTCCATGAATTTCTTGTATTTCTCCACTTCGGCCGCCGTGGCAAAGTCCTGGTTGAACATGAAATGGAGGTTGCCGGCCAGGGCGTGGCCGAAGATCACGGCGTCGGCGTAGCCGTCGGCGGCGAAGACTTCGCGCAGGCGCACGGTCGCCTCGGCAAGTTTCTCGATCGGGAAGCAGATGTCTTCGATGATGGCGGTGGTGCCGCTGCGGCGCATGCCGGCCACGGTCGGCAGCATCTCCTTGCGGAGCTTCCACAGGGTGGCCTGCTCCCGGGCATCGGTAGTGAAGGCGAAAGGCAGTTCCGTCGGCACGCTTTCGATGGCGCCCGTGATGGCGGCGACTTTTTCGGTGAGTTCTTCCGCCGAGGCGGCGCGCGTCTCGACCAGCAGCACGCAGCTTTCCGGGCCGATGGTCTTCAGGAAAGCGGGTATGCCCGGCGTCTGGTCCACGCTGCGCACGCCGGCGCGGTCGATCAGCTCCACGGCCGAGACCTTGCCCTGGGCCTTGAGGATCTGTACGGCCTCGCAGGCCAGGGCGATATTCGTATAGGTGATCATCGCCAGCGCCTTGTGTTTGTGGTCCACCACCGTGTTGTAGGTGATGTCCGCGATGAAGGCGAGCGTGCCTTCCGATCCGATGACCAGGTGCTTGACGATGTCGATCGGATCTTCATAGTCCACGAAGGCGTTGAGCGAATAGCCCGTCGTATTCTTGATCTTGTATTTGCGGCGGATGCGGGCTTCCAGCTCCGGGTCGGCCTTGATTTCGGCCGCGATGCCCGCGATTCCTTCCAGGAAGGATGCGTGCGTGCGGCGGAAATCGGCGCACGAAGCTTCGTCCGCCGTGTCGAGCACCGTTCCGTCGGGCAGGATGATGCGGATGTCGGCCATCGTCTTGTAGGAGTTCTCCGACGTACCGCAGCACATGCCGCTGGCGTTGTTGGCGGCGATGCCGCCGATCATCGCCGAGTCGATGGAGGCGGGATCCGGACCGATCTTGCGGCCGTATTTCACCAGGAAGGTATTGGCGCGACCGCCCCGGATACCGGGCTGCAGGCGGATCTTCCGGCCTTCTTCCAGCACTTTCCACTGCTCCCAGCCGTGCGAGACGATCACCAGTACCGAGTCGCTGATGGCCTGGCCGGAGAGGGAAGTGCCGGCGGCCCGGAAGGTGGCGGGGATATTCTGCAGGTCGGCCTGGTGCAGGATGGCGGCGATTTCCCGCTCGTCTTTTGCCCGTATCACCAACTTCGGGATGAGCCGGTAGAAGGAAGCATCCGTGCCGTAAGCCAGGGTGCTGAGCGCATCGTGGAACATCCGCTCTTTCGGAATGAGCGGAAGCAGCGCTTCGTAGAAGGTTTTATATTCTCCGCTGATCATAACAAGGGTAATAATTCTTTCAGTTCACTGACACTGATGTCTTTGGCGATGATGACGCCGTTTTCGTCCAGCAGGTACAGATGCGGGACGTATTCCAGGTCATACAGGGTCCGCATCTCGCTGGTATTCTCGAAGTCGTTGAGGAGTTTCCAGCGGGTGGGCCACAGCTTGCGGACGAATTTCCGCCAGTTTTCCTTTTCCTGCCCCACATAGACCATCACCACCTGGATGTCCATATCATAAAGATCGCTCCGCAGTTTCTTGAGCGCCTCGAATTCTTTCTGGCACTGCTGGCAGTCGATCAGGTGGAAGAAGATCAGGGTGCCGAAGTGCTTGTTGTCATACAGGGGCACGTGCTTGCCGCGCTTGTTCTGCAGCTGCAGCATCGTGGCCTTGTCGCCGGCCGGGTTCAGCCTGGCTTTCGAGAGGTCCAGGACGATCCGGTCCACGAATTCCTGCGACCAGCCGTCCGGCTCGCCGACGATATATTTTTCCGCCAGGTAAAGCGCTCCCTGCTGTTTGGGGAAACTGTCGCTTCTGCGGAGATAGTTGAACAGCTGGAGGAAAACCTCGCTGCGCAAGGCCGGCTGGCCTTCCGTCCGCTGGCCGAAGGCATCGACGATACCTTCCACGTGTTCGATCGTCAGCGGTTCAAAGGCGCTGAAGAGATTGTCGAACAGCTTCTTGTATTGGAGGACCAATGCCTTGTCGAGGCTCAGCATCTGGGCAAGCGCCTCGCTGTCGAGGCCGCGTCCCCGGATGATGTTCTGGCTGTCAAGCAGGAACAGCATCGGCGTGGAGAGCACGGCATATTTCTTATGGTATCCGGTGGCCGCCTCGGGATCCCAGAGGTGGATGACGCGGACGGCCGGATTGGCCAGGCCACCGAAGGTTTCGGCGATATATTTCTCCCAGGCTTCCCGGTCAGACTGGGTGTAGATGGCAAAGAAGGTGATGGGGTCGCCCTGGTAATCCTGCAGCAGCGCGGCCAGCAGCGGCGCTTCTTTCCGGCAGGTGGCGCACTCGGTGTCGTAGAAGAACAGGATCTTGTGGGCCGCTTCAACCGAGCGGATGTCGGTCAGCTGGCCGTCGGGATCTTCCATCACGAGCGGCTGGGCCGGCATTCCGATCAGGGAACTGCGGTTGAATTCGGCGAAGGTGTAGAGGATGGGGTAGAGTTCCTCGTTTTCCAATTTGAGCCGGCCGTTGAGGAACCAGTTGTCGGCGATGTGGACGGCCACGGCCTCGTGTCCCATCACCGGAGAGGAAGTGAAATAGTCGAAGGCCAGGCCGGCCGTCTTCGACTGCAGTTCGGGCTGCTGCTGTCCGACCGACTCGATGAACCGGTCGACACGGAGATTGATCGTGTCGACCGGTTCGTTGAGCAGGGTCTGGAGATAAGCGGTGACGGACGGATGGGTCGTGACCGGCTCCTGGGCCGCCAGCGCGGCGCTCAGCAGTAACAGTCCGAGGGTCAGGATCCGTCGCATGGCCTATTGCTCCCTCAGACGCAGGTATTTGTCGATATCGACATTCTTCGGCAGGAAACAGCGGGCGTTTCCGCCGTTGACCAGGACATCGCGTACGACGGTCGAAGAGATGAACGAGTACTCGTGGCCGGCCGGGATGAAGATGCTCAGGATCTCGGGTGCCATCTTGCGGTTGGCCTGGGCGATGACGCTTTCCATCTCGAAGTCCGTGGTGGTCCGCAGGCCGCGGATGATGCAGTTTACACCCATTTCCTTGCAGAAATCCACGGTCAGTCCGCGATAGGAGCAGACCTCCACGTTTTCAAGGCCGGCTACGGCATCCTGGATGATCTGGACCCGGAGTTCCGGATGGAAGAAACCGCTCTTGGCGCTGTTGTAGCCCACGGCTACGATGACGCGGTCGAACATCTTGAGCGCGGAGCGCAGGATGTCCATGTGCCCCATCGTAAAGGGATCGAAGGATCCCGGGAATAGTGCTGTTCTCATTATCCGACGGATGGAATTTTGGCGTAGATACCCGCAATGGTCGTGCCGAAACCGAAGAAATCGCTCGGATCCCCGCGATCCGGGACGATGACGGCGAAACCGTCAAAGAAGCGGATCCGGTAGGAGAATTGGGCGTCGTTGTCTTCGTTCCAGAGATAACGGTAGAAAACCGTATCTTCCCCGAATGCGTCGGAGAAGCTGTCCTTGGCCATGTTGCGCGACGGGGCCCGGCCGACGTTGAAGATGTCGAAATTGATTTCTTCCCAGTTCTCGCCGCCGCGGGAAACGTCCATGCGGCCGCTTCCGATATCATCGGCAAAATCATATTCGTAGATGCCGACCATCTCGTCCGGGGTGGTGGAGAACTTGTACGTCTTCAGGCCGTCGCGGACCGGCGAGAGCGTGGCTGCGATCTCGTCGTTGCCCTTGAAGAGCGTGGCGCTGCGCTTGCCCTCCCCGTCGTCGATGCTCAGCGACCAGGGAATCTTGCCATCCTTTTCCAAAGCGACGAAGAAGAGTCCGGCGTCCTCCTCGTCCCGGCGTCCGACGGCCCGGTACTTGTTGCCGTCGATGCTGATTTCCCCGAACAGGACACCGTGGTCTTCGGTGCAGGTGAGCAGGACCGGAGCCTGTCCGGCCTTGCCTTCGAAGCCGTAGTTCTGTCCCTGGTCGTCGCCGTAGTAGGAGATTTCACGGGTCATGTAGCCGAGCTCGTCGGTGAGCGATTCGAGGGTTACATACTGGGCGTCAAAGATATAGCTGGGCCCATAGGTCCGCATCGTCCAGTTGCCGAAGGTGTCGGCCTTCGTGGTGAAACTGCGGTGATGGTGCTCTTTCTCCTGTCCGAGGACATATTCTTTCCAGTCGGCTTCCAGGAGCGTGGCGCCGTCGTCTGCATATTTGAAGTCGGCGACGATCGAGGGCTGCGATGCGTTTCCTTCGAAGTACTCATAGTGCGTGATGTAGTGTCCCTTGTTGAAGGTCGCCTCGAAGGTCTTCTCACCGTCGTCGAAATTGTGGTAGGTCCGCTGGTGCTGCATGCCGCTGCGGTCCACGAAGAACGTGTCGCGGGTGCTGACCTTGGAAGTACCGTCGGCCTCGGTGATGACCGTCGTCATGCCGATGGCCTCGCCATCCTTGTCGTAAGACGTGTAGTTCTTGAAGTTGCGGCCGATGGCGATCATGTCCTCATTGGAGAGGATCTGCCGTCCTTTCTCATCATACGTATAAGTGGTGATGTTGGTCGGCTGGCCGTTGTGGCTGTAGGTGGTTTTCCGGATATTCCCCTGGTCGTCGTAGTCGTAGGAAGTGGCATAATCCCCGTAATCGCTGTGGGTGGTCGTCAGGATGAGCCGCCCGGAGGCGTCGTGACGGTAGCGTTCCGTGGAACTGATGCTGCCGGAAGCGTCGTGATACTCCCGCAGCACCGAACGGCCTGCCTCATCGTATTCGCAAACGGTATAGTTGGTGACTTCCTGGGTGCTGAGGGCGCCCCAGACTTCCTTGAGATAGCGGCCTTCGGCGTCTTTTTCGGAAAGGGATTCGAGGATGCCGTAATCTTCCTCTTCCTCATCCCAGGACGTCGTCTTCTCCGAGACGAGTTTGCCTTTGAGATCGTATTCGTAGGTCGTCGTGGAGGGGATGCCCTCTCCGTAGAATTCGGTCTCGACGACGGTCTTGACCGGACCCTTGACAACCGGAGAGGCGGCATTGCTGTCGCCTCCCGGAGTCTTGGTGCCCGTGCAACTGCTGATGCCGATCATCAGGCAGATGACCAGCAGGGCAGCTACATCAGCTGTTTTTTTTTTACGCGAACGGCTTACGAGCCAGTAGATGAGCGCGGCCGCCGCCACCAGCAGGGCGATGCCCAGCACCGGCCGGTGTGCAACCCAGGCCAGGGCGATGACCACGAAGCTCCAGACCAGGCCGACGATGGTCGCAACCAGTCCGGTTCCGGTCCCGATGATCCGCTGGACGAAGGGAACCACGGCGAATACCGTGCTGATGAAGCTCACCAGCGAACGGAAGCCGGCCAGGACGATGATGATGCCCACGATGCGGAGCAGCCAGAGCATCATTTTGTTGGCGCTCTTCTGGTTCTCGATCATGTTGGCCGCGCTGACGGTGCCCATCTCGACCTTGGAGAACTGCTTGCCGTTCTTGGCCACATAGCTCTCGAAGCTGCCGTTGACCACTTTCTGAAGCAGGGAGATGGTCTTGGGCGAGGTCACCTGCGTGAAGGTGATGCGCACGTCGCCGATGTGCGGCGTGGCCGGGTTGGCGCCGATATAGACCTGGTCGCCGGAGACGGTCACCGTGACCGTCGTGTCGGCGACATTGGCCAGCAGCTGCTTCATCTGGGCTTCCGTGAGGGCAGGGTAGGCCGGCTCTTCACCGGAAATGCGGCCCACGATGGAAGGCGTCAGCCGGTAGGCGCCGAAACTGACATTGGAAGCGAGCTGCTCCTGCTCGTCGACGACGCGGTGCACGAAGTTCTTTCCCTTGTAGTCGGGATCCTTGAAGTCGTTTGAGTTTACCGGCGAACTGCACCAGGCAGGTTCGTAGGTGTAGGTCGTTGTCGTTTCGGTGCTGCCGCCCAGCTTGTCCTTGCTTTCGGATTCGCTGTGCTGCGTCCACTGATAGTATTCGACGCTGCGGGCCAGTTTCATCGCGTTGACGGCGATGCCGAAGGCTGCGTCACGCAGGGTGTCGGCGGTCGTCGCCACGCCGCTCGCGTGGATGGCCTTGCCTTCGAATTCGGGATCGACCTTGCTGATGTCGGACAGTTCCACGTAGTTTTTCTGGAAGTCCTTCAGGGCGTTGCTGGCCTTGACGGCCCGTCCTTCGTTCCACCAGAGGATGACAGTTCCGGCAATGATCAGGATGATGCCCCAGAGAATGCCCTGGAAGGAATTCTTGACCTTGCTGCCGTAGGAAGTCCGTGTTGTTTCCTGGTAAGCCATACGTGTTTAAGTTAAGGTAAGGACATTAGTTGAGCGTGCCGGTCTGGGCGTCGTTGATCATCTTCTCGTTGGCGGTGATGAAGATCTCGACGCGGCGGTTCTGGAGGCGGCCTTCCTTGGTGCTGTTGTCAGCCACCGGCTCGTGGTAGGAGCGGCCTTCGATGGTCATGCGGTCTCTCGACATGCCGCAGCTCTGGAGGAAGGAAGCCACGGAATTGGCACGTTCGACCGAGAGTTTGTCGTTGTATTCGGCGGTACCGGTGTTGTCGGTGTGGCCGAGGATGGTCAGGTCGGTATCCGGCAGGTCGGCCATGTTGGAGGCGAACTTGCGGAGGGCGGCCTTCGAAGCGTCGTTCAGCGTGGAGCTGCTGGTGTTGAAGAGGATACCGCTCTCGAGCGTAACCTTGACGGCTTTCAGGTCGTTGGCATCGGTCACCACTTCGATGTTGGCGTCTTCCATGGCGGCGGCCAGTTCGGCGGCCTTCTTGTCCATCTTGTTGCCGATCAGGGCACCGACACCGGCACCGATGGCCGTTCCGACGGCGGCGCCGATGGCGGCACCTTTACCGTCCTTGCCGATCAGGGCGCCGACACCGGCACCTACGGCTGCGCCCGAACCGCCACCGATGGCGGTACCTTTGGCGAGGTTCGACATGTTGCCGCATCCGGACAGGATGAGGGCAGTGCAGATCAGTGCAGAAAGAATTCTTTTCATATTCATTTGATTTAATGGTTAATATTCAACTTGACCCTTTTAGGGACTATAATCATACAAAGTTAATAAAAAGAAAAATACCTGAACAAAAAAAGTGCCCCGGGTGGGACACTTTTTATTTCGTCCAGTCGATGGGCGTCTCGCCCTGGGCGATAAGGATCTGGTTGGTTTTCGAGAAATGCCGGCATCCGAAAAAGGCGCCCCGTGCCAGGGGGGAGGGGTGTGCCGCCTCCAGGATCGTGTGCCGGGAACTGTCGATCAACTCCCGTTTCGAGCGGGCGAAATTGCCCCAGAGCAGGAAGACCAGTCCGCTGCGCTGCGCTGACAGCGTGCGGATCACCGCGTCGGTGAATTCCGCCCAGCCGATCCGGCTGTGGGAAGTGGGCTGCCCGGCCCGGACCGTGAGGACGGCATTGAGCAGGAATACGCCCTGCTCCGCCCAGCCCCGGAGCGAACCGTCCTTCTGAAGCCGGATCCCCAGGTCCGATTCGATCTCTTTATAGATGTTCACCAGCGAGGGCGGGATCGGCACGCCGTGCGGGACGGAGAAGGAGAGCCCTTCCGCCTGTCCCGGACCGTGATAGGGATCCTGCCCGATGATGACGACCTTGACCTTGTCGAAGGGCGTCAGGTTGAAGGCGTTGAAAATCAGCGGTCCCGGCGGGTAGATCACGCGACCTTCCCGTTTCTCCGCGTGCAGCTGGCGGGCCAGCGCCTGGAAATAGGGTTTCTCGAACTCCGGTGCGAGCACCCGTTTCCAACTCTCCTCGATCCGGACATCCATGGCGTGTCAGTTCTCCTGAAAAATGAAATCGATCACCTCGTCGATCTTGTCCACGTAGTGGAATTCCAGCCCTTCGACATAGAGCGGCTTGATGTCGAGGATATCCTTTTCGTTCTCCTTCGACAGGACGATGGTCTTGACGCCAGCCCGTTTGGCCGCCAGGATTTTTTCCTTGATGCCGCCCACCGGCAGGACCTTGCCGCGCAGGGTAATTTCCCCGGTCATGGCCAGATGGCTCCGGACGGCTTTGCCGCGCAGGGCGGAAGCCATCGCACTGACCATCGTGATGCCGGCCGAAGGCCCGTCCTTGGGAATGGCTCCCTCCGGTACGTGGATGTGCATATCCTTCTTGGCCAGCTCCTTGGCCGTCGTTCCGGCCAGCTGCGGATGGGCTTTGATGTACTGGTAGGCGATGGTGACGGATTCCTTCATCACGTCGCCCAGGCTGCCGGTCGTCGAGAGCACGCCCTTGCCTTCACTCAGGCTGCATTCGACGAAGAGGATCTCGCCGCCAACCTGCGTCCAGGCAAGGCCGGTAACCACGCCGGGCGCCTCGTTGCCTTCCTGCAGGTCGTGGAAATTGGTGGGCAGGCCCAGGTATTCCTTTGCCTGCTCCGGACCGATCTCGGACGGCAGCGGCTCTTCGAGCGCGATCTTCTTGGCCGTGATGCGGGCCAGTTTCGCGATCTGCTTGTCCAGGCCGCGGACGCCGGATTCGCGCGTGTACTGGTCGATGACCGTTTCGATGGCTTCCCGCGTCAGGCGGAAATCCTTCTCTTCCAGTCCGTGCGCCTTCTGCTGTTTGGGAATCAGGTAGCCTTCTGCGATGGCCAGTTTCTCTTCTGCCAGGTAGCCGGAGACATTGATCATCTCCATCCTGTCCTTCAGAGCCGGGTGGATGCCGCTGATGTCGTTGGCCGTGGTGATGAACAGCACTTTCGACAGGTCATAGTCGATGTCCAGGTAGTTGTCGTGGAATGTGGTGTTCTGCTCGGGGTCCAGCACCTCCAGCAGGGCGGAGGCGGGGTCGCCGTGGAAATCTTCCCGCACCTTGTCGATCTCGTCCAGGACGATGACCGGGTTCGAGGTGCCGGCCCGCTTGATGGTCTGGATGATCCGTCCCGGCATTGCGCCGATGTAGGTCTTGCGGTGGCCGCGGATTTCCGATTCATCATGCAGGCCGCCCAGTGAGATCCTGCCATATTGGCGGCCCAGCGCCCGGGCGATCGACTTGCCGAGCGAGGTCTTTCCCACGCCCGGAGGCCCGTAGAGGCAGAGGATCGGCGACTTCATGTCCCCCTTGAGCTTGAGCACGGCCAGATATTCGATGATCCGTTCCTTGACCTTCTCGAGTCCGAAGTGGTCTTCGTCGAGCACCTGCTGGGCGTGCTTCATGTCGAGATTGTCTTCCGACATTTCGTCCCAGGGCAGTTCGAGCAGGAAGTCCACGTAGGCATACTGGACATTGTAGTCGGCCGAGTTGGGATTGGTGTGTTCCAGCTTCCGGAGCTCCTTTTCAAAGGTGTCGGCTACTTTCTGGGGCCATTTCTTGTCCTTCGCGCGCGCGCGAAATTCTGTAAGGTCCTGCTCCTCGGAATTGATGCCGAGCTCTTCCTGGATGGTCTTGAGCTGGTTGTTGAGGTAGTACTCCCGCTGCTGCTGGTCGATTTCGGACTTCACTTTCTTCTGGATGTCGTCCTTGATTTTGAGCAGGTCGATGTGCTTGTTCAGCAGTTCGAGCAGTTTGAGGGCACGCTCGCGCAGGTCGTCGATTTCCAGCAGCGGCACCTTGTCGGTCGGCGGATCGATTTCGGCGCTCGAGGCGATGAAATTGACGATGAAGTCGTAGCCTTCGATGTTCTTGATGGCGTATCCCGCTTCCTGGGGAATATTCGGCGAAAGCTTGACGATCTGGATGGCCGCATCCTTGATGGAGCCGGTCAGGGCATCCATGTCCGCATCGCCGGCCGCCGGGATGATCTCGTGGCGGTAGGTCACCTCCGCCATCATGTAAGGGGCCGTGATGTTGATCTGCCGGATGTCGAAACGCCGGACGCCCTGGATGATGGCCGTGATGGTGTCGTCGGGCATCTCGATGGTCTTGATCACGCGGCCCAGCGTGCCGATCTGGTAGATGTCGCCCGGGGTGGGGTCTTCCACCTTGGCGTCCAGTTGCGTGACGGCACCCAGCAGCTTGCCGCTGCGGAACACGTCGTTGATCAGCTGGATCGACTTGGGGCGTCCGACCGTGACCGGGATGACGGTATTGGGAAACAGGATGGCGTTGCGCAAGGGGAGGATCGGCAGCAGCTGGGGAAGGTCCACTTCCCGGAGTTCGCCGCCCGAACCGTCCATGTTCATGACGGGAATGATGTTCACTTCGCCGCCGGAATTGCCGAAAATCTCTTTCAGGATATCTTTGTTGTTCATAATCGTGTCAAAATGTCAGTTTTTCCGCGTTCTGCGGACTGGTGGGGTATATGGTCAATTGTTATGCCAAACGGAAAAAAGAAAAAAAACTCAAGTAGTATTTTGATAATTAAAAAAATAGACCTATTTTTGCAACCCTCAAAATTGAGTTTAACCAATATTAATCATTAATAAAAATGACAAAGGCTGAAATCGTTAATGAAATCGCTAAAAGCACTGGCGTAGAGCGCCTTAAAGTGCAGAGCGTCGTTGAAGGCTTCATGGAAAGCGTCAAGAATTCCCTGTCTAACGGTGAAAACGTCTATCTTCGTGGCTTCGGTAGCTTCACGGTGAAGACCCGTGCCAAGAAGACCGCTCGCAACATCTCGAAAAATACGACCATCGTCATCCCGGCTCACAACGTTCCCGCGTTCAAACCCGCCAAGACGTTCATCGCCAAGGTCAGCAAGGAGGAAACCCTTTAAAACTATATTATTATGCCTAACGGAAAGAAGCATAAGAGACATAAGATGGCTACGCACAAGCGTAAGAAGCGCTTGCGTCTGAACCGCCACAAGAAGAAATAAT
>CADAOB010000039.1 GCA_902789445.1 uncultured Bacteroidia bacterium | reverse complement strand
GTCCACCTCGGCGTCCGCCAGGTGGAAGACCCGGTCTTCCCCGGCGAGTTCAAAGCCACGGACCGTACGGGCGGAAATCGACATCAGGTTGGACCAGACGTTGTGGAAGCGGATCTTCACGCGACCGTCTTCCAGGTAGTCGATGGATTTCGGCGTGGGATAGTCCACCGTCATTCCGAGCGGCTGTCCGTATGCCACGCTCAGGGCCCGGAGTGCCATCATATCGGCTACTTCCTGCTTGCGGGACGGATGGACCGTCACTTTGTCGCCCAGGGTCTCCAGGCAGACGGCGAACGCATTGGGCGTCAGTTCCAGGGCGTGCATCTGCGTCTCCACGAGCTTCGGGCGCCAGCGTCCGTCGGGATCGCCGTGTTCATAGGGTGCCAGCAGGGCATAGATGAAGGGCAGCTCTCCCCGCCCCCACGCGTCGCGCCAAAGCCGGACCATCGAAGCCTGCAGCTTGTCATAGCAGTCCTGGCCGATGTTGGAACAGCCCTGATACCAGAGGAATCCCCGGGCGGCAAAGCCTGCGACCGGCGCCACACGGCCGTTCCAGCACGTGGCCACGCTGTTGGGCCATTTTCCGGCTTCTTCGTGCAGCGCCTTGATCTGTTCGAGTTCCGCTTCCGAAACCCCCGCACGCTCCACGGCGTCCATCGTCATCCACGGCTCGATGCGGCTTCCGCCCCAGGCGTTGACGATGATGCCCACCGGCACGTCGAGATTGTCGGTCAGGCGTTTGGCGAAGAGATAAGCCACGGCCGAAGTCTCCGAAAATGTCTCGCGGTCCGACAGCTTCCAGCGGCAGTCCACATCCTGCTGGACGATATGGGTTGTGTCCGACTTGATGTTGAATACCCGGATACGCGACGCGTACTGCGCCGCCTCCAGCAGATGGTCCCGGAATCCGTCGATCTGCTGGAAGCCGAAGCCGCGCATCGGCATCTCCATATTGGACTGGCCGCTGCACACCCAGACCTCGCCGAGGGCGATGTCGGTGACGGTCAGCGATTCCTTGCCGCAACGGACCGTCATCGCATAGGGGCCGCCGGCCGCGCCGGTAGTAAGCGTCACACGCCAGGTACTGTCGGCGGCAACGCGCGCCTTGACGGTGGTCCCGTTCCAGGAAGTGGTGACCGAGACGGTCTTGCCGGGCTCACCCCAGCCCCAGACCGGAGCCGTGGTCTCGCGCTGCAGGACCATGTGGTCGGAAAAGACGTGGGCCAGGCTGAGCGGCTGCGCCGATAGCAGGAACGCGGTCAGCAGGCCGGCTAAAGTAAGGAGCGAGCGTTTCATCTATTGCTGGTTTCTGTCAATGAGACGGTTCAAGCGAATGACGGAATTCCCTGTCCGAAGTCCGTCCGGCGCCGTGTGGAGGCAATAGTCCACCAGACGGTCCACCGTGGAGGTGGCCACGTGCAGACGCGTGTCCGAAGAGGCATAATAGATGAAGACTTTCCCGTCCGGATCGCAGATCCAGCCATTGGAGAAGAGGACGTTCATCACGTCGCCCACATATTCGCCGCCTTCCGGCGCCATGAAGAAGCCGGCCGGTTCGGCAATGAGGCGGGACGGGTCGTCCAGGGCCGTCATATAGAGATACAGGACATAGCGCAGGCCGGATGCGCAGCCACGCACGCCGTGGGCCAGGTGCAGCCAGCCCTGCGGCGTCTTGATGGGATGCGGTCCCTCCCCGTTCTTGCTTTCCTTGATGGTATGGTAGAAACGCCGGTTGAGCGTCTTTTCTTCCGTAATGACGGCGTGCTCCATGCTGTCGACCAGCGCCCAGCCGATGCCGGCGCCGGCGCCCGCCTCGATGAAGCCGTCCTGCGGCCGGGTGTAGAGCGCATATTTTCCATCCACGAACTCGGGATGCAGCACCACGTTGCGCTGCTGGCTCTCCGAGACGATGTCGGGCAGGCGTTCCCAATTGACCAGGTCGTGCGTACGGGCCACGCCGGCGGCCGCCACGGCGGCCGAAAGGTCGTCGGGCCGGTCGGGATCCTTGCGTTCCACGCAGAAGATACCGTAGATCCAGCCGTCCTCGTGGGCCGTCAGGCGCATGTCATAGACATTGGTGGCCGGTTCGCCGTATTCGGGCATCGTCACCGGCCGCGGCCAGAAGCGGAAATGGTCCACGCCGTTGGGGCTTTCCGCCACGGCGAAGAACGATTTCCGGTCGGCGCCCTCAACACGGGCGACCACGACATAGCGGTCCTGCCATTTGATGGCGCCGGCATTGAGCACGGCGTGGATGCCGAAACGCTCCATCAGGTAGGGATTCGTATCCGGATGCAGGTCGTAGCGCCACTCCAGCGGCGCATGGTCCGCCGTCAGGACCGGATTGGCATATCTTTCATAAACCCCGTTCCCTTCCAGGGGAACATTTTTCTTCTCGATCAGGGCCTCGTGGCTTTCCTTGAGCCAGGCCAGTCTATCTTGATAGGTCATAACAAAACGATATCTTCCTTGTTGCTGAATTGCTTGAAATCTTCTTCATGGGCAAAGCCCTTCCACGGGGCGTAGAAATGGCCCGGCATATCGTGCGCATTGCGCCAGGTCAGCACATAGCTGGCGCCGGAACCCGACACGGCCGGATACAACACGTCCGACCACCAGTGCGGATCGACCAGCCCTTCCAGTCCTGTTTCCGACAGGCAGAAGAATTTGCCGCGTTCGGCGGCAAGTTCCTTCAGGGTGGCAAGCATTTCCCGGACCTGGCCCTGGTAGCGGGCCGCCGCCACGTCGAGCGGATCGGAACCGGGATACTCGTAGATGTCCGTGCCCAGCATATCGACATAGTCATCGCCCGGATAGCGCGACAGATAGTCCTCCCGCGTAATGGGGCCGTTGGGCGAGAAACACCAGATGAGATTGGTCAGGCCGCGTTCCTGCACGAAATAATCGTGCGTCAGCTGGAACAGGGCCTTGTATTCGTTGGCCGAGCAGAGGCGCCAGCCCCACCAGAACCAGCTTCCCATATGTTCGTGCCAGGGACGGAAAACCACGGACACATCGCCCAGCCCCGCCAGGAAATCCGCCGCCCGCGAGAGCCATTCCATGAAGACCTCGTGCTTCTCCCCGCCTTCCAGGATGGAATACACCACCTCGTCGGAAGATATATCCCAGGCATCCCCGCCGGTAAGCGGATTGCGCGGATGCCAGGAAAATGTGACGATGCCGCCGCGGCCGATATGGGCAAGTGCGGCCTTGCGCATCAGGCCGAAGGGAACCTTGTCCAGATTGCAGCTGTCGCCCAGTTCGATGCCGCCCAGGTCGAAGCCCACGACGGCGGGATATTTTCCGGTCACGTCGCGGACATCCGAACGGGTCAGCCCGTCGTTTTCCCAGTCCGTCACGCACCAGGCATGGCCGTAAGAGAGATCGTCCTGGTGGCCGTAAAGGACCTTGCCTTCCGCCGCATAGGCGGCCAGGCGTTCCGAGAGCACTTCCTTCGGGGAAGCTGCCGGCTTCTTTCCGCCGGCCGTACAGGCCGCCAGAAGCAGTGCACAGAGAATCAGGGGCAGAACAGAATTGCGCATCATCAATTGAATTTGGGCGCCGCATCATAGACGCTTTGCAGGGTATAAGTACTTGTCTGGGTGAACCAGGCCTTCTTCATCACGGCCACCACTTCACCTCCGTTGCCCAGCCAGCCGCCGGTCCCGTGGTTGATGTAGCCGTGCTGTTCCTGGCCGGTAGCGGCGCCGCCGTTGTCCCAGACGAAACAGGGCAGGCCGTAGGTTTTGGCCGCTTTGACGACATATTCCATATAATAGAGATAGAACGCCCAGGCCCGGGTATCGGTCTTGGCCCGCATCGAGCAACCGAATTCCCCGAGATAGCACGGGATGTTCTTGTCCACATAGTCCGCCTGCAGTTTGGCGAAAGTCTCCTTGACGTGTTCCTCGTCGCCCCAGGTCGCCTTCTTGCCGGCTGCCCCGGTATGGCCCCAGTCGGAATACTGGGCCGTTCCGATGGTGTAATCACTCGGATCGTAGAAATGCACGGAGACCATAAGCCTGTTCGCGGGGTCGGACGGCAGTTTCAGATAGGTCGTATAGGCAGGATTGGCCGCATAGGTCGGCACGCCCAGCCAGCGGGTGGCATTGTTGCCGCCCGTCGCACGGACGGCATCGACGAACACCTGGTTCCATTCGTTGAGGATGTTGCACTGGCGCGTGGGGTCGCGGCGGAAATCATCGCTCCAGCCCCAGCCGCCGTCGTTGATCTCGTTGAAGCCTTCCAGGATGAGCCAGTCGCCGCAGTCGGCGAACTTCTGCGCGATCTGGGTCCAGACGGCCTTGATCTCGGCCTTGATGGCCGTGTTGAGCGCAGCGTTTCCGACAGCATTCTTGATGTCCAGCCACTGATAGGTGTTGCTCACGCCATGGTTCTCGTCATGGTGCGTATTGATGATGACGTTCAGGCCGGCTTTGTGCGCAAAACCGACGACTTCGTAGATGCGGTTCATCCAGTTCGCATCGATCTTGTGGTCCGGAGCCGGGCCGATCATCTTGAGCCAGCTCACGGGAATGCGGACGCTGGTGAAACCGGCGGCCTTGACACCGTTGAAAGTCGCCTGTGTCGCCTTGGCGCCTTCCCCGGGCTGCCAGACACATTCATCGGGGTAACCTTCCTTCTCACCGGCCCAGGAACCGTTGTAATAGCCGTCGAACTGGTTGCCCATATTCCAGCCAAGTCCCAGTTTCTCAGCCAGTTCCCAGGCATCGTTACTACCAGGAACGGGCGTGGGCGGAACGGGTTTTCCTTCCTGCTTCACGCTGAATTTCACGGCGGAAGCCCCGGCGCTGGAAACCGTCACCTCGACGCTGCGCCCGTCATAGCTGTCATTCGCAGCGACGGTCAGGCCGATGGTGATGCTGTATTTGTTGAACGTACCGTCCGTGTAGCTGATCCAGGAAGGCAGGCCGGACAGGCTGGGACGCGACGGTGCCTGGATGGTCAGCGAGAGTTTTCCGCCCGCCTGCGCGACCTCGAAGGAAGAAGCGCTGAGCGTAATCGACGTGGGTGCGACGGGTCCCGGTTCGGGGGTCGGCTCGACTTTCGGCTCACAGGCCGTAAACAGGAGCGGCAGGGCCGCCAGCAGCAGATACAGGATTCTCTTTCGCATATTCCTTTATTTGAGGCTCGGCATCGTCTCGCGCGTGAGCACGCGGGAAGAGCCCATCAATTGTTTCCAATACGCCTCCGTATTGTATTTATACTCTTTCTGGTCGAGCGACCAGGCCAGGAACCAGCTCCAGCTGTCGCCCGCCGCAAAACTTTTCTCCGGGTCGGGGATGTTGCCACACTCGCTGACGGTCGTCAGTTTCTTTCCGCCGGACAGGGCCAGGGCCGCCTTGTACTGGCGGGTCTGGGCCGACGTATTCTCCACATAGATATCCACCCCGACAATATCCACCAAGTCATTTCCGGGATACCAGTCTGCGTACTGGTTCTCAGCACCGGGCGTGGCGTCGAGGGTCCAGACCCAGATCAGGTTGTCCAGGCCGTACTCCCCTTCCAGCTTGTCACGCAGGAGTTTCCACAGCTGCTTGCAGGCGTCGGCGCCGCCGCGGCCCCACCAGAACCAGGCACCGCCAGGGCCGTAAAGCGTATAATTGCCCGCCGCCTCGTGCAGGGGCCGCCACAGGACGGGAATCCCGGCCTGCTGGAGCAGTTTCAGATAGCCGGCCACCTTCTCGATGTCCTTCAGCAGGAAATCATGCTCCCAGTTGCCGGCAATCAGGGCCCGGCGGATGTCGAAACCGGTCTTGTCACAATAAAAGTTATAGCCGTCGAAATTGGCTTCGTTCACGCCCTTGTCCCAGGCCTCCTTGGAGGTCGGCACGTTCCAGTGCCACATGAAAGAAACCAGGCCGTTCTTGCTCCATTGCTCTTTTGCGGCGGAGATGTCACCGTAATCCACCTTCCAGCTCCAGCTGGCGGGCGTGGGAGAATACTGCAGGAAGATGTAGTCATAGCCGGCCACGGCCGGATGCTTGCCGGTCATGGCAAAAACTGCGTTGACATTGTCGTTGTTGTTGGCTGTACCGCCGGCCTGGACACCGCTCAGCTGAAGCTTGCCGTACTGCTGCCGCAGATAGTCATACACTTTCTGCGCGGCGGCGCTGGCCTTGGGATTGGTCAGTTTCTCGGCAATGGCCGTCTGGGGCGGTTCCGGCTCCGGATCCACCGGCTTCTCAGCAGCTGCCTGGCTGAGCTTCACCGTCTTGGAAAGGCTCCCGGCCGTGACGGTCAGCGTGGCGCTGCGGGGCGTGTAATCCGGATTGGCGGACACGCGCAGCGTATAGCTGATCCTGTACTTGTCAAAGGTGCCGTCCACGACGGAAACCCAGGCGGGATTCCCGCTGATGGCGGGACGGACGGGAGCGGTGACGTTCAGGCTGAACTGACCGCCATCGACCGGTACATCGAATGAATCCGCACTGAGCGTCAGCGACGCGGGGGCCGGATCGGGCTCCGGCTGGGACTCCGGTGTCTCGCAAGACCAGATGCAGAGGGCCGCGAGAGCCGTGGCCAGGATAGACAATGCTCTCTTCATAGGCAGGAAAATTGGATCCCGGAGGGAGGGTCAGCCCCCTCCGGGAAAAAGGGTCCACCCTACTGGATGGCGATCTTGGTCAGGTGCATGCCGCCATCACCCTGGAGGATGATGAAGGAGCCCCAGCCCAGCACCGATGTCAGCTGGGCCACATGAGCAGTCGTCGCGACAAAGGAGAAGTAGCCGTTTGCCAGATCAGAATTGTTGTTGTTGAACTGGTTCGTCCAGCCCGTTTCCTCAAAGCTCATGCCACCCCAATGGCCGTCGAAAAGCTGGATCTGCCATTCGGCGTCACCGCCGGAGATGTAGAAGCGGACCTCCATGCCTTCAGACAGGCCGGCTTCCGCGAAGATCGTCTCGGGACCGAGATTGTCGTAGTTGGTCCAGTCGGACAGCGTGATGTCGCCTTCCCAGACGACGGTCTCCGTCGCGCCGAAATGGACCATCGAGATGCCGGTGATCGCAACGCCCTCGCCATTGGTGAGGAACGCGCCGCCCCAGCCCTGGACAGAAGTCAGCTGCGCCAGGATGGCATCCGTCACCGTGAAGGCGAAGTACTTCGCTTCCGGCTCGGTGTTGTTCTTGCTGACGGTGATATCCCCGCCGAGTTCTTCGACGGCGACATTGCCCCAGTGGCCGTCGTGCAACTGGAACTGCCACCAGTCGGGATTCAGGACCTGGTAGTAAACGCGGACGAGGTCGCCGGCCTGCAGGCCGGCCGTGATAAAGGCGTCCTCCGCACCGAAGTAAGGCGAGTTGCCCCAGCCGGCCAGGTCTTCATAGCCTTCCCAGATGAACGTCTCCGTGTACGGCGCCGTCACTTCGAACGGCACCGGCCAGGTCAGTTCCGAGCCGTCGAGCAGCGTCAGTTCCAGACGATAGACGCCCGGGCTGGTGACACCCTCCGGAAGGGCGAACGACATGGCCTGGTCCGAACGCAGCGCATACGAAGTCACCTTCTGGCCCTTGACACGGATGGTCTCGACCTGCAGCAGGTTGCTGCCGCTGATGGTAATGTTCTTGCCCAGGGCATAGCTTTCCTGGTCGAAGGTGATGCTCACCGCCTCTTCGTACTCGACGACAATTTCGCCCGTGCTGGCTTCATAGCCCGCAGCCGACGTCAGCGTAATCGGGCCCGTATAGGCCTGGCGGGGCGTCGAAACGACGATCGCGAGCTGCCCCTCATCATCGGTTCCAAAGCGGAATTCGCAGTCGATGAAGCCCTGTGCCTTGGTACCCCACTTGGCCGAGGTGACCAGGTCCAGGTCGTCGCCGCTGATGGTGACTTCCGTCTGGCCGGCGATTACGGCGCCGTAGTTGTACGACTCGACCCAGGGTTTGACAACCTCGATGGGTTCGGTCCAGACCTGCTTGCCGGAGGCCAGCGTCACGCCGACGCCGCCATCCTGGGCGGCAGCCGGAACGGTCGCATAGACACTGCCATCCATGTAATACCAGGATGCTTCGGCGCCGGTGAAGTCCACCTTGGTCACCAGATCCAGGTCGTTACCACTGAGTTTCACGGTATTGCCGGCTTTGTAGCGGCCGTCTTCCGCCTGGGAAGCGATGGTCAGGTCCGTCACGGAGACAGTTTCGATCTGGCCGGCCTGGAAAGTCATTCCCGCATAAGAGGTCAAAAGCATCGGACCGTCGGTTGCGGTAGCGGGCAGGTTGAACGAAATCTCGCTGCCGTCTTCCGAGACCGTGAACTCCACTTCGTCCGCACCGGTGAGTGCCAGGGAAGCGATCATGTCCAGGTGCGCACCCTGGATGACGATCCGGTCGCCGGCCTTGTACGTGGCCGGTTCGGCTTCCGTCACGGTCGGGGCGCCGACCACAAGTTCTTCCGCCGAATAGATCTGGTTGGGAATCGTGGTCTTGTCTTCCAGCTCGTTGACGTCGCCCAGGATTACGAAGCCGCTGACGGCGTTGCTGGGAAGCTGCACCTGCAGTTCACCGCGGGACTGGCTCAAGAACTCGGTCACATAGACCTCGCCGCCGAAGATGACCTCGCGGACATTGTTCAGGTATTCACCCTTGATGGTGATCACGTTGCCCGAGAGGGCCTCGGCCGGCGAGAAGGAATCGATGGAAATCGGTTCGGTATATTCGAGGTCGAAACGGGTGTTGAGCACCGTTCCGTCGTTGGCCACGACGGTGACAGGGCCCACTTCCGGTCCCTCGAGCGGCACGGTCACGCGGATTTCACTCCGCGGGCCCGTGGCGATTTTCTCGATGGAGGTAACGGTGACATTGCCGGCAAAATGGACTTCGGTCACCCGGTCCAGGTTGCTGCCTACCAGGCGGAGGACACCCCCGCGCATCACCGGATTGGGTTCCACGGCGGCGAGGGTGACGTTCCGGTCGGAGAACTGCGCGGTGTCGAGCTGTTCCCGCTGGCAGGAAGCGAAAACCGTTGTCATGATGCAGAGGGCTGCAAGTACGAAAGATTTCATTGTCTTTTTCATATTCTGTCCTCCTGTCGCTTATTTGTAAGGGACTGCACGGATGTTGTCGATCTTGATGATCGGCGTACACTCCTCGCCTTTCGGCTCACCGCCCTGGCACAGGAAGATCCAGAGGCTGGAGAAGCTGTCGGCATTCAGGGTTCCGGAAGAAGGATTGCCATCCCAGCCGTAGCTGAAGTCCGTGAACGGGATCGTGACGGTAATCCACTTGTCACCGGTATCGAAGCTTCCGCTGGCAGCCCAGGGACGATAGAGGGCGCGCGGCGTATCGTTGCTGGTCATGTAGGTGTTGTTGGCACCGGCGACCTGGTTGCCGTAGATGTCCGTGACCGCACCGCCGAAGGAAACCTTGTCCACACCGGCCATGCAGAACTGGAGGGCCGTGCCCTTCCACGGGTTGCTGGAAGGAATGTACATCTCGAACTTGAGGGCCATGTTCTTCCAGTCGCTGAAGTCCGCCAGGTCGGTCAGGCGGATGCCGTTGGCGCCGTCGTTGTAGTTTTCGGGATCGTTCCACGAACCCGGCCAGTACACGAAGGAGAAGTGGCTCTCGTCCCAGGTGTCGCTGTTGATGACGGCGGAACCGTCACCCAGCTGGATGAAGTTGCCGCTGATGGCCGTTTCGTCCGTCGAGGCGCCGTGGCCGTTCCAGCCGTGGTTGCCCAGGCCGGTGAGGCCGTCGAAGTCGAAGAGCATGCCGCGGCTGTCCTTGTACATGAACACGGACTGGGCCGTACCGGAAGCGGTGGTCACCTTGACCTTGCCCGGCTGGGCGCCTTCAGGGACGACGACATCCACGGAGGTGCCGGCGGACGAGGAGACCTCGACCGGGTCGGCGCCCGGGAACTCGACGGTGAGCGGGGCGAAGAGGTAGGAACCGTAGAGGGTCACGGTCTGGCCCGGCTGCGCCCACTCGAGCGACATCGAAGCGAGCTTCGGTGCCGGCGGGAGCACCTTGAAGTCATAGGTCACTTCCTGGCCGGCCTTGGTGTACATGTAAATCTTGTTGGTCTCGACGGCCGGCATGTTCTTGGGCACCGAGACCAGGAGGGTGTTGGCCGTCATGTAGCTCGAGTTGAGCACGGCCTTCTGGTCGTTGAAGTACAGGTCGTGGATGCTGGTGAGATTCTCACCGACGATGCAGACGACCTCTTCCATGTTGGCCTGGGTGATGACCACGTCCTTGTCGGCATAGCGGATGAAGTCCACCTTGGGGAGGCCTTCCGTCTGCACGAAACGGTCGGGATAGTCGATCGTCGCGCAGGAAGCCACCACGAGGACGCCCAGGATCATGCTGATATATCTTTTCATTGCTTTCATCTGTCCACGGATTAAAAGTCATAGGAATAAGTCGCACGGACGTCCACGCGGACCGCCGGTGCGGTGGAAGCCACGTTGGGATTCATCACCACGTCTTCCGTCGGGAACGGGATCGTGAACATTTCCGGTTTGACGTCGGTGAGTTCCTCGTTGCCGCTGTAGGTGATGCCGCTGGCATCCCAGGCGCGGGCGCCGGGGCCGACATAATTGCCCTGTTCGTCGGTGACGTATTGCTTGTAAGCGGCGTCGAGTCCGCCGTAGGAGGAACGGCGCTGGGCGAGCAGTTCGCTGATGCAGCCGTTCACGTCGTAGTAGGAACGGCGGACAAAGTCATACCAGTTGTCCCCTTCCAGGGCCAGTTCCAGGCGGCGCTCTTTCCAGATGTCGTTGATGGTGATCGAGGTGTAGAGCGGCGCATGGGCGCGGGCGCGGACCTGGTTGACATAGTCGAGCGCGCTCTGCGTGTCACCGGTCAGGTAGCAGGCCTCGGCGCAGACCAGGTAGATGTCGCCCAGACGCAGGATGTGCGTCGGAAGCTGGTTGAACATACCGAAGGACGGATAGCCGAAAGCGGCCACGTGGTCGGCCACGTCACCATAGAGGTGCTTGCAGTAGTTGGCGCCGGAACCACAGCCGAACGATTTGTTTGATGCATTGGACGTCAGGCCGCCCGGGCAGTAGCTTTCATCGTAGAAGAAACGGTAGAAGTCGAAGCCGCCGCGGTCGGACCAGAAATAATCGTACTGGTCGCCGAACATCATCATCGTCGCCTTGCGGCGGTCGTCCGTATCGACGCGCTGCGCCGGATCGTCGGCAGCGGATACGCCGAAGAGGTCCTGCAGGGCTACCGAAGGGCCCTTCCAGTCACCCCAGAGGTTGCCGTTCTCGTCGAAACCGACGAGGCCGACGTCGCACTGGATGGAGTTCTGGCTGGTCCAGGCCTCTTCCTTGCACTGCCAGTGCCAGGTGAAGAGTTCCTCACCGGTCTGCTGGAACTGGGCAGGGGTCATCCGGAAGATGTCCGAATACTTCGGCGTCAGGCTGCGGCCCGAATTCTTGATCACGTCTTCGGCATACCGGCGGGCATTGGCCAGGTCGCCCTGTTCCAGCGTGCCGCTGACACCGGCCCGGGTCAGATAGACCTTGGCCAGAAGCGCCTCCGCCGCATAGTAGTCAACGCGGTTGAGCTTGCCGATGTAGGCGTTCTTCGGAAGGAGTTCCATCGCTTTCTCAAGGGTCATCACGATATACTCGTAGACGTCCGCCTTGTCGACTTTGCTGACTTCGTTGTAGCTGGCTTCCTTGATGACCTCGGTGTTGTCGTGGATGATGGGCACGTCACCGAAGGTACGTACGAGGAAGAAGTAGGTCATGGCCTTCCAGGCCAGCACCTCACCGATGCAGCGGTTGCGGGTGGCATCGGTAATCTCTTCGCTGTCGGAAGCCAGGATATTGTGGATCACGGTGTTGCACTGCGCATTGACCGCCCAGAGCGAATAAGCCATGTTCTTCAGGTCCTGGTCCGTGCCGTTGACGGTCAGCGTGGAATAGGCGTTCTGGCCCTGATAGACATTGCCGCACATCGTCTCGGAACCGTAGATATAGAAGCGGATGATGTCATACCAGGGGGAATTGTAGAGATAGTTGATGCCCTGCTCGAGCTGGGTGTCGTTCTGGTAGAACATGCCCGTGGTGTAGCCATCCTCGGACGGACGGTCCAGGAAATTCTCACAGGATGCCGTGGCCAGGATGATGACAAGCAGGAGCGCGATATGTTTCAGGATATTCTTCATAATCGTTTCCTCCAGATTAAAGTGTGATGTTCAGGCCGAATGAGCAGGTCATCGGAGAAGGATAACGTCCGTTGTCCACGCCGAAGGTCAGGCCGGAGGAGTCCTGCGTCGAGGCGCCGACTTCCGGATCGAAGCCCTTGTAGCGGGTCAGCGTATAGATGTTCTGGATGTTCACCGAGAAGCGGATGTTGTCCACCTTCATCTTGGAGAGCAGGTTCTTCGGCAGGGAATAGCCGAGGGAGATGTTCTTCAGGCGGATGTAGCTGCCGTCCTCGATGTAGCGGGTGCTGAGGCGGTCGTTGTCGTTCGGGTCCTGGATCGAGGGACGCGGCATCATCGTGCCGGCGTTCACCACACGGACGTTGGTGACATCTTCATACCAGGCCGAGCCGTCGGTATAGGTCTTCATCGGGTCGATGGCCTCGAAGCGGGCGCGGTCGGCGATCATCACGTGCTGGTTGGTCCAGGTGCTGTTCATATGCACCAGACCGTTCCAGCCCTGTCCCATCATATTGTAGTTGAGGACCTTGTTTCCGTAGGTTCCGTTGATGAAGATCGACAGGTCGAAATTCTTGTAGCTGAACGTGTTGGTCCAACCGAAGGTGAACTTCGGCAGCGGAGAGCCGATATTGGTGCGGTCGTTCTCGTTGATGACGCCGTCCTTGTTGACGTCTTCGAACTTGAGGTCGCCCGGCCACACGGTGGTGGCGCGGTTGAACACACCGTCGGAAGGATATTTCTCCGCCTTCGGGGAATTCTGGATATCTTCGAAATCCTTATAGACGCCGATCACTTTGTAGCCGTAGAAATTGTAAAGGGACTCACCGATCTCGGTCACCGAGACGATGTCGCTCCACTGGCCGTAACCCACCAGCTGCGCGTTGGCGCTGCCGTCGAGGGCGAGCAGGCGGTTGCGGTTGAAGGAGATCTGGAAGTTGCTGTTCCAGGAGAAGTTCTTCGAGATGACCGGATGCGTGTCGAGCGTGATCTCAAGACCCTTGTTCTCGATGGTACCGAAGTTGCCTTTCGGCGCGGCCAGGGCGGACGAATCGTTGCCCTGCGTACCCATATAGGAAGGAAGGGCCAGCGACATGAGCATGTCGGAGGAGATTTTCTTGTAGAGATCGACGGTCAGGTTGATCCGGCTGTCGAGGAAACTCAGGTCGAGACCGATGTTGGTCTGCTGCTGTTTCTCCCAGTGGATGCCGGTATTGGCGATGTTGGCCGGACGCTGGCTGTCGCCCAGGCCGGTAGGCATCTTGGACATGCCGGATTCCCAGGCGCCGGAGCCGATGTTGGCATTACCCGTCTGGCCCCAGCCGATGCGGAGTTTACCGCTGTTGAGGCCGATCCGGTCGCTGAAGTCGCGCAGGAACGCCTCGTTGGTGAAGCGCCAGCTGCCGGCGAAGGAGTGGAAGCCGGCCCAGCGGTTGTCGGGACCGAAGTTCGAGGAACCGTCGTAACGGAAGGTATAAGTGAACAGGTAGCGGTTGTCGTAGTTGTAGGTTTCGCGGGTAAAGAACGAAGCCATCGCGGAACTGCCGAAACCGGAGTTCACCGTCGGGTTGCCCGTGGCGAGCTTGATGTTGTGGATGTCGTCGGAAGGAAGGCCGGTGTTGGAGGCGCCCAGGTAGTTCCAGCGGGACTCCCAGGCTTCCTGGCCGACCATCGCGGTGAAGCTGTGCTTGCCGATGGTGTTCGAATAGGTCAGGTAATTCTTGATCGACCAGTAGGTGCTGTTGTTGCGCTGGGCGCTCATCGAGTTGTTGCCCCGCTGCCAGCCGCCGAGGTTGACCATCGGCTTGTAGGTCGTGGCTTCCGAGTTGCTCACGTCGAAGCCGACCTCGCTGCGCCAGACCAGATTCTTCAGCGGCGTGATTTCCGCAAAGACATTGCCGGTCAGCTTGCGGCGTTTCAGCAGGTTCTCGTCGAGCATGGCCAGGGCCACCGGGTTGGCGGAGGTGTAGCCTTCGCGGACCGTGGTGGAATAGTTGCCGTCCAGGTCATAGACCGGGATGTCCGGAATCGTGGACAGGGAGTAGAAGATCACACCCTCCTGGCCGTCGGCCAGCTTGATGTTGTCGTTGGTTTCCGCATAAGTGGCGTTGAGGCCGAGCTTGAACCAGCTCTTGAGCTGTGCGTCGAGGTTGGTGCGGAAAGACAGGCGGTCGAAGTTGGAACCGATGATGGTACCTTCCTGGTTCATGTAGGAACCGGACACATAGTACTGGATCTTGTCGGTACCGCCCTGGGCGCTGATCTGATGCGAATGTTGCAGCGCGGTGCGGAAGACCTCGTCCTGCCAGTTGGTACCCTTGCCCAGAACGGACGGGTCGGCATACCAGGCATTGTGGTCCACCAGGCCCTGGTCCACCAGGTCGTTGTAGTATTCGGCGAACTGGCGGAGGTTCATCATGTCAATGCGGCTCATCTGGCGGGAGACGGC
>CADAOB010000038.1 GCA_902789445.1 uncultured Bacteroidia bacterium | reverse complement strand
AATTCCTTCGGAACAGGCGTCTTGAAGCCCTGGCTCCAGCTGGCGCGGATGCGCCAGGCCGGTCCCAGGCCCAGCAGCACGGAGAGTTTGGGCGTCAGGCGCACGCCGAACTGGCCGTTCCAGGTCAGCCGGACGCCGCCGGCCAGGTGCAGCAGGGTGCGGCGGGATTCCATCTTCCACTCATCCTGCGCGTAAAGTGCTGCGGTCCAGTCTCCCACGGTGCCACCTTCCACCCGGGTGGGGGAATAGAGCCAGTCGTAGCGGTATTCCGCACCTGTATTGAGGAGGTTCCCGCCCGGCAGGGTGAACACGCCTTTGAGGCTGGCCATCGTGCGCCGCTGGTCGCTCTGCATCTCGGTCTGCCCGGTCAGGTAGGGATAATAGGGATAATAGAGGGTCCCTTTACTCTTCTCGTAGTCTTCCACCAGCGTGTTGGCCGTGAAATAATACTGGTAGGCGTGCCGGTTCCAGTCCAGGTCGAAGGTCACCACGTCGGTGGCGTTCACCTTCCAGCGGCCGCCGGCCGAAGCCGAAGCGTTGCGGTACTGCAAATCATAGGTATGCACGTCGAACTGGGCATATTTCCCGTTGGGCCGGTAGATGCGTTTGCCGTAGAAAGTGCCGCCGGCATAGAATTCGAGCCGGTCGGAGGGCGTCCAGCTGAGTTGCTCGCCGATCTGGGCGTTTGTGTGCCGGTTCACGGTCTTGTTCTGCGAGTCGGTCACGGGCGGCTGCGAGCCGACCGTGTGTTCAACGGGCGTGTTCTGCCAGCCGTCGGAATGCTGCAGCTGGAAGTTGGTCAGCGAACTGATGCGTCCGTACCTGAGGCCGATGGCATTGTGCTGCCGGAGGTCGTTGTACGAACCGTAGCGGGTGGCGTTCTCCAGCAGCAGGCCTTCTTCGCGGTGCTTGCGCGTGATGATGTTGATCACGCCGGCGATGGCGTCGCTGCCGTACAGGGCCGACGAGGCGCCCTTGACGATCTCGATCTTCTCGATGTTCTGGGGATCGACCAGCGACAGGTCGTTTTCGCCGCCCACGTCCCCGTGGATGCGCTTGCCGTCGATCAGGATCAGGATGTAGCTGTTGCCCAGGCCACCGAGCTGCATGTGGGAGCCCATGTCATCCTCGTTGAAGGCGAAAGAGGCCGTCAGGCCGCCCAGAATGTCCTCCAGCGAGCGGCCGGCGTAGTTCTGCAGCATCCGGCGGGTGATGACCTCCGTCTGCACGGGCACGTCCTTGAGCAGATGGCTCGTGCCGGTGGCCGTGACGACGGTCTCCGGGATCGTGTCCTGCAGCGGCGTCTGTGCCGCAAGCGGAAAGGCCAGGCTGAGCGCCAGGCCGATAAGCCAGATCGTATGCAATCTCATTTTCGCTCCCGCTTTTTCCTGAGCGGGCGAACAGCTGTTGTCGCTTTGGCAGGTCTTCTGGCTTTCCCCGGTCCGGCTCACCTTCCCAGGCCTTCGTCGCATTTCGTCCCGCAGAAGGGACAGCGCCGGGCCCAGTGGCATTTTGGAGGCGGACCTTGAAATGAGGATCACAGCTGCAGGTACAGCCCCGGCCTTTCACCGGGTTCCCTTGCATCGGCAGGGCTTGCGGGCGACCGCCGATTACCAAAATCGGCCGCAAAGATAACACAAAGTTCGGAAGAATAGAAAAAAAAGCCCCGCAATCGCTTGGCATTGCGGGGCCAAAAAGAGGGTTCGGCCTAGAATCGGTAGCCGACCGTGACCATGAAGTGACGTGGCTTTGCCGGGCGCGTAGCGCTGATGAAATACTTTGTGTTGAAGATGTTGTAGAGGTTACCGGCAAGCGTGATGCCGTTGGCGAGCGTATAGTAGAGGCCGCCGTCCACGATGAAGGTGGCCGGGAGATACACGTTGTTGGCGACGTTGGTGAAGCGTTTGTCGGTATAGTTGCCGTTCAGGTGGAACGACAGGTTCTTGAAGAAGCCCTTCTGGATGGTGTAGTCCGCATAGGCGTAGAAGGTCGTGCGCGGGAAGTTGGTGGCGCGCAGGTTGATCGTGCCGTCTTCGTTGTAGGTCACCCAGTCGGCGTCTTTCGGAATCCAGTCGAGGTAACTGGCGACAGTCCGCATATCGGACACTGCCAGGCCGCTGGTCAGCTGCAGGCCCTGGGCGGGACGGAAGGTCATATCGAAGTCCACGCCTTTCGAGGTCTGCCGGCCCACCTGGGCGCGGACGCTTTTGTTGACCACGGAGCCGTTTTCCTCGACAGGCTTGTTGCCAATCGTGCGCACGACGTTGTATTTGCGGATGTAGAACACGCTGGCGTTGATGTCGAACCAGTCGGCGATCTCCAGACGGGCGCCGATCTCGCCCTGCCAGCCTTTCTCCGGCTTGAACACTTCGCCGCCGGCCTCGTCCGGATTGAATTCTTTGCCGTTGCGGTCCACATAGATGTAGTTGGGGTTGTACACCGTGGAGTTGGGTTTGAAATAGTTGGCCACGGATCCGTAGAGAGAGAGGTTCTTCACCGGGAGATAGACCAGGCCGAGTTTGTAGGTCAGGGCCGAGGTCCGGAGTTCTTTCCAGTCGGTGCGGTTGGCTTCGTCGTAGTGCTGCAGGCCATCGGAGATGGTGGCCGAGGCGTTCTGGTAGTGGTAGAAGTCATAGCGCAGGCCCAGCATCGCCTTGAACTGCTCGCTGAATTCCAATACGTCGTGGGCGTAGATGCCGTTGGTGATCCAGTTGCGGATGGACGCGGCTGAAACCTTGCAGTCCCACCAGTCACGGACGGTGTGCGGGTCCTTCAGCGACACAATCTCGCCCAGACCGGGACCCCAGACGTCATCTTTGCCGTAGCCGTTGTACTGCGTATAGTCGAAGAACTGGTAGTTCCAGCCCAGATTGTAGTTATGTCGGATATTGCCGGTGTTGAATTTGCCGCCCAGCTCGAGGACGTTGGTGTAGTTGTAGCTGTCCGGATTGAAGCACAGCGGCGTGCCCGATTGAACGTTTTCCATATCCACATAGGTCTTGACGCCCCGGTTGTTGAGATACCAGTAGTCGTAGATGGGGGACGTGCTGGTGAGATAGCGCACGTTTTCGACGCACCAGTAGTCCAGATCGCTGTGGCTGTAGTTGAAGCGCTCGCGCAGGGTCATAAAGTCGGTGAGCTTGTGCGTGTAGGCGAGGGTCAGGTCGATCACCCGGCGCTGCATATGGTTGTTGGCGTTGTCGTTCAGACATTTGTCATAGTCGAAGAAGGGGTTTCGCTCGCCGTTGGAAGCGAAGAGCCGGTCTCCGGCAACGCTGTACACGTCGCCCGGCATCACCGGCGCGCCGCCGATGTCGGTGGTATAGCGGTCGTCGTTGAATGAGGCGATGGCCTCGAGGTAGCCGTTTTCCGTGATGGCGGAACCCAGGGTGAACATACCGCTGAAATTGTTGGCATTGACACCGCGGTAGCCGTCACCGTTCGCGTAGTGGACGTGGGCGCGGTAGTTGACCGGTCCGACGAGTTTGCCGCCGAAGCCGACGGTCGCTTCCTTCTGGTTCCAGCTGCCGAGGCTGATGCTGGCGTTGACCGTCTGCTGCGGCGTGGCCTTCTTCCGGATGATGTTGATGACGCCGCCCATCACGGAGTGTCCGCTCAGGACGGACGAGGGGCCCTTGAGCACCTCGATCGACTCGACGGACGAGAGGTCGCTGAACGGGACGTTGTTGAGCAGGGAGCGCTCGTCGCGGATGCCGTCCCAGGCGATGACTGCGTCGGTCGTTCCGCGGATGCTGTAGCGTTTGAAGGCGCCCAGCTGGTCGGAGGTCTGGACGACGCCCGGGAGATATTTGACGGCATCTTCCAGGCTGAGGATATGGTTGCGTTCCAGGGTCTTGGCCTCAATGCGGCTGACAGTCACCGGGAGGTATTTCAGCGGAACGTCGATATTGATCAGTTTGATACTGTTTTCTTGAAGCGGACGATAGTAGTAATCGTAGATCGCTGCGCTGTCGAGCGAGAATACCGAATCGACCATGCTTCTGCGACGTTCGGGCGTCTGGGCAGAAGCAGGAAGGATGCAGAGAATGGCAAGTGCCAGCAAAAAAGTCTTTTTCATTAATCTGACAGTTTTTTTGTTATGGTTTTAGCGTTGGATGTGTCTCTTTTTCCGGAACAGACGACGGATGCCGCGGGCAAGCCAGCGGACACTCAGTACGATACCGGTCACGGAGAGGGCCGTGCCGCCGATCATCAGGGTGTACATCACGATGTTCCACAGCCAGGGCTGGTCGGTCAGGAACTTGAAGTCCAGCGTGTGGAGCTTGTGGTAGAGCCAGTTCCGGGTGCGGGTGTCGTCGTCGATGCGGCGAACAGCCAGCGTGGCCGGGTTGTAGTAGTAGCGCGTGTGCATATAGTCGTCCACGATGACGCGGTAGACCGGCAGCATATCGTCCGTCACCTTGCGGAAATGGTATTCCCGGTCGAACTTGTCGATTTTTTCCACGGTGTAGGGGATGCTGTCGCCGTACTGCCGCTGCATCTCCCGGCGGACCATTTCCTCGGTGAGGACGAAGGGCTTGACGAGGCTGCCCTCCCGGGCATCGACCAGGACCTGCTGCTTCGGCGCGAGCGTAAGCGTATAATAAGGCTCACCCTTGTAGTCGCTCCAGGCGATGGTTTTCGTGCCGGGATAAGCGGCCAGGGCCTGCCGGTAGTCCAGCGTGTAGCGGTCGAGGTCCAGCCGGGCGTCCGGCCGCCCGGGCCCGCCGCGGCGGCCGCCGCGCGGCTGCGCCTGTTCGCTCTTGTCGCGGGGCGCCTTCTTCAGGAATTCCGGCATATCGGCCAGCGACATCATTCCGCTGAAAGCGAAAGTGATGGCGAAGATGCCGAAGACGAAGCCCAGGATGTAGTGCCAGTTGTACCATCTTTTCTTGTACGGCGCGACTTTCTTCTTGCTCTTGACGGCCACGCGGATGGCCAGCACGAATCCCAGGATCACCATGATGCAGCCGATGCCCGCCGCCCATTTCACGGAGTTGAGCCAGAGCTGCTGCTCCTGCCGGAGACGGGTGAAATACACCCAGTGCGGGATGGCGCCGAACCAGGCCCACACCCGTTCCTTGTGCGAGGTGAACTGCAGCACGCGGCCCGACTTGGACGAGAGGTACAGCTGGTGCCGCTCGGGGTCGGCGAAATGGTATTTGTAGATGGGCAGTTCCTCGCGGTTGCGTCCAAAGGGGATCCACTGGTCGAGTTTGGTGAGCGTGTCAATCCGCGCTACGGGTGCGTCGCACCAGGTCCGGATGGTCGTTTCCCGGGTCTCTTCGACCGGTGTGAACGTGCGGGCGGAAACCAGCACGCTTTCACGGTTCCCGATCCGGAAGACCGGCTCGTCGAGCAGCATCTGCAGGGAGAGTGCGGGGACGGCGGCAGAGTCGGGAAGCGCCGCGGTGAGCGCTTCCACGGGAGGAAGCTCAGCCGGCAGGGCTTGCTGGAGTTCCAGCTGCTTGTCGGCCGATGCGCGCGGGAAACTGTGATAGATCATCACGATGCCCGACGCGAACCACATAAAGAACAATCCGCACAGCAGACACCCGGTCAGCTTGTGCAGGAATGAGAGAATCTTGTACATTCCGCTGTATGTTTTCCGTGGAAGCGGCGACTGGCCCGGCGCTTTTTCCATCCAATACAATCGGGCAGGTCTTCTGGCTCGTTCCGCTTCAGCTGTCTTCCCGGAAAAAATCCAGTGACAATGAGAATAGCTGAAGCAAAATTCGGAACTTACAGCAGCGGGCACTGCCCCGGATTCTCACCGGGTTCCCTATTCTTCCTTACCCCGCGGTCGCGGGTCCGGACACCCAATTGCGCCGCAAATATAGCATTTTTTGTTTATTTGTTGCAAAAAAATGGGATTCCGAGAACGGGAATGGCCAGAAATCGGCCTACAGAAGAAGGTTTTGCAGGAATGAAAATAATCTTTATCTTTGCCGCCGGTTCCGGTGTCCGGCGCCCCTGCCGGGGCGTTTCGGGTGAAAAGGGAATCAGGTGAAAGACCTGAGCAGACACCGCTGCTGTAAGTTCCGCTGCCGTCTCCGACAATCCAAAGCCACTGCCGCAAGGCGGGAAGGTGCCGGAGAAGGAACAAGCCAGAAGACCTGCCGGGACCGCGCGTTTTTCAAGCTTTCGGGTAATAAAAGCTTGCAAGAAGATGAAATTCAGACAGATAGTATTTGTACTACTGTGTGCGCTCCTGCGCATCGTGCCGCTTTTCGCCCAGGATTCCCTGGTCGTGAAAGGAAAGTTGAACGATACGCTCATGCTCAGCAACGCCACCGTGACGGCCCGCAGCCAGGAGCAGCAGCTCCGCGAAGGCGCCTACGCGGTCGGGGCCGTCAATATCCGGATCCAGGCCGCCACGCTGCAGACGCTCACCCAGGCCATTGACCGCAGTTCCGGCATCCGCATTCGCGAAGAGGGCGGGGTGGGCAGCGATTTCGACTTGTCCATCAACGGGATGGGCGGCAACTCCGTGCGCTATTTCCTCGACGGGATGCCGCTCGACGCCAAGGGCTCCGGCATCACGCTTTCGAACCTGCCCGTCAACCTGATTGAGCGCGTGGAGATATACAAGGGTGTGATTCCCGCCAGTTTCGGCAGCGACGCACTGGGAGGCGCCATCAACATCATCACCAACCGGCAGCATCGCAATTACCTGGATTTCTCCTATGGAATCGGTTCATTCCATACCCACAAGGCCGATTTCAGCGCCCGATTTACGGGCCGGAGGACGGGCCTGACCATCAAGCCCGTGATCAGCGCGTCCTATTCCAAGAACGACTACCTGATGCACGACGTCAAGGTCCGCAACGCCGACCGGACGGCCTTCATCGTGACCGACCTGCCCCGTTTCCACGACGATTACCTGTCGCTCTTCGCCCAACTGGAGGCCGGCGTGTCCGACCGCTCCTGGGCCGATGATTTCTACTTGTCGGCTTCCGTGTCGAAGGTGGACAAGGAACTGCAGACCGGCGCCACGCAGTCGTACGTCATCGGTATGGCCGAACGCAACACTAAGGCGCTCAACCTGTCGGCCCGCTATGCGAAGAAAGGCTTCCTGACGGACCGGCTCGATGTAAACGCCACGGTGTCCCAGACCTGGGACCATACCCAGACCATTGACACGACCTACCGCCGCTACTACTGGGACGGCACCTATATCGAAGGTTCCTACAGCGAAATCCGCCACCGGGGCAAGACGCTGCGCAACTACCGCCGGCCGATGACGCTCGTTCGCGGCAACTTCGACTACCATCTCTCCGAGGCGCACCAGCTGACGCTCAACTATCTGCTCAACCGCACCGGCAACCGCCAGGACGACGCGTGGGATGCGGACTACGTTCCGACTGACGACGCGCTGACCAAGCACATCATCGGCCTTTCCTACAACCAGGTCCTCTTCGGCGGAAAGATGGACAACGCCTTCTTCGTCAAGGATTACATCAACCACCTGGAAGTGGGGCAGAGCGAGTTCGCCTCGACCTCCGGCGCCGCCACGGCGGAAGCCTCCAGCACGCGGAATTACCTGGGTTACGGCGTCGGGAGCCGTTTTGCCATATCCGACCCCCTGGCTATCAAGGCTTCTTATGAACACAGCGTCCGGCTTCCCGTCTCCCGGGAGGTACTGGGCAACGGCTCCACGATCTATCCCAACCTGATTCTGACCCCCGAGATCAGCGAAAACTTCAACCTCGGCTTCTTCGGCTCCTGGGACCTCGGCGGCGGGCACGTGCTCTCTTACGAGGCGAACGGTTTTGCCCGGCTCGTGGACAATTACATCCAGGCCACTGTCTCCGAGACCGAGGGGATGATGCAGTATGTCAACGTGGCGGCCGTCCATATCAAAGGCGTGGACGGCGAGATCCGCTACGACTGGGCGGGCAAGCTGCATCTGGCGGTCAACGCCAGCTATGACGACTGCCGCGACCAGCGGGAATTCAACCAAGACGGCAGCCGCTCGATCACCTACCGCAACCGGACGCCGAACCGGCCCTGGACCTTCAGCAATGCGGAGGCCTCCTATACCTTCCATCAGGTCGGGCTGCCCGACAGCCGCCTGCGCCTGACCGCCGACTACCAGTGGGTGCACTGGTTCTTCGTGACCTGGGAAGCCTTCGGTTCGGCCAGCACCAAGTCGCGCATCCCCACGCAGCACATTGTCAACGCTTCGTTGCTCTACAGCTGGCAGGGCGGGCGCTACAACCTGTCGCTCGAATGTACCAACCTGCTTGACGCACTGGCCTACGACAACTATATGCTCCAGAAGCCCGGGCGGGCGTTTTTCTTGAAATTCAGATTATTCCTATAGTTTTATCGTTTTAAAAAGAGAAAGATATGAAAGAAATGAAACGCATCCTGCTCATCCTGACCGTCGCGATGGTCTCGATGATGTCAATGGCAGTCAGCTGCCGCGAACCCGAACCCGAACCGGAGCCGGAACCGGTCGTCGTGGACAAAGACTACAATTTTGACCTCTTTGTCTGCGCCGTCAAGCACGGCGGCATGTCCAAGAACAAGAACGGCACGTATGTGCGCAGCGTTCCCGACGTGACGGCCGACCAGCCGATGGTCGAGTTCACCGGCAAGGGCATCGATATCACGGAAGACTATACCCTGGAAAGCATTACCCGCGGCAAATACTACTACCAGGTGCCGCAGCGTGCCACGGGCGGTTTCGTGAAATTCCACATCGAGCGCAATGCGGCCGGTGAGGAAAGCATCGTCGAGGACGCCGAAGTGCCGTTCAAGAACAATGTTTACAGCGCCCGCAAATATACCCATGCCTGGATCAACGACAGTACCACGCTGGTGATTGTCGGTACCGCTGACAAGGCCACGAAGATTATCTGGTCGAAGCTCAACGAATCGAATCTCGCCGTCCAGAGTGAAGGTACGTTCGACATCAGCCTTCCGACCGGTTACAATGCCTTTTCCACGACCGGTCTGCTGACGTACCGCAAGAGCGATGGCAAACTGTATTACTTCTATCTTGCCAAACCTGCGGCCGGCCTGTCGGATGCTGCCACTTCCGTAACTTACATCGCCGTCATCGACCCCGCAACGATGAAGGTGGAATCCAACACCGCCGTGCCGGCCGAGATCATGGAAGAGACCGCAGGCAGTGCCTATGGCGAACTGATGCAGAACATGATCATGTACGACGAGGCCGACAATATGTATGTGGCCGGCCTGCAGACCATCGATGGCAAGGAAATGGGTATCCTGCGCCGCATCCCGGTGGGCCAGAAGTCCTTCGATCCGTCCTGGAACGGTTTCCCCAATCCGGAAGGCAAGCTGCTGACCGTCCAGTACCTGGGCAACGGCAAGGCGCTGAGCTACTCCCGCGACGAAACCCTGGGCACCAAGATCGACAGCAAGAGCCATTTCTATTCGATCGTCAGCCTGTCGAACGGCGCCCGTGAGCGCGTGAAGTTCAATGGCAAGGACCTGCAGTACTGCGGCGGCCGCTTCTCGCAGCGCAGCACCGTGGTCAACGGCAAGGCTTATATCGGCGTGGGCGGTGAAGTGGAAGGAGCAGCCGAGGAAACGAATCCGACCATCTACATCTACGACTGCAAGACCGGCGTGGTGGAGAAAGGTGTGGAGCTCTCGAAAGGCTTCTGCTTCGACATCATCCGTGCAATGGATGCTGAGTAAGTTTTCGTATCTTTGTGTCCGATGAAACCGCAACTGCTCATCGGCGCGATGCATTCGGGGAGTGGGAAAACCACTTTTACGATGGGGATCCTGCGGGCCTTGCAACGGCAAGGCTTGCAGGTTCAACCATTTAAATGCGGCCCCGATTACATCGACACCCAGTTCCACAGCCTGGCTTCGGGCCGCGGGTCGGTGAACCTCGACACCTGGCTCGCCTCCGAGGCGCACGTCCGTTCGCTCTATGCCCGCTACGGCGCCGATGCGGACGTCTGCGTGGTGGAAGGGGTGATGGGCCTGTTCGACGGCTATGCCCGGATGCAGGGCAGCAGCGCGGAAATCGCCCGGCTGCTCGACATCCCGGTCGTACTGGTGGTGGGCGCCCGTTCGATGGCCTATACCGTTGCGGCACAGCTTCACGGGATGAAGACCTTCCTGCCGGGACTCCGTATCGCCGGCGTGGTGTTCAACCCGGTTTCCTCGGACAACCACTTGCGTTTCCTCCGCGAAGCCTGTGACGATGCCGGCCTGCCTTGTTTCGGCGCTTTGCCCAGGGTGGCGGACCTGGAAGTGCCCTCGCGGCACCTGGGCCTGACCCTTGCTGCCGAACGAGAGATGGACGCCTGGATCGACCGGGCGGCCGATCTGGTGGAGCGGCACATCGATCTGGCGGGACTGCTTTCGGCGGTTGCCGGCCCGGCTCCCGAAAGGGACGCCGCGACGCTTCCGGCAGCGCCGCAGCCGCCGGCCGGGGAGCCGCTGCGGATTGCCGTGGCGCGCGATGCGGCCTTCAATTTCATCTATCGGGAGAATCTCCGGCGGCTTTCCGAGCTGGGGACGCTCCGTTTCTTCAGCCCGCTGGCGGGCGATTCGCTGCCGGAGGCCGACCTGGTGTACCTGCCGGGAGGCTATCCGGAACTTTTTGCCGCGGAATTGTCGCAGCAGGCGGCGCTTCGGGCGCAGCTGCGTGACTATGCGGAGGCCGGCGGCCGGATCCTGGCCGAATGCGGCGGGATGATCTATCTCTCGCAGGGGCTGGAAGGCGTTCCCGGCGGCCCGTACCCGATGTGCGGCGTCCTGCCTTTTGCCGCAACGATGGACGGCGCCCGGCTCCATCTCGGGTACCGGCGCCTTGTCGATGCGGCCGGGCGGTCGTGGCGCGGCCATGAATTCCACTATTCCGAGCTCGTTTCACCGGCGGCCCTGCCCTCCGTCGCCGTGCAGTACAATGCACGGGGTGAGCAGGTTCCTACGCCGCTTTATCGTTTCAAGAATGTCATTGCCGGCTATACCCACCTCTACTGGGGCGAAGCCGCTATTTTGAGTCTATGGGATTGACTATGAAAAGAATACTATCCGTTTTCCTGCTTCTGGCGCTGGCCGTCCTGACCGTTTCCTGCCAGGGCGGAAAGTCGAAAGGGGCGGGACGTGCCGCCGCGGTTTCCGGCACGAAGGCCGGCGCGGTCACGCCGCAGTATGCCGCCGGATTCAGCGTCCGCTATACCGACGCCGGCTGCCTGGTGGACATCCAGGATCCGCAGCGAGAAGAAAGCGCATCCTTCCATTATCTGCTCGTTCCGCGCGGCAGCAAATCCGTTGCGGTGCCGGACGGCTATACGCGGCTCGAAGTGCCGGTGCAGCGCGTGGTGTGCATGACCTCGCTCCAGCTCTCCAATTTCATCTGCCTGGACGAACTCGACCGCGTGGCCGGCATCACCAGTACCCGCCATCTGTTCAATCCCGACATGAAAGAGCGGCTCGCCGACGGCCGTACGCAGAAGATCGGCATCGAAGGCAATTTCGACAACGAGATCATTCTCGGCCTGGATCCCGACCTGATCCTGATCTCGCCCTTCAAGCGGGGCGGTTACGAAGCGCTCAAAGGGGTGGATATTCCGCTCATCCCGCATCTGGGCTATAAGGAGATGACACCGCTCGGCCAGGCGGAATGGATCAAGTTCGTGGGCCTACTCTGTGGCGAAGAAGAGAAGGCAAACCGCATTTTCGGGGAGATCGCCCAGCGCTATAATGCACTGAAAGCCCTGACCGCCGATGTCGCGGAGCGCCCGGTGGTGCTCAGCGGTGAACTGCACGGCGGCAACTGGTACGTGGGCGGCGGCCGCAGTTTCCTGGCGCAGATTTTCCGTGATGCCGGCGGGGAATATTTCCTGCCGGCCGATGAGAATTCCGGCGGCCTGAACCTCGATTTCGAGACCGTTTACAGCCAGACGGCCCACGCCCGATACTGGCGCATCGTCAACAGCTATGCGGGTACTTTTACCTATGAAGCCCTCAAGGCTGAAGACGCCCGTTATGCCGATCTCTATGCCTTCCAGAACAAAGGCGTCATCTACTGCAACATGCGGGAGAAACCCTTCTATGAGAACATGCCGGTGGAGCCCGACGTGGTGCTCTCCGACCTGATCCATATCTTCCACCCGGAACTCCTTCCGGCCGACTACCAGCCTGTATTCTACGAGTTGTTGCAATGAAGCGTCCCGTCGCCATCGGCATGATCCTGCTGGGGGTGTCCATCCTCCTGCTCTTTTTCCTGAACCTGCTGCTGGGTTCGGTGACGATCCCCTCCGGCCAGGTCTGGAAGATTCTCTGGGGCGGGGAAGTGGACAATACCATCTGGCAGAACATCGTGCTCAAATCGCGTTTTCCGCAGGCGCTGACGGCGCTCGTGGCCGGCGCGGGCTTGTCGGTGGCCGGTCTGCAGATGCAGACGGTCTTCCGCAACCCGCTCGCCGGGCCTTCTGTGCTGGGCGTCAGTTCGGGTGCGAGCCTGGGCGTGGCTTTCGTGGTGCTGCTTTCCGGGCGCCTGGGCGGCGTCGCCCTGAGCCGGCTCGGCTATATGGGTGAATTCGCGATGACGGTTGCAGCCATCGTCGGTGCACTGGCTGTGATGGCGCTCATCGTCTATGTAGCCCAGAAAGTGCGGGGCAATGTCACGCTGCTGATCATCGGTGTGATGATCGGCTATGTGGCCAACGCCATCATCGGCGTGCTGAAATTCTTCAGTGCGGAAGAGGACGTGCGGGCTTATGTCGTCTGGGGATTGGGCAGCTTTGCCCGGGTCTCCGGCGGGCAGGTGATGACCTTCGTCATCATCATGGCCATCCTGCTGCCGCTTTCCTTCCTCTTGGTCAAGACTTTGAACCTGCTGCTGCTGGGCGACGGCTATGCCCGCAACCTGGGCCTGAACATCCGTCGGGCCCGGATGTCGGTCATTGCCTGTTCGGGTGTCCTGGTGGCCATCGTGACGGCCTACTGCGGCCCGATTTCCTTCCTGGGCCTGGCCGTCCCGCATCTTTGCCGGGGCATCTTCCGGACTTCGGACCATCGGGTCCTGATGCCGGCTTCGCTGCTGGCGGGCGCTTCGCTGGCGCTGCTATGCAACCTGATTGCCCGGATGCCGGGCTTCGAAGGCGCGCTACCGGTCAATTCCATCACGGCCCTGATCGGTGCACCGGTCGTCGCTGCCGTGCTTTTCAAACGCAGAAAGGAGGATACGGGCGAATGAAACGGGAAGAAACCATCCGGCTTACGGGCCTGTCCATCGGCTACCGGGGCAAACACAGTGTCAAATGCGTGGCGGAAGGTATTTCGCAGGCGATCCACAGTGGCGAACTGACCTGCCTGCTGGGTGAGAACGGTGCAGGCAAATCGACCCTGCTGCGTACGCTCTCGGGCTTCCTGTCGCCTTTGGCGGGTGAGATATCCATCCTGGGCCGGCCGCTTTCTTCCTACAAGGAACGGGAGCTTGCCACGGTCATCGGGGTGGTGCTGACCGAAAAGAACAATCTGCAGAACATGACGGTCCGGGAACTTGTCGGTATGGGACGCAGTCCCTACACGGGTTTCTGGGGCCGGCTTTCGGCCGATGACCGCCGCAAGGTGGACGACGCGCTGTCGCTGGTCGGCATCGCGGCGCTCCGCGACCGCATGGTCCAGACGCTCAGCGATGGCGAACGACAGAAGGTGATGATCGCCAAGGCGCTGGCACAGGAGACGCCCATCATTTTCCTCGACGAGCCTACGGCCTTTCTCGACTACCCGAGCAAAGTGGAGATCCTCCACTTGCTGCACAGTCTCTCGCGCGAAATGCACAAGACCATCTTCCTCTCGACGCACGACCTGGAACTCGCCCTCCAAATCGCCGACCGCCTCTGGCTGATGCCCCGCCGCCCCGATCCGGAAAAGCGTGGTTCCGCGGGTGGTTCCGTGGGTGGTTCCGCGGGTGGCTTCGTGGGTGGTTCCGCGGGTGGTCAGGAAGTTGGTCACGGGGGGGGGCGCAAGGGTGGCCGCAATGGTGGCCGCAGTGTCACGGTAGGCACGCCGGAAGACCTCTCGCTCGACGGCACGCTCGACATGTTCTTCCGCCGCAAGGGTGTCGCCTTCGAGAAGCAGACCGGCCTCTACCGCATCGAGCCCGAATACCGTGCTGAAGTCCGCCTCACGGGTGACCCCGTCGCCTGCGAAATGGTTCGCAAAGCCCTCCGCCGCAACGGCATCCGCGCCCTCGCTGCCGCCGCCCCTGCCGCTGCCCCTGCCGCTGCCGCCGCCGACGCCGACGCCTCTTTTGCCGCTACCGCCGCGGCCCCTTACCCCGCAGCCGCTGATTCTGCGGCCGCCGCCGCGGCCCCTTACCCCGCAGCCGCTGATTCTGCGGCCGCCGCCGCTACTCCCGTGCCGGTCATCCGCGCTGAGATTGCGCCCGACGGCACCCCGTCGTTCACCGTCATGAACATTTCGGCGGGCTCTTCCGACGCGCGGCAGAACCTTTTTGAGGCCAGCGAGGGCGCTCGGCCTCAAAAGAACCTGCCGCTCCACCAGGCCAACCCGCAGCCCGCCGTATCCTCGACAGGGCATGTCACCGTCCATACCATCGCCGATCTGCTCGACCTCCTCTGATTCCCTCCCATTCCAGGTAGCACAGTGGAAAACCTTCCACTTCGCCCTTCCCATCCTCATTTGGGGCCATTATTGAGGATGGAAGATCTTTTTTCGGCTTTCCATCCTCAAAATGAGCCGTTTTTGAGGATGG
>CADAOB010000037.1 GCA_902789445.1 uncultured Bacteroidia bacterium | reverse complement strand
CGGCCTTAGGGTCAAATAAAAAAACAGTCACCATGCAGTGACTGTTTTTCGCGTGGCCCTTAGCAGATTTGAACTGCTGACCTCCTGCCTGTCAAGCAGGCGCTCTAAACCAGCTGAGCTAAAGGACCGATTGCTGTTCCCGTTTTGGGACTGCAAATATAGTAATTATTTTGAAAAAACTCCCTAACTTTTCCAAATAAACGTAAAAAACTGAAAAAAAACGGACGATCAGAGGGATGCCTGTTCCTCGATCTGCTTGGTTTCGTTGATGACGTTGGTCAGCAGCAGCATGTTGGCTGCGATGTCCCGGACCATGCGGTACTGGCCGCCTTCACGCAAGGCATACCAGCTGCGGTCGCTGTCTTCAATACTCTCAACGAAAGACACTTGCGGGAAGCGGCTCTGGATGCTCCGGCGGAAGATGAGGGTGTACTGCTGGCAGAGGCTCTCGACTTCGGCCTCCAGGCTGTCGCGGGTCTCGGCCTCCTGCATCCGGGCATAGGCCTCCTTGAAGGCGTTGTAGTAGGCGGAATGCTTGATTTCCGACCACTTGTCAGCACTGTTGAGAATCCAGCAGTGGTCGATATCGTCGCCGTCCGGCGTCAGTTCGCTGCTGATGTCGTGCAGGCGGGTGAATTTCACGCCTGAGAAGAAAACCTGGTCGTCGGCAAAACTGAACTTGATCTTGCTGAAATCGATGCCGATGGAAACCTTGTAATAGTATTTCTTGATATAAAGGACCTTGCGGACACCCTGATCTTTCATGGACAGCGCGTCGAGCATTTTGTTCCACAGGCTGACATCCGGGATCAGGTTCCGGAAACGGTCGTCGCTGGAGAAAGCTTCCAACGGTTCTTCTTTCACGACATAGCCCTTCTTGGCATACTCCATTTGCTCCAGTTTGAAGGTGAAGTCGATGTCGGCCGGCATCCCCTCGGTCTGGGCGCGGGTGTCGAGCTTGTTCTCGAGTTCGCGGTTGCGGCTTTCCAACAGGCCGACTTTCTTTTCGAGTTCCACTTCTTTCTGCTGCTGTTCCAGCAATTCCTGCTGCCGCTTTTCGAGCAGATTCTCCACCAGCGCATTGATCGGCCGGAAAGCGATGACGGCCAGGATCAGGGTGATGGCATTGGAGAGCAGGATGGCCAGCGGTGCCATCAGGCGGGGAAAGAAGATGAAACTGCCGACATTGACGGCCATCAGCAGGATGCAGATACCCAAAACGGTATAGCTGGCCACCACTTTCTTGCGGTCCAGCCCCTGTCTTGTCTTTTTCTTGAAGAAAATTCCCATACTGTCTGCAAAGATAAAATAATCCCGCGTAATTCTTTGTAAATTTGTCGAGTCATTCACATTGTTCCTTGCATTTGCCATGAAAAAAATGTTCTTCCTGCTGGCAGCTTTGCTGCTGATGCTGACCACGGCAGCGGGTCAGCCGTCAAAACAGTACATCACCGTCTATGCCGAACCGGATCACGCCGACTGGGTCTATACCTGCGGCCAGCCGGCCCAGTTCACCCTCTACGCCGTCAAGGAAAATGTACGGATGCCGCTGACGGAAATCCAGTACAGCTACGGCCCCGAAAAATTGAAGGCCGAAAAGAGCGGCAGCGTCACGACCGACAAGAACGGTGTCGCCCGCATCAAGGTGCCCGGCCGGAAGGTTCCCGGTTTCACGACGGTCAATGTCAGCGTAACGTATGAAGGAAAGAGATATACAGGCATGACCAACATCGGCTTCGACCCCGACAAGATCGCGCCGACGACTTCACTCCCCGACGATTTCACGCAGTTCTGGGAGAACGCTAAGGCGCAGGCCGCCAAGGTCCCGATGCTCACCCGGGTCCGCCATGCGCCCGAGGAGAGCGACGACCGGGTGGACGTGTACTATGTCCGCATCCAGTCGTATCGCGTGGGCAACTATGTATATGGTGTCCTTTCCGTCCCGAAAACGGAAGGCCGCAAGCCGGCCATCCTCCGGCTGCCCGGCGCGGCCGTCCGGCGCTTCAGCGGCATCGATCCGCTGGCCTACGAAGGGTTCGTGGTCCTGAACATCGGCGTGCACGGCATCCCGGTCGACCAGGATCCGGAAATGTACCGGCAGTTGGAAAACGGAGCGATGTCGGGCTACGTGCTCAAAGGCATCGAGAACCGCGACACTTATTATTATAAGCGGAGCTATCTGGGATGCGTCCGCGCCGTCGATTACCTGTGCAGCCGCGAGGACGTGGATACGTCGCGCATCGCCTGCTACGGCGGCAGCCAGGGCGGCATGCTCTCGATCGTGACGGCGGCGCTCGACAAACGGATCAGCGCACTCTTCGCCTACTTCCCCGCCTTCTGCGACGTGACCGGCTACTACTATGGACGCAGCGGCGGCTGGCCGCACCTGTTCATCGACCGCAGCGACCCGCTCATCGAACAGAAAGTCGCCGTGTCGAAATACTACGACGTCGTGAATTTCGCCCGCTTCCTTTCCCAGCCGGGTTTCTACGCCTGGGGGTTCAACGACATCGTCTGCTGCCCGTCCTCCACCTTCTCAGCCTACAACGTGATCACCGCGCCGAAGACCCTCTGCGTCGCCCGCGACACCGGCCACTGGCTCTACCCCTGGCAGACCGAACGGGCCCTCCGCTGGCTGAAAGAACAATTCAAGATGTAGCCTCCGCCCGACGGCGTCCCGCCATCCTCAAAAACGGCTGAAAATGAGGATGGCAAGCCGAAAAACGACCTTCCATCCTCAAAAACGGCCTCTAGCGAGGATGGGAAGGGCGTAGCGGCGGATGGGGTTTTGCCGAGCGAGCATTTTTTTGCGAGCGAGGTGAAAACCCGGAGCCGCGGAGCCAGTCGATGTGTGCGTCCGCGGGAGGCGGTACGCGTGGAAAACCCATGGCCGCCCGTGGCCATGTGAACGGGAGGGGCCCAAAGCATTGGCGTTGGGAGGAATGAAGCGCAGCGGAAGGTTTTCCGTGCGGACCGCCGCCCGCGGACGTCCGACAACGACAAGATACCCGGTCAAGCCGGGCATGACGGCTGAGGATGTCAGCCGATGAAGGACGGCTGACGGGATCAGCCGAACAAGAGGGCTGACAGAATCGGTCGGGCAGGATGGCGGACGAGCGGTTAGAGCAAGGACTGGTGGAAGATGAGGCGGGCGAGGCCGTCGGCGAGGGAGGTCAGGCCGATCAGGGCGATGACGGCGCCCGAGATGCGGTTGATGATCAGCATCTGGCGGAGACGGAAGCGTTTGCGGAACAGGCTGATGCCGCCGCTGAGCAGGAACCACCAGCCGGCCGTGCCCAGGAAAATGCCCGCCAGGACGATGAGCGCGTCAACCGTCGTGGGCGAATCGCCCAGGTCGAGGTGGAAAAAGGCAAACAGACCCAGCATCAGAACCAGCGCCCCCGGATTGGTGAGCGTCATCAGCAGGCCGCGCAGCCCCTCCTGCACATGGCGGGACGCGATGGAACTGGCGGCAGGACGCCGCAGGTCCTTGATGGGATTCTTCAAGGCGATCTGCATGCCGATCAGCAGGATGACCACCCCGCCGATGAGCATCACCCAGTCGGTGTTGCGGTCAAGGAAGTCGCTGATGAAGGTGACAGACAGCAGCGCGATGGTCGCATAGAAGGTATCCGCCACCGTCGAACCCAGTCCGACGGAGAAACCGGCCCAGCGGCCCTTGCTCAAGGTCTTCTGGATGCATATGATACCCAACGGTCCGAGCGGTATCGAAGCACCCAGGCCGATGAGGATCGCCTTCAGGAAATTAAGCGCCATGGTCTCCATAACAAAGCAAAGATACCATATTTTGAGAACTTTTCCGCAAAAAACCTATCTTTGTAACGGAATGCCCATTTCAAGCGACAAAATGAAAAAGAACGCAACACCCTCATATCCCAAAGGAAACCTCTGGCTGCTGATCGTCGGTTTCGTCGTCCTGGCCAGCCTCCCCTTCCTCGTCCCGCGGCTGGGATTTCTTTCCCTGATCGCCTTCATCCCGCTCTTCCAGCTCGACCGGCTGCTGCGTGAGCACCAGGTGCGACACGCCTTCTGGTACTTCTACGCCGCTTTCCTGGGCTTCAACATCGCCTCGACCTTCTGGATCTGGTTCGTGTCGGCGGCCGGCGCCATTGCCGCCATCCTGCTCAACGCCCTGCAGATGACCGCCGTCGTGGCCATCTACCGCTGGGGTAGCCGTATCCTCCGTCAACTTGAGAAACGCCCGGCCGCAGCCGATTTCATCTCCCTGATCTTCCTGGCCGTCACCTGGCTGGCCTGGGAGCATATTTATTTCAACATCGAGATCTCCTGGCCCTGGCTCTGCCTGGGCAACAGCTTCGCCACCAATCCCGAAATGGTCCAGTGGTACGAATGGACCGGCGCCGTGGGCGGCTCGGCCTGGATCCTGCTGTGCAACATCCTGCTGTTCCTGGCCATCAGCAAGCGGCCGGGACGCGGGCGCCGCATCTGCCGCTGGAGCGCCGCCGCCGTGGTCGTCCTCCCGCTCCTGGCCTCGGAAATCCGCTACGCCACGTACAAGGAAAGCGAAGACCCGATGGAAGTCGTTGTCATCCAGCCCAATATCGACCCGTTCGAGAAATACGGCGTCAAGCCGCAAAGCGCCTACGACGCACGCCTCATCGAACTGATGGCCCGCGAGACGACTTCCGAAACCCGCTATATCGTCACACCGGAAACCTTCACCTTCAGCTGGGACATCGACAATCCCCAGGACAACGCCTCCTACCAGCGCTACCGGGCCTTCCTGTCCGCACATCCCGGGACCGACCTGCTGCTGGGCGCCCTGACCACCCGCCGCTACGAATGCAGCACCAAGCCCACGCGAAGCGCCCGTCCAAACGGAGAAGGACACTGGTACGACGTGTACAACACCGCCCTGGTCATGGACAGCCGGCAGGTGTACGGCTCGTATGTCAAATCGAAGCTCGTGCCGGGCGTAGAAATCATCCCCTACGAGAACGTGCTCAAGTTCCTCGGCCCGCTGGTAAGCCGTTTCGGCGGTTCGAGCACCAGCTACGGCACCCAGGACGAGATGGACGCCATTCCCTGCAGCGACGGACGCAAACTCGGTGCGATGATCTGCTACGAGTCGGTCTATGGCGACTGGTCGCGCATGGCCACGAAAAAAGGCGCCTCATTCCTGGCGGTGATGACCAACGACGGCTGGTGGGGCGACACGCCGGGCTACCGGCAGCACTTCAATTACGCCCGGCTGCGGGCCATCGAGAACCGGCGGGACGTGGTGCAGGCGGCCAATACGGGAACCTCGGGATTCATCAACCAGCGGGGAGACGTGCTCGCCCGGACCGGCTGGTGGGAAGAGACGACCCTGCGGGGCACGATCAACGGCAACGACACGCTGACGGCCTTCGCCCGTATCGGAGACCGGACGGGACGCGCCGCCTGCCTCACATTCTTTATCCTGCTGGTTTCGCTGATTATCTGGAAGGCTGCTGCCGCTTCGGATAAGCGATCCGCGCGTGGTAAATCTGCATCAGGTAACGCTTGAAGGACTCCTTGACCAGATTGATGTCGCGCAGGGAGATGTCTGCCTCGACCAGCTGTGAGTCATCGAGACGGCTGGCAAGGATTTTCTCGACCAGCGCCGCAATGCTTTCCTCCGAATAATCTTTCAGCGAACGGGAGGCCGCCTCGACGGCATCGGCCATCATCACCACCACCTGCTCCTTGGTCCGGGGCAGTTTGCCGTTGTAGGTGAAGGCCGCCTTGTTGGATGGGTCTCCCCCATTGTTACAATAGACATTGTAGAAATACAGCGTCACGGAGCGCCCGTGATGGCTGGCGATAAAGTCGCAGACCACCTCGGGCAACTTGGCTTTGTGGGCCAGGGCCAGGCCGTCGTCCACGTGCTTGATGATGGCCCGGGCACTCTCCTCCGGGGTAAGGCCCGCATGATAGTTGACGCCTTCCGCCTGGTTTTCAATGAAGCACATCGGATTTTCCATCTTGCCGATGTCGTGGTAGAGGGCGCCTACCCGCACGAGCATGGTGTCCGCACCGATCGTTTCGGCCGCATTTTCAGCCAGGTTGGCCACCTGCAGCGCATGCTGGAAAGTGCCCGGCGCCTTCTTCTGCAGATCCTTGAGCAGTTTGTTGTTGGTGTCGGAAAGATCCCACAGGCGGGAATAGGACACAAAACCGAAAATCTTCTCGAAAAGGAAGACGAAGGGATAGAGCACGATCGCCAGGACCGCGTGGATGCCCAGGAAGAGGAAGTTGGTGGACTTGAAGGCGTACGACAGGCTGCCCGTTCCGAGCTTGAAGGCGAAGCAGACCAGCGAGATCGCCAGGAAGATGAACAGCACGTTCAGGAACTGGAGCCAGCCCCGGTTGAAGAAACGGTACGAGAACAGCGCGACCGAGCCGGCCGTCAGGTTGATGAAGAAGAGTTCCACGCCATTTTCCGGAATCACGAGCAGCGGCAGGATCGATACGGCATAGACCGACCAGGCCAGGTCATCGTGGAAGAAGGCGCTCATGTACAGCGCCAGCACGGCAAAGGGGAAGAGATAGAGCAGCCGCTGGTCCACCCGGAAAAGGATGGCCGTGGCGGCAAAGCCGATGAGCAGCATCAGCATCAGGAAAACCAGCCTCCGCAGATCCTCCAGCAGACGTCGTTCGATGAAGAACAGCATGAAAAAGAAGAGTGCCAGCAGGGTGACGATAATCAGCATGTGGCTGGCCACCAAAGCATTCGGGGATCCGGAATAGCCATAGCTCATCTTGTATTCCGCCTTGTAGGAATCCAGGATCTGGCAGATGTCGCTCGTGACGATCTCCCCTTCCGATACGATGAGCTGGCCGGCATAGATCATGCCCTTGGTGGGCGAGATGTAGTTGACGGCTTCCCGGTGGACCAGCTGCGTGGTGTTCTCGTCGTAGAAAAGGTTCGGCACAATGAAGGATTTCAGGTCGAGCAGCCGGGCGATGGAATCGATGTCGATGTCCGGATAGTCGAAGACCAGGTCGGAACGCAGGACGTTCTGGACACGGGCCAGGTCGTACACATCGGCGGCCGGCGTCTCGGCAATCCGTTTGTCACGCTTGATGAAGATCACTTTGTCGGACTGTGTACCGTCGCCGAAATCCGAGACGATGCCCCGTTCATAGGCCTCGCTCAGGTGGGCGTACATCTCGCGGGTCAGTTCCCCGTCGAGCTGCAGTTCGACGGCCTTGTGGCCGAACTGCTCGAGCTTGGGCGCCGCGACAGAAGGGTCGTAGCTGTAGTAATCCACGGTCTCGGAAGCCCGTTCTTCCTTCTCCTGCAGCATCTCCGCCTCGGTCTTGAGGATCGGGAAGTCGATGGGCGAGATCAGCGTCTCATAGACCCAGGGACGGCCTTTCTGGTACTCGTACTGGAACTTTCCCTCGCGCGGATAAAGGAGCAGCATCAGGACGGCCAGCACGATAAAACAGATATAAGTCCGATAATTTTTCATAACTTTGCAAAGACAGTACAATTAGTAAAGGTACGCAAAATCTCCGGAATATGAAAAAAATCCTCCTGGCCCTCCTGGGCATGACCCTTGCGCTGAGTGCCGGCGCACAGGAACTCATCGTCATCGAATCCCGGCACCTTCCCTGCAACGACTCCGTGCTGGTCTTTGTTCCCCAACGCTTTGAGGCCAATTATGCCCCGGAATACTGCGTGGAATGCTGCGGCGATCCCGATCCGGTCCCTACCCTATTCCTGCTGCACGGCTGGTCGGGCTGCTACCGCGACTGGAGCGACCACTACGACCTGCAGAAGATCGCCGACCAGTCGGGTTTCATCATCATCTGCCCCGACGGCTTCTATGACAGCTGGTATGTCAACGAGAACAATCCGGACGGCATGCAGTGGCGGGCATTCTTCCATGAAGAGCTCTATCCGAAAATGAAGGAGAAATACTGGATGGACCCCGAAAAGACCTTCATCACGGGCCTGTCGATGGGCGGTCACGGCGCCATCAACGTCTTCCTCGACGATCCGGCCAAATTCCGGGCGGGCGGCTCGATGAGCGGCGTCCTGGACCTGGCCTATGAAAAAGGGGGAATCGGCCTGACCGAACGCCTTGGGCCTTTTGACGATCCGGCCAACCGGCGGCATGCCGAAGAATCGGCGGTCAACCGCATCGAGCGGGCCAAGGACAGCGGCAAGCTGATGCTGGTCAGCTGCGGCTACAGCGACAGCCTCTTCGGGGCATCCCGGGAATTCTGCCAGCGCTGCAAGGAACTGGGCGTGCCGTACATCGAAGTCTATTCACCCGGCACCCATTCCTGGAAATACTGGGGCTACGCCCTGCAGCTCCACCTGTGGTATTTCACCCGCATCCTGAATGAAGAAAACCTCGGATTTTAGTCCGAGGTTTTCTTTCAAAGCGGGGCAGGCGCCCGCTTACTGGATGCTCATGTTCTGCATCTCGTCGGCGTCATAGACGCCTTGCTCGAGTTTCTGCCGCACTTCAGCGAAGGCGTTGAGCGTGTACTCGACGTCTTCGAGCGTGTGGGCGGCCGTCGGGATGATGCGGTACATCAGCACGCCCTCGGGCACCACGGGATAGGTAATCACCGAGCAGAAGATGTGGTAGTTCTTGCGCAGGTCGATCAGGATGTTGGTCGCCTGGGCCAGGTTGCCTTTCATGAAGACCGGCGTCACGCAGGCTTCCGCCACACCGATGTCGAAACCGCGTTTGCGCAGGCCGTCCTGCAGGGCGCGGGTGATGGTCCACAGCTGGGCGCGGAGCCGGTCGCCCTCTTCCCCACGGATGATTTCCAGGCGTTTGAGGCAGCCTTCCACGATGGGCATCGGGAGCGCCTTGGCGTAGATCTGCGAGCGCATGTTGTAGCGCAGGTAGTTGATGATGGCCCGCGGGCCGGCCACGAAGCCGCCGATGATGGCCATGCTCTTGGCGTAGGCGCCGATATAGAGATCGATCTCGTCCATCACGCCGAAGTGTTCCGAAGTACCGCGGCCGTGGGGACCCATCACGCCGAAACCGTGGGCGTCGTCGATCAGGATGCGGAAATTGTATTTCTTCTTGAGGGCTGCGATCTGGTCGAGGATGCCGAGCGCGCCGGTCATGCCATAGACGCCTTCGGTGATCAGCAGCACACCGCCGCCGTTCTCTTCGGCTTCCTTGCAGGCGCGCGCGAGGATCATCTCGCAGTTTTTGATATTGTTGTGGCGGTATTTGTACTTGCTGCCCAAGTGCAGGCGAATGCCGTCGAGCAGGCAGGCGTGGCACTCGTTGTCATAGACGATCACGTCGTGGCGGCTCATGAGCGCGTCGATGGTCGAGACAATGCCCTGGTAGCCGAAGTTGAACAGGAAGGCGTCTTCCTTCTTCTCGAAGTCGGCCAGTTCGCGTTCGAGGCGCTCGTGGAGCGAGGTGTGGCCCGTCAGCATGCGGGAACCCATCGGATAGGCCAGGCCCCAGCGGGCGGCCGCTTCGCCGTCCACCTTGCGGATTTCGGGATGATTGGCCAGTCCCAGGTAGTTATTCAGGCTCCAGCAGAGGACTTCCTCACCCTGGAAACGCATGTGCGGACCGAGCTCCCCTTCCAACTTGGGGAACATAAAATAGCCGAAGGCTTTGTCGCGGTACTGCCCCAGGGGGCCGCCGGAATCTTTTGCGATTCTTTCAAAAATATCCATGATGCTTTTTCAAGTAAATGATTATGCGTCGATATTGGCGTACTTGGCGTTCTGTTCGATGAATTCGCGGCGCGGCGGTACGTCGTCGCCCATCAGCATCGAGAAGATGCGGTCGGCTTCGGCCGCGTTCTCGATGTGGACCTGGCGGAGGATGCGCTTCTCGGGATCCATGGTCGTGGCCCAGAGCTGTTCGGCATCCATTTCACCGAGACCTTTGTAGCGCGAGACCAGCAGGCCGGTGTCCTTGCCCTTGCCGATGCGTTCGATGGCGGCGGAGCGTTCCTCGTCGGTCCAGCAGTATTCCTCCACATTGCCTTTCTTCACGCGGTAGAGCGGCGGCGTGGCGATATAGACGTAGCCGCTGCGGATCAGGTCGGGCATATAGCGGAAGAAGAAGGTCAGGATGAGGGTGGCGATATGGCTGCCGTCCACGTCGGCATCGGTCATGATGATGACCTTGTGGTAGCGGAGCTTGGTCATATTGAGGGCCTTGGGATCCTCTTCCGTACCGACGGACACGCCCAGGGCGGTGTAGATATTGCGGATGGATTCGCTCTCGAAGGCCCGGTGTTCCATGGCTTTCTCCACATTGAGGATCTTGCCGCGGAGCGGCAGGATGGCCTGGAACTGGCGGTTGCGGCCCTGCTTGGCCGTTCCGCCTGCGGAGTCGCCCTCCACCAGGAAGAGCTCGCAGTTGGCGGGGTCGCGGTCGGAGCAGTCGGCCAGTTTGCCCGGCAGTCCGCTGCCCGACATCACGGTCTTGCGCTGCACCAGTTCGCGCGCCTTGCGGGCGGCGTGGCGGGCCGTGGCGGCCAGGACCACCTTGTCCACGATGGCGCGGGCGTCTTTCGGGTTCTCTTCCAGATACTGTTCGAGCGCGGCGCTCACAGCCTGCGAGACGGCGCCCATCACCTCGCTGTTGCCCAGCTTGGTCTTGGTCTGGCCTTCGAACTGCGGTTCGGCCACCTTCACCGAGATGACGGCCGTCAGGCCTTCGCGGAAGTCGGACGGATCGAGGTCGAACTTGAGCTTGCTCAGCAGGCCGTTCTTGTCGGCGTAGCTCTTGAGCGTGGTGGTCAGGCCGCGGCGGAAGCCGCTCAGGTGCGTACCGCCCTCGATGGTGTTGATATTGTTGACGTACGAGTGGACGTTTTCGCTGAAACCGTCGTTGTACTGCATCGCGATCTCGATGGGGATGACCTTGTCGGTCTCCAGGTAGATCGGCTTTTCGGTAAGCTTCACGCGCACGCCGTCCAGATACTGCACGAATTCAATCAGGCCATGCTCCGAGTAGAAGACTTCTTCCTTGGGCTCGAAGGCCACGGGATTGCCGTTCTCGTCGTACTCCTGTTCCCGCGGACGCATATCCCGCAGGGTCAGGCGGACACCCTTGTTGAGGAAAGCCAGCTCGCGCAGGCGGCCGGCCAGCGTATCGTAATCATAGACCGTGGTGACGGTAAAGATCTCCGGATCGGGTTTGAAACTGATGATGGTACCGGTATCGGAAGCCTCGCCGACAACTTTCACGTCGTACAGCGGCTTGCCTTTCGAATACTCCTGCTTGAAAATCTTTCCCTCGCGGTGGATCTCAGCCGTCAGGTGGACGGACAGGGCATTCACGCAGGAAACGCCCACGCCGTGCAGACCGCCGGACACCTTGTAGCTGTCCTTGCTGAATTTACCGCCGGCGTGCAGCACCGTCAGCACGACTTCAAGCGCACTGCGCTTTTCCTTCTCGTGCATGCCGGTCGGGATGCCGCGGCCGTTATCGGAAACCGTGATGGAATTGTCGGCGTTGATGACCACGACGATATTGTCGCAATAGCCGGCCAGGGCTTCGTCGATGGAGTTGTCCACCACCTCATAGACCAGGTGATGCAGACCGCGCGCACTGATGTCGCCGATATACATGGACGGGCGTTTGCGCACTGCCTCAAGTCCTTCCAGCACCTGGATACTGTCGGCCGAATAGCTTTCGTTTCTTTCTTTTTCTTCCATTAAAAATCGATCTTCTTATAAACGAACAAAGATAACGAAAAACAGCGGAAAATCCTATGATTTCCGCTGTTTTTTCAAAGAAAAGGGACTTTAGAAATTCAGGCAGACGCCGCCGCCGAAATTGATGCCGGGCTCCAGATAGAGCGGCATGTACTGATTGCGGTGATTGAGCAGGTTCCCGACCTTGGCAAATACGGAGAAATGCTTATTGATCAGGTAATTCAGATTCAGGTCCACATCCACGATGGCCGGCACCTCATACATCCTGGGCGCTTCATACATCACATGGGGCAGCTCGGGGTTTGGCGTGACCTGGTCGATCATCGCGCCGCTGGTCCCGCTCCGGTAATTGCACTCGACCTGGGCGATCAGCCGCTCCCGGAAATTGTAGCGGATGGAAGCGTTGCCCGTCCAGTTGGGCATCTCGGTGACCGGGGTCTTCAGGTCCCGGTCCATGTAGTTGGCGTAGCGCAGGCGGCCGCTCAGGACCAGCTCCTGCGAGCGCCAGAACACTTCACCCTGCACGGAGAACTGCCGGACGTCCCGGAAATCCGAAGTCATCTGCGAAAGCGCCGTACCGTCATACACCGGGATGAAGATCATCTTGTTGTTGTACAGCTTGTAGTTGGTCTCCAGGTTGAGTCCCAGCCGGCCGCCGACCACGCCCTCCAGCGAGAGGGTCGCGTCGAGCGGGCGGGAACCGGTCGCCATCGTACAGCTGGGCAGGACGATCGGGCAGTCGTCGATCATCCGGGAATAAGGATTGAGGTCATTGCCGCCGGTAACCACCGCATGGGCCCAGAGCGCCTTGTCCACCAGCGTATAACGGATGTCGAAGTCGGGGAAGACGCTGCTGCGCGGCGTAAAGTCGATGCCGGGTTCCGGAATCTGGCCCTTGTTGCCGTAGCGGGTTCCGAACTTCACGCCCAGGCGGGCGTTGAGCCGCTTGCGCTGGTACTGATAGAACGGCGAAAACTCCACCACCCCGATATTGAAATCGTGCAGGCCGGCATAGGACGCATATTCGATGTTCATATCCACATAGATCCGGTGGACGTCGAAGGAAGCGCCGACGAAACCGCTGACCTTCAGGAAGCCTTCTGAGAGCGTATCCTGCCTGGGGGCCAGGTTCTCCGCAAGCGAGAGATACTTCCGTGTGTCGCGGTAAGAGACCGTCACGTCATAATACACCGTATTCTCCTCCTTCTGGGCGGAATTCAGGTTGAAAGCCGCGGTCAGGCTGTTGTTCTGGTGCGCAGCCGTCGGAAAATAGCCGCTCGGCCAGGGGGCGACGGTCGGATAGCCGCCGTCACCAGCCGCATAGCGGTAACGGTCGAAGTCATAGCTCAGGTCGAACATCAGTTCGCCCGTCGCCCAGTCATAGGTCAGGTCGCCGCCCACGGTATTCTCCTGCCGCGCCGTACCCAGGACCGGGAATGCGTCGAAGCCCCGCCCGAGTTCGCCGAAGAAAGAGTTGTGGCGGCCGTACAGGCCCGAACAGAATCCCTTCTTGGGCTTGGACTGCAGGTACAGTTCCCCGATGGGCATCAAGCCCTTGTCGCCGACGGCATACTGGGAGCCCAGTCGGGCGAAGACGAACGGTGTGCGGTTCGCCCCGACCGTGGAGAGCTGGATCGATTCATACGGCGTGAAATCATAGAGGTCGCCGTAGGGCCGGTTGAAGATGGAATAGTCGAAATGCACGTCAAAACGGTGCAGCGAATCATCGACCGACACCGGGATGGCCGGCTTGCGGATGCCGTCGAGGTTGACGTCGTAGGGCCGGCTCACTTCCACCGTGGCCACCTGCGCCCGCAGCGGAAGCGCCACGGAGAGCAGACTTATCAGAATCCATATCCTTCTTTTCATCTCTGCATCGATTTAAGCATACCCAGACGGCTGCGCACCTGGTCCAGGACATCGTCGTCGTCCCGGGAAGGCTGGTAGCCGTCCACGATACTGTTGAATGTAGCTTCCGCCTGCACCAGGTCGCCGCGGTCGGCGTAGGAGTCGCCCAGGACGATGAAGCTCTTGGCCAGCCAGTACACCTGTCCCGAACCCGAGTCGGAGAAGGCGAAGACCTGTTTCTCCACTTCAGCAAAGTCGCCCCGGTCGTAGGCTTCCTGGATGAGGGAATAGGCACTCTCGGCGCCGTATGCATCGGAACGGTCGGCGGCCAGTTCGACCAGGAGGCTGCGGGCGTTCTCGCGTTCGCCGAGCGTCCGGTAAGCCTTGGCCATCAGGAAACGTGCTTCACGCGTGCCGACCGCCTGTGCGCTGCGCACGACCTCCGCATAGTCCTTCGCCCCGTAAGCGGCGCGCATCAGGCCCGTGTAGCCCTCGCGGCGGACTTCGTCGCTGCGGGTCTGCGCAATCAGCTGCTTATAGGCGTCGGCGGCTTTCTGGTAGTGCTGCAGGTCGTAGTTGATGGCCGCATAGGCGCGGATGGCATCCTCATGGCAGGAGGAAGGCCCCATCTTCATCACTTTCAGATAATTGTCGGAAGCCGATTCGAGCCGGCCCGTAGCCCGTAGGCTTTCTGCAAGATAGAAGGTCGCCTGCGCCGTGCGGGCACCCTTCGGGTACTGCGACAGGAAGCGCTGGAGGGACGAGATGGCCGAGGTATAGCGGCCGGACTGGTAAAGCTGCTCCGCCGAGCGGTAGAGCATCTGTTCCTTCTCTTCGGGGCTCTTGCTGTCGGAACGGCCGATCTGGTCGAGATAGGTCAGATATTCCTCGGGCTGGTTGCGCAGCTGGTAGATGCTCTCCAGACCGGCGAGGGCGTCTTCCGCATCGGACGATTCGGGTGCGGTCGCGACCACCGTCTTGTAGTATTCGACCGCCTTGTCGTACTTGCGGCTGTTGGCATTGATCAGCGCCAGCTCCAGCAGCGCCTTCGTATAATAGTCGTTGCCCTTCATGCCCAGCAGGGTGAAGAAGCATTCGCTCGCACTGTCATCCTTCCCCGTCTGGACATAGGTCCGGCCCAGCTCGAACAGGGCCTGGGGATAGAGCGGCGCGTTGCGGTGCGTGCGGGTCACCTCGCGGAGGATGTCGATCTTCTGCTTGTCGTTGCCCATCAGGCCATAGGCCACGGACGCCTGCAGCACGGGATACAGGTCCTGCGAATAGGGATCGGCTTGCCAGAGGCGCTCATAGACGGAGGCGGCATCGGCATATTTGCCCTGCATGAAGCAGGCGTCGCCCAGGCGCAGCTGGGCGTCG
>CADAOB010000036.1 GCA_902789445.1 uncultured Bacteroidia bacterium | reverse complement strand
AAAATATTATTGTCCGTAAGGACATGAAAATGAATAAATTAAGATTAACCAACGTGATCGAGAACCATTTTTATTTGGATTTCAACTGGAAAGATGGATTGGTTTTTTGGTCTGTGTCGCGGCGGGTTTTGGGGTGGGAGGCGTGGATTGACTGTCGCGACACAGATGGTTTGGTGTTTTGGTCTGTGTCGTGGCGGGTTTTCGGGTGAAAAGCGTGGTTTGGTTGTCGCGACGCGGATGGATTGGTGTTTTGGTCTGTGTCGAGGAGGGTGTGTTTGTCGCTTGCGTCGGACATCGGGCGGATTGCTTCATTTCAGGTGCGCTGGCCGTCGTCCGCGGGATGGCTACTGCAATGTACGCACTTGTGAATCAGTCAGTTATACAAAGTGATCCCCCTCAAAAATAGGGGGATCACATTGCGTAAGTCGCTCATTGTCAGCTGCGTCCGTTGCAGCGCCAAAAAGCGGTCTCGATCGGCCTACTCGGCCGGCGTGCCTACTCGGTCGGCCACTTGTCCAGCGGGCCTACTTCAAGCCGACCTTGCTCTCGGCCGGCGGGCCTACTTGTCCGGCAGGCTTACTTCCGGCCGACCTTGCTTTTGTCGGGAGCGGCAGGAGTGCCGGGGAGAGCGGGGTAGTTCTTCATTTCGGCTTTCAGGACTTCGATGGCCTTGTCGAGCTGGGCGTCTTTGCCCAGGTAGTCCTCGAAGGGGTTGATGTCGATATCGATGTCGGGATCGACGCCGTGGCCTTCGATGATCCACTGGCCTTCCGTCGAGTAGGAGGTGAAGAACGGGGTGCGCATATCCTGGCCGTCGAGGTAGGCACGGGAGCCGGAGATGCCCACGATGCCGCCCCAGGAACGTTTGCCGATGAGCTTGCCCAGACCAAGCTGGCGGAAGCCGTAGGGGAAGAGGTCGCCGTCGGACGAGGAATACTTGTCGATGAGGCAGACCTTCGGGCCGTAGAATGCCTGGTTGGGCACGGTCTCATTCTTGCCGCCCCAGCGGGACATGCTCATGCGATAGACCTCGCGCTGCAGGCGCTCGAGGATCATCGGGGAGACATTGCCGCCGCCGTTCATGCGGTCGTCGATGATCAGGGCTTTCTTGTCGAGCTGCGTGTAGAAGAGCTTCGTGAACATGTCCAGGCCGGCGGTGCTCATGTCCGGAATGTGGATGTAACCGATTTCGCCGTTTGAAGCCTTGTCCACCTTCTCGATGTTCTTCTGGACCCATTCGTAATAGGCCAGCTGGCTTTCGCTCTCGACGGGTTTCACATAGACGGTACGGGCATTGCGTCCGGCGGCGTTCTCGGCGATTTCCAGCGCGACGGTCTTGCCGACCTTGCCGACCAGGGCCTGGTAGATATCCACCAGCTCGGAAGCGGGCGTGCCGTTGACCTTGGTGATGTATTCACCTACCTGGGCGCCAATGCCCGGGCCGTCGAGCGGGGAGACGAGCGAATTGTCCCAGGAAGCGCCCTTGTAGATATGGTCGATGCGGAAAGCGCCGGTCTTGCTGTCCTTGCTGAATTTGCCGCCCAGCAGGCCCGTGGCGATGCGCGGCACTTCCGGCGCGTCACCGGAGGTGATGTAGGCATGGCCCACGTTGAGTTCGCCGATCATCTCGCCGATGAGGTAGGTCAGGTCGTGACGGTGTTTGACATAGGGCAGCATCACGGCATATTTGTCGTGAATGGCGTTCCAGTCGGTGCCGTGCATGTTGGCCACGTAGAAATTGTCGCGGGTCACGCGCCAGCTTTCGTCGTAGATCTGTTTCCATTCGGCCTGATGGTCGATGAGCATGTCCATCTCCGTGGTCGGGACCGGTGCATCGAGTTTGGCCGGACCGCCGAAAGCGGTGACATAGAGTTTGCCGCCATCGCGGACGAGGCATTTCTTGAGGTCGGGGGTGAAGGCCAGCGGAAGGTTCTTCGGCCCGTCGGAGGTCTTGAGCGTCTTGAGGTCGAGCACCTTCACGGCCGCTCCGGAACCGGCGCCGCCGCGCGGGCCGCCGCCCATCATGTTGCCGTAGGAACTGTAATAGAGTTTGCCGCCGTCGGCCAGGATCAGGCGATAGTGGCCGGCGGGCAGCGGCAGGACGCTGACGCGCTGGCCGATGCCTTCGACATCGACCTTCGTTGCGGCCTTGGCTTTGTCAGCGGCAGGCTTCTCGCCCGGCTTTCCTTCCGGACGGGCCTCCGGCCGACCCTCCGGCTTGGCAGGTTTTGCACCGTATTCATCCGAAGTGAGTGTTGTCGGATCGGGCGTGTCCTTGGCCAGCGGGAGGACGAAGACGTAGTCGTTGATGTTGTAGGAGGCATTCCATTCCACGCGGGAATACTGCGAACGGAAGTCGCGGGAAGAGGTGAAGAACAGATACTTGCCGTCCTGCGAGAAAATCGGGCTGGAAGCGTCGTACCAGCGGTCGGTGACCTGGTACGACTTGCCGGTGGCCACTTCATAGAGGAAGATGGCCGACACGTCGTTGTCCAGGCCCATCGTATAGGCGGCCCAGTTGCCGTCGGCCGAGAAGGTCAGGCCGCGCGGCGAGCCGACTTCGCCCTTGATGATCGGTTTGGCGACCGACGATTCGACATCCAGGCGGTAGATTTCCCGGGCCAGGGTGGAGAAATACAGCGACTTGCTGTCGGGCGCCCACTGCAGGCCGCTCGGATAACCGTCCTTGAAACTGGTCATCTTCCGGGCTTTGGCCATATCGTCGGAAGGCGCCACATAGACCTGGTATTCGCCGTCCTTGTCGGAGAAGTAGGCAATGTACTTGCCGTCGGGCGACCACTTGCCTTCGCGTTCGTGGGCGCCGGACGATTCGGTGACATTGTACACCGGGCCGCGGTGCGCGGGAAGGGAATACAGGTCGCCGCGGGCGATGATCAGCACGCGCTCGCCGTCGGGCGAGAGGCTGAAGGAAAACATCTGTCCGCCGACGTTCTTGTATTCAGGACGGCTGTAGATGTTGTCATTCTCCAGATAGATGGTCACTTTCTCGCATTTGCGGGCCTTGACATCATATTTGTAGATGTAGCCGCCGTTCTCGAAGACGACATACTGCTGCGAATACGAGGGGAATTTGCAGTCGTACTCGGTGAAGTCGGTGACTTTGCGCGTCTCGCGCGTGAGGGTGTTGTAGCAGAAGAGGTTCATCGTCCGGTCACGGTCGGAGAGATAGTAGATCTCGTCGCCGATCCACATCGGGAAGATGTCCTGCGCGTCGTTGTCGGTGATCTTCTCCAGTTTGGTCGTACCCACGCGGTTGATCCAGATGTCGTCGGCCTGGCCGCCGCGATAGTATTTCCAGGTGCGGAATTCGCGGAACATCCGGTTCATGGCCAGGTTCTTCCCGTCGGGCGAATAGCTGCAGAAGCCGCCTTCGGTAGTCGGAATCTCCTCGGCCGGGCCGCCGGTTGCGTCCACCTTGCAGAGCTGGCCGCGCAAGCCGCTGAAAGTATGCGTCTTGCTGCGATAGACGATCTGTTTGCCGTCGGGCGTCCAGCACATCACGATGTTGTTGGGTCCCATGCGTTCGCCGATCAGGTCACGGCTCACGAGGGCGGAATAGGTCACGCGCCGGGGTTCGCCGCCCGTGACGGGAATCGTGTACACTTCGGTATTGCCGTCGTACTGGCCGGTGAAAGCCACGGTCTTGCCGTCGGGCGAGATGCGCGGGAACACTTCATAGCCCACGTGCGAGGTAAGCTTGACGGCCGTACCGCCGTCGAGCCCGACGCGGTAAAGGTCGCCGGCGTAGCTGAAGACGATGTTGTCGCCGCCAACGGCGGGGAACCGGAGCAGCCGGGCCTCTTGGCTCTCTGCTGCAAAGGCCAGCAGCGGAAGCAGGGCTGCCAGCACCGTGAGAATTCTCTTCATACTATAAGATATTAAGTGATTGTTCCTTGATCTTTTCGAGTTCATCCTTCATCCGGACGACCCATTTCTGGATTTCGGCGTGGTTGGCTTTCGAGCCGAGGGTGTTGATCTCGCGGCCCATCTCCTGGGCGATGAAGCCCAGTTTGCGGCCGGGAAGCGGCTCTTCCGCCACGGTCTCGCGGAAATAGCGGCAGTGCTGCCGCAGGCGCACTTTCTCCTCGTTGATGTCGAGTTTCTCGATGTAGAAGATCATTTCCTGTTCGAGCCGGTTCACGTCGGGCTGGGCCGCGATCTCGCGCAGCCGTGCCTCGATCCGCTCGCGGATGCCCGCGACGCGCTCGCGCTCGTAGCGCTCGACTTTGGGAATATACGATTCGATCTTGTCCACCTGGCCGAGGATGTCGCGTTCCAGGCTCGCGCCTTCCTTCTTCCGGAAGGCGTCGAGGCCGTCCACCGCTTCGCGGATGGCGCCGTAGAGCGTCGTCCACTCCGCTTCGGTGAGTTCGGTGCTCCGGGTCTCCAGCACGTCCGGCAGGCGCATCAGCGACTGCAGGACTGCGTCGGGCTCGCAGCAGGCCAGGGCCGTGCCTTTGACGGCATTCTTGAGCTGTTCATAGTAGGCGAGGAGCGCCTGGCGGCTGATCTGTTTCGTGGCGGAACCCTCGGCACGTTCGACCGTAACGAAAAGGTCGATGTTGCCGCGGTTGAGCTTTTCGGTGATGTATTTGCGCACTTCGACTTCGTGCTGGCGCGGGATGATTTGGGTTTTGAAGCTGATGTCGGCGTTCTTGCCGTTGACGGATCGGATTTCCACCAGATATTTGTCGGGGCCCAGCAGGCACTGTGCCTTGCCGTAGCCAGTCATGGATTTCAACATGCGGATGGTTTCGGTTTTAAGCTATAAAGATAGTGATTTTTTAATATATTTGTGGTTTGAAACAGCTTGAAATATGGAAGAAGAGAAGAAAAACAATTTCCTCGAAGAGATCATCGAGGCGGACCTCGCGGCCGGAAAATACGACAGCATCATCACCCGCTTCCCGCCGGAGCCCAACGGCTATCTTCATCTGGGCCATGCCAAGAGCCTGTGTATCAATTTCGGCCTTGCCCAGAAATACGGCGGCAAGACGAATCTCCGCTACGACGACACCAATCCGACCAAGGAAGACGTGGAGTATGTCGATGCTATCAAGGAAGACATCAAATGGCTGGGCTTCCAGTGGGCGGAGGAGCGCTACGCTTCCGACTATTTCGACCAGCTCTACGAATGGGCCGAGCAGCTCATCCAGCGCGGCCTGGCCTACGTGGACGACCAGACCCTCGAAGAAATACGGGCCAACCGCGGCACCGTGGAGACGCCGGGCACCGACAGCCCCTGGCGGAACCGTTCCGTCGAGGAGAATCTCCGTCTCTTCCGTGAAATGAAGGCGGGCAAGTACCCGGACGGCGCGAAAGTGCTCCGGGCCAAGATCGACATGGCGCATCCCAACATGATGTTCCGCGACCCGATCCTCTACCGCATCAAGCACGCCCATCATCACCGCACCGGCGACAAGTGGTGCATCTATCCGATGTACGACTACACCCACGGCCAGTGCGACTCCATCGAACATATCACGCACTCCATCTGCACGCTGGAGTTCGACATCCACCGTCCGCTTTACGACTGGTTCATCGAGACGCTGGGCATCTACCCCTCGCATCAGTACGAATTCGCCCGTCTCAACCTGACCTATACCCTGATGAGCAAGCGCAAGCTGCTCGAGCTGGTGGAGAAAGGCTTCGTCTCCGGCTGGGACGATCCCCGGATGCCGACCCTCTGCGGTGTCCGCCGCCGCGGCTATACGCCCGAAGCCCTCAAGCTGTTCTGCGACCGCATCGGCGTGAGCAAGCGCGACCAGCTGATGGACATCAGCGGCCTGGAAGCCTGTGTCCGCCAGGACCTCAATGAGCGGAGCAACCGCTACATGGTCGTGTATGACGACCCGATCAAACTGACGCTCACCAATTGGGAACCCGGGCGTGTGGAATGGTTCGAGGCCCCGCTCAATCCCGCCGATCCCGAGGGCGCCAAGCGCCGCATCCCCTTCACGGGCGAACTGCTGATCGACCGGGCCGACTTCATGGAAGACGCCCCGAAGAAATACTTCCGCCTGCGCCCCGGCGGCGAAGTCCGCCTCAAATACACCTATATCGTCAAATGCGAGGAGGTGGTCAAGGACGCCGACGGCAAAGTCGTGGAACTCCGCTGCACCTACGATCCGATGACCCATCCGCAGTCCGGCCAGTGGCGTTCGGTCAAGGGCACCATCCACTGGGTGAGCACGGCCTTCGCCAAAGAAATCGAATGCCGCATCTACGACCGGCTCTTCACGCTGGCCGACATGTCCCAGGTCCCGGAAGACAAAGACTACAAGGACTTCCTCAATCCCGAAAGCCTGGTGGTCCGCCCCGGCTGGGCCGAGCCCGCCCTGCTCGACGATCCGGGCGACATCGCCGTCCAGTTCGAGCGTGTCGGCTACTTCAAGAAAGACCCCGACTCCACGCCCGAAAAGCTCGTGATGAACAAAACCACCAGCCTGAAAGATTCCTTTAAACTATGAAAGAAAAAGTCATCTGCGGCCTGCAGCAGGTCGGCATCGGCGTGAAAAACGCCGACGCGTCGTTCAAATGGTATCGGGAGACCTTCGGCATCGACATCCCCGTGGTGGTCGATGAAGGCGTTGCCGAGCGGATGCTGCCCTACACCGGCGGCAAGCCCCAGCCCCGCTACGCCATCCTGGCCGTGAACCTGCAGGGCGGCGGCGGCCTCGAGATCTGGGAGCCGCGCGGCCGTGAACTCAACTACCCCAAGCAGACCCCGCAGTTGGGCGACCTGGGCATCTTCATCGCCAAGATCCGCAGCCGCGACATCGATGCCACCTACGACGCCTTCGCCCGCAAGGGCCTCCGACTGCTCTCCGCCCCGACACTTTCTTTCGCCGGCATCCGCCATTTCTATATGGCCGACCCCTGGGACAACATCCTGGAGATCGAACAGGACAATTACGTCTTCGCCGCTTCCAGAACCTGCACCACCGGCGGCACCACCGGCGCCGTGATCGGCGTCAGCGATATGGAACGTTCCATCGATTTCTACGGCAAAGTGCTGGGCTTCGACGAGGTGCGTGCCGACAAGGCCGGCATCTTCGAGGACCTGAAGGGCCTCCCCGGCGGCGACCGGCTGGTACGCCGCGTGCTGCTCGAACGGACGAAGCCTTTCGCCGGCCCGCTCAGCGAACTGATGGGACCTGCCCATATCGAACTGGTGCAAGCCGTTGAAGCCCCTGTCGTCAAACTCTATGAAAACCGCTATTGGGGTGATCCGGGCTATATCCAGATCTGCTTCGATGTCCGCAACATGGATTCCCTGGAAGCCGAATGCAAGGCGGCTGGCCATCCCTTCGTCTGCGACAGCGGCGTCGATTTCGACATGGGTGATGCCGGCGGCCATTTCACCTACATCGAAGACCCCGACGGGACCCTCATCGAATTTGTCGAGACCTTCCGGATCCCGGTTGTCAAGAAAATCGGATTCTATCTGGATTTCCGCAAGCGGGACGACCGCAAGCCCCTGCCGCGCTGGATGCTCAAGGCCTTACGCTTCCTGCGCGTATCCTGAATCGACCGGCAGGTTCTTTTCCTGCGATGCTGCGACTGCCAGGCGGTCGCAGCGTTCGTTTTCGGGGTGCCCGTTGTGGCCGCGGATCCAGTGGAAATGCACGTCGTGCCGCCGGTAAACGGCCAGGAAACGGATCCACAGGTCGGGATTGGCCTTCTTGGCGAAGCCTTTCTTCTCCCAGCTGAACACCCAGCCCTTTTCGACCGCATCCACCACATAGGACGAATCGCTCCAGACCGTCACCTGGGCACGGTCCCAACGGATGGCTTCCAGTCCGGTGATGACGGCCAGCAGTTCCATCCGGTTGTTGGTCGTATTGGCATAGCCGGCGGAGATGACCTTCTCATAGCTGCCACAGCGCAGGATCGTGGCAAAGCCGCCCGGTCCCGGGTTGCCGCTGCAGGCACCGTCGGTGTAGATCTGGATCGGGGCGCGCTCCACTATTCCGGCAGAATGGTCTTTTCGTAGCGAGGTCCTTCGAAGCGCTTGACCTCAAGCGGGTTGGCGTGCATCTCGTCGTAGCGGCGGCGGTTGTGGCTCAGGTCGATGGCCGCATAGATGGCGCGGGTCATCGGACCGGACCAGGCCTTGTTCTTGCCGGCGATGTCGTAGCCGGTACCGTGGTCGGGCGAGGTGCGGACGATCGGCAGGCCCGCCGTGAAGTTCACGCCGCTGTCGAAGGCCAGCGCCTTGAAGGGAATCAGGCCCTGGTCGTGATACATGGCCAGCACGGCGTCGAAATTGCTCTGCATGTGGGTGCTGAAGAATCCGTCGGGCGAGTAGGGGCCGAAGGCCAGGATCTTCTCCTTGTTCGCCTGCTGGATGGCGGGAATGATGGTGTCGATCTCCTCGGTACCGAGCGAGCCGCCGTCGCCGGCGTGGGGGTTGAGACCCAGGACGGCGATCTTCGGCTTGGCCATTCCGAAGTCGCGCTTGAGCGATTCGTTCATCAGCCGGAGTTTGCTCATGATGGTCTCCACGGTGATGGCGGCGCTGACCTTGGACAGCGGCAGGTGGTTGGTGACCACGCCCACGCGCAGATTCTCGGAGCAGAGGAACATCAGGCCGTCTTTCTGGCCGAATTCATGGATGAGATACTCGGTGTGGCCCGGGAAACCGAAACCGAGCTCGGCCACCGTGTGCTTGTTGAAGGGGGCCGTGACGATGGCGTCGATGGCGCCGCGCTTGGCATCGGCCACGGCGGCCTTGAGGGCCAGGACGGCGGCTTTCGCCCCGTCGGGTGTGGGCTGCCCGATCTCCATCGCCATGCTTTCCGGGACGGCGTTGATGATGTTGACCCGTTTGCTGCGCGCATCTTCCGCCGCATTGATCACATTGGTCGCAATCTGCTCGATTTCCGGGAGGAATTTCCGGTAAATGCCGAAAAAGCGCGACGATCCGTAGAGGATGATGACGCAATTCTCCAGCATCCGTGCATCCGCCAGCGACTTGATGATGACTTCGTATCCGATTCCGTTCGTATCACCCTGGGTGATACCTACCACGATCTTGTCTCTCATGTTCCTTTCAAATTTTCCGCAAGATACAAAAAATCCTTATATTTGTGTATGCCGCAGATTCTGGACAGCGATATCAAGTATTTGCCCGGCGTAGGGCCAAAGCGGGCGGAACTGCTCAACAAAGAGTTGGGGATCAGTACGTTCAGAGACCTGTTGTACACCTTTCCCTTCCGCTATATCGACCGCTCCCGTTTTTACAGCGTGCGCGAAATCGACGCTTCGGCAGCCTGGATCCAGCTGCGTGGCCGCATCACCCGCATCGAAAAAGCGGGGCAGGGGCGGAGTGTCCGGCTGATTGCCAGGTTCACCGACGGGACCGGCACCATCGACCTGGTATTCTTCAAGGGTCTCAAATGGCTGGAGGAAAAATTGCAGGTCGGTCCCGAATACATCGTCTTCGGCAAGCCTTCCGTCTTCGGGCACAGCTGGAACCTGGTCCATCCCGAAGTCGATCTGGCCACGGAAGAGCGGCTTTCGCAGACCGGCGTGATGACCGGCGTCTATTCCAGTACGGAGAAGCTGCACAATGCCGGCATCACCAACAAGTTTTTCGAGAAACTGCTTGCCACGCTGCTGGAGCGGGTGCTCGGCACGCTGGAGGAGACGCTTCCCGCATACATTCTCCAGCAGAAGCGGCTCGTCCCGCTGGCCTTCGCCCTGCAGAACATCCATTTCCCCGCTTCGCTGCAGGATCTGGGCAGGGCCCAGCGCCGCCTCAAATTCGAGGAGCTGTTCTATCTCCAGCTGTCGCTGCTGCGGCAGAAGAGCATCCGGATGCGGGCCGACAGCGGGGTGGTGTTCCGTCGCATCGGGCCCTATTTCAACCAGACTTATGAAAGCCTGCCTTTCCCCCTGACCGGGGCGCAGAAGCGCGTGCTCAAGGAGATCCGTGCGGATGTGGCCAGCGGCAAGCAGATGAACCGCCTGCTGCAGGGCGACGTGGGCAGCGGCAAGACGCTGGTGGCGGTGCTCGCGGCGATGATGGCGCTCGACAACGGCTACCAGGCCTGCGTGATGGCGCCGACCGAGGTGCTGGCCAACCAGCACTACCACAGTATGCAGAAGTTCCTGGCCCCGTCGGGCGCCACGGTGGCGCTACTGACCGGCACGACCAAGACGAAAGAACGCGAGCGGATCCACGCCGGCCTGCTCGACGGCTCCATCCAGATCATCGTGGGCACCCACGCGCTGATTGAAGACACGGTGCAGTTCAAGGCGCTGGCCCTGGCCGTCATCGACGAGCAGCACCGTTTCGGCGTGGAGCAGCGTTCGCGCCTGTGGTCGAAGTCCGCCATCGCCCCGCACGTGCTGGTGATGACGGCCACGCCCATTCCCCGCACCCTGGCGATGACGCTCTACGGCGACCTCGACGTGTCGGTGCTCGACGAACTGCCGCCGGGCCGCAAGCCCGTGGAAACGGTCCATTGGACCGAAAACCGCCGCGGCGACCTCTACAACTTCATGCGGCAGCAGATCGCCCTCGGCCGGCAGATCTTCGTGGTCTATCCGCTGATCAAGGAATCGGAGAAGATGGACTACAAGAATCTGGAGGAAGGCTATCTGCATATTACCGAAGCTTTTCCGGCTCCGAAATATGTCACGGCCGTGGTCCACGGCCAGCAGAAAGCCGACAACAAGGCTTTCGACATGGATCTGTTCGTCCGGGGGAAGGCCCATATCCTGGTGGCCACGTCGGTCATCGAGGTCGGCGTGGACGTCCCCAATGCCTCGGTCATGGTTATTGAAAGTGCTGAACGCTTCGGCCTGTCGCAGCTGCACCAGCTGCGCGGCCGCGTGGGGCGTGGCGCGGAGAAATCCTACTGCATCCTGATGACGGGCTACAAGCTCAGCAGCGAGTCGCGGCAGCGCATCGAGCTGATGTGCGCTACCAGCGACGGCTTTGAACTGGCCGAGGCCGACCTGCGGATGCGCGGTCCCGGCGACTTCGAAGGCACGCGCCAGAGCGGTCTGGCCTTCGACCTGCACATCGCCGACCTGGCGAAGGACGCCCCGGCATTGGCGGAAGCCCGCGAACTGGGCGAGCAGATTCTCGCCGACGACCCCCAGCTCGAACAGCCCCGCAACCGCCTCCTCGACCACCAGCTCCGCACCCTCCGCCTGGACGCAGCCTTCAAGGACTATTCGAATATCTCGTGAGCTTTCGCGCTGCCAGTCCAAGGATTCAGTCGGCAGTTCGGTGGACTCTTCACAGGATACGAGCAGCAGTCCCGTCACCATGAAAATGGATGATCAGATTCGATCCTACACGGCAAACAGGTCGTCCAGCGTAATTTCGTTCTGGATCATGTTCATATAATTGTTGCGGGCAATTCCGTTCGTCGTGACCAGGACCAGGTGAACCGTGCGTTTGTCTTTTGACAATTGACAAAAACATCTCTATATCCAGCGGAAATTATCAAATTAGCTAGTATTTTCGCTGAGAATAGACGTTTTCCTCTGGGACGGGTGTTGAAGGATGCTCCTCATGGCTGGGGTCAGGGGCTGCGCTTCGCTTCATGCCCTTGACGGCGAACAGCTCCTTTTTAGTCGTCACAAGTGACGCCTAACAGTCGCAGAACCTGCGCCGTCACGAGACGGGCATTCACTCGCTAGCCTCTTTCCTGACCCTTACGCAAATCGTCGCATCCTTCAACACTCGTCCCGCCGGGAAACAGAGAATGGCAAAAACGTGCCCCGACGGGCGTAGAAGCGCGGGTCGGGGCATGTTAGGAAGGCTTCTGTGCCTGGATGGCACGGCCGGGACGCAGCCTTCAAGGACTATTCGAATATCTCGTGAGGTTAATCGGCAGTCTGCGTAATTTTCAGGTTGCCGATCCCCGCCATCGTCGGGCCCTTGTTGTCGCCATAATCTTGATAATAAGTCAAATCGTAGATGCGGCACACGACAACTCGGGACTTGTTCGTACGATTCGCCTGTATGGAGAATGTGTAGCGGACGGTGTAATCATCGACCTGCTCCCGGCTTTTGAGGGAAACGAAAGGAAATAACTCCTCGATTTTCTTCCCTTCGTACTCCGGGCCGAAATAGAAGTACTCGTTTTTCAGTTTGTGCGCACGACTGGCCGAATCGGCCGGATTCAGTTCGTGGACATACGCCAGAACTTCCAGTTCGCCGCCTTCTTTGCCGATGGTAATTAAGCCTAAGTCGGGTTTGGTGAGAATCTCCCAATAATTCGCGCACGCAAGTTCGTCCATTTGTTGATCGCTTGAATTCAACAAAGACTCACAGCTACAAAGGCAAAGACAGGCTGCCAGTAAAAATGTGAATGTGTGTTTCATATCGTTTTGTTATTTGATTGAATTTTCTGATCCTCTTAATGTCAGCTATCTGCTGAAAGCTAAGGAGATTACTGGGCTTGTTCGATGATGATCCAGGCTTTGTTGAAATATGATCTTCCTTCAGTCGATGTGCCAAGGTCGAAAATCTCTATAAAAAATACCAGTGGTTTTCCGCTTTCATTCTTACTCGCACGGACAATGTACTTGACGTGAGATGAATCTATGGCATCTCTTCTCACAGAAAAATGATCATCAGGAAGCAGGTAACTATCGCCAAACGAAGTTTGAAACGAGTCTTTCATGGAATATCCATCATCTGGATAACCGGCCGTGACTTCAATGACACCGCCCTCTTTACCGATACAATTGACAGATACCTCCCGTCCTACAGGCATGTATCGGTTCTCGGGGGAATGAGGCGTCAACGGCAGCACCCCGTAATCATAAGAACGGATTGCCTCATGAGTGCCGGAAGAGTCCATAGGGATATTGCTGACCAATGTACTGTTGCCAATTATGGGGTTCTCCTCCTCCAGCCATGTGGAATTCTGCAGTTGTGTACATGCGGATAATAGAATGCAGCCCGACAAAAAGAACGTGAATAAATGGTTCATATCGTTTTGCTATTTGATTAAATTCTCTGATTCTCTTTATAATAGATGCAAAATGGTGGGTAAATGTTGCGTAAGCGGTTGAACTTTTTTTACTGTGTCCATCCGGTGTGAATTCTTTTTACCCATTTGACTCTTGCGGGCTGGCCGGGAGCAGAGAATGGCAAAAACGTGCCCCGACGGGCGTAGAAGCGCGGGTCGGGGCACGTTTCGAGGGGTTTTTGTGCCCGGGTGGCACGGCCGGGATGCGGCGGGGGCTAGTTCACAGCCTGGCGAATGGTGATTCGTGCACCACTAATAAGCGGAGTCCCTTTATCGTCACGAACTTTGCTGGCATCCTTAATGTCAATATAAGTGTCATAGCTGATGCCGTAATGGTTCTCATGGACTGTAATGAGATATTCACTTCTGAAATCATCAAGTTTGGTCCTCTGGATCTTGATTCTTTCATCTTTGATTAAGGGATCGCGGAGAACATCGCTGGTTCCGATTTCCCACTCGTCGTTTAAGGAGACTTCGTCTTCTTCGGGGAAATAGGCAATAACCTTAGCCTGTCCTCCTTTCTTGTCGAAATTCAAAAGCAGATGGTTTTTCATGTCTTCGCGCCCCGGAATTGCATTGAATGTAAACGGCGAGAGGAAAATCTGCCTTCCGCTGACGTATTCGCCTTTCGCTTTGGTTTTTACATCTCCGTTGTCCTCTTTGACTTGGGAGCAGCCACTCAGGCATAGAATGGCCAAAAGAAGCAATGTCGTTAAATGTTTCATATCGTTTTGTTATTTGATTGAAATTTCTGAACCTCTTTATAATAGATGCAAAAAGGTGGGTAAATGTTGAGTAAGCAGTTGAACTTTTTTTACTGCGTCCATCCGATGTGCATTACTCGGTTGGACGGGAAATAGTAGCTGGCGGCCCCCCAGCAGGTATATTCAGGTGCGTCTCCCGTATTGTAATGCCATTGGAAATCTTCGTAGATATTTACGGATTGGCTGAGGAGATTTCCCGACATATCATAGACCGATTCTGTTTCTCTGATAATTTGCCATTTGTAACCGTCAATCAGATATGTCCAGTCCCATGCTACGCTCGAAGAATAAGCTCCAGTGACAAGAACGGGGCGATCATTCTCAATCTCATCAATGACATCATTCCGATCGAAAACCTGATTGGTTACACCCGTCAGAAGGAAACTGGACATCGCCGAAGGAATGTCAGCTCTTGCTGTTAGTCCACCCGAGGAATCATATTCTGTGTCGCATCTGTACGATACTAAGGCAATTAATGCAGCAATATAGGATCTCCCAGTTGGATCATAAGTGAGCAGGTTTAGCGGCATATAATCCCAAGTCGTAGTTGTTGCTCCAGAAAAAGAGTAACTATAAGGGGGACCTTGATAATAATACTGATCACATGATGCAGAAGAATAGATGTCATTAGGGAAGCCAAAGGTGTGATGTGTATAATAAACGAGTTGCGCGATATTGACATCTGCACCACTCGCCGAGCATCTCGTAGTGGAAGTCTTTTTAGGCAATGCTTCGTTGTAAGGATATGCAGGATCCCACATGGTTTCCGTCAATCCGGGATAATAATCATCTCGGAGGGTTTCCGATTCAACGATGATATCAACTTCAGTTGTGTCCGGTTCTTCCCCTGATCTTGTCAAAGAGGCACGTTTAGAACGGATCCATTTGTTCCTATTTGCCTGCACCGTCGCAGAACTGGAAGTCCGGTTGCCGACAATCTGTTCCCGGATGGTATGAAGCCAGCCTTGCGTGTGCCTTGACTGTTTTCCGTCGAAACTCAGACTTCCGCTTTCGTTGTACGCAATGATCGGAACACTCGAATAATCTCCGGAGCAGAGGTACCAGCCCCCGCCCTTGATGTTCACAATATAGACATAGGCGTCCTGGTCGATGTCGAAGCGGGAGATGTCCTGTATGTCATCGGTGGCGATGTGCATACGGTAGGACAAGTAGTTTTCGACATCGGAGCGGGTAACGCCCGTAGCAAGTTGGTCCGTGGCTGCTTTTGTCAGCAGTTCACGGTGTTCGAGATAGGACAGCTTGGGCTGGGCCGGCTGTTCGATGGACTCTGCACAGGATACGAGCAGCAGTCCCGTCGCCAAGAAAATGGCTGAAATCAAGGATTGTCTCATAGTATGTGTGTTTAGTTCAATACTGCAAAAATGTAAGTAATTGTGGGATAGTTAGTTGGGTTTTATGATTTTCTTTCTGAAAATAGAAGCCCTGATTTCGGCCGTTCCATTTTCGTTAAAAAAATGCTTTGAAAACGATAAAATGAAAATAGCTGATTCTGAAAAATGGGCGTTTTTTACGTCAAAAAATAGGCAAATGTGGATGTTTTTACGTAAAATTTTTAGTTTGTATGTTGCTTTTGGGTGCCGAAATTTGTTTCTATGGGGAAAAATGCTCTAAAATGTCGATTTTTGGACTAAAAACAGCCGAAATTTGAGGTGTTTCTTGCCTACAAACCGCTTTTTCTTGTTTAATTTGTCGTTGTTTGTGTAGTTTGTTTGAAATTTTACGTAAACAAATGGAATTTTGAGGTTGTTTTGACGTAAAATTAGACGTTTTTTCGATTTTCGCTTTTTATAGGCAAAAAAAGACTCGCCGAAGCGAGTCTAGAGTAGGTTTTCTTTCGTCTTTAGTCTGTAGCCCGCTATACTTCGACGAGCTCAGCAACCTAGCGGGCGTTCTTTCATCTAATTAGTGCACTCCGTTGCCGTCGGCGACGTCGC
>CADAOB010000035.1 GCA_902789445.1 uncultured Bacteroidia bacterium | reverse complement strand
GCATGATGCTCTGCACGCCCGCGGAAACCAGGAAATATTCCTGCACCAGGCGGAGCCGGCGTCCTTCTGTCGTGGAGTCATCCGGATACAGGAAGCGGGAAATCTGCTGGGTCAGGTCCTTGTAATGCAGGGCCCGCCGGTAATCTCCATAGCGCAGCTGGCTGTAGATCCCTTCCGTCGTATACTCGGCCTTCCACAGCCGCAGGGTATTGACGGTCCGGTTATGGTACCCCGGCACGGGCACATCATACGGGACGGCCCGGACAGAATCGAATTTTTCATAGATACATTCCAGGTTGCCCCGCCGGCCCGGACGCATGTAGGCGTTGCCCCCGAACCGGACATAGACGGCCTTATCGGCGCGTTTGGTCTCCCAGGGGAACCCGTTGCGCAGCCAGGCATCCGGCAGTTCCACCTGCTGCCCGTCAATGATGCGCTGATCAAAAAGGCCGTACTGATAGCGGATGCTGCACCCGTGTCCCGGCAGCTGCAGGGCTGCCATGGAATCGATGAAGCAGGCGGCAAGACGGCCCAGCCCGCCATTGCCCAGGCCCGGATCCGTTTCCATGGGCATGATCTCATCTAGGTCGAATCCCATGTCCTTCAGGGCGTTCCGGGCCAGTTTCTCCATCCCGCAGTTCAGAAGGTTGGCATCCAGGAGGCGCCCCAGCAGGAACTCGATGCTGAAATAATAGACCTGCCGGACCTCTTCCGCCTCGTACTTGCGTTCCGTAGCCATCCAGTCGTCGAACATCAGATCCTTGACCATGTTGGCCAGGACGAGATAGACTTCCCGGGTCTCCAGTTCCTTGGGTTCCTTGTCGAAAAGGATCTGGTCGTCTTTCATGACAAGCACGGCCGCTCCGGGTTCGTCAGCCGGGAACAGCGCCGTACACAATTGGTCGAGTTTGGCCGTTTCTTCCTTGTAGGGGTTTTCTTTGCAAGATACCAGCATAGCGGTGAAAATCAGGAGGAAAAGAATCGTTTTTTTCATAGGGCAGGGCGGTTAGAGGTTTCTTCTGAGCAGGTCGAGGGCATAGGAGGCGAAGCGCTCGATGTTTACGGCGCGGGATGACGCGAAGTGCACGCACTGCGTGGCGACGGTCACGCTCCCGTCCGGCTGGCGCTTGGCTGCGGCGAGCCAGGCCGTTCCGACCGGCTTTTCGGGCGATCCGCCACCCGGACCGGCGATGCCGGAGGTGGCGGCGGCGTAGTCGGTGTCCAGGACGCGGAGTACGCCGGAAGCCATTTCGCGCACGCAGGCTTCGCTGACGGCCCCATATTGGGCCAGAGTCTCGGACTTGACCCCCAAAACCTTCATTTTCACTTCGTTGGAATAGGATGTGACCGAACCTTTGTAGTAGTCGCTGCAGCCGGCCACCGAGGTGATGAGTTCGGAAAGATGGCCGCCGGTGCAGGATTCTGCCAAAGCCAGGGTCTTGCCTTCGGCGCGGAGTCTTCGGCCGATGACGCTTTGGAGCGTATCCTCGCCTTCACCGTAGATGGCCTCGCCCAGAATTTCCTGCAGCTCAGTGATATACGGGGTAAAATCGGCCTTGCCGCCGAATTGGGTCAGGCGCAGGCGCACGCCGACGGTGGGATTGGGCAGGTAAGCCAGGTGGATATTGGCCGGGAGGGCATCTTCCCAGGCTTCGATCTGCTTGGCCAGCGTGGATTCCGGGATCCCGAAGGTGACAATCGTATGGTGGGTGATTTCCTCGAGCTCGAAATGCCGGCGGATGTCGGCCATCACGGCGGGAAGCAGGCCGATGGCTTCAAAAGGCACGCCCGGGAGGGAATACAGGGCCGATTTTCCCTGCTTTCCGAGGCCGTAGAAGGCCATGCACGGGGCTGTACCCAAAGTGTTGGGGATTACGGTGCAGTTGTCCGGAACCAGGGCCTGGGCGCGGTTGGTGTCGATCATCGGGATGCCGCGTGCACCCAGAATCCGCTCGATATGAGCCATTTGCTCGCTGGATTCCTTATAGCCCGCCGACCCGGAAAGCTCCCGGAGGGCATCCTTTGTGATATCGTCTTTCGTCGGTCCCAGACCGCCGGTGACGATGACGATGTCGGTATTGTCGAGGCAGCGGGTCAGTTCGCTGATAATCCGGCCGCGGTCGTCTCCGATCGAGGTCATATACTTGACCTGGATGCCGAGCAGGTTGAGTTCACGGGCGATATGGGAAGAGTTCGTATCGACGATCTGGCCGATGAGAATCTCATCGCCGATGGTGCATACAGAAGCTGTTTTCATCTCTTTTCCAAATATTTGACGAGTCTGTAAATCAGGCGGGGACCGTAGTGGAAGGGGGAGTTGGTGACGGCGATCAGGTCCGCACCCGCGTCCAGGATCTGGGCGGCCCTTTCGGGCGTCGAGATCTCTCCCGTAGCAATGATCGGCAGCAGGCCCTGCATCTTTTCCCGGATCTGCTCCACGAATTCAGCGCCGACCATCACACCGTCGATGCCGCTGCCCAGCATATAGTGGGCGACAACATCGAGTTCGTTGGATGTAAGATCGGGGAAAAGCTTGAAAATGATAGGTTTATATGTGTCGTTGTAACGCCTGAGTTCGAGCAGGTGATCGATGACTTTGGAGACGGAACTGTTGAGCGAGACGTTCAGGACGATGCCATCGACAAAGTCGTAGAGCAGGGTGAAGGCGCTCACCAGGTCTTTTGAATTGCTCAAATTTCCCAGAATCACGGTGTTACAGCTTCTTCCCTGCAGGTTCTGGATGGAGAAGCGGACATCGCGCAGCGGACCGATCTCAATGAAGGCGGGGGAGAAGCAGGACATGGCATCGACGTATTCTCCGTGCTTGTCGATGCCGGCGGCCACACCGATGGGATGGGAGAACGTAAGCCCCATCCTTTTTACCTGGAGCCTTTCAGGGGCATGACGCTGATAGAAGAAGCGGATGACGGGATACAGGAACCGCACGTACTTGAGCACGTGCAGAAAAGGGATTTTCCGGTAAGATTTTGTCGTCATACGTATCTTCGTCTTCAAATAACAAAGATACGATTTATTTCTCTTCGTAGGTCCCGTCGTTGTAAAAGACGATGATGCGGGCGATCCGCCGGGCACTTTTTTCCGGATGCCCTGTGGGAGCAGGGGGAAATACGCGATTCTCAGCGGGTTCAGCGGGCTCAAAATCTGGCGTAATTGGCTGTTCATCAGTGTCTAATCCCTCGTCTTCAAGTGTATCGTCATCGGGCAAATCTGTAAAAAGGTCGGTTTTTCCCTCGTTTTCGGGCTGCGGACGGTCACTTTTATAGGGGCGACCCTTTCCCAGGATCAGCCACTCGTAGTTGATGTCGGGGTAGGCGGTCATCATTTTCTGGATGAACTCGAAACTGGGTTTGTTGCGTCCGGCGAGCAGGTGGGAGATGCCGGAACGCTGGATGCCCATCACCTCCGCAAAGCGGGCAGGCGAGAGGCCTTCCATGGCGAGGAATTGTTTCAGCCGATCGTTCATAAACGCGTTTTTTTAGGATATACAAATGTAAAAACTTTCTTTGAATAATACAAACCTGGCGCGTGCGGTTTTCACAAATTTCATCGGATAAGATTGTAAACAAATCAGGGAATTACAAATGATACATCTCAGAACGCCCAACTTGCAGTTCTTTTTCATGAGATAATTTTACTAATTTGCTGGGTATAAACCGAGTAGTATTCAAATAGTTCATCTATTCACGTAGGATCGAACGATTGGTTAGCGATTTTAACAAAGTAAAGCTTGATATTCGCTACGTAATCAGCTGGTTTTTTGTGCAATAATTATTGCCATGCATAATTATATTGGTAAAGTTGTGCCTTTATGCACGCGGCCCGCCGGGGCGGGAGGCGGTGGAAGGAAAATGGCGTGCAGGATTGTAAACACGTTTAATTTGTTTCACGATGTAAACACGCGACTTGTTTTCTTTCTTCCTTGCTTTTCTGTTTACAAAAATGTATTTTTGCACTGCCAAAAAACGAACGATGGTACAGGACATCCGCATAGAAGACTACGATTATCCGCTTCCCGAATCGCGCATTGCACGCTATCCTCTTGCGCAACGTGATGATTCTAAGCTTCTTGTATATACCGAATCGAGCGGAAGAGTTCCTGAGAATCGAAAATTCCGCGAGCTTGCCGACTTCCTCCCGGAAAAATCGATGATCGTGTTCAACAATACGAAAGTGGTTCCGGCCCGTCTCTTCTTCCAGAAGGAAACCGGGGCGCTGATTGAAATTTTCTGCCTCGAACCCGCTGAACCACAGGATTATCAAATTTGTTTTGCAACGACTTCCTCCTGTAGTTGGAAAGCCATTGTCGGCAATCTGAAGCGCTGGAAGGAAGGTCGTCTGCATCTCTATATCGGGGATGATAACCCGGATGCCGCGCTTTTGCGCGACATGGCGCTCGAAACTGAGTTGATCGAGCGCGGCCAGACCTCCGTCGTCGCCTTTCACTGGCGCGGAGGGTATTCTTTCTCCCAAGTGATGGAACATGCCGGCCGGATCCCCATCCCGCCCTATCTCAAGCGCGATACGGAAGCCATCGACCTGGAGCGCTATCAGACCTGGTATGCGAAGCGCGAAGGTTCTGTAGCCGCTCCGACGGCCGGTCTCCACTTCACGCAGCGGGAATTGGATGCGCTTGATGCAAAGGGAATTAAGCGTATGAACCTCTGCCTGCACGTAGGTGCGGGAACCTTCCTTCCGGTCAAGAGCCCGACCATCGGGGACCATACGATGCACAGTGAGCCCTTCTCTGTGTCCAAGGATTTTCTCAAAGCACTGATTTCTAAAGGTGAAACCCCGCTTACAGCCGTCGGGACCACCTCCACGCGCTGCCTCGAATCGCTCTATTATCTGGGTGTGCACTGTCTCGAGTGTGGAGAACCCGGTACCGTGGAGCAGTGGGAACCGTACCGGCAGGAGGGGTATTCCTATCCCTTAACTGCTGCGCTTCAGGCGCTTGTGGATTATCTGGAACAGGCTGGCCTCGAAGAACTGCACGCCCGGACGCGCATCATCATCGTGCCCGGCTACCGCTTCCGTCTGATCGACTATCTGGTCACCAATTTCCACCAGCCCAAGAGTACCTTGCTGCTGCTGATCAGCGCTTTTGTCGGGGATGCCTGGCAGGCAATCTATGACTTCGCTTTGTCGCATGACTTCCGTTTTCTCAGCTACGGCGATTCGTCATTATTGCAAAAAGTTTGATATATTTGTATTCCAAGTCTAAGACAATGAAAAGTATATTCGATATCAATGGTTTCATTTCCAAGTCGTTGGGCTTTTCTGACGGCTTGTGGCTGCTGATTGCCGCCATCGTGTTCGCCCTGCTCTGCCTCTGTTTTGTGCTGGCAGTCCGTGACGGGCGCGTCAAGGGGCGTTCGATGTTCCTTGAAACGGGTTGGACAGCACTCTGGTACTTCGGACTGCTTGCGCTGAGTCTGTTTACCTGCTGGCCTTTCGGCGACAAGCAGGCTTTGTGGACGCCGTCCCGTCCCGCCCTGGTATGGTGTGTGGCGGCGGTTGTCATTTTCGTTCTGTATTTCATATACTTCCAAAAGCGGAAGAAGCGCTCTGCCGACAAGGTTTCCGCAACTGCGATCCGGCGCAGTGCTGCCGGAAGCGGCGCAGCCAAGTATTGCTACGCCCTGCTTTTCGCCGGGATGCTGGTCGCTGCGCTTGTCTGCGCGATGCGTGTCGTGGCGGGCGACAGCATTTTCCACCTGCTGGTCCCCATGTGCACGGTCGTCCTCACGCTGCTGCTTTTCTACCTGACGCGCTGGCGTTTCTGGTTTTTCCTGGGCAGTGTCCTCGTCCTGGCCTATGCGGTACTGATGGTCCAGCATGTGCTTGCTGAAACGAATTTCGCTTATACGCCGCTGCTGGCGATGATTCCGCTCTATCTCTCGTCCATCCTGCCGATGGGCGCACTCGCTTTCATCCGGCAGAAATAAGGTTCCAGCGCCATGTACGAGAACATCCGTCCCTATAATGATTCCGAAACGGCGGCTGCGCTCAAACGGGCTTCCCGCAACCGCCTGATGGAGCCGATCTCGGCCTTCCTTTTTCCCGGAAAAGATCCTGATATCCTGCGCAATACGCTCAATACAATCCAGGGCGTGGATGATTTCCAGACGCGGGTGATGTATCCGGCTGTCCGCAGTATTCTGGCTTCGACCACCAACGGCCTGACCTTTGACGGGCTGGAGTGGTTCGAGGGCGGAAAATGCTACACGATGCTTTCCTCGCACCGGGACATCGTGTTGGATTCGGCGTTCATCCAGTACATTTTCAAGGACAACGGCCTTCCCCTTTCGGAGATTGCAGTCGGCGACAACTTGATATACAATCAGTTCATTGAAGACCTGATGCGTTCCAACCGGATGATCAAGGTCGCGCGCGGAACCACTTCCCGCGAACTGTATGAAACTTCCCGCGAACTGTCATCCTATATGCGGATGCGCCTGCATGACGAGCATCCCGCCTCCATCTGGATTTCCCACCGGAACGGCCGGACCAAAGACGGGAACGATGCCACGGAGCAGGGGTTGCTGAAGATGCTCTCGATGAGCGGCGGCAGCGATTTCGCCGAGAACCTCGGCGGGCTGAACCTGATGCCCGTATCGGTTTCGTATGAGATCGAAAGTTGCGGAATCAAAAAGGCTTACGAAGTTTATATCAAGCAAATGATGGGGTCGTATATTAAGCGTCCCGGCGAAGATCTCGAGAGCATCGTACTGGGTATCATGCAGCAGAAAGGGCGGGTCCACGTCGCCTTCTGCGAACCGTTGTCCGAAGCAGAACTCCGGGCTTGCGCCGCCCTCGACAAGAACCGGCGTTTCCGGGAACTGGCCCGTATCATTGACGAACGGATTCTGCAGTCGTACCGGATTTGGCCAAGCAATATCGCCGCAGCGGAACTGCTCACGGGCCGCGAGCCGTCCGACCGCTATGTGACAGCCCAGTTCGAGAAGTATCTGAAGGAAGAACTCAATACGCTGCCCAAGCATATGGTGGACCGGCGGAGCATCCGCGACATCCTGATCCGCATCTACGCGACCCCGGCGCTGCGGAAGGGTTTCTGACTTTTTCACTGCGTTTCGGCGCGAGAAGTTCGTAAAATGTTCGTAAATCGGGCCTGAGGGCTCGATTTGTCTTTTTTTTGTCCCGGAAATTCATTAAATTTGCGGATTATGGTAAAAGCTAGAAAAGACATACAACAATTTCTTACGATATGAAAAAGAACATCACGCTGAAAGAAGCTGTCGCAATGATTAAGGACGGCTCCACGATTATGATCGGAGGCTTTCTGGGAACAGGCGCCCCCAAACAGATTGTCGATGCTTTGGCAGAGAGCGGCGTCAAGAACTTGACCATCATCTGCAATGACACGGTCTTTGATGGCAAAGGCTGGAGCAAGCTGATCGAAAACCATCAGGTAAAAGAGATCTATGCTTCCTATATCGGGGGCAGCAAGGCTTCAATCGAGCAGATGAACAACGGCGACCTCAAGATGAATCTTGTTCCGCAGGGCACGCTGGCCGAGCGTATCCGCGCCAAGGGCGCCGGACTGGGCGGCATCCTCACCCCGACCGGTCTGGGTACCGTTGTCCAGGAAGGCAAGGAGGTCCTCACCGTGGACGGCAAGCAGTACCTGCTCGAAAAACCGCTCGGTGCCGATTTCGCCCTGCTGGGCGGCAGCATCGTGGATGAGTCGGGCAACGTGTTCTACCGGGGCACGACCAAGAACTTCAACCCGATGATGGCCCAGGCGGCCGACACGGTGATCGTGGAGGCTGAAAAGCTGGTGAAGGTAGGGGAGATCGAACCCGAATCCGTCCATACCCCGGCCCTTTTCGTGGACTATATCTATGTCGAACAATAATAAACCTTACTTGAACGAACTATGGCTGAATACAAATCGATGATCCGCGTCCGGATGAGCGCCAAGGACGCGCATTATGGCGGAAATCTCGTTGACGGTGCCCACATGCTGCACCTTTTCGGTGACGTGGCCACGGAACTCCTGATCCTTCGCGACGGCGACGAAGGCCTCTTCAAGGCCTATGACATGGTGGAATTCATCGCCCCGGTCTATGCGGGCGATTTCATCGAAGCTACCGGCGAGATTGTCTCCGAAGGCAATACCTCCCGCAAGATGGTCTTCGAGGCTCGCAAAGTTATCGCCCCGCGTCCGGACATCTCCGATTCCGCCGCCGACAAGCTGGAGGAACCGATCGTCGTTTGCCGCGCCAGCGGTACTTGTGTAACCCCTAAGAAATGCCAGCGTAAATAATGGACAAACTCATCATTACCGCTGCCATCTGCGGCGCAGAAGTGACCAAGGAGCAGAATCCTGCCGTCCCCTATACCGTTGAAGAGATTGTCAAGGAGGCCAAATCCGCCGTGGATGCGGGCGCAGCCATCGTCCATCTCCATGTCCGCTGGGACGACGGTACGCCGACGCAGAGCCGTGAGCGTTTCCAGGAATGCACCGAAGCGATCCTGAAGGTCTGCCCCGACGTGATCCTGATCCCCTCCACCGGCGGCGCCGTGGGCATGAGCCCGGAAGAGCGGCTCCAGTCCACCGATACCACGCCCGTGCCGGAAATGGCCACCCTCGACTGCGGTACCTGCAACTTCGGCGACGAAATCTTCGACAACACGATGCCTACCATGCGCGCTTTCGGCAAACGGATGATCGAGCGCGGCATCAAGCCCGAATACGAGTGCTTCGAGATGGGACACCTCGACACCATCCTGACGATGGCCCGCAAGGGCGAGGTCCCCGGCGCTCCGATGCAGTTCAACTTCGTGCTCGGCGTCCCGGGCTGTACGCCTGCGACCGTGGCCAATCTCTGCTGGCTCGTGAACGGCATTCCGGCCGGTTCCACCTGGACGGTGACCGGTGTCGGCCGCCACGCATTCCCGATGGCCGCTGCGGCCATCGCCATGGGCGGCAACGTCCGTGTCGGCTTCGAAGACAACCTCTACCTTTCGAAAGGTGTGCTGGCCAAGAACAACGGCGAACTGGTCGCCAAGGTCGTCCGCCTGGCGAATGAACTGGGCCGTCCGGTCGCCAACAGCGCGGAAGCCCGCCAGATCCTCGGTCTCAAGCCCAGATGTTGAGATTCAACGGAGCCTGGATGAGTAATAAATAACAAAACAATAAACGAAAAAGAATATGGCACAAAAACACGGAAACAAGTACGGAACGCACCGCGTCATCGAACCCAAAGGTGTCCTTCCGCAGCCCGCTAACAAACTCGACAACAACATGGACGAGATCTGGGACAACGAGATCCTGATCGACGTCCAGACCCTCAACATCGACTCCGCTTCATTCACCGACATCCACAACTATGCGAAACAGCAGGCTGGGGAAGGGGCAAGCGAGGAGAAGATCATGGAAGAGGTCAAGAAAGAGATGTTCCTCAATGTCGAACTGCAGGGCAAGCACCGCAACCGTCGTACCGGTTCCGGCGGTATGCTGCTGGGCAAGGTCGAAAAGATCGGCGACGCCCTCAAAGGCAAGATCGACCTGAAGGAAGGCGACCGCATCGCCACGCTCGTGAGCCTCTCGCTGACCCCGCTGCGGATCGACGAGATCCTTGCCATCCGTCCCGAAGTGGACCAGGTGGACATCAAAGGAAAAGCCATCCTCTTCGAGAGCGGCATCTATGCCAAGATTCCGACCGACATGCCCGAGAAACTCGCCCTGAGCGCCCTCGACGTGGCCGGTGCACCCGCCCAGACCGCGAAACTCTGCCAGTATGGCCAGACGGTGGTCATCCTCGGCGCCGGCGGCAAGAGCGGTATGCTCTGCTGCTATGAGGCCAAGAAACGCGTCGGCGTGACCGGCAAGGTGATCGGTATCGCCAACAGCCCCCGCTCGACCCAGCGCATCAAGGACCTCGGTTTCTGCGACGTGGTGGAGAGTGCGGCCGGCATGACCCCCGTCCAGGTCTATGAGATGGTGGAACGCCTGACCGACGGCAAGATGGCCGACGTGACCATCAACTGCGTCAATGTGCCTGACCAGGAAATGACGGCCGTCCTCTGCACGAAGGACGACGGTATCGTGTACTTCTTCTCGATGGCCACCAGCTTCACCAAGGCCAGCCTCGGTGCCGAAGGTATCGGCAGCGACGTGAACATGATCATGGGCAACGGCTACACCAAAGGCCACGCCGAGTTCACGCTCCAGGAACTTCGTGAAAGCCCGAAGCTCCGCAAGATTTTCGAAGAACTTTATGCCTAAGCGCTTATGAATGTCTCCCGTAGAAAGGAACTCTTTCCGGAAGTGACCGACGCCCAGTGGAACGACTGGAAATGGCAGGTCAAGAACCGGATCGAGACGCTGGATGAGCTCAAGAAATATGTGAAACTCACCCCCGAGGAGGAAGAAGGCGTGCGCAAATGCCTGACGACCCTCCGGATGGCCATCACACCTTATTATATTTCGCTCATCGACCCCGATGATCCCTACGATCCCGTACGCCGCCAGTGCATCCCGACAGCCGCCGAGACCCACCAGGCCGAGGCCGACCTGCTCGACCCGCTGCACGAAGACACCGACAGCCCGACGCCGGGCCTGACGCACCGCTATCCGGACCGCGTGCTGCTGCTGATTACGGATATGTGCTCGATGTACTGCCGCCACTGCACCCGCCGCCGCTTCGCCGGCCAGAAAGACGATGAAAGCCCGCGCGAGCGCATCGACAAAGCCATCGAATACATCCGCAACACGCCGCAGGTGCGCGACGTACTCCTGTCGGGCGGCGACGCCCTGATGGTGAGCGACGCCTGGCTGGAAGACATCATCCGCCGGCTGCGCGAAATCCCCCATGTGGAGATTGTCCGCATCGGAACCCGTACGCCGGTCGTCTGCCCGCAGCGCATCACCCCGGAACTGTGCAACATGCTCAAGAAATATCATCCGATCTGGCTCAACACGCACTTCAACCATCCCAACGAGGTGACGGTCGAGTCGGCAGCCGCCTGCGCGCGCCTGGCCGACGCCGGTATTCCGCTGGGCAACCAGTCCGTGCTGCTGCGCGGTGTGAACGACTGCGTCCACGTGATGAAGAAACTGGTCCACGAACTGGTCAAGATGCGCGTACGTCCGTACTACATCTACCAGTGCGACCTGTCGATGGGCCTGGAGCATTTCCGCACGCCGGTCTCCAAGGGCATCGAGATCATCGAGGCGCTCCGCGGCCATACCTCCGGCTACGCGGTACCGACCTTCGTCGTGGACGCCCCGGGCGGCGGTGGCAAGACGCCCGTCATGCCGCAGTATGTGATTTCCCAGGCGCCCGGCAAAGTGGTCCTCCGCAATTTTGAAGGCGTGATTACCACCTACACCGAACCGGCCGAGTACCATCAGGAATGCCACTGCCCCGAGTGCCGCAAGAAACTCGAAGGCGTCGCCGGCCTGCTGGAAGGACAGGGAATGGCTATCGAACCGGCCTTCCTCGAAAGGAAGGAACGCAGCAAAAAGCGGAACGGGTAATGCCTTTCGTAGGGGAGATACTCAAATATCGGAGCGTTTCGATCGTCGGCCTGGCCAAGAATGCCGGCAAGACGGAGTGTCTCAACTACATCATCAAGCGGTTGCCGCTCGACTATTTCAACGTCGCGGTGACCTCCATCGGGATTGACGGCGAGACCACCGACCAGGTGACCGGAACCGCCAAGCCTGAGATTACAGTACGGGAGGGGATGTTCTTTGCGACCAGCGAAAAGCATTTCCGGCAAAAGCATCCCCTTTCCGAACTGTATGCGGTGAGCGATGAGGACACGGCCCTCGGGCGCGTTGTCACGGCCAAGGCCCTTCAGGCGGGAAAAGTCCTGCTGAGCGGGCCTTCCAGCGCGACGGCTTTGAAACGCTGGATGGGTTCATTGAAAGATTTCGGGATAGACCTGATCCTGATCGACGGGGCGCTTTCCCGGCTGAGTGCGGCTTCGCCCGCCGTGAGCGAGGCGATGGTGCTTTCTACCGGAGCGGCCCTGTCGGCCAATATCAAGGACCTGGTTGCCAAGACGGCATTCGTGGTGGAACTGATCGGTCTGCCCCTGTATCTGGGGCCGGAGCCGGAGGTCCGCGTGTCTTCCTTTTCGGCGCTGGACGAGGCGACCTGGAAGGGAAAACGGGCGGTCGAGGTTGAAGGTGCGCTGACTGACAGGCTTTTGCAGAAGCTGAAGGCGGCCCTCTCCGAAGGGGAGCTGGACGTGGTGGTCGGCGATTTCACGAAGGTTTTCTGTTCGCAGGAACTGTATCGTGCTTTCGTTCGCCGCGGTGGACGCCTGTCGGTCCGGATGAAAAGCGAACTGCTGGCGGTGTGCGTCAATCCGGTCGCCCCCAACGGCATCGTGCTCGATTCGGACATCCTTTGCCGGGAGTTGTCCCAGCGGATTGGCCTGCCCGTATATGATATTGTTAAGAACGAATATGAAATTTAGAGAAATCGTCGAAAGCCCCTGCGGCATACGCTACCTGTTCGATGAACTGGACCTTCAGAGCGGTTACGCCCGGAAGGTTCTGCTCGACAGGGAGATGATGTGCGATGCCGATGCCATAGACGCTTCGTATGCCTCCCTGCGGAAGTATTATCAGCTGGTACTGAGCGACCGCCGCCGCGTGGAAGACATGCGCTTCCGCCTGCAGGGCCTCCGCGATATCTCGGGTACGCTTGCCTCCCTGGCGGAAGGTGCGGTGCTCGATGAGATCGAATTCTTCGAGATCAAGCATCTGGCGATGCTCGCCGACGCCCTTTCCATGGATCCGGATATGGGCAGCGTCATCGATATTCTGGATCCGGACGGTCTGCGGATTGGAACTTTCTACCTCTACGATTCCTATTCCATTGAATTGCGCCGGCTTCGCGAGGCCGTAGAGGATGCGCCAGAAAACGCGGCGCTTCAGGAACAACTGGCCAATGAGGAGGAACGGCTCAAGAAACTGATCAGCGACAAGTTGCGTCCGTATGCCGCCGTGCTTGCGCGCACGCTCCATGCGCTGGCCGAACTGGACATTTCCCTGGCCATGGCCGTGCAGATGCATGTGGAAGGCCTGGTCATTCCGTCTTCGGGTACCCTGACGGAAATTCAAGGGATGTTCCATCCCGGCGTACGGGCGGCTCTCCGCGCGAAAGGCCGGGATTTCCATCCGGTGGACTTCGCCTTCCGCTGCGGCGAGCCGGCGACCGTCATCGGTGCGAATATGGGCGGCAAGACCGTGGCCCTCAAGACCCTGTGCATGCTGCAGTATCTCTATCAGTTCGGATTTGCCCTGCCGGTCGCATCGGCGCTTATGTGCCCGTTCGACCTGATCTGGTTCTGCATCGGAGACGAACAGGACGAACGGTCCGGACTCTCTTCTTTCTCGGCGGAAATGCTGCGGATCGACCGGGCCGTCGCTTCGGTCGGCCAGGGGAAGCGCGTCCTGCTGCTCATCGACGAACCGGCACGGACGACCAATCCCGTGGAGGGAACCGCCCTGGTGGCGGCGCTCCTGCAGCGTCTGGCGGACCAGCCCGACCTGGCGCTGGTGATGACCACCCACTATACAGTGGCCCATACCGGCCGCTGCTGGCGCGTGATGGGCCTTGTCCCTGGCAGCCGGGGCCGGGAGATGGATTACCGGCTCGTGCCGACCACGAGCCACGAAGTGCCCCGGGAGGCACTCAAGATTGCGCGGGAACTGGGTATCGACGCGCAATGGATTGATTTGGCAGACACTATAATGAAACGACAATATGAATAAAAGTAAACTTGGATTGGACCAACGGAAGGTGGACCGGGCGCGTGCCCTGGCGCGGACGATTGCCGAAGACGTGCAGTCTTTCGCCGACGGCTACACCACGGTTGCCGTGGAGCGCACCATCTGCCGCCTGCTGGGCATCGACGGCGTCGATGAAAACCAGGTCCCGCTTCCCAATGTGGTGGTCGATTCCCTCAAGGCGGCCGGCGTACTGGGGCAGGGCGTGATGTTTTACATGGGAAATGCGATGGTGGCTACCGGCAAGACCCCGCAGGAGATTGCCGAAGCGGTGGCCGAAGGTACGTATGACCTGACGAAGGTCGCCATTTCTAGCGAGAAGGCGGTGGCCGCTGCCCTGCAACCCATCATCAATGGCTCGATCGAACGGATCCGGGCGCGCCGCAACCGGCGTGAAGAGTATCTCCGTACGCTGGGTGAAGGTCCGAAGCCCTACCTCTATATCATCGTCGCCACCGGCAATATCTACGAAGACGTGGTGCAGGCCGAGGCGGGTGCCCGCCAGGGTGCCGATGTGATTGCGGTCATCCGCACCACGGGCCAGTCGCTGCTCGACTACGTGCCGTACGGCGCCACGACGGAAGGTTTCGGCGGAACGTATGCCACGCAGGAGAACTTCCGCATCATGCGCGCCGCCCTCGACAAGGTAGGTGAGGAGGTCGGCCGCTACATCCGCCTGTGCAACTACTGCTCGGGGCTCTGCATGCCGGAAATCGCCATCATGGGTGCCTTCGAGGGCCTGGACGTGATGCTCAACGATGCCTTGTACGGCATCCTTTTCCGCGACATCAACATGCAGCGTACGCTGGTGGACCAGTTTTTCTCCCGCGTGATCAACGGCTTCGCCGGGGTGATCATCAACACGGGCGAGGACAACTACCTGACGACGGCCGATGCGGTGGAAGCGGCCCATACGGTGCTGGCTTCCGACATCATCAACGAGCAGCTGGCCCTGCTGGCCGGGCTGCCCGAAGAGCAGATGGGCCTGGGCCATGCCTTCGAAATGGATCCGATGCTGACCAACGGCTTCCTCTACGAACTGGCACAGGCGCAGATGACCCGCGAGATTTTCCCGAAGGCCACGCTGAAATACATGCCGCCGACCAAGTTCATGACCGGAAACATTTTCCGCGGACACATCCAGGATGCGTTGTTCAACCTGGTCGCCATCTGGACCGGACAGTCCCTGCAGTTGCTGGGAATGCTGACCGAGGCGATCCTCACACCGCATATGCACGACAGATATCTGTCCATTGAGAATGCACAGTACATCTTCAACAACGCGAAGCACATCGGTGACGAAGTCGAATTCAAGAAAGACGGAATCATCCAGAAGAGAGCACAGCTCGTTCTTGAGAAAGCAGACGCACTGCTGGCAGAGATCGAGAAGGATGGCCTGTTCTCAACGATCGAGCAGGGTAAGTTCGGAGGAGTCAAGAGACCTAAGGATGGTGGACACGGTCTGGAAGGCGTCTGCACAAAGGACGATCAGTACTTCAACCCATTCATCCCACTGATGAAAGAAGGTGCAGAATAATGGCAGATAAGAATTGCGCAACAGCAGTCGCTCAGGTCGATCTGACCAAGGTTAAGCCTTACGGCGATACGCTCAACGATGGATATATGGAAATGGCATTCACTCTTCCCGTTCCTTACGGTGAGGAAGCGGAGGAGGCCGCCAAGCAGTATGTTACCAAGATGGGCATCGAGGAACCGAACGTCACCTATTACCATGAGCTTTGTCCGGGATACACCTTCTTCGTGGTCTATGGAAAGTGTGTCCACACCGTGGACTACACTTCCATCAAGGTCAAGAAGGTAGATGTCGAGGTGCTGGACAGAGTGGAGTGCGGTAACTGGATTGCCGAGAACGTCGGCAGAGACATCGTCGTCGTCGGCGCATCCATCGAGTCCGACGCCCACACCGTAGGCATCGATGCTATCATCCAGATGAAGGGCTTCCACGGCCACTTCGGTCTGGAGAGATTCAAGAACGTGGTCGCTTACAACATGGGTTCCCAGGTTCCCTGCGAGAAGCTGCTGGCCAAAGCCAGAGAAGTGAACGCAGACGCGATCCTGGTTTCCCAGACTGTTACCCAGAAGGACATCCATATCAAGCAGCTCACACAGATGATCGAGCTGGTGGAAGCAGAGGGTCTGAGAGACAAGCTCATCT
>CADAOB010000034.1 GCA_902789445.1 uncultured Bacteroidia bacterium | reverse complement strand
TGCTTCTGCATGAAGGCCTCTTCCTCGGGGTCGAGCGGCGACATGCCGGAAGCCAGCGAACCATGCTTGTGGGTGGATACCTCATAGACATTGAGGTGGACATTCTTCTTGAGTGCCTTGCCGAAACTCGGAATCAGGCCGAATACGCCGATCGAACCGGTAAGGGTGGTCTTGTCGCTGAAAATCTTGTCGGCGCCGCAGCTGATCCAGTAGCCGCCGGAAGCGGCATAGCCGCCATAGCTGGCCACCACCGGTTTGCACGCCTTGAGCAGGGCGATCTCGTGTTCGATGGCCGCTGAAGCCTGGACGCTGCCGCCCGGGCTGTTGACGCGGAAGACCACGGCCTTGACGGAAGAATCCTGACGGGCCTTGGCGATTTCACGGGCGAAATTGTTGCCGATGTTCCCATTGCCTTTGTCATCCATCACGATCTGGCCGTCGGCATAGATCACGGCGATTTTCTCCTTCGCACGGACATTGGATTTGACCTTGGCGGCCGCATAGTCCTTGAGTCCGACATATTTGAGGTCTTTCACCTTCTTCACGTCACACAGCGTCTGGAAGTATTCGCGTACCTGGTCGTCGTACCAAAGTTCATCGACCAGGCCTTTTTCCTTGGCCGCTTCGGCGTTGGTGACAGAAAGGTTGTCGATCCATTCGTTGAACTGTTCCGCAGTAAAGTCGCGGGACTCCGCCACTGCGTCGGCGATCGTGCTCCAGATGGTTCCGAGCATCGTCTCATACTGCTCTTTGTTTTCCGCGCTCATCTCACTCTTGATGTAAGGCTCACCGGCCGATTTGTATTTGCCGTGCCGGATGAGCTGGATGTCGATGCCCAGATGGTCGATCAGGTCTTTGTAATACATCAGCTCGGAACTCATACCGCTGATCATCACATCGCCGTAGGCATTGAGAATCACCTTGTCGGCCACGGAAGCCAGGTAATAGTTCCCGGCAGACAGGGTCTGGCTGTAGGCGATCACGGGCTTGCCGCTCTCGCGGAACTGCTTGAGCGCGGCGCGCAGCTCCTCCGCCTGGGCAATGTCCATCGTCAGGCCATCGGCCTTGAGATAGACGAATCGGACCTGCGGGTCGGTGGCCGCCACTTCCAGGGCGCGGACGGCCGAAAGCAGCGACACGCTGGTGGCCATGCTGGCGCTTCCGGTGAGGGGATTGAAATTGAACTTTTCGCCGCCCTGTTCAGCAAGAGGCTGGCTCAGGTCGATCTTCAGGATGGCATTCTTCGGCACGGAAGGCTGGCTATCCTTCCCGATGGACGAAAGGGCCGATCCGAGGATGCCGAAAAAGATCAGATTGACCAGAATGAAAGCGAGGAGGGTGCCCAGACACCCGCCCAATACAACTTTTCCAAAGGGTTTCATATCCTAATAAATGATGATTTTTCGCTGATTAGCCAAATAACGTGTTGCAAATATAAGCATTAATCTTTATTTTTGCACCAATGAAACAAGCATCCAAACACTTCCTCTGCCTGTTGCTGGCCGTTACCTATGTATTTGCGTACATGGGATTCGGCATCCACACCTGTCACGATGACGGGAGCCGGCACTTCGTCTGGATGCTGGGCGACGTCTCCTGTGAGGCCATCCACCACCACAGCCACGGCTCGGACCACGACCATCATCACGACGGCCACTGCTGCACCACCCAGATCTTCGTGCTCACCGACGCCCAGGACAATGCCCCCGCCGCGGCCAACCTGTCCGCCCCGGAGATGTCCCTTCCGCTGCTGGCCGAAGCTGAGGCCCTGGCACCGGTCTTCGCCGGCCACCATACCCTGCTTCCCCTGGATTCCCCTCCGCCCATAAGGGACTGCATAACAGCCCTTCTTTCTGTCTGGTTGATCTGAGATGTCCGATCCTGTCGGGCAGGACGCCTCCGTGCGTCCACATTTCGTCATTCCCGGCTTGACCGGGAATCAAAAACCAAACAGAAAACATCATGAAAAAAACCCTGATCATCACATTCCTTTGCCTGGCCGTTTTCCCGGCCCTGGCCCAGACCTTCCACGGAAGTGTCTTTTATAAGAGTCCTGCCGGCAAGACCGAACCGCTCCCCTTCGCCCAGGTCTATCACATGGAGCGGGAAAAACTCATCGAGACCGACGCAAACGGCCAGTTCTCGCTGAAACTCAACGCCCGCGCCACGCTGGTCGCCACCTATGTAGGCTACACCCGCGACACCGTGGTCGTCGAACCCGGAACGGCCGAAGCCAGTTTCTATCTTACGGGCGAAAATGACCTCAGCGAATCGAAGGTCACCGCCATGCAGTCCACCCTGCCCAAGATGAAGCCGATCAAGACCGAGGTCATCACGGCGGCCGGCCTTTGCAAGATGGCCTGCTGCGCCCTGGCCGAGAGTTTTGAGAACTCCGCCAGCGTCACGGTCGGCTATGCCGATGCCGTGACCGGCGCCCGCCAGATCAAACTCCTCGGCCTATCCGGCACCTACACCCAGATGCTCGACGAGAACCGCCCCGTGATGCGCGGCATCGCCGCTCCCTTCGGTATGTCGTTCGTCCCCGGCCAGTGGCTCGAGAGCATCCAGATTGCCAAGGGCCCCTCGTCCGTGATCAACGGCCTGGAGGCCATCACCGGCCAGATCAATATGGAGCACCGCAAACCCACCGACGAGACCCCGCTCTTCGTCCAGGTGTACGGCAGCTCCGACAAGATGTTTGAAACCAACATCGCCTCGGCCATCCAGTTCAACGAGAAGTGGAGCATGATCAACATGGCCCACGTGGGCGGCACCGCCTCGAAGATGGACCACAACCAGGACGGCTTCCGTGACGAGCCCGAAGACCTGCAGCTCAACTTCACCAGCCGCTGGCTCTACTATGCCCCGAGCGGCATGCAGATCCGCTTCGGCGGCCGCTTCCTCAACGACGACCGTCTCGGCGGCCAGATGAGCGCCACCAAAGACAATGCTTTCAACCTGAAGAACCGGATCTGGGGTTCGAACATCAAGAACCGCGGCATCAACGGCTATTTCAAGATCGGCGTGCCCCTCAACGAGGAAAACACGGCCAACATCGCCCTCGTGGCGGATTTCAACCACCACGAATTCGATTCGTTCTTCGGCCGGAAGACGTACGATGCCAAGCAGAATTCCGCTTTCGCCAACCTCATCTACCAGAACGAAATCAACGAGACCCACAAGGTGGAATTCGGAGCCACCTGGCAGTTCGACGATCTGAACCAGTTATACATCGGGGAAGATTTCAGCCGCCGGGAGAATGCCATTTCCGGATTTGGTGAATACACGCTGACGCCCGGTGACGACTTCACGTTCGTGGGCGGCCTGAACCTGCAATACAATTCCCTTCACGGCTGGCTCTTCGCCCCGCGCGCCAACGTCCGCTGGGCACCGGCTGAGTGGGTGACGCTCCGTGCCCTGGGCGGCCGCGGCTACCGCACCGCCAACATCTTTACCGACAACCTCGGCATCTTCTCGACCGAAAAGAGTCTCTACACTCCCACACCGGGAATGACGTTGCGTGACCTCGACCTCCTGGAAGACGCCTGGACCTGGGGTGCCAACGTAACTTTCTACCTGCCTTTCGGCGCGGAAGATACCGACACCTACCTGAGCTTCGACTACTTCCACAATGATTTCAACAAACAGGTGATCGTCGACCCGGAAGTCCCCTCCCCGATCGGTCTGGCTTTCTACAATCTCGACGGAAAATCCTTCACCAATACCTATCAGGTGGATTTCTCGGTCAACCCGCTGGAACGCTTCAATATCACCACCACTTTCCGCTACACCGACGCGAAGGTGACGCTGATGAACCAGGGTCTGGTGGAGCGGCCGATGACCAGCCGCTACAAGGGCGTGCTCAACATGCAGTACGCCACGGCCATGAACAAGTGGACCTTCGACTTCACGGCCCAGATCAACGGTCCGATGCGTTTGCCGAAGTATGCCGCCCAGGTCTGGGGCATGGAAACCTCTCCGGTCTTCCCGATGCTCTACGCCCAGATCACCCGCAAGTTCAAGGGCATCGACGTGTACGTCGGCGCCGAGAACATCCTGGGCTACCGCCAGCACCACGCCATCATCTGCGCGGACAATCCTTTCGGCGCGACAGCTATAGTAGCGGATTCGAGCTGGTACTTGTACATACCCAGGGCTAGTGAAGTTTTCGACGCCAGCAATGTCTGGGGTCCCCTGATGGGCCGCAAATTTTACATCGGCCTCCGTTATACTTTATGGAAATAAACGATTGGTATAATTAGTGTATTGCTTGCAGTATATGCCTTTGAAAACCACCCTCCCATAAATGGGCCCCTCCCCCTGAGGCGTGGGCGCCAATGTTTTCCAAGGCATATACTGCAAGCAAAAAAAAATAGAATCATTAGAACTATAAACAAAAACAACTCGATATGAAACGCTTTTTCACCCTCATGCTGGCCGTGCTGCTGATCGCCGGCACCGCCACCGCCGCCCTGGCACAGGACAAGAAACAGAAGAAGTCTGCCAACATCCAGGAAGTGACCTTCGTCACCACCATCGACTGCAAGAACTGCGTCAAGAAAGTCGAAGCCAACCTTCCCTACGAGAAAGGCATCAAGGACATGAAAGTCACGCTGGATGACCGTACTGTCTGGATCAAGTACGACGCCAACAAGACCGACAAGGAGAAACTCGCCGCCGCCATCAACAAACTGGGCTACGAGGCCGAAGAGGTCACTCCCGAGACGGAAGAAAAGAAATAGTCATCTTCCTTGCGCCAGTACCAATTGATGCCGGTAACGAGCCTGTCGGCTGCCGGATTCTCATCGAAGACAGCCCGGAAGACGCGCTGCAAGTCATCCAGATAATCCTTGCAGAAAATGGGCAATGGAGCAGGACAGGGATGATTGCAGACATACAGGCTGTCCGACGATTTGATTCTGCTCATAAAAAAGAGGGAGTCTCCAGCGGAAGAAACGGACACGATGGACCAATAGGGACTATGCTCCGCTCGTGGATTACCAGTAAATAAGTCGATTCTGGAATCCACAGAAGAGATGATACAGTCGTAACGGGAGGAAATGCTGTCGATCAAGTGATTGAAGTGTCCATAATCGAATCTGTCGCTGAACAGATAGGATCCTTTCTCATCATAAGCACTGCAAGAGAACAGGTAATCATAATCCAACTTGTCATACTTCTCAGGATGCTCCAGCAAATAAAACTGCGTACCGATGATGCAACTTCCTGCCTGACGGTCGGGTACATAAAAGAAAACGGAATCACCGAATGACGCATAATCTACTTTCATCCTGGTAAGTAAATCAAGCATCGAATAGCCCCCAAGCCTATCATCAAAACTTTCCACTTCAGACAAGAACGGCTCATGTTCCCCAGCAGACTTTACAAAAGACAAGAGCTCGTCATAATTCTCTGGAAACGAATAGTTTGCACTTCTATACAAGTTTATCAGCCAACTGATGGGATAAAACTCGTCCACGTAGTTTTCGCGGGCCAGCCGCCTGATTTCTTCCTTGTCCTTCACTTCAACAGAACAAGATACAGCCAGCAGGATCAATAAAACCGATGTAATCCGCTTCATAGTGAGGCAAGCGATAGCGCTGCGACGCTGCGCGTCCGTGCGGTAATCTTGAAACGGTCGTCGATGCGGCGGCCGAGGATGGCGACGATTACTTCGTCGCCATTTTCATTTTGCATCGTGACGACGACCTCGCGCTGCTTCTGCGCCACGTCGAGCTTCAGGTCGGTGAAGAAGTCGCTCAGCAGCTTGCTGCCACGATGCATCCCGAAGGGCCGGAAACGGTCGCCTGCGCGGGGCGGACGCGCGGAAAGCGGCATCCGTACGAGATCGGCATCCACGAACAGCACGTCGTCCGGTTTCTGCTGCGGGTCGAATCCCGCAAAAACGGCGAACGTGCGCACGTCGAGCCGGTCGGTCAGGTCCGCCGAACCCGGAAGCGACAAGGGATAGACGCGCAGCTCCCGGCGGTCCTTCACCAGCCGGTGCGTCGGCGAAAGGAAGGTTTTGCCGCTCAGGGCGTCCAGCGAACGCTCGATCTGCCCGAGCTGGTCGGCATTGAAGCCACAGCCTTCCAGCAGCCGGTAGAGCCACCAGCCGCACTGCCCCTTGCGGCGCAAGGCGGGAATGTCGATGCAAAGCACGCCGTCGCGTTCCGAACAGATATCAGCCCGGCCGGCCGCAAACACTTCGTCGAGAATCTGCTCCGCCTCTCCGAAATGCCGCATCTCTGTCTGGAAGGTCCGCAGGAACGACGGATTGATCTGCGCCAGCTGCGGAAAGACTTCATGCCGCAGCCGGTTCCGTGCAATGGTAACATCGGCATTGGTGGCGTCCACCCGGAATTCCACACCTGCCCGCACGGCATACGCCTCGATCTCTCGCCGGCTGAAGTCCAGCAGCGGCCGGATGAGCCGCACGCCCGTCGACCCGGAAGCGTCCTCCGCCCCGCGCAGCAGCAGCGTTTCCCGTATGCCCGTCAGGCCGCGCAAGCCCGCACCGCGCAGCAGATGAAGCAGCAGCGTTTCAGCATTGTCGTCGAGATTGTGCGCCACGGCCAGGTGCGTAAATCCCTCGTCCCGGCACAGCTGCGCAAACCAGTCGTAGCGCAGCCGGCGCGCCGCCATTTCGACCGACAGCCCCTGCGCCGCTGCGAAAGCCCTGGCATCAGCCTCCTGGCGGAAAAACGCGACGCCCTGCTGCCGGCACCAGTCGCGGACCAGCGCCTCGTCGCCGTCACTGTCCGCGCCGCGCAGCCGGAAATTGAAGTGCGCCACGGCAAAGGAAAGCCGCAGCGCACTGTTCAGAAAAAGGCCGGCCATCGTCATGGAGTCGATACCTCCACTGACTGCCAGCAGGATCCGGCAGTCCGGCCGCCCGGAGGTCAGCCGCCCGAGCACTTTGTCGAAGCGGTCCTGCATCGCCGATTATTTCTTCGCCTGGCCGAAAGTGTAGGTGAAGCCGATCGAGAAGAGCTCCTTGAACTGGATGCCTTTACCCTGGTACATATCACCGGCGGCATGGTCGGGGCCCGCGGTCTTGTAGTACTTGGGAACCAGCACGTTGTCGTCGTAGATCAGGTTGGTGCGCAGGGTCACGGAGAAGAACTTCGTGACTTTCGCCTCGGCGTTCACGTCCCAGTTGACCTTGACGTTGAGCGGCTTGTTGAGATAGTCGGAGAAGAGCACGAGGGCCGTTCCCACCTTGAAGTTCTCGACCTCCAGCTTGGCATCCACACGCAGCTGGGCACCGAGTTCGAAACGGGCGAACTGGTCTTCCTTGTTGCCATAGCGGACCCGGAGTCCCTCGGGTTTGACCATCGTCACCTTGCCCGTCAGGGGCGCGAAGTTGATGGCCACGTTTTTCGATGGCGTGTAGTCGATACCAAGACCGAGGGAGGTGTAGGCCGGTGCGAAGAAATTCGAGATGATCTCTTCGTGCTTGGTGTCCCAGCCTTCGGCAAACTGGGTCCGGAAGTTATACACAGCCGAGAAATAGAGTTTTTCCGCAGCCTTGTAACCGAACTTGCTGTCGAAGATCAGACGGTCATCACTTTTGAGCAGGTAATCCTTGTCGAAGGAGTGAATAAAGCCGTAGCCGGCTTGCAATTCGTTGTTCCAGACCACTTTGCCTTTGGTCATATTGGCATACAGGTCGGCATAGGTATTGAGGGTCAGCTGCCCCACGCCGCCGGCCGCCCACTGCATCAATGACAGCTGGGAAAAACCGATGGTGGTAGTGATTCCCTTGTTCCACTCCGCTTTCGGGGCTTCCGCCTCCGCGGCATCCTGCGCAAACAGCGCAAAGGTCATAAAGATGGCACAGACGGCCAGGAATAGTTTCTTCATGGTATTTCGTTTCTTAAGATTCAAATTCAATCAATAGGCCCGGGCAAAGATGACGCGGCGGTGCGAAGGTTTGCCGCTGTACACGCAGGTACCTTCTTCCTCGCACACGCAGGAATCGATGGGGATGCAGCGGATCGTGGCCTTGGTCAGTTCCTTGATCTTCTCTTCCGTCTCCGGCGTGCCGTCCCAGTGGCAGAGCAGGAAGCCGCCTTTCTCGATCTCGACCTTGAATTCTTCCCAGGTATCGACCTTGCGGATGTTCTCGTCGCGGAACTTGAGCGCCTTGGCGTAGAGATTCTGCTGGATCTCGTCCATCAGGGCCGCCACGTGGTCGGCCAGGCCTTCCTGCGGGATGTTCTCCTTGGTGGAGGTGTCGCGGCGCGCGAGCTCCACATGCCCGCCTTCCAGGTCGCGCGGGCCGATGACCACACGCACCGGCACGCCCTTGAGCTCCCATTCGGCGAACTTGAAGCCCGGGCGGAGGTTGTCGCGGTCGTCGATCTTGACGCTGAGGCCCTTGGCTTCAAACTCTTTCCTGAGCTCTTCCATCCGGGCCAGGATGGCCGCCCGTTCCTCGTCTTTCTTGTAGATGGGCACCATCACCACCTGGATCGGCGCCAGGGCCGGCGGCAGCACGAGGCCGTTGTTGTCGCTGTGGCACATGATGAGCGCACCCATCAGGCGCGTGGAAACGCCCCAGGAAGTGGCCCAGACATATTCGAGTTTTCCTTCCTTGTTGGCGAACTGCACGTCGAAGGCCTTGGCGAAATTCTGGCCCAGGAAATGGGAGGTGCCGGCCTGCAGGGCCTTGCCGTCCTGCATCATCGCCTCGATGCTGTAGGTATCCAGGGCGCCGGCGAAGCGCTCGGTCTCGGACTTGTGCCCGATCACCACGGGCATGGCCATGAATTCCCGCGCAAAACGGGCGTACACGTCCACCATCTTCGTAGCCTCGGCCACGGCCTCTTCGCGGGTGGCGTGGGCGGTGTGGCCTTCCTGCCAGAGGAATTCGGCGGTACGCAGGAACAGGCGCGTGCGCATCTCCCAGCGCACCACGTTGGCCCACTGGTTGCAGAGGATCGGCAGGTCGCGCCACGACTTGATCCAGTTCTTGTAGGTATTCCAGATGATGGTCTCGGACGTCGGCCGGACGATGAGTTCTTCTTCAAGTTTCGCGTCGGGATCGACCACCACGCCCTTGCCGTCGGGCGACACCTTGAGACGGTGGTGCGTCACCACGGCGCACTCCTTGGCGAAGCCTTCCACGTGTTCGGCCTCCCGGCTCAGGAACGATTTGGGAATGAACAGCGGGAAATAGGCGTTGACGTGCCCCGTTTCCTTGAACATCTTGTCGAGCTGGTGCTGCATCTTCTCCCAGATGGCATAGCCGTAAGGTTTGATGACCATGCAGCCGCGCACGGCGGACTGCTCGGCCAGGTCGGCCTTGACCACGAGATTGTTGTACCACTGCGAATAATTGTCTTCCCGGTTCGTTACTTCCTTATTGGATACCTCTGCCATAGTTTTCTGTTTTTTTATTGGTATAAAAATTGATATATTTGCACTAGCGATTAAACGGTCGGCCCGAAACCGGGTCTAATCAATGAAACGCAAAAATAAGAAAAATAACCTTAATAAACTGACACAGGAGGTAAAAATGAAAAACAATCGATTCGGATTCCTGATGATCCTTGCTTTCGCGGCTCTCGCCAGCTCTTGTGGCACGTCGGGGTACTACGCCACGGGCGCGTACGACGACGGTATTTATTATCGCCCCTCCGCCGACTCGCGGGCCAAGATGGTCGCGGCGCAGGAGGCACAGCGTGAAAGAGAACGCCAGCGTCAATATGATCAATACCTCGCCAAGGACGAGGAAGGTAATCTCTATGTGGTCACGGAACTGATGGACGGCGAGACCTACGAGTCCCGGCTCCGCAAGTTCGACAATCCTTTCTACTACAGCTACGCCGGCTATGGCTACTGGGACAATCCCTGGTACAACCCCTGGTGGGGCTCCTGGCGCTACGGCTACAGCTACTGGCATAACCCCTGGTACGACGTGAGCTGGTACGGCACCTACCCCTACTTCGGCTATTCGTACATACATCCGTACGGCTGGAGCTGGTATGATCCCTGGTACTGGGGCGTGGGCGGCTACGCCGGCTGGTACGGCTACCACCACTGGTATCGTCCCTACCACTACAATCCCGGCCACGTGGGTCCGGGCCCGGGTCCGGGCCGCAACCACCGGCACAACGTCGTCTATACGCCGCGCAACAGCGCCACGGGCAGCGGCATGTACCGCACGACCGGTACGGCAGGCGGCAGCCGCGGCATGTACACCACCCGCCGCACCTCCAACGGCGGCAGCGTGAGCACCCGCACCTCCAACGGCGCGGTCCGCAGCTCCGGCAGCAGCCGTCCGGCCCGCACGGGCAGCAGCGGAAGCGGCAGCTACACCCGCTCCACAGGCAGCTACAGCAGCGGCGGCAGCTATAGCGGCGGATCCCGCAGCGGCGGCGGCAGCTACAGCGGCGGCTCTTCCAGCTCGGGCGGCAACAGCGTGAGCGGCGGCAACCACAGCGGCGGCGGACGCCGGTAACGCCGGCCTTCCCGCCCCGGCGGGACTGCAATCAACCCTTCCATCAACTTTAAATTTGAAAGATTCGCTATGAAAAAGATAATTACCTTGTGCCTTTCCCTGACGATGGTCGCCGGCCTCTTCGCCCAGACGGCGGAAGACGCCCTCGGCATCGCCCAGGATTATTACGAGGGAACTGCCCGTTCGATGGCGATGGGAAATGCCTTCACCGCCCTGGGCGGCGACCTTGGTGCCATCGGCATCAATCCGGCCAGCTCCGGCGTGTTCCGCTGCTCGCAAATCACCTTCTCGCCCTCGCTGACCACCAGCCGTTCGGCTGTCAACTATCTGGGCAACAACACTTCCGACAAGAAAACGGGACTGACCATCTCCAACTTCGGTACGGTCATCACCTTCGATACCGGCAACTACACGGGCCTGCTGAACTACAATTTCGGCGTGGTCTATAACAAGAAGAGCAGTTTCCGCTCCGTGATGCGCGCCGCCGGCACGACCAGCAACTCGTCGATGCTCAGTTCCATCGCCGCCGGCCTGGAAGGCATCTACTGGGAAGACATCGACCTGGAGAAGACCAGCAACCCCTACTCCTCGTCCAACGCTTCGTGGCCGGCCATCCTGGCCTGGAACACCTATGTCCTGGCCCCGCTCTCGACGCTGGGCGGCAAGTATGCCGACGTGAACGACTCCTATCTGGCCTCGACCGAAAACTACAACGAGGCCACGGACGAACTGCAGATCGGCGGTCCGCTCAACCAGCGTTTCAACCGCAAAACCTACGGCGGCAACGAGCAGTACAGCTTCAACTTCGGCGGCAACATCTCCGACTTCCTCTTCTTCGGCGTCAACCTCAACTGCATGGCCGTCGACCAGACCGTGGAAGAATACTATGAAGAGGTGGCCCAGAACGCCTCGCTGTTCCAGGACGGCTTCGTCTCGATGGACAACAGCTTCTGGCTCCGCACCCGCGGAACGGGCATCAACTTCCAGGCAGGCTTGATCGTCACGCCCTTCGGCGGTCTCCGCCTCGGCGCCAGCGTCAGCACGCCGACCTGGTACAACCTGACCGACGAGTGGGACTACACCATGAACACCGCTTTCAACAACGGCAACTCCTACACCGAATACTCCCCGACCGGCACCTACAGCTACAAGCTCACCACGCCGATGCGCTGGAGCGTGGGCGCCGCCTACACCGCAGCCGGATTCGGCCTGCTGAGCATCGACTATGAAAGCGTGAACTACGCAGGCATGCTCCTGAAGGACTATGACGGCAATTACGGGATCTTCAACGATGAGAACAGCTACATGGCCGGGAACTTCGCCAATGCGCACGTCCTGCGCGTGGGTGCCGAAGTCCGTCTCGGACAGCGCATGGCCCTGCGCGGCGGCTACCAGAACTACAGTCCGGCCGTCAAGGGCGGTGCCAGCCGCAATGCCTGGAGCGCCGGCCTGGGCTTCAACCTGGGCGAGGCCACGACCCTGGACTTCGCCTGGACGAAACTCGCCAGCGTATCCGACACCTTCCAGCTTTACGGCAACTATTCCGACTACACTTCCGTTCCGGAAGGCGTCAACACGCGCAGCATGAGCAAGATCGTCTGCACGCTGGGCATCAAGTTCTAAAGGAGATAGCGTCCGGCATCCGGTCCTTCGGCCGACAGCAAGTCGATGACCGAGAGATTGGGGATAAACGATGCCCGGTCTGAAGGATCGCGATTGACGAAGACCTGATAGTAAGCCTGCTCCCGTCCATATTCGGCGAGCAGGCTTTCACCTTTATATTTGGGCTGGATCCGGCTGCGGCCGTCGAACCCTAGGCAGCTGAGCGATTGATATTCCGTCGAGCGAGCATTTTTCTGCGAGCACGAAGGAATATCAGAGCGAAGCGGCGCAATAAAACGATCAGTCAACGATATCGGGGTGTGCAGGTCGAGGAGGTCCAGGAGCTTTTCCAGCAGCGCCATGTTCAGGTCGAAAAGGAAGGCCGGTTTGCTTTCCAGGATCGGGAGCAGGTCGTCGGCGTAATAATCGTAGTAGGCCGACGATGCATAGGCGCCGGCCAGGGCGCGGACATGATGCTGGAGCCAGGGTTCGCTGTAATCGATGCGGACGTCGCGGATCGGACGGCTGCGCCGCGCTTCCTTCACCACCGGGATGGACAGATCTTCCGGGCCGCCTGCCGAGAGGATCCGGCAGCGGCTGCGCCAGGATTGCTTCTGGTAATTTTCGTGTTGTTCAAGCAGGACCCGGCCGCTATGGGCGATCGCAAAGAAATACTCAACCGGCGGCAGGTAGGCCGTCGTCAGAATGGCTGCTTCGAAATGCGGAGCGGCGGTCATCGGATGATGCCGCGGCCGGATTTTTCGATGAAGGACAGGATCTTGTCGCGGTTCTCGCCGGGCGCGATGGTCTCGCGGATGCGGGCACAGGCGTCGGAGACGTTCAGACCGCTGTTGTAGATCAACTTGTAGATCTCGGAGATTTCGGAGATGGCTTCGTTCGAGAAACCGCGGCGACGGAGGCCGACCAGGTTGATGCCGCCGTACATGGCCGGATTATGCCCCGTAAGCGCAAACGGAGGGACGTCTTTCAGAACGGCAGACCCGCCGCCCACCATCGCATGCTCACCGATGTGGCAATACTGATGGATGACGGTCCCGCCACCCACGATGGCCCAGTCGTCGAGATCCACTTCCCCGGCCATGGCTGACATGCTGGAAATGATGCAGTGGTTGCCGACCCGGCAGTCGTGCGCCACATGCGTATAGGCCATCAGCAGGCAGTCGTGCCCCACATGCGTGAGGTATTTGCCGCTGGCAGCCGTACCGCGATGGACCGTGGCGAACTCCCGCACGACGGTATTGTCGCCGATCTCGGCCCAGGTCTCTTCGCCCTGGAACTTGAGATCCTGCGGGATGGCGCCCAGGACGGCACCGGGAAAGATCTTGCAGCCCCTGCCGATCCGGATATAGTCGAAAATCGTCACGTTCGGGCCGATCCAGCAGTCATCGCCGATTTCCACATGCTCCGCGATGGTCACGAAAGGCGAAATCACGACATTGCGGCCGATCTTGGCGCCGGGATGGACATTGGTCATATTGTCATTCATAAGACAGCTTCGTTTATAAAGTATTGTAAGGCTTGCGTATTGGTCTTGTGTCCCGGTTTATAGGCCGTGATGCGGCCCAGGACGGGCGCTCCGGCCAGTGCGAAATCGCCCAGCAGGTCGAGCAGTTTGTGCCGTGCCAGTTCATTGTCGAACTGGAGGGTCTTTCCGCCCAGAATGCAGCGTTTCCGGTCGTCGATCACCAGCGCATTGTCGAGCGAACCGCCCTTGATCAGGCCGAAGAAACGCATCAGGGCGATTTCCCGGTAGAAACAGAAAGTGCGGCAGGGGGCGATCTGCGAAACGAAATCGACCGTATCGTCATAGCTGGCCTGCTGCCGTCCGACCATCGGGGATTTGAAGTCGATGGTCAGATCGACGACCAGCTCGTCGCAGGGATCCACGGTAACGAAGGACCCGCTTTTCGGATCGCGGTACTCCGCATGGCGCTTCACGCGGCGGTAGATCCGGTCCGCCTTCTGCTCCAGCAGTCCGCAGCGGCCGAGGGCCGTCACATAGGGAAGGGCGCTGCCGTCGAGGATCGGGACCTCCGGCGCGTCGAGCTGGACCAGGACGTTGTCCACGCCCAGGCTGCGCAGTGCAGCGAGCAGATGCTCGGCGGTACGCACCTTGACACCGTTTTCGGCGAATTCCGTGCTGCGGCGCGTATGGGAGACATGTTCCACCAGCGGATGGACGAAAACCTCATTTCCAAGATCGGTGCGCTGGAAGACGATGCCGTAGTTGTCCGGAGCCGGGAGCAGGCGCATCTCCACCGGCTTTCCGCCGTGGAGCCCGACGCCTGAGAAGGCGGCGGAAGATGCGATCGTATGCTGCTTGATCTGCATGGCGCTTATTTTTTGCCGCTCCGGCGGAACTGCGCATAAGCGCGCATATAGGTACCATACTCCAGGGCCGGGTAGCCGACCAGCGTCAGTCCGGACTCCTTGACCGTCGCAATGATCCCGCTCTGGGCGGCAACCGTCGTGTTGTCTGCGATGGAAATATGTCCGTTCACGCCCGACTGTCCGCCGAAGACGCAGTGCCTGCCGATTTTCACCGATCCGGCGATGCCGGTCATCGCCGCCATCACGGTATTCTCCCCCACTTCCACATTGTGTGCGATATGGCAGAAATTGTCGAGCTTGACACCCTTATGCACCAGGGTCGAGCCCATCGTGGCGCGGTCCACGGCGGCATTCGCGCCGATTTCCACGTCGTCTTCGATCACCACATTGCCCAACTGCTGGATCTTGCGGTAAGAGCCGTCCGGTTCCGGGGCGAAGCCGAAGCCGTCGGCGCCGATGACGGCGTTTGCGTGGAGGATGCAGTTGTCTCCTATCACACAGTCGTGGTAAATCCGCACGCCCGGGTACAAGATGCAATTCCGGCCGATTTTCACGTTAGGGCCGATGTACACCTGCGGGTAGATGTGCGTTCCCTTTCCGATCCGGGCGGAAAGCGCGACAGAACGCTTCAGGGAAAGCCTGGCCCAGAGCCGGTTCCCGCGTTTACGCTGGCGGCGCATCCGCGCGAAGAAATCCAGCAGCACCGACACGCTTTCATAGACATTGTCCACCTTGACAAGCGTGGCCGGCACCGGCTGCCGGGGTTCGAAGCTGCGGCTGACCAGCAGGACACTGGCCTGGGTATCATAAATATAGTGTTCGTACTTGGGATTTGCATAGAAGCAGACGTTGCCCTTACGGGCCTGCTCGATGCGGGCCGGAGCCGTAACCACGACGGACGGATCGCCGACGACCTCGCCTCCGAGAAGTTCTGCCAGGGATTGTGCGCTTATTTCCATAAAACGTTGCAAAATTAATACATTTTCCGCAACAATCCTGAAAGCCGCACAAAATATGCCAATTAAAGCAAGGGAAGCGGGCAGCAGACTTGAGATTACGGACGACCGCCATCTCGGAGGCAAAGGTCTCTACGGTCAGAACCAAATCGTCTCCGATAACCCGGACTATCCCTGGTTTCAGAACATTGCCCGGCAAAGTCTCGAATGCATCCACATCGAGCCTTTGGAAATCATCCTGCGAAAAGGATCGATTGTCACTCGGTGAGCTTTCATGTCCGCACTGGGCGAGAAGGAGCGTAGCTAGAAATAATAAAAGATTTTGCACAACACACAAGAATCCTTAACTTTGAATGAATCATGAGCAGGTCACTTCAAATGAAAAAAAAGGGAATCACGTACTTGATAGTTGTTTGCCTTCTTTTATTACTATCGAATACTATAATATCTTCTATCTATGCAAAGCGTGAATGGTGGAAACAGACAAGTGCGAAAAATGGTTTTGGTCCAGATTTCATCCGCTTTTCCGGCGATCCTTATGCGCTCAAAGGCCCGATTATCAAGCATGTTAATGGGCAAACACTGGGATTAGTATTATTCTGTAATAGAAATGTGTTAGTTATTTATTCTTTCGCTGAGAATTCCATGGCAACCTACATGGTCTATTAATTCCCGCAAAGGATATGATGCAATGGGAAGTGAATCATTACATAGAAACAAGCAATAAGCCATTAGTTCAACCTGTTGACGCTACGAGAGTTCATAAGATAATAATGACAGATGGGAAACATTAAAAATAAAGATATTGGACGGATCCTTTTATTAGCTGCTGCTTTATTTGTATTTTTAGCAGCAGCCAAAGGAGTGAAGAATAAGTATTCTTTGGATAGAAATGCTTCTATTGTGGAAGCCGTCGTAGATACGTTCTATAATATAGGAACTTCTTTTTACTATAAATATGAATTAGTAGTAGATGGTATTTCCTATGAAGGGAGTAGTACCTGCTCTTCCTCACCAAATATCAATGTAAATGATACTATTATTGTTGTTTATGATAAAACAAACCCCAAAAACAATACTGCACTAATTCGATATAAACAAATATTTTACAAAAAAAGAGACCATAGTTACCTTACGAGTATTACAAGGATCAATGAACGGAACACCCATGACAACTATAACAAACCCACACCGGCCAACCCTTGTCCGGTTTTCCGCCAATCTGGCGCACGGGGATCCGTCATTGAGGGCGCTTGGAGGCCGATGGATGTGCGCCAGCAGCTGAAATCGGGCTATGGCGCACATCGTCATGCTATGGCGCACATCGTCATAGCTGATAGCCACGCCAGGGAGGGGTTGCTGTGCGCCAGTTTGGCGAGACAGGCCGCTGCCGTTCGACTTCGACTTCGACGTTCGACCTCGACTTCGACTTCGACTTCGACTTCGAGTTCGACTTCGAGTTCGACTTCGACAAAGTCTGATCATTTTTCGCCAAAGTGCGCGCACACAAAGCTGTCCAGATGCCGCATAACGCAGGTCAAGCGCGCGCACCGCCCTTTCAGCAGCGGGTGCGCGCAGTAAAAGCGTATCCTGCAACGTCTATGGCTGGTCAGCTGCGCGCACTTTGGCGAAAAGCGCCGCCACGAAATCCCCATCTTGTATCTCCACGGACCCGGAACTTTTGTTTGGATTGCCGCGGATTATGTCGTAAATTTGGGAAAATCTCAAATCCAGACGCTTATGAAACCGCGACATTCCCTTTCCATCCTCTTCCCTTTCCTTCTGGTCGTCCTCCCGGCAACTGTCGCCGCAGGCCTTCCCTTTGCGTTCTGGCGTCGCTCTGCTGGCCGCGAAAAGGATGAGTGCGCCGCTTCATCCCTTTCGCGTCCATAAATCGGCCGTTTTCGCCTGTTTTGCTGCCACGACAGGAACCGCACAGTTCTCCCATCCTTCTCGCGTCCAGGAAATGAGATAAAGGAACGGCCCTAAACAAAAGAAAAACCATAATGAAACTTCGTAAACAAGAATTAATAAGTACTGTGAAGGATTCCCTGATTGCTATGGGTTATACAGAATTTAAAGATTCTCGACTTGGCACTTCTGGTTTGTTTTGTAGATATGTTGGGGACAGTTACTTTTTAACGCTGGGTTTAGAAATACGTTCCCTTTACGACTGCCGTTATACAGCTTCTTTTTATTTTTCAAAAACGACGCGATGGGCATCTTTAGGATATGATATTCCTAAGAAATGCTTTCAGCGTATCGGTCAACTATTAACAAATGAGGAGAAAAGGAGATACTTTGGAGACAATTTGAATATGATGGACAAATGGTGGTCTTCAATAGATGCAGAGGAAGTAAATGATTTTTTAACGACAATAAAAAAGACTCAAAATAGGATAATAGAAGACTTACAACTAAGGCAAGCAATTGGAATGAGTAAGGAGATCAACAGGCAATGCCAAGTCGTTGAATTAATTCAAAAAAGAGTATTAGACTCTTACGAAGAAGATCGGGAAGGATTTGATTTTAAGTTTATTCCAAAACATACAATTGATGCTGTACCAATGATTTGGTTTAAAGCTGCTGAATATGTACGTCGCTACGAGGTGATACAACCAACAATAAGTAAAAACTGGGTGATCTTGGATGCCGCAGATGCATATCGGCAGCATACCCTTCTTTCGGACTACAAATAATTCAATCGGTTTTTGCGCATGGGATCACTTCTTCGCTGGCAACGGACAAGTTCGCCGTCGCCTATATCCTGACCCCGAACGGCCAGCTGACGCGGAACTCCAGTACGGGAACATATACATCACAGTACAACATCACGGACCATCTGGGCAACGTAAGGTCAGTAGTCAGCAGCAGCGGCACGGTCCTGCAGAGCACGGACTACTATCCCTTCGGCCTGGCGTTCGCAGATGCCAACGTTGCCGATAATCACTTGGGGCGACCCTTTCTCATTTTCCGCCAAATTGGCGCACGGGGATCCGTCATTGAGGCTATGGCGCACATCGTCATAGCTGATAGCCACGCCAGGGAGGGGTTGCTGTGCGCCAGTTTGGCGAGACAGGCCGCTGCCGTTCGACTTCGACTTCGAGTTCGACTTCGACAAAGTCTGATCATTTTTCCAGACGCGAATATCCCATAATAGTTCCGGTCAGGTAAAAGAAGAAAGTCTGGAAAGAATGCTTCGGGGGATTGGCTGGACAAGAAAAAACGACAAAAATTTTGTCGTTCAGGGAGTAATTGCTATCTTTGCCGCGATTGAGGGGACGAAAAGTCTCCTTTTTTTGTGCACAACGGCTTATGATTCTCAAACAGACCATCGAACAGATTGCGCAGGAACACCTGCAGGACACGGAACTTTCCCTGGTGGAAGTCAGTGTGAGCGAAGAAAACGACATCGAAGTGATCATCACCCGCGAGGGCGGCGGCGTCTCCATCGACGACTGCGTGGCGCTGAGTCGCTTCATCGAGTCGAAACTCGACCGCGACAAAGAGGATTTCTCCCTGATGGTCGGATCGGCCGGCATTTAGACGGATTACGTAAAATATTAACAACAATACACAATGGAAGTCAATCTGATCAGCACCTTCGCTGAATTCAAGGAACTCAAGAACATCGACCGTCCCACGCTGATGAGCGTGCTGGAAGACATCTTCCGCACCCAGCTGGTCCGTATGTACGGCGATGCAGACAATTTCGATATCATCATCAACATCGACAAGGGCGACATCTCCATCATCCGCAACCGCACCGTCGTCGAGACCGTGGAAGATCCCAACAAGGAAATCGCGCTCTCGGAAGTGCAGAAGATCGACGACTCCTACGAGATCGGCGAGGAGTATCCGGAAGAGATCGACCTGGCCAGCTTCGGCCGTCGCGGCATCCTGAACCTGCGCCAGAACCTCTCCAGCCGCATCACCGACATCGAGAAGGCCAACCTCTACAACAAGTATCGCGAGAAGGTGGGCGACATCCTCGTCGGCGAGGTGTACCAGGCCTGGAAGAAGGAAGTACTGGTGATGGACGAAGACGGCAACGAGCTCGTGCTTCCGAAGAGCGAGCAGATTCCTTCCGACTTCTTCCGCAAGGGCGACACCGTCAAGGCGGTCATCTCCAGCGTGGAAATGCGGAACAACAGCCCCATCATCACGCTCTCGCGCACCTCGACCCTCTTCCTTGAACGCCTGTTCGAGCAGGAAGTCCCCGAGATCTTCGACGGCCTGATTACCATCAAGAAGGTGGTCCGCATGCCCGGTGAGCGCGCCAAGGTCGCCGTCGAATCGTACGACGAGCGCATCGACCCGGTAGGCGCCTGCGTCGGCGTGAAAGGTTCGCGTATCCACGGCATCGTGCGGGAGCTCCGCGGCGAGAACATCGACATCATCAACTGGACGACCAACACCCAGCTGCTGGTCCAGCGCGCCCTCTCGCCGGCCAAGATCTCATCCATCCGCATCGACGAAGAAAACAAGAACATCCATATCGACCTGGAGGCCAGCGAACTGGCCCTGGCTATCGGCAAGAACGGCAGCAATATCCTGCTGGCCGAACAGCTCTCGGGCTACAAGATCGACGTGTACCGCCTCGGCGGCGAAGCCCAGGATGACGAAGAAGACGTGATGCTCGACGACTTCTCCGACGAGATCGACCAGTGGGTCATCGATTCCCTCAAGAAGATGGGTTGCGACACGGCCAAGAGCGTGCTCGCCCTGCCGACCGAGGAAATCATGCAGCGGGCAGACCTCGAAGAGGAGACCGTGCTCGACGTACAGCGCATCCTGCGCGCAGAATTCGAAAACTAATCACATTGTTAACGGGAGGACAAAGAAAGTATGGCAGAAGGAACATTCAGAATCAACAAGGTACTCAAAGATTTCAATATCGGCCTTTCCACCTTGACGGATTTCCTCAAGAAGAAAGGAATCAACGACGAGCTGACGCTGACCTCGAAAATCTCGGCCGACGTCTATGCGCTGGTCGCCAAGGAATTCGGCAAGGAACAACTCATCAAGGAACAGTCGCGCAAAGTCGCCATCAAAGTCAAGGAAATCACCGAGATGGAGAGCAACCGCGCCGCAGCTGAAGAAGAAGAGCCGGTCAAGGAAGTCATCATCAAGACCAATGTTTTCACGGAGCAGAAGAAGGTGGAAACTCCCGCACCCGAACCTGCACCGGAGCCGGTCAAGAAGGTGGAACCCAAGCCTGAAGAGCCTGCAAAGAAAGAGGAACCCGTAAAGAAAGAAGAGCCCGCTCAGCCCAAGCCGGAGCAGCCCGCCCCCGAGCCGGTCAAGCCCCAGCCGCACAGCGAAATCAAGGTCGTCGGCCATATCGATCTGACGCCCAAGAAAGCCGAGCCCGCCCCTGCCGTACAGAAACCCGCAGCCGAGAAACCGGCACCCAAGCCGGCCGCCCCGGCAACTCCGGCCACTCCGGCCAAACCGGCCAAACCTGTCCAGAACGGCCAGAACGGCCAGAACAGCCAGCCGAAGAAAGAAGAGAAAAAGCCCGAAAAACGGGATGAGCGTCCTGTGGTGGAACACATCGAGACCAAGGTCGAGAAACTGGCCGGTCCCAAGACCGTCGGCGTGATCGACCTGTCGAAATTCGAAAAGAAACCGGCTGCGCCGGACCACGGGAAGAAAGACAAGAACAAGCGCGAACGCATCCACAAGGGTGCGGCCAAGGTGGACATCACCAACCCGAAGAACAGCGCACCCCGTCCGGGCGGAAAGGATGCTGCGGGCAAGGACAGCGCACGCGGCGCCAAAGGCGGCAAGAAGAGCGAGCGCTTCAAACCCGTGCGCACGGAAATCGACAGCGACGAGATCCAGAAGCAGATCAAGGAGACCTACGCCCGGATGACCGAAGGTCACGGCAAGACCAAGACCTCCAAGCACCGCCGCGAGAAACGCGAGGAGATCTCCCAGAAGATGCAGGAAGAGCAGGAGATGCAGGAGCTCACCAGCAATGTCCTGAAAGTCACCGAATTCGTGACCGTCAACGAACTGGCCATCCTGATGAACAACACCCCGGTGACCAAGGTCATCGAAGCCTGCATGAACCTCGGCCTGATGGTATCCATCAACCAGCGGCTCGACGCCGAAGCCCTTGTACTCGTGGCCGAGGAATTCGGCTACAAGATCGAATTCGTGACGGCCGAGATCCAGGGCGCCATCGCCCAGGAAGAAGACAAGGAAGAAGACCTTCAGCCGCGTCCGCCGATTGTCACCGTGATGGGTCACGTGGACCACGGCAAGACCTCGCTGCTCGACTACATCCGCAAGACGAACGTCATCGCCGGCGAGGCGGGCGGCATCACCCAGCATATCGGTGCCTACAACGTGGAACTGCCTGACGGACGGCACATCACCTTCCTCGACACCCCGGGCCATGAGGCCTTCACGGCCATGCGTGCCCGCGGTGCCAAAGTCACCGACCTGGCCATCATCATCATCGCGGCCGACGACGCCGTGATGCCGCAGACCGTCGAGGCCATCAACCATGCCCAGGCGGCCGGCGTCCCGATGATCTTCGCCATCAACAAAATCGACAAGCCGGGCGCCAACCCCGACAAGATCAAGGAGCAGCTTGCGAACATGAACATCCTGGTCGAAGACTGGGGCGGCAAATACCAGTGCCAGGAAATCGCGGCCAAGAAAGGCATCAACGTGGACCTGTTGCTGGAAAAGGTGCTGCTGGAAGCCGACCTGCTCGAGCTCAAGGCAAATCCGAACAAACTGGCCGTGGGCAACATCATCGAGTCGTCCCTCGACAAGGGCCGCGGCTATCTGGCCACGGTGCTGGTCCAGAGCGGCACGCTCCACTTGGGCGATCCCATCGTGGCCGGCTGCTACGCAGGCCGCGTGAAGGCCATGTTCAACGAACGCGGCCAGCGGCTCAAGGAAGCCGGTCCTTCCACGCCGGTTTCCGTCCTGGGCCTAAGCGGCGCGCCGACGGCCGGCGACACCCTCAACGCGATGGAAGACGAGAAGGAAGCCCGCGAAGTGGCCAACAAACGCGAACAGCTCATCCGCATCCAGGGCATCAAGACCCAGACGCACATCACCCTCGAAGAGATCGGCCGGCGCATCGCGCTGGGCAATTTCCAGGAACTCAACATCATCGTCAAGGCCGACGTGGACGGTTCCATCGAGGCCCTGTCCGACTCGCTCATCAAGCTCTCGACCGAGGAGATCCATGTCAACGTGATCCACAAGGCCGTGGGCGCCATCTCCGAATCCGACGTCCTGCTGGCCGTGGCCTCCAACGCCATCATCATCGGCTTCCAGGTCCGTCCGATGCCCAATGCCCGCAAGCTGGCCGAAAAAGAGCAGATCGAAATCCGTCTCTACTCGGTCATCTACGACGCCATCAACGAAGTCAAGAGCGGTATCGAGGGCATGCTTGCACCCGAGGAGAAAGAAGAGATCACGGCCAATGCCGAGGTGCTCGAAACCTTCAAGATCTCGAAGGTCGGTACCATTGCCGGCTGCATGGTCCGCGACGGCAAGCTCACCCGCAGCGCCAAAGTCCGCGTCATCCGCGACGGCATCGTGGTCTATACCGGTACGCTGGGCTCGCTCAAGCGCATGAAAGACGATGTAAAGGAAGTGTCCGCCGGTTTCGACTGCGGTCTGAGCGTGGACGGTTTCAACGACATCAAGATCGGCGACATGATCGAGGCCTACCAGATCGTGGAAGTCAAACGCAAACTGTAATAAGACATGGATCCGCTGCTGGCCATTTCTCCCGTCGACGGCCGCTATGCCGGCAAGACGAAAGAGCTTTCCGCCTTTTTCTCCGAATGTGCGCTGATGCGCTACCGGGTGCAGGTGGAAGTGGAATATTTCATCGCCCTGTGCGAACTCCCGCTCCCGCAGCTGGCAGGTGTGGACCCGGACCTGTTTCCCCAGCTGCGTGCCCTGTACGGCGATTTTACGACCGACGACGCGGCACGCATCAAGGAGATCGAGCGCCGGACCAACCACGATGTCAAAGCTGTGGAGTATTTCCTCAAAGAACGCTTCGCCGACATGGGCCTGGAGGCCTACGGCGAATTCATCCACTTCGGTCTTACCTCGCAGGACATCAACAATACGGCTACGCCGCTTACGCTCAAGGATGCCCTGATTGAAGTCTATATCCCGGCCCTGCGTGAGCTGATGACGATGCTCGCCGAGCGGGTGGAACTCTGGAACGACGTGCCGATGCTCGCGCATACGCACGGGCAGCCCGCGTCCCCTACCCGCCTGGGCAAGGAACTGAATGTCTTCCTGTCCCGCCTCAAGGAGCAGCTCCGGCAGCTGGAAGCCCGGCCGTATCCGGGCAAGTTCGGCGGAGCGACGGGCAACCTCAACGCCCACTACGCCGCCTTCCCCGACATCGACTGGAACAGTTTCGCCGAAGATTTCGTCGCTTCGCTCGGTCTCAAGCGCTCCTATCCGACCACGCAGATCGACCACTACGACAACCTGGCCGCCATCTTCGACGCCCTGCGGCGGATCAATACCATCCTGGTGGATCTCAGCCGCGACTGCTGGATGTACATTTCGATGGAGTATTTTGCCCAGGCCATCCAGCCGGGCGAAGTCGGATCGTCCACGATGCCGCACAAGGTCAATCCCATCGACTTCGAGAATGCCGAAGGCAACCTGACGCTGGCCAACGCCATCTACGACTATCTGTCCGAGAAGCTGCCGGTCTCGCGCCTGCAGCGCGACCTGACCGACTCGACGGTGCTTCGCAACATCGGCGTCCCCGTCGCCCACTCCCTGATTGCCATCCGCTCGCTGGAAAAGGGCATCGGCAAGCTGATTCTCAATGAAGAGAAGGTCTCCGCCGACCTGGAACGCAACTGGGCCGTCGTAGCCGAAGGCATCCAGACCGTGCTCCGCCGGGAAGGCTTCCCGCGGCCCTACGAAGCCCTGAAGGCCCTCACCCGCACCGGCGAACACATCACCCGCGAAGCCATCAGCGCCTTCATCGACAGCCTCGACATCACCGACGAGGTGAAGGCGGAACTCCACGCAATCACCCCGCACAACTATACGGGACGCTAAGCGCACACGGGGCCTTTGCCCCTCAGCCTGCGACTTTTGTCCTTAGCTTCCGCCGCCATCCTCATTTAGCCCGTCTGGTGAGGATGGCGAGCATTTTTTTCGGCCGCCATCCTCAAAAGGGAGCCTATTTGAGGACGGTAGCTCAGATGCCCGGTCGGGTCGGGCATGACGCAGGCGATGTCCGGCCAGGACCGGCTCGCTGGACAGCGGGTCGCCTTTTTCCTTTTAACCTAAAAACTTAACCTATGAAAAAACTATTCGATGATAGGTTAAGCAAAGGCCGTGCCAGAATTCAAGGAAGATGAATTGAGTCACAGTCCGTTTTTTAAAAATTCCCGAAGGCTTATGTGCTGGATTCCTTCGTCGTCGGTCCGCGTAACCAGGGGTGTCATAGAGATGACATACTTGGGATAGTTGTCGGCTATTCCTTTAAGCGCCCCGAACTCCCGCTTGCGGGTCTCGTCGTTTCCGATAATGTAGGAAGCCTGAATATACACGCGATGCTTGTCTTTGACGCAGACGAAATCTGCCTCACCGGCAAGCAGTTGCCCTACGTTCACTTTGTACCCGTCGTGGATGAGCTGGTGATAAATGATGCTCTCAATGACCTTTTCAATGTCTCTGTCCCGGTTGGTGTCAAGGCAGGAGTTGCGAATGCCATTGTCCTCAAAGTAATACTTGCTGTTCGTCTGCAGGAGTTTCTTTCCGCGGATATCGAAGCGCGGGACTTCAGTCACGATGTATGCATCGCAAAGGTATTTGAGGTATTTCAAGACCAGTTCGATGGATACCGGGCTTTTCTGCCCCTTCATATAATTGGAAATACTG
>CADAOB010000033.1 GCA_902789445.1 uncultured Bacteroidia bacterium | reverse complement strand
AGCGGGGATGGCGAAGCGGATGCTGGCGTTCGCGGGATGTGAGCCGAGGATACGGGAGAGCGGGAAATGGAAGGGAAAGACCAGGGTCTCGAAGCGGGGAAGCCAGAGATCGACAATGGCCTTGCCCCCCCATTCATTGCCCACGACGCCGCCGTCCTGGGCCAGCCGCTTTGCGATCTCGCTCACGCGATGTCCCTTTTTCGGCAGCAGGACGGTCATCGCGAAGGCGCCGTTGCCATAGGGCAGCTGGACGGCCCGGTACACATCGTTTTCGCCATAGTTGAAGGTGCTCCCGGCAAGTTTCATCATCTTTACTTTCACCGTGGAGCCGTCTTCCCGGGTGAATTTCTCGGTGGCCGTGTTTCCCTTGGGGAATTTGTTCTGCCACTCGCTCTTGAAATAGAGCGCGTTGACCAGATAGGCCAGTGCTAAGGGATCCACTTCGTCCAAAACGGAAGGAATCATCCCTTTCGTCTGTTTCTTGCACCAATCGTTGATGGTGCCGGCCGCGGATTTGGTCTTGGAAAAATCGAGGGCCTGCAGCTGCGCATCGTAACTTTTGTTGACGGCATCACGGAACGAAGCCTTGAGGGAGATGTCCTTGTTGTGGAAAATGGCATTGGCCAGGGCCAGGTCTGTTTTCTGGTCGAGCTTGGGCAGCTGGTCGAGCAGCAGCCGGAAGTAGTTGTTGATTTCGGCGGTTTCGCCGTCGCCGTAACCCAGCATCCGGCAGATTTCGTTCGCCGTCTGTCCCTGTGCGCCGTTGAGCAGCATGCCAAGGGCCATCTGCAGGCTGAGCGGGGAGACGAACCAGTCGGTCTGCTCTTTGGAGCGGGCGTAGGCGTCGATCTGGCCGATAAAGCGGTAGGAAAATGCGTTGCCGTCCGAGACCAGGGCGCTTTGCTTGGTGGTCAGGGAGATGGGCGTATAGGCGTTGTCGCGGTCGCCGTCCGTGTCAATCTTGCCGCAGCCGGCGGCAAAAAGACCCAGCACGCAGGAGGCCGTCATCATCCATAAATACTTTTTCATCATAGCTTATTTATGTGTTCTTACCACTAAATGCAAAAAAATACAAACCTTGCGTCGCTACGCCCTTCGCGGCTCCGGGGTTTTACCTCGCTCGCAGAAAAAATCTTACTGGCCGGTATACTTCCCGGCAAAGAGGATGGTGCCCGTGCTCGACTCGGTGATCAGGTAGAGGAACGGGTGGTCGCAGTGGAAGTTAATCACGCGCGGCGGTTCGGCGACCGCCGTGGCGCCCAGCATGCCGGCGCTGGTGATGGCGGCGGCTTCCGTGCCTTCCTCATCGACCTTGATCACGGCATCCTGCTGCACGAAACTGAGCCAGAGGGCATCGGGCGACATCGGCTTGAAGTCCGCCTTCGGACTGAACGAGCGCGGCATGCCCATGTTGCAGAGGATGTCGTTGAGCTTGATGTGGTATTTCGCCTCAAAGGGCGGGAGCCAGAGGTTGACCAGTGTGCCGCTTCCCATCTGATTGCGCAGCGCTTTCCATTTTTCGCCATCCAGCGCGGTGATCAGTTCGGAAACCGTATGGCCTTTCTTCGGGAGCAGGACGACCATCGAATAGGCGCCGTTGCCGTAGGGCAGGCGGACTGCCTGGCAGATGTCGTTCTCGCCGTAGGTGAACTTGCGCTCCTTCTCCATCATCCGGACTTCTTTTTCCTGGCCGGATTCAAGCGTGAAGGTCCGTTCCCGCGTATAGCGCTTGTTGAACGGGTACATCCAACTCCCCTTGAAATAGAGGGCGTTGAGCAGATAGGCGAACATTTCGGGATCGACGTCGTCGAGCACCGAAGGAATCAAGCCGTTGGTCTGCCTGCTGCACCAGCCGTTGATGGTCCGGAGTGACGCCTGCTTCTGGGTGAAGTCGAGGCTTGCCACTTCGGCGTCGTAAAACTTTTCTACCCGTTTCTTGTACGGAGGCTGGATCCGCATCTTGCCGTTGAAGAAAATGGCGTTGGCCAGGGACAGTTTCGTCCCCTTGTCGAGGCCGGGCAGTGCCGTCAGCATCTTGCGGCAGTAGGCATCGACGGCCTCCGCCTGGCCGGACGGATAGCCGAGGGTGCTGCAGATTTCATCGGCAGTCGCCCCGTCGGCACCGTCCAGGACCAGTCCGAGCAGATACTGGAGGCTGACCGGCGACACGAACCAGTCTTTCGTTTCACAACCGTCCACCTGTTTCAGGAAACGGAATGCGAAATCATTGCCGGCCTCCACATAGACCCGCTGTGTTTCATCCAACTCGATCCGCTTGCGCTCGTTGTTCTGCGCACCGCAGGACCAGAAAAAGGGAAAGCTCATCATCAGGGCAGCAATCAGAATCTTTTTCATCTTAATCGTTGTTCAATTCTTTGATGTCCACTTCGTGACGGTGGGAGGTGCCCAGCAGCCATTCGCTGTACCAGTCGGCCATCCGCCAGAAGAAGTATTCGTTCATGTCGCCAAAACCGTGCCGCTGGCCCGGAAGGACGAGCATCTCGAAACGCTTGTTGGCCCGGATCAGGGCGTTGACCACGCGGATGGTGTTGCTCGGGCTCACGTTGTCGTCGATGTCGCCCGTGACGAGCATCAGGTGTCCCTTGAGGTTGCCGGCGATATCCTGGTTCTTGTCGATGCTGTATTTGAAGGTGGTATCGCCCTCGGCGGAAATCTCTTCCAGGATGCCGTGATGCTGTTCGCTCCACCAGCGGTTGTAGATGCTGTTGTCGTGGTTGCCGGCGCAGGAGACGGCTGCCTTGAAGAAGTCGGGATATTTGAGGATGGCTGCGGTGGACATGAAGCCGCCGCCGCTGTGTCCGTGGATGCCCACGCGGTCGATGTCGATGAACTTATAGCGCGAAGCCAGCTGCTGGATGGCATATTTCTGGTCTTCGAGGCCGTAGTCGCGCAGGTTGCCGTAGCCGAAGTTGTGGTACCATTTCGAACGGTTCGGGTGGCCGCCGCGGTTGCCCACGGTGATGACGATGAATCCGATCTGGGCCAGGCGGTCGGTACGGGTGAAGCCCCGCGACCAGGCCTCGGAGTTGCCTTCCACCTGCGGTCCCGGATAAACGTAGTCGATGATCGGGTAGGTCTTCGTGGAATCGAAGTCAAACGGCTTGTACATGTAGCCGTAGAGGTCGGTCACACCATCGGCGGCTTTCACCTTGAACGGGGTGGGGAACTGGTAGCCGGCGGCGAAGAGCAGCGACAGGTCGGCTTCCTGGAGCGGGGTCTTGCGCCCGGTGGCGTCGTAGAGCGCGCTTTGCGGCGTGCTGTCCACCCGCGAGAAGTTGCTCACGAAATACTTCGCGTCGTCGCTGAAGCTGACGGCATTGGAGTTGAAGCCCGGATCGTCGAGCTGCTTCATGCCGGTCCCGTCGAAGCCGATGCGGTACACGTGGCCGTTGTAGGGATTCTCGTTCTTGTCCACGCCCATGGCCTGGAAATAGATGGTGCGGGTGGCTTCATCCACGGCCAGCACGTCCTCGACGTGATAGGCGCCGTCGGTGATCTGGCGCTTGAGCGTGCCGTCGGTCCCGTAGAGATAGAGCTGGGCCCAGCCGTTGCGCTCGCTCCACCAGATGAGTTCCTTGCCGCCGTTGATGAAACGGGGGGTGCGGGTCTCCACATAGGTGTTGAGGGTCTCGTGGACGACGGTCCGGGCGCTGTCGGCCGCCAAATCGACGCGGAGCAGGTCGGTGCGCTTGAGGTCGCGGCTGCGGCGGAGCATGTAGAAGCCGTCGTTGTCGCCTTGCCAGACACTCTTCCGGTAGTCATCGTAGCGGTCGGCGTTCTTCATCTGCCGCCGCAGGACGTCGGTGTCCTGGTCCTTGTAGGCAGCGATGTTGATTTCCCGGAAACTGCCGTCGGCCATGTCGAAGACAAACAGGTGGTCGGTCGGGCCGGGCTCGCCCGGCATCTGGTATTTGTAGGTCTGCAGGGTCGGACGCGGCTGGGCCACGGAGTTGATGACCCAGAGGTCCTTGACTTTGCTCATATCGTATTTGGTCACGGCGAAATGCTTCGAGTCGGGGGACCAGAGCACGTAGTTGGCCGTACGCTTGGTGGTGTCCTTCGTATCGGCGCCGCGGTAGTTGCTGCCGCCCCAGTAGAAATCTTTCGTTCCGTCGAAGGTAAGGCGGTGGTCGACGACGGTAGAGTCCTTTTCGTCCTCCATCAGTTTCTTCACGTCATCGATGGTCATCCAATAGATGTCAAAGCCCTTGGAATACACGGCCTTGGTCCCATCGGGCGAAATGCAGGCCCAGCCCGGATAGTCTTTCTCTTCCTCGTTCTCCGTCACATCGACCAGTTTGCCGCTGGAAAGGATGTACTCGAAGCGATAGACTTTCTTTTCTTTCTGGGGTTTCTTCGGGCCTTTTGCCTTGTCGCCTTCCTTGTCGTCTTTCTTCTTCTTGTCCTTCTTTTCCACCATTTCGGTGCTCTGCACCTCGAAGGTGAACTTGCTGTCGTCCTTCAGCTCCAGTTTTCGGAGCGGCAGATGCCTGGCGTCGAAGGGGTCCTTGACGATGGCGGAAACTTCCATCGCGAGGCGCTCCATGTCGAAGGCCTTGGTCTGGGTCTTGGCGACGGGATCTACAATGTAGTATTCCGTGCCTTCGGAAGTCTTCCATTCATACCAGAACTTGTCGGAGTTCTTGAACCAGTTGGGCCGGATGGCGGTGCTGAACACCATGTTGCCCACCTTCTTGGCGGAAAACCGGTCTGCCAGGGCATAGTTCGGCTCCTGGGCCGAGGCTGCGACGCAGAGCAGCAGCATCGCCAGCGAGAAAAAGAGCATTTTTTTCATATCGGTAAAGTTTGATCATTCAAGCCTGATAAATCATGGCAAGTTACCGAAAAAATCCCGTATCCGCAACATCTGCAGGGAAAAAACCGCCGGCATCACCACCTCCGGGCTTCCGGCGGGCATTATAACGAGTCGTCGGCTGGAGGATAGCGCTCTGATAATTAGTGATTTATTGATTCCAGCCCACCCGCATGCCGATGGGGGAAGATCGCGTTATTCGCTTGTTATCAATAGGTTATCCTCCAGCACCCTAAAAGGGGATGCCTGCGGCGGCAGCTGCCGGGGGGGCGACCAGAAGGAAAGTCGTTTTTATCGTTCCCACTCGCCCACTTCCATATCTTTCAGCTGGCCGTCTTCAATGCGGAAGCGGAGGGCGGTGCGGACCAGGTGGAAGCCCTGGATGCCGGCGGCGCCGGGGTTGAGGACCATCATGTCGTAGTGTTTGTCGCGGACGACTTTCAGGATGTGGGAGTGGCCGCAGACGAAGATCTGCGGGCGGTAGGCTTCGATCAGGCGCAGTGCGCGGTAGTCGTAGCGGCCGGGGTAACCGCCGATGTGGGTCATCAGGACGCTCATGCCGTCCTGCTCGAAAAAGTGCATCACCGGGTGGTAGTCCCGTACGTCGTAGCCGTCGCAGTTGCCATAGACGCCGACGAGGGGCTTGAAGGCGGCAATCTCCTGCGCCACCGCCCCGGTGCCGAAGTCGCCGGCGTGCCAGACGACATCGACCGGCTCGAGAAACTTGCGCAATTTCTCGTCGAAATACCCGTGCGTGTCTGAAATCAGTCCGATGTAGGCCATATTAATGTATTTGTCGGCTTCGCTCCGCAGCTGCTCCGCTACGCCTTACAGCTTGATGACAATCTTCTTGCGGTAGAGCCACATCGCCATGGCGACGAAGAGGGCTACGTAGCAGAGGGCGAACATCAGCGAAGCGTATTCGTTGTCGCCGAAGATGCTCACGCAGCAATTGCGGTAGAACCAGCCCAGGCAGTTGTAGGTCTTGCCGTCGGCGGTGGTCCAGTGGATCACGCGGCCCAGGGTTTTGGTGAGAACGCCCGCCATCACGAAGGCGAAGAGCGGGTTCATGCCCATGGCCTTGAAGGGCGTGAAGTATTTCTCCTTGCCCTTGACATCGATGAACCAGACGAAGAACGCCAGGCAGAGGATGGCCCAGCCGCCGGCATAGAGCACGTAGGAACCGGTCCACAGCGGTTTGCTGATGGGGAGCCAGATGCTCCAGATGCAGCCCAGTGCCAGGCAGATGACGGCCGTCGTGTAGAGTTTGGCGACGGCTTCCGTCTTGTTTCCCGTGTGGCGGATCATCTGGCCGATGAAATAGCCCAGCAGCACCGTGCCGGCGCCGGAGAGGGCACCCAGCAGGCCTTCCGGATCGAAGGGGATGCCGTAGCCGTGATAGACGTGGTTTTCACCCAGCAGGGCGATGTCGATTTTGCCCGAAATGTTGCCCTCCAGCGTGGACCAGCCCGGTTCCGAGCCGAAGAGATAGAGGATCAGCCAGTGAAGGAAGGTCACGGCTGCCAGACCGATGAGGATCCGTTTCGGTTTCTTCAGCCAGAGCGCCAGAAAACCGCCCAGGACGTAGCACATCGCGATGCGCTGGAGCACGCCGAAAATACGGACGTGCTGGAGCCAGTACACCCAGTTCTGGCCGAAGGTCCAGCTGGCCTCGTGGGGTGAGGTGGGGTAGAAGGGGAACATGTTCAGCCCCAGGCCCACCAGGAAAATCAGGATGCCGCGCTTGACCAGTTTCCAGGCGCTTTTCCGGTTGAGGGCGTCGCCGTATTTGGCGAAGGAGAAGGCCATTGCCACGCCGACGCAGAAGAGGAAGAAGGGGAACACCAGGTCGGTCGGCGTGCAGCCGGTCCAGGGCGCGTGTTTCAACGGAGGGAAAATGTGGCTCCAGGAGCCGGGATTGTTGACCAGGATCATCCCGGCCACCGTCATCCCCCGAAGGATGTCGAGGGCGACATATCGTTGGGTTTTGGTTTGAGTCATAACCCAACAAAGATACAAAAAAACCGTCATTCCCGGCTTGTGCGGGGATCTTTTCTCTATCTTTGTACTGCGATGGAACTCTTTTATTCAAAAAACATCTCCGAGGGCGGCCGCCAGTTGGATGCGGACGAATCGGGCCACTGCGTCCGGGTGCTGCGCCACCGGCGCGGCGACACCATCCACGTGGTGGACGGTCACGGAATGCTCTACCGCTGTACGATCGTGGACGACGACCCGCGGGGCGTGGTCTTCGACGTGGACGAGTGGGTGGAAAACTACGGCAGCCACGACTACTGGCTTCGGATGGCGGTCTGCCCGCCGAAAAACATCGACCGTTTCGAGTGGTTCGCCGAGAAGGCGACGGAAATTGGTGTCGATGTCATCTCGCCGGTCTTCGGCGACTACTCCGAGCGGCGCATCTTCAAGCCGGAGCGCATCGAGCGGCTGCTGGTCAGCGCGGCCAAGCAGTCGCACAAGGGCGCCATCCCGCGGCTCGACGAGGCTGTGTCCGTGGCGGACTTCCTCCGCCAGGACCACGACGGCCTGAAACTCATCTGCTACTGCGACGAGGCAAACGGCAAAGTCGATATCAAAGACGCATTATCGGCAGCGATAGAATCGCCATCAGGCGATAGCGGAGACCGTTGCGTGGGCTTGTGTGACAGCAGGTCGGAGCGGCGGGGTTTGGGGCAGCGCCCCAGTATAACCATCCTTATCGGTCCCGAAGGGGACTTCTCGCGGGCGGAAGTGGCGCTGGCGCTCGAGCGGGGCTGGCAGCCGGTGTCGCTGGGCGACAGCCGCCTGCGCATAGAAACAGCGGCCCTGGTCGCCACGGCCGCCGTCTATCTGCATTTCAGCCGCTGACCGTCGCCGGGCTGCTTATTTTATAATCTCCTTCCAGGTCTTCCTTAGCGTGACCGGAGGAACGTGGCTGTGCGTTTTCTCGCCGGCTTTCACCACACGCTTCGCGGTGTTGGCAGCCGGATGGGCCTTGTCCCAGGCCTTGAACGCATTGTAATCGTACGTCCAGCTTTCCCCTTCGGAAAGCTTCATCACCCTCGTCCATATCTGCGAGCGGGACGGGGCGTTGAAGCTGCCGTAGTTGTTGCTGTCGTTCATCACGCTCTGTTCGGTCGGCCGCCATACGCCGGACCAGAAGGTATCGCCGCCCGCGTAGGCGCCGATTTTCTCCGAGGCGAAGGCATCGTCCCCGACAAAGCGGCTCCAGGGCACTTCGGACGAGGAGGCGCTCAGGGAAATGTTCAGATACCAGTTCCACTTCTGGACTTTCCGGATATAGGCGGCCGCATTCTCGGTGACTCCGCCTTGTGCCAGGTAGGCGTACTCGTCAGCCAGTTTTCCGAGACCGTGCCCGACGGCCTCGTGTACCACCGTGTTCGCGAGGTTCGACACGCCTCCGGAAACGGTGACGTCCTTGTAGGTGACCCAGGCCACGGAGGCTCCGCCTGCATAGATGCTTTCGTCGGCAGGATCGAGCATATAGCACGTTCCGCCGTCCCGGTAACTGTTCATCAGGACCAGGACGACGGCATTGTCCATCCGCACATCGTCCTTGACGGCTTTCTTCGCGTATTCGAGCACCTTGCCATTGTCTCCGCCGACTGCCGAACCGCCGCCGAAGCCGCCGCTGAAAGCGGTTTCGCCGCCGCTGAAGTAGTCTTCGTTCCTGGAGACAGCCTCTACCATAAAGACATTGAACCGGTCTTTCAGGGACTTCATCGGCTCTACGCTGAAGAGGTCATTCATCGCCTGCCGGGCCATCTTCTCGAATGTGCCGTCCGCGATCATCCGGTCGGAGAAGGCGTCCCCGGTGATGACCAGGTCGATTCCCTTGCCGGTGGCGGCCTTCTGGAGCGTCTTCACGTTGCCGTCCCTGGTGAAATCTTCGGATTCGTAGAAGGTCACGGATACATCGAGGACACCCTCAAGATACTTCAGCGCATTCTCCACATCCTTTTTCTTGTCCTTGTCAACGAGGGTCGTGTAATCGACCGTGCCGTCGGGCCCGATGATCACCATCTGGTTGATGGGCCCGCGCGGATACATACTGTCTCCTTTTATGGCGTAGAACGGGGCTCCGTCGGGATAATCTCCGTACATATGCCAGATGAAGGAATCCCATTCCGCCCCGGCCTTCTTCAGAATATCCTTGAACAGCTGGTCCCGGTTTGACAACTCCGGCTCCTCGGGTGAATTATTGGCGAAATACGTGAGTATCCCGAGCCCTTTGCTCTTTCCTTTCTGATAAAGACGCTCAAGATTGGTCAGGTATTCGGTCGCCTCTGAAAAGTCAGGCGCGATATCGAAAAGGACGGTATATTTATTCTTTTTGATAAACGCTTCAATGTCAAGGTCTTGTCCTGAAACTGTCTTGACGGCCGGTGACCCCGGTGCAGGTATCTTTGAACTGCGGATATCTTCTTGCGAAAAGTTGTTGAACTGGGCGACCTGGCCCCACAGCAGGGGGAACCGTTCGATGCCGGCGAGAGAAGCCGGCAGGTTTCCGGACAGTCTGTTGTTGCTCAGGTTGAAACTCTCGAGGTTGACCAATCCGGCGTAGGACGGTGGAACCGTCCCTGTGAAATCATTGTTGTTGAGGTTGAGCCAGGTCAGATTGGACAGTTTCCCGATTTCTGCCGGCAGTGTACCGGAGAGATTGATGTCGTCCAGCTGGAGATAGGTGAGATTCTTGAGGTTGCCGATGGAGGGGGACAACGCGGACTTGTCCATATACTGGGTTCTGGTGATGGACAGTGTCTGCAGGTTGGAAAGGGAGAATAGCCCTTCCGGGAGTTTCCCGGTCAGCGGGTAATCGTAGAGAACGATCCGGTTGAGTTTCTTCAGCTTGCCGATTTCCTCCGGGAGCGGGCCGAAAGTGCTTTTCGGCAAACCGTACGACATTTCGGGATCACTCCATATGGTGATCTGCTCAAGCTCTGTCAGGTCTCCGATCTCCTTGGGGATTTTCCCGATGGCTCCCCTCAGGTTCAGGGCTTTCACGTGCTTCTCCTGCGCATCCATCTCGACTCCTTCCCAGGCACTGGTGACGGGACCTTCCGTGCCCCAGTTCTCGTGTTTGGTCCAGTGGTCCTTGTTGGCGTTGTAGAATGCCATCAGGGCGGCGCGCTCTCTTTCTGCGGCCGTGGGCACGACTGTGACGGTGCAGGCTGCGCTCTTGCCGCCGGCCTTGGCGGTGATGACGGCCGTGCCGACGGCGACGGCGGTGACAACGCCGGCTTCGGAAACGGAGGCCACGGAAGTCTTGTCAGAAGACCATTTTACGGTCTTCTCCGTAGCGTTTTCAGGCACTATCGTAGCCTTCAGCGTCAACGTCTCTCCCTTTTCGATTTCCGCCGTTTCCCTGTCAAGCGTGACGGACGATACCGGGACATAGGCCTCCTGTTCGAAGGTGAGGGTGACCGGGCTGACCTTGCCGCTCTTGTCCTTGACGGTCACCTTGCCCGAGCGGGCCCCGGACTTGTCGTTGGCGGCGAAGGTAAACTCCAGTTTGCCGCTGGTCAGGGCCTTGGTCCCGTTGAAGCTGATCCAGGAGGATGCCGCGGATTCCACTTCGACGGTATAATCGGTGTTGTATTGGATATCGACCGTGAAGGTGCCGCCTTCGGCAGGGATTATCGTCGTGGCGCCGACGGTGATGGTCGATTTGGCTTCCTGGCTTACGGCGACGGAGGCCGAGAGGCCTTCGCTGCGGAAGCTGACGCTGCCGGTGGCTTCGGAGGCCGAAGTGGCCGGTGCGGCCGTGACGGTGACGGTTCCTTCGCCTTCACCGGCGGTGGGCGAGACCGTCAGGCCGGTGCCGCTGACGGAAGCGGTCCAAGCGTAGTTCGCGGACACGCGGACGGTCTGCGAGCCGCCGTCCTGCGGGAACGACAGACTGGTCGGACTGACGTTCAGATACGGTTCGGGATGGCATCCGGCCACGAGGGCCAGCAGCGACACCCCCGTCAGAAAGAAAGAGAGGAATCGTTTCATACGCGACAAATTTGGTTAAAGATAGCTATTTCCGGCCGATAATCAAAATTATTCCCGGATGATCTTGATTTCGCCGCGGAGGCCGACGGCGATGATCTGGGAGGGCTCGCCGGTGGCGCCTTCCTCCAGGTAGGGGTCGGCGACCCAGTCCACGGCATCGATGATCTCCAGCGGAATGTCTTCGTAGAAGGCCGGGGCGGGCTGCCCGGAGATATTGGCCGAGGTCGAGACGATCGGCTTGCGGAAACGGCGGATCACTTCCACGCAGAAATCGTTCATCGGGATGCGGATGCCGGCGCTGCCGTCTTCGGCGATGACATTCGGCGCCAGGCCCATCGCGCCCGGGTAGATGATGGTCATCGGCTTGTCGTTGACTTCGAGCAGGTTGATGGCCACTTCCGGGATCACTTTCACGTATTTGCCCAGCATGTCGGCATCGGCTACCAGCGTGATGAGGCTCTTGCTGTCGGAGCGCCGCTTGAGTTCATACACCCGGGCTACTGCCTCTTCATTGGTGGCGTCGCAGCCGATTCCCCAGACGGTGTCGGTCGGATAAAGGATGAGACCGCCGGCCTTGAGCGTTTCTACCGCCGCCTTGACTTCTTCGAGATCGATTTCTTGTTCCATAAGATTGTTGTCTTCTTTGCGCGGGAGTGGGGATGCTCTTTGAAAACCACCCTCCCAAGCAGGCTTGGGCCCCTCCCCCTGAGGCGTGGGCGCCAATGTTTTCAAAGAGCATCCCCACTCCCGCGTCGTATGTAAATATTATTTGTCAAAATATAAATTCGTCATCACAGGATAATGGTCGGACCAGGGAATCCGGACGGTCTCGTGCCCGCTTGCCGTATATTCCTTCGGGAGCAGGATATAGTCGATCCGAAGCATCGGCCAGAGCACGGAGTAAGTGGCACCGAACCCTTTGCCCGCTTCCGCGAAACTGTCTTTCTTCGTTTTGACCAGCTGCTGGTACGTGTAGGAAATCGGCGTGTCGTTGAAGTCGCCGCACACCAGGTTGGGGTAAGGGCTGGCCGCCTCGCTTTGCAGAATGGCCTCTACCTGCGTGGAACGCCGGCGCGTGGCATCCCGCATCTTTCCATGGACCTGCACGACTTCGTCCGTGAAACTCTCCTTGTGGAAAATCCGCTTTACGAGCGTCGTGAAAGAGATGGTGTAACTCTCCAGATGACAGTTGTACACCCGGGTCGTCCGTCCGTCAATGTCGATATCTGTCACCATGCTCAGGTTCCGGCTGTCCGGGAAAGTCAGGGACTCGGTATTGAGGATGGGATAGCGGCTGAGGGTCAGGTTGCCGTAGCGGCGGTTCCCGCCGTTGAAAAGATGCTCGGCGTGATAGGGGTAGGACGGCAGGACCGTGCCGAGTTGCGACAGGTCCTTCACCTCGAATTCCTGCAGGCATACGATGTCGGCATCCTGCTCGGCGAGGAAACGGCGGATCTCAGCGGTCGCTTCCCCGGCCTTTACCTTCCGGCCGCCCGCAGTGTAACGGCCAAGATTGTAGGTCAGGACCTTGATCCCGTCTCCGGCGACTTGCGGATCTTCCCGGCCGAATTTGACGAAACGGTCGGCCAGCAGCAGGGTCGGCAGCAGCGCGATGACGGGAATCAGCAGCGCACGCCGGAATTTGAGCAGCGCCAGCAGCAGGATCAGTCCGTTGAGCAGCATGATCGGGATGAAATAGAGCCCGAAAAACATCGGGATGGTATGCGCGGTCGGATTGAAGAAAAGCGCCAGGTAAGACAGCAGCAATGCCGCCGCGGCCACCAGGGCCAGCAGCGTAAAAAGCATTGAACCGAATGTGCGCTTGCGTTTCATTCCCATTCCGTGTACATCTGCCCTTTCTTTTTCCAGATCAGAATCAGGATCAGGCCGAAGAGCATGCCGCCCAGATGCGCGAAGTGCGCCACGCCGTCATGCGTGCCGAGCACCCCGGTCAGCAGTTCAATGCCCGCGAAGATTGCGACGAACCACTTGGCCTTGAGGGAGACAGGCGGAAAGACCAGCGTGAGCACATAGTTCGGATAGAGCATACCGAAGCCCAGCAGCAGGCCGTAGATGGCGCCGGAAGCGCCGACGGTCGGAATGTTGGACAGCGGCTGGGTGAGCAGCACCAGCTCGTGGCAGAGGGCGGCACCCAGCCCGCACACGAAGTAGAAGATCAGGAACTTCTTGCTGCCCCATAGCCGTTCGAGCATCGGGCCGAACACGATGAGCGACCACATGTTGAAGAAGATATGCATGAAGTTGCCGTGCATGAACATGTGGGTTACGAACTGCCACCAGCGGAAGAAGGGCGAACCGATGGGGAACAGGGCGAACCACTGGTACATCGGGTCTCCGATCAGTTCCGTGCCGATAAAGACAATGATATTGATGATGAGCAGGTTCTTGACTGCCGGGGGTAGGTATCTCATAATTTCTTCTCCAAATCTTCAAAAGTGATGATGGTCATGCATTTGCGTCCGTCGGGGGTCAGGTTGGGCTCGCGGCAGGCAAAGAGCTGGTCCACCAATAATTGTGCCTCTTCCGCATTCAGGCTGCCCGCACCGCTGGCGGCAGCGGATTCTGCCATCCGTGCAGCGAGCAGATGATGCTGGTCTTCCAGCGAGGTGTCATCCCGCAGGGCGGCGATCAGTTGGTCCAGACAGTCCTTGACCGCTTCCTCCGAAGCAGGATAGCCTTCCGGCAAAGCGTTGACAACGACCGTGTTGCCGCCGAAATCCTGAATATCGAACCCCAGGCGGGCGAGCAGGTCGGGCTGTTCGAGCAAAGTCAGGCAGTCCTCGGCGCTGAGCTTTACGCTGACAGGGAAAAGCGTCTGCTGACGGACAGGCTGCTGCTCGGCGATCTTCTCCAGGTAGCGTTCGTAGAAGATCCGCTGCCTTGCCCGGCGGATGTCCACCACCATCATGCCCGACTTGACGGGCGTGACGATGTAGCGGCGCTGGAGGACCAGCAGTTTGCCGGCCGCGGCGGCAGCCGTCTCCTCGAAGAGCCGGCCGTAGGCGGGTGTCGGTTCCAGGACCGGCTCCTGCGACGGACCGGCCGGGAATTCGGGCGTCGGAATCTCATCCGGCACATCGAAGGGATTGAACAGCGGGCTGTAGTCGATGCGGGGCGGGCGCTGCCAGGCACCGGAACTGCTGCCGGAATGGCCGGCAGCCCCGTCGCTGTCCGGCTGCGGGCCGAAGATCGGGATGTCGGGCGCCCCTTTCATGTCGAAATCGATGCTCGGCGTAAAATCGTTCTTTCCGAGCGCCTCGCGGACGGCGGCCATCAGGATTTCGAAAATCATTCCCTCGTCTTCGAACTTCACCTCGGTCTTGGCGGGGTGGATGTTGACGTCCACCCGCTGGGGCTCGGTCTCCAGAAAGAGGAAATAGGCCGGCGTATAATCGTCGGGAATCAGTTTCTCGTAGGGCTTGCAGACGGCCTTGTGGAAAAACGGTGAGCGGAAATAACGTCCGTTGACGAAGAAGAACTGGTTGCCGCTGCTCTTGCGGGCATCTTCGGGATTGCCGATGTAGCCGCTGATGCGCACGAGCGAAGTATCGACTTTCACTTCGACGAGTTCCTTGGCCAGATTCATCCCGTAGATGTCGAGGATGCGTTTCTTGCGGGTGGAGGCAGGGCGCAGGTTGTGGATCTCTTTTCCGTTGGATGTCAGCTTGAAGGCCAGCTCGGGCCGGATGAGGGCGATGCGCAGGAATTCCTGGATGACGGCCCGCAGCTCCGCGTTGTCGGACTTGAGGAACTTGCGGCGTGCGGGGACGTTGTAGAAGAGGTTGCGCACGGCGAAATGTGTGCCGGACGGCGCGGCGACGGGCTGGACTTTGGCCGGGTTCGAGCCGGAAATCTCGACCATCGTGCCGATCTCGTCTTCGGGACGGCGCGTGCGGAGGGTCACCTCCGCCACGGCGGCGATCGACGGCAGCGCTTCGCCGCGGAAACCGTAGGTCTGGATTTTCTCGAGGTCTTCGGCGGCCGCGATCTTGCTGGTGGCGTGCCGCTCAAAACACAGGACGGCGTCGTCGGCCGACATGCCGCAGCCGTCATCGATGACCTGGATCAGCGTTTTGCCGGCATCGAGCACCGATACGACGATGCTGGCCGCGCCGGCATCTACGGCATTCTCCATCAGTTCTTTCACCACGGAGGCCGGCCGTGAGACGACCTCTCCGGCGGCAATCAGGTTGGATATGTGCTGGGGCAGGACCTGAAGCATTACTGTACCAGCAAGAGGATGAAGCCCTTGGACAGATAGTAGGCGGCGGCTGCCAGAGCCACGAGCGTCAGGGCCAGGACAACTTTCTTGACCAGGCTCATCGCCGAAGTCTCTTTTTCTTCCGAAAGGCGTTTTTCTTCATAGGTCCTGCGGAAAGAACCGCGGATGTGCATCCCCGGGATGTAGCGCTTGCCGCTGTCTTCTTCGATGAGACCTTCCTTCCGGGCCATTGCCTCGATCTCCTCGCCGGGCATGGTCTTGCCGTATTTCTTGTAGATTTCCTGGAGCTTTTCCTTGCGCTCGTCGTAGTACCGCGGTTCGTAGTGGAATACGCGGTGCTCCGGAATATGCCAGAATTTGAAGCCGAATGCCATAGCCGAATCCGTTTTGAAACGGATAGAAACGTTTCCATCCGTTTAGATTATTGTTACAAAGATAAACATTTTTTATCTTTGCGGAAACAAGTACAGTTTCTATGGACTTCAGGGTAGGCAACGGATACGACGTCCATCAACTGGCAGAAGGACTGCCGTTGGTGCTGGGCGGGGTCCGGATTCCTCATACGAAGGGCTGTGTGGCCCACTCCGACGGCGACGTGCTCATCCACGCGCTCTGCGACGCCCTGCTGGGCGCCCTGGCGCTGGGCGACATCGGCCAGCATTTTCCTGACACTTCCGATGACTATGCCGGCATCGACAGCCGCATCCTCCTCGCCCGCGTGGCGGCGATGGTGCGCCAGGCCGGCTGGGAGGTCGTCAACGTGGATGGCACCCTGCTGGCGCAGAAGCCGAAGATCGCGCCCCACGTTCCCGCGATGCGCCAGGCCCTCGCCGACACGCTCGGCCTTCCCCTCGACGCCGTTTCGGTGAAGGCCACCACCACCGAACGCCTCGGCTTCGTCGGCCGCGAAGAAGGCATCGCCGCCCACGCCACCTGCCTCCTCCGCCGTCGCGAGGGTGGGGAGGCTATTCCGGGACGTAGATGATTTCGCCGTTTTCGAGTTCGTAGGCGGTGCCGACGCGGCGGCCGCGGCGACCGGATGCGTTCTGGTCGTCGCTGGGCGTGTAGCGCTTGATCTGGCCGGCCTCGCGGGTGATGATCTCCATGTCGGCCTTGCCGGGGTTCTTGACCATCGTGAAGTCGTCTTTCGTGAAGATCTCCGACAGGTTGAAGCGGGCCACCAGGGCCACCATCAGCGCCACGGCGAAAACCATCGCCACGTCGAAGAGGTTGGCGACGGTGGACATCGGATCGACCTCGTCGCCGTCGTGCAGGAGGCTGTTTCTATGCTTTCTCATCGGCTTGACCGGTATGAAGGATTTGGGCGATGTATTCCAGGTCGTTGAGGTCGCGGGCGCACCAGCGCTGCTTCACCTGCAGCGTCACCACGCCGATGGCGGCGATCAGCATGCCGACCACCGTGGTGGCGAAAGCTACCTGCATGTTGTAGGCCATCGAGGCCAGGTCGCCGGCCGCCAGGCCGACCAGGGCGGGGCCCATCGGGATCAGCGTACCCATCAGGCCGAGCATCGGACCGAGCTTGGCCAGCGTGCGCGACTGGCCCAGTGCCCGCTGGGCATCGACTTCAAAATTGGCAAGCCGGCGTTCGCACCAGGCGGCATCGTCCCGGTGTGCCAGCAGCTGGCGGACAGCGCTGAGCAAGGGGAAGGCGGCAGCATCTCCCTCGAGCAGCGGGGCAAGTTTCTGCTGAAGACTGTGCCGCCGGTAATATTCCCCGAAAAAGCCGCCGACCAGCACCAGCGCACGCAGCAGGAAAAGCAGCAGCAGGACGATCACCGGCACCAGCAGGCCGTTCGAGATCCAAAACAAAGCATTTGATATCGTTTCCATGGTTTTCGCATTAAAAAGTAATGGCCCCTGTGGCGGCGACGCAGAGCAGGAGCAGGAAGAGATTGATCAGGAAAAGGCCCTCGAGCCGCGTCGCTTCGTCCGGGACCAGGCGGGCCAGCAGCCGGCTGCCGCCGAAGGCGACCGCCAGTGTGACCAGGGCGGCGATCCAGGCGAAGCGGTCGAAATGAATTCCGGGCCGCGCAAAAAGCAGCTGATCCCAGCCCCAGCAGGCAGCCGGAAAAACCAGCAGGCCCGGATACAGGGACAGCAGCCGCAGCCGGCCCGACGGCCGGCCGAAGCAGAAGGCCATCATCAGCACGGCCTCCAGCACGATGCAGACAGCCCCGTCGAGCATCCGCCCGGGCGTGGAAGTCCAGTCTGCGACCAGGCCGGCCGGTTGCCGGACCAGCCAGGGGATGGCCAGCCGGACCGCCAGCGCCAGGGCCAGTGCCGCCACCGCGGTCCATCCGCGCGGGAAGAAACTGCATTTGAGCAAAAAGCTCAAAAGTGACAGCAAAGCGACCAGGGTGAGCAGGACAGTCATCAGACAGTACGGTTTTTACGGCGGAGCAGGAACAGCAGCAGGACGAACAGCAGGATGGCGAGCCCGGCGCCGACCCAGCCGGCGTGCTGCAGCAGCTGGGGCTGCTGGGACGGCTCCGACAGCCGGTCGGATTTCAAGACGACCTGCGAGGCGTCGGAAGCGGCGACATCCCGGACGGCCCGCATCACGGCATCATACGATTTTCGCTGCGGCTCAGGCAGTTGGCCGGCGATGTAGTGTTCCAGTTTGGCATTGCCGCAGACGAATTCGGTGCAGGCGGCACCGTGGCGCTCCGTGACCCCGGCGTGCAGGGCGGCCGTCGTCTGCAACTGCTCCTGCGTTGCTTTCCAGTAGCCCTTGCGGGCACTTTCCAGCATGACGGCGGTCATCGCCTGGAAAGCGGCGGGATTCACCCGCTCCAGATAGTCGTGGATACCCAGTCCGTCTGCATCCAGAATATAGGTGTCGTACATCGCGTCGTAGAGCTGCGGATCGAGGACGGAGGGCCGGGTGGCATTCCAGCCGAAGACATTGCGGAACAGTTCGCCGAACATCTGGGCGGATCCTTCGCCGCCTTTCATCCGTTCGCGGATGAATGTCGGATTGAGCAGCGTGGCCCGCGTCTCCACGGCCACGGCCTCCTTGGCACCCTGCAGGCGCCGGCTGTAGCGGTTGCGGTAGTCTGCGAAGAAGGCGTCGGGTTCGCGGCCCGTGACTTTCCGGACGGCCAGCGAGAGGCCGCCGGTAAACTCGTACACGTGGTCGAGGGACAAAGGCCCCCAGGTATTGCTCTGGCGCGGTTGGACGACCACATCGGTCTGCGTCATCGCGGCGGCCAGCAACCCGGGCTCGAAGGAGGCCCAGTTGGACTCGTCGCCGTAGGCGGCGCCCATATTGTTGAGATAACCGTCGGCGATCTCCGCTTCGTCGTCCCAGCTGCCGCTGCTTTCGACAAAGCCCAGCATCCCCGTGCTGTAGCCGCTGTTGAGCGGACCGAAGACCCGCATCGTGGACAGTTCCCGGGCCCGTTCGGGTGAAAGCCCTTTGTCGAGCAGGGCCTTCTCCTGTTCCTGGGTGCCGGCCGCCACGTAGTTGGGCCAGCCGCCGCCTTCCGGGGCCTCCGCCGCGAGCCGGACGGCGTCGGTGAGCAGGCGCAGGCGGGAGCCTGCGATGTCGCGCAGCTGTCCGGAGACCTGTACGAGGACGTTGATGCGCGGCCGTCCCAGTTCCTCGGCCGGAACCAGCCGCAGATCCACCACCCGGTCCTGTTTGTCGCGCAGCGGCTCCACGCCCAGCATCCAGAAGGCCTGGGCCAGCGTGGCGCCCTCGGTGGCGATGAATTCGCCGGCCCAGAAGGTGTAGCTGACCTTGCGGGGATAGTCGCCGTGCGCTTCGCGATAACGCTGCAAGGTCTCTTCGGCCAGCCGTTTCCCGTCTTCCCACGCCTGCGGGTTCGGGGTGGCTTCGGCGTTGATGCTGTACATGTTGCGGCCGGTCGGCAGGACGTTCGGGTTCAGGACCGGATCGCCGCCCGGGGCCGGAAAGACCGTACCGCCGTTCAGGGCCCGGACCATGGCGTCGAGTTCGTGCTGCGGCGAGGCGGCCAGCGCCTTGTAGTGCGTCAGGGCCGGCCGGAGTTCCGCTGCGACGGCAGCCGTGTCTTGCGCCGGATGCTGGAGCAGGGCGCCGATCCGCCGCCGCGCTTCAGGCAGATAGTGCTGGTGCAGATAGTCGAAATCCTGCAGCTGGGCTTCGGTGATGCGGCCTGCGTCGCGGTCGCGGCGGGCGGTCTCGTAGGCCAGTGGGTCGGCGGCTACGGCCAGGGTGGAAGTCAGCAGGTCGCGCGGGCTGTAGGGCTGTCCCAGCGTATAATAGGCGCCGGTGATCTTCTCGTCGGCGATTTCTTCGGCAAAATTGTCCAGGGCTTCGAGTTCGGACTGCGTGAAGGGCACGGTCAGCGTGGAGTCCAGCCCCAGGTCGCGGTGCAGGCCGAGCCGGACGGCTTCTCGCTTGATGCGCAGGCCCAGTGCCGCATCCGTGCCGCCCGTCTCCCCGGCGGCCAGCGCCCGGTGGATGTCATCGAGCAGCCCCTGGTAGCGCTGCCGCATTCCGCTTTCCACGTAGGGCGGCGTGAGGTAGGTGACCAGCGCGGCGTGGGTACGCCGTTTGGCGATGATGCCTTCGCCCACGTTTCCGGTCGTATAGTAGTAGAAATGAGGCAGGTTGCCGACCAGGACGTCCGACCAGTCCGCCTGCGACTGCCCGACATTCTTGCCCGGGGTGAATTCCAGGTTTCCGTGGGTGCCGAAATGGATCAGCGCATCGGCCCGGAAGCCCTTCTGCATATAGAGATAGGGCGCGAGATAACTGTGCGGCGGCGCCACGCCGGCTCCGTGCACGAGCCGGAATTCATCCTCGCCCAGGGCCGGACGGGGCTGGGGGAAAAGCAGGATGTTCCCGAACTGCAGGCAGGCCACGGCCAGGCTGTCGCCACGGACCAGCAGCTGACCCGGCGCCGGGCCGTAGCGCGCGACGACTTCCTGGTATTTTTCGGGCAGCAGGGTCTCCGCGGCCCAGGCTTCGTATTGTTCGCGCGTCAGCCAGACCGGATGGGCGCGGCGCAGGAATTCGGCCTGGGCGCCGGGCGCATAGGAGCCCATCACGCTGCCTTCTCGGTGGACCAGGCGCCCGAAAGCCTCCTCGCTTTCCGGCAGGCCGCTGACATTGTACCCTTCGCTGCGCAGGCGCAGCAGGAAGCGCCAGAGTGAGGGAATGACCTCCATGCCGCTGGCCAGCAGTGCATCCTGGCCTGGCGATTTGAAGTAGCCGATGGCTACGCGCTTTTCGGCGTTGGGCTTGGTGCGCAGGGCCATATAGTGCGTAAAGTAGGACAGGAAAGCGTCGATGCGTTCCATTTCGGGCGTATGGAGCCAGAATCCTTCCGGGCTCTCGTTCTGGGTGGCGATGCAGTAGTTGCCGATGCCCCCGTCAATCTCGGGCACCACGATGCGGGCTGTCAGCGTGCCGCTGCTGACAGGCTGCAGCGGATCGATCCAGGTGCTGTGCGGCTGGATGAGCGGGAAGGGATTGAAGAGCGGGATGTTTTCTTCGTGGAGCCAGCGGATGAAGGCATCGTCGCCCAGGCGCCCCATCGGCAGGTAGATCACGGCGTCGGGATGCAGGCTGCGGAGCATCTGCTCGCGTTTCTTGCCGGATGCGGTGAGCGGATAGACATTGAAACCCGCGGCGGTCAGGCGCGTGATGAGGGTGTCCACGTGGGCCCGGTTGCCTTCCATCGGGAAATTGAGGCCGGAAATGAAGGCGACGCGGGCGCCGTCTTCGTGATACAGACCGCTCTCCCGCAGATAATCGCTGAGTTGCGCATGGGTCTCGAAATACTTCCCGTACTGGCGGTGGTAGTACATGTCGGTCAGCAACGGGACCGGCGCTTCATAGTGGCGGTCGCCCAGGCGCAGCGGCGTGGCGACGCTGCGCAGGAAGCGCAGTCCGTTGCGGTAGTTGTGGCGGCTGGGATTGCGGAAATAACCCAGCAGGGCCTCCTGCTGGGCTTCTGTCAGATTGCACTGGATGTCAACGTGCTGGTTGTTCAGCGTGTTGGTAAAGATGGTCAGCCCGCGGTCGCCGGCTTTCTCCAGCCGGGCCACCTGCGCCTCGTCGAGGTAGAGGCCGCGGCTGAAAATGACCACGGCGTCGGTATGGCGGAGCGGCTTGCCGTCTGCGACTACCTTGTCTGCATCGGCGAAGCGCAGGCGGATGTGGCGGCAGTCGTTGTTGAGGGCGATGTCGGCCTGCTGGGCCAGCGTGGCGTTGACCACCAGGATGCGGGTCGGCGCCAGCAGGCTGCGTCCTGCGGCGAGGAGCAGCAGGACGGCGGCGGCCACGGCCAGGATGCGGAGCAGGCGTTTATTCCTTGCCTGCGGCATAATCCTGTTTCTTCTTCATGATGTCCACGGGTGCGTGGTGCAGGCTGAAGCGGATATGGTCGATGTATATATCCTGGATTTCCGGGATCTCTCCCATTCCTTCCAGGCAGCAGTCCACCTGGAATCCTTCGGACTCCAGCGCCTGTTTCCAATCGACGGCAATGTCGTTCGAGGCGTGGTCGCCGGCGACGAAGAGGAAGGGAACGAGCGTGACTTTCCGCGCCTTTTTGGCCTTGAGCGCGGCCAGCGTGGTCTCGTAGGTCGGATAGCCTTCCAGCGTGGCGACGTGGAACAGCGGATGGCCGCCGGCTTTCAGCAGATAGTCCATCTGGCTGTAGGTCGCCGTGGCCGGTGTATAGGTGCCGTGGCCCACCAGGACGACGTGGGCTTTCTTCTTGGCGTCCGCCGCTGCGGCGTGGCGGGCCGCCAGGATGTCGGCTACCCGGGCACAGTCTTCCACGGCGTAGAGCAGCGGCGTGCCGATGCGGATCTCCTTGAAAAAAGCTTGCACGCTGGCCACGTCGCGGCGCAGCGATTCCATCTCCGCGCCTTCGAGCAGCGTGGTGCTCTGGACCACGACATGCGTATAGCCTTCGGCCCGCAGCCGGAGCAGGGCCTCCAGCGGCGTATGCTTCTCAATGCCGCGGCCTTTCAGCTTGCGGATGACGATGCGGGAGGTCCAGGCTTCCCGCACGTTCAGCTGCGGAAAGGCCTCCGCAGCCTTGGCGTTGATCGCATCGATGGTCCGCGCCTGTGTCTCCGCGTACGTGGTACCGAAATGCACCAGCAGCAGGGCTGCCTTGTCGCCGGGCTTTAGCTGTGCGAGCAGGTCGTTATGCACGGATTGATCGTGTTCTTGGGCGATGGACGGAAAAGCGCATAGCAGCGCTAGGAGCGCTGCTATGCACACAAATGCCTGTTTCATTGACTATTCCGGATTTTTGGAGTGGTAGTAGTCGAGAGGCTCGCCGTTGATGGCGTCCTGGGTGTGGTTCATCCAGACCTGGCGGATGGACGGCAGTTCCAGCAGGCCCTTTTCGATCATCGTCGAATTGTTGCAGGAGAAGCCGGAACCGTTGGCCCCGAAGAACATTTTCCAGCTGCAGTCTTCAACTTCCCCTTCGTCATTGGCTTCGGCCATCAGGTCGGCGAAACTGTAGGATTTGCCGGCGAATTTCTCCGGCAGGTCGTCACCGGCCATGTCGTTGTGGCCGTGGTCGCCGTCGATGGACATCAGCGGATGCAGATAGACTTTGCGGTTGCCCGTGTTGAGGCCGGCTTCGGCCATGCGGGCATAGACGTGCGGCTTGAAGTTTTCCATCATATCGACGGTGCCGACGAAATAGTGCGGGTTGATGGCCTGCAGGGCTTCCTCCAGCTGGGTGTAGCGGACGTTGGCTTTGTAGGTGTCGTAAGAGTCGGGGTTGCCGTGGCCCATAAAGGCGACCAGGTCGTTGGCAGCCTGCGTCTTGTAGAGATTGTCAAGCGCTTTGGCGACGGCCGGAACGTCCTTGTCGGCATCCTGGAGAAGGGGAACACCCAGTTTCAGGACCACGCGGGAGAGATAGTCGTCGTCGATGTCGCCGTTGGCGTTGTTGGCGAAGTCCTTGATGTAGTTGATCACGCGGGTGTATTCCTCGCCCGGGATGACCTGCAGCGACTGGATCACGATCTCGCTGTACTTCACGCCTTTCTGGGCGAAAGCGGTGAGCCAGAACGGCGGGGCGTAGTAGTTGCGGACCTCGGCGCCGTCGGCGGCGTTCTCACCGGCGGCCGCGCGGTTGATGCAGATGGCGGAAGAGAAGGAGAGGAACACGTCGTAGGACGGGAAAGCCTTCTTGTAGGCGTCCACGGTGGTGTCGAAGGCGTCGAATGCCTGCTGCCAGGTTGAACCGAAGGCCACCAGCAGGATGGCCTTGTTGTTCTTCTTCTCTTTCTTGACGGTTTCGTTCACGGCTTTCTGGTATGCCGTGTAGTTGTACTGCTCGTTCTCTATGGGATCGCAGGCGGTCAGGCCGGCGGTCAGAACGGCCAGCAGTGCAAGGGCCAAAAGTTTAATTCTCTTCATATTGCTTTGAATTATAATTGTTGTTGATGGTTTCATTGAAGCGGCTGCCCATTTTCCGTCCCTGGTTGAATTTCACGCTCAGGCCGATGTAGAACGTCCGGCCCGGCGTGGTCGTGCCCAGGTGCAGGCCGTGGGGCGTGCGGTCCACATAGTCGAGGATGTTGTCCACACCGGCTTCCACGCGCCAGGCCGTCCGTTTGGACCGGCCCAGGTCGTGGCTGGTGGCGATGCGCCAGATCTGGTAGCCTTTGCCGTCGCCGTCGATCTGGTAGTGGCGGCGGGAGGACATCCGGCCGTACAGACCGGCGCTCATCCGGTAGGCGGGCGAGAAACGGTGGTTCCAGCTGGCGAAGAAATTGCCCTTGTGCCGGGCCGTTCCGTCGATCGTGACCTGGTGCATCCGCTCGTGGTCGCTGTCGTATTGGTTGGCTTCCGTGTCGAGCCAGCTGTATCCCAGGCCGAAGGCCCAGTCCCGGATGCCGTAGCGGATACTCAGGTCCACGCCGGCGGTACGGGCGTCTTCGATGTTCTGGTACTGGCGGGTCCGGAGCGGATCGTACTGGATGATGTACGCGGCCGGAGCCTGGTAGTTGGGGATGGTCACCAGCGTGATCATGTCCCTGACCCGGTTGTAGTAGCCCGTGAGGTTGACGCTCAGGCCGCCATGGTTGTATTCGCCGCCCAGC
>CADAOB010000032.1 GCA_902789445.1 uncultured Bacteroidia bacterium | reverse complement strand
TGATGTCGAAGACTTCCGTGATGAAGCCCAGCGCGATGAGCACGCCGAACGTCCAGGCGAAGATCTTGGGGACGTGCCGGACGATGATGTGGTGCCACAGGTGTTCCTCCACGAAATGGTCGGAGCCGAAGACCGTGACGCCCAGCATGACCAGGCTGACGGCGGCGAAGAGCATATTCATCCAGTCTTCGCTCAGCAGGTTGAATCCGCCGTGTTCCGCTTCTTCTATCCCTTCGTGCTCATGCTCCAGCATGCCGGTCGCCAGCGCGACGATGTAGAGGGCGATCCCGATGAAGAGAATGCCGCGTTTCCAGGTCAGCAGATGCCGTCTGCTTTTCTTCCCCTCGTCCGCGTCCTTGCGGGCCGCTTCGTGCTCGTGTTCGTGCAGGTCTTCTTCATGCAGATGCATTTCGTCGCAGGACTTGAGGGTGTAGGGTTTCAGTCCGAGCCGGGGACCGACATAATCGATCAGTACGCCGGTGAGGATGCCGATGACCAGGATCAGGAGGGAGAGCCACAGGGCTTTTCCCGGGAAGAGGGTCAGCATTACGAAGGCTTCGTCGCCCGAGGTGGCGATCATCATTGCGACAAGGGCTCCGAAGCTGATCATTCCGTGCGAGAAGAGCGAGACCGAAGCGAAGCCGCCCATGCAGCCCGGAATCCAGCCCAGCAGGGCTGAGACGACGATCTGCCCGAATTTCGAGCCGCGCAGCCGCTCGAAGAAACGGCCGCCCGAGGTGATGTTCAGGCTCTCGATCATCATCATCATCATCACCACCATGCCGGTGATGAGCACGGCCGCCCGAAGGGCGTCCAGAAGAATGTCTGCGATAGCCATATCCTAACCTTGTCCTTGTGATTTGGGGTTGATGAAACCGTCGGCGGGATTCCAGCCCTGAATGGCCTCGTTCAGTGTGCGGACATAAAAGGCGCCCCCGCAGTTGATGTAGATCCGGTTCTTCCACAGGCAGATCGCCGTGGCTGTTTCCCGGGCAGCCGGCAGGTTGAGGATGGCCCGGACGCGACCGTTCTGGTCGCAGACCTGGATGCCGAAGGGCGTCAGTACATAGAGGTTGCCGAGCGTGTCGAAGGCCAGGTCGCGGGCGATGGGGCCTTCCAGGCTGTGATTGTCCGGATTATGCAGCCAGTAGAACTGCTCGCGTGCCGTACGGCTTCCGTCGGGCAGGACGATGGCGCTGCAGAGCCAGTTGGATTGCGTTTCGACGGAAATCTCGAGTTTGCCGGACGGATAGCAGAGTTCCGTCACGGGACGGGCGAGTTTTTCCCGGACGGTAGCGGCGATGTCCCGCGTCCCGACGGGGGACCAGTTGCGGGATTCGGGCTTTTCGGGCAGCAGTTGCTGCAGCATGTCGTTGCGGGAGGTGCCGGCCTTGACGGGGGTCGGCCAGCCTTTCCATAGCCAGCGCATGGCGTCGGGGAACATCCGGGTTCCGTGCCAGATGCTGTGGCCGCCGCGGTCCCAGTGGGCGATTTCTTCGTATCCGGCGAAATCCAGGGCCGATTCCATCAGCAGGTTCTGCTCCCACCATTCGCCGAAGAGGGGATTCCAGGCGTCTTTCATGCCGTCCTGCAGGAAAATGCGGATGGGCTTGGGCTCGTATTTGCGGACGAGGGCCGGGTAGTCGTTGCCGCCGCGCATGGCGACATAGGTTCCGACGGAACTATAGACGCGGTGGAAGAGATCGGGCCGGAAGAAGGCCGCCGTGAAGGCGGCGATGCCGCTGCTGCTGGCGCCGCAGATGGCCCGGTCGTCCGGGTTGTGCGACAGCCGGACCGGCCGCCCGTCGGGGGTGACCATCTTTTCGACCATCGGCAGGATTTCCGTCTCGAGGAAGCGGGCGAAGGTTCCGTCGGTCCGGTCGAATTCGTTGCTGCGGTTATAGCGCAGGACGTTTCCGTCGCTGTCGTACGAGACGCCCGGCTGGACGAAGACCCCGATGGTCACCGGCATCTCGCCGCGGTCGATCAGATAGTCCATCACCGTGGTGGCGTTGAAGAGGATACCGTCGAGCCCGACCAGCAGGCAGGCGGGCGTGACGCCGTCGTACTGCACCGGCACATAGACCTGCCATTCCCGGCGGGTCTGGGGATAGATCTCCGACTCGGCGAACGTCCCTTTCAGGATGGTTCCGCGCAGCGAGTCGGCCACCGGCACAAAAGCCGGATCGTCGGGATACTGCGCATTGTGCCGCAGCTCCTGCGCCCCCGCCGTCCCGATGACTGCCGCGACGATCAGTCCGATGATGGTGGTCGTAATATGAATTCGTCTCATCGTCCTTTTTTCGTGTTAAATGATTGCCATTGCTTCCAGTGTTCGGGTATATGTCTTTCAGACCGTCTCGCCAAGGCGAGACCCCTCCCACCGCCAAGGCGGCGGGCCCCTCCCTCTAATAGCCGAGGGTGGCTAAGGTCTTCAAGACATATACCACTCACACTTCCAGCAATTTCTTATTAATCAGCGAAATGCTTAAAGGTTCTTGATATAGCACCGTGCACGCTTGTGCAGACGGTTCTCGAAGCGGTTCCACATATTCTGGACGCTGTTGTTGTCCTCGAGTTCCCGGGTGGTTTCCAGGTGCTTGATGCCGTAGCTCTTGACCGCCGGGGCGATCTTGTCGAAGATCATGGCGTTGAGCCCCTTGTTCTTGTACTGGTCGGCGATGCCGATCAGCAGCAGGTCGAGCGTGTCGTTGTGCCGGATGGCGTGCAGCACGTGGAGGAAGCCGAAGGGGAAGAGGTGTCCCCGGCATTTCTGCATCGCCTTCGACAGCGAAGGCATACTGATGCCGAAAGCAACGACCTTCTCGCTCTCGTCGAGAATCACCGACACGAAATCCGTGTTCAGGTTCGGGACGAACTGGTTGATGAGGTCGTTCACCTGGCCTTCCGACAGCTCTGAGAAACCGTGGATGTTGCGATACGTCTCGTTGAGCAGCCGGGCGCACTGCGGGAAGTAGGACAGCATCTTCTTCTTCGTGCTGATGTCGGCCTGGTGCAGCTTGTAGCGCGTGGCGACCAGCTTGGCCGTGCGACCGAACCATTCCGTGATGTTGTCGGGCATCGTCACGCTGAATTCCACCCAGTCGGTGTCTTTCGCATACCCCCTGCGCAGCAGCTGCGGCTCGTAATAGGGGAAATTGTATTTACCGTAAGCCGTCGGCAGTTCGTCGAAACCGGCGACCAGCACGCCCGACGCATCGAATTCGAGGAAGCCCAGCGGCCCGTTCATCACCTTCATCCCTTTTCCGCGGGCCCAGGCCTCGACCGTGTCGAAAAGCGCGTCCACCACCGTGTCGTCGTCGATGAAATCCATGAAACCGAAACGGGCGTAATCGACACCGGTCTTCCGGTTGTACTGGTGGTTGATGATGCCGGCGATCCGGCCGACGATGGCGCCCTTCTCATCGCGGGCAAGCCAGTATTTTCCCTCACAGAATTCAAAGGCATGGTTCTTCTTCGGATCGAGCGTGTCGCGGTCCCCGCTTTCCAGGGTCGGAACGTAATACTTGTTGTCTTTGTAGAGTTCATTCGGATAATGGACGAACGCCTTCAGGTCTTTTCTCGTAACGACTTCTTGGATGGTTACTTTCATGGGTTCAGTATATTATTGTATTATTTCTTGTTATCAGCTGCCATTTCTTCGCGCAGGGCCCGCCCCGTCCAGGTGTCGGCTTGCGCGAGTGTTTCCGGCGTGCCTTCGAAAACCACCTCGCCGCCCGCGGCACCCGCGTCCGGCCCCAGGTCGATCACCCAGTCGGCGGCCCGGATCACATCGAGGTTGTGCTCCACCACGAGGATGGAATGTCCCCGGTCCACCAGGGCACGGAAAGCGGTCAGGAGCTTGTCGATGTCGTGGAAATGCAGGCCGGTGGTCGGCTCGTCGAAAACGAAGAGGATGGACCCTTTCGCCTCGAAATCCTTCTGCAGGAACGAAGCCAGTTTGATGCGCTGGCTTTCGCCGCCGCTGAGCGAACTGCTGCGCTGCCCCAGGCTGACATAGGAAAGCCCCACGTCCACCAGCGGCTGCAGCCGTTCGGCGATGCGCCGGGCCAGCGGTTCTTTCTGGGCGCCGAAAAAGGCGATGGCATCCTCGACGCTCATGTCCAGGACGTCGCTGATGTTCTTGCCCTGATATTTGACTTCCAGGATGTCGCTTTGGAAGCGTTTGCCGCCGCAGGTCTCGCAAACCATCTCGACATCCGCCATGAACTGCATCGGGATGCGGATCACGCCCTCGCCCAGACACTCGGGGCAGCGCCCGCCGTCGATGTTGAAGGAGAAATGCGAATGGCCGTAGCCGTTCATCTTGGCGTAGGGCTGCTCCGAGAAGAGTTTCCGGATATCATCGTACACCTTCAGATAGGTGACGGGGTTTGAGCGCGAACTCTTGCCGATGGGGTTCTGGTCGATGTATTCGATGGCGCTGATCTTGCCCAGGTCGCCGCGGAGTTCCTTGTAGATGCCCGGCTTGCTGCCGATCTGGTTCAGGTGGCGGTAGATGGCGGGGTAGAGGATGTCGCCCACCAGCGAACTCTTGCCGCTGCCGCTGACACCCGTCACGACGGTCAGGCAGCGGAGCGGGAACTTGACGGAGATGTTCTTGAGATTGTTCTCCCGCGCACCGACGACCTCGACGGCGTATTTCCAGCTGCGTTTCTTCTTCGGAATGGGGATCTGCCGCTCGCCCGACAGATAATCGAGCGTCAGGGAATGGGCCCCGGCCGCCAGCCCTTCGGCGATCTTCCCCTGGAAAACGATCCGGCCTCCGTTGACACCGGCATACGGACCGATGTCAATGAGCTGGTCGGCCGCTTCGATGATGTGCCGGTCGTGTTCGACGACGATCACCGTGTTGCCCAGGTCCCGCAGGCGGAGCAGCACGCCGATCAGGCGCTGCGTGTCGCGCTCGTGCAGGCCGATGCTCGGTTCGTCGAGGATGTACATCGAGCCCACCAGGTTGTTGCCCAGGGCACTGACCAGGTTGATGCGCTGGCTTTCGCCGCCGCTGAGCGTATTGGATGCGCGGCTCAGGGTGAGGTAGGAGAGCCCCACTTCGCAGATGTACTGCAGCCGCGAGCGGATCTCGCGCAGCGGCCGCTCCGCGACCGTGCGGTCGTAGTCGTCGAGCTGCAGCGCGTCAAAGAACGCGGCCAGCTCGCCGATGGGCATCGTCATCAGTTCATGGATGTTCCGCCCTCCGACCTTCACATACAGGGCCTCGGGCCGGAGCCGCGAGCCGCCGCAGGCGTGGCAGGTGGTCTTGCCGGAGTAGCGGCTGAGCATATATTTGTACTGGATCTTGTAGCGCTGGCTCTCGACCCACTTGAAGAAGGGGTCGATGCCGGTGAAGTATTCGTTGCCCTTCCAGAGGAGCTGCTTCTGCTCGCTGGTGAGCTCGATATAGGGTTTGTGGACCGGGAAATCGAATTTGTAGGCATTCATCACCAGCTCGTCGTTGAGCTGTTTCATCACCTCGCCCCGCCAGCAGGCGATGGCGCCCTGGTAAACGCTGAGCGTCGGGTCGGGGATGACCAGGCTCTCGTCGATGCCGATCGTCTTGCCGTATCCGCCGCAGACCGGGCAGGCGCCCAGCGGACTGTTGTAGCTGAACAGGTGTTCGGTCGGCTGCTCGAAGCGGATGCCGTCGGCCTCGAAGAGGTTCGAGAAATTGCGGACGCCGGCTTGTTCGTTCCAGACGGAGAGATAGCCGTTTCCCCGGGTGAAGGCGGTCTGGACCGAATCGAGGGCGCGGCTGACCGTATCCTCGTCGTCATCGACGCTGAGCCGGTCCACCAGCAGCATCCATTCGTCCTGGAAGTCGTCGATGTGCTGCAGGGCTTCTTCCATCTTCACGTAGCGGCCTTCGCGCGTGGCCAGGCGCGTGAATCCTTCTTCCTTGAGACCGAGCAGTTTCTCGACCTTGCCGTCTTCTTTCCAGCGGATGTCGGCCAGAATCAGGACCGTCGTGCCCTTTTCCAGCGAACAGATATAATCCACCACATTCTTGGCGCTGTCGCAGCGGACTTCGCGGCCCGAGACGGGGGAATAGGTCTTGCCGATGCGGGCGAAGAGCAGGCGCAGGTGGTCGTAGATTTCCGTCGAAGTCCCGACGGTCGAGCGGGGATTGCGGGTGGTGACCTTCTGCTCGATGGCGATGGCCGGCGGGATGCCGGTGATCAGGTCCACGTCGGGCTTGTTCATCCGGCCCAGGAACTGGCGGGCGAACGACGAGAGGCTTTCCGCGAAGCGGCGCTGCCCCTCGGCGAAAAGCGTGTCGAAGGCCAGCGAACTCTTGCCGCTGCCGGAGATGCCCGTGATGACCACGAGTTTCCCGAGCGGGATGTCCAGATCGATGTTCTGCAGGTTGTTAACCCTGGCGCCTCTTATGTGTATCTCCTTTTTCTCCATCTTTTGTCTTGCTGTCCTTCGGATCTTTCCGCTCTCGCCAGCGGACTTCGATGACCCGATAGGGATAGTTTCCGCGAAGCCGCGCAGCGTTGGGGCAGTCCTCGCGGTGAATCTTGATGCCGTCCCGGATGGTGACGAAGCCGAAGATCGGGTCGCCCCAGGCAGGCGTGCAGCACTTGGCCGGCTTGAGGTCCACGCCATTGAGCTTGCGGTCAATCACGAAGTCGCCGCTGTCCACGCCGGCGAAGGGCGCTTTCTCCGCGTGCTCGGCCCCGGCGCTCCGGGCCGCCTCTGCGGCCTGCTCGGCTTCCAGCTTGTGCTGCAGGTATTCCTTGACCAGCGCCACATCGTACTGGCCGTTGCCGATGGCGCCGAAAAATTCGTTCAGGTTGCCGAACTTGTTGCGTTTGGCCAGGATGGCCAGGTCGGCGTCGGTAATGACCAGTTTCCAGTTCTTCAGGCGCCGGGCCAGCAGTTCCTTGCCCACGGCTGCGCGGGCGTTCTCTTCTTCCTTGAGTTTCTGCTTGATCTTGCTCCGGGCCTTCGACGAGACCACGAAGTTGAGCCAGTCGGCCGTCGGCTTCTGGTTCTTGCTGCTGATGATCTCCACCACATCGCCGGTGTGGAGCTTCTCGCGGATCGAGCACATCTTTCCGTTGACCCGGGCGCCGGTGCAGCGCAGGCCGAGGTTGGAGTGGATCTCGAAAGCGAAATCGAGCACGGTGCTGCCTGCGTGCAGCTGCCGCAGGTCGCCGGTCGGGGTATAGACGAGCAGTTCTTCGAGTGCGATCGAGGCGTGCTCGTATTTTTCTTCTTCGCTGCTCTGCATCAGGTTGCGCACCTGGTTGAGCCAGTGGGTGAGGTGGTCTTTCCCGCCCTTGATGCCCTTGTACGACCAGTGGGCGGCGCCGCCCTGTTCGGCGATGTAGTCCATCCGCGTGGTGCGGATCTGCACTTCCACGGGCAGCCCTTCCTTCGTGCGGACGGTGGTGTGGAGCGACTCATAGCCGTTGTCGCGCGGCTTGGAGATCCAGTCGCGCAGGCGCCGGGTGTCGGGCTCGTATTCTTCCGTCACGAGCGAATACACTTTCCAGCAGAGGGCTTCTTCCGCAGCGTGGTTCCCGTCGCAGTCAATGATGAAGCGCATCGCGAAGAGGTCATACACCTTGTCGAAGGAGATCTGCTGGGCCTGCATCTTCTTCCAGATGGAATAGGGGCTCTTGGTCCGGGCCTTGAGCGTATAGCGGATGCCTTCCCGGTCCAGCTTGTCCTTGAGCGGGTTGATGAAGCTGCGCACCAGGGATTCGCGCTGCGGCTCGGTTTCCTTGATCTTGCGGACGATCTCCTTGTAGCGCTCGGGCTCGGTGAATTTCAGGAAGATGTCTTCCAGTTCGCTCTTGATGCGGTACAGCCCGAGCTGGTGGGCCAGGGGGATGTAGAGCATCATCGTCTCCATCAGCTTCTTGGTGCGCTTGCCCGGAGGGAGGATGCTGATCGAGCGCATCACTTCCAGGCGGTCGGCCAGCTTGATCAGGATCACGCGCGGGTCGGTGGAGTAGGAGATGATGAGCTTGCGGTAGCGCTCTTCGTCGAGGTTGGCTTCCTGCAGCTGGATGTTTGAAATATTGTTGAGCCCTTCGACGATCTCGATGATGTCGGCGGGATATTCGGCGCGGAACGACTCCAGCAGGGGCGTCTTGTTGAGCTCGCTGGCACGGGATACCTGGAAACGGTTGGCTTCGTGCAGCAGCGTCGCGGTCACGGCGTCGGCCCTGAGGCCGATCTCTTTCCAGACGATATGGGCCACGGCGAGCGGATGCTCGATGAAGGGGTGGCTGTTGCTGCGCATCTTGCCTTGCAGGGCCTCGTCGGCCGCTTCATAGGCAGCCAGGACCAGGGTCCTTTCGCTGTCGGAAAAGTCTGACAGCATCTCCTGCAGTTTCCGGGGTAGGCTCGTTTTCATCGTTTTCCAGCTAAGGTTTCCAAAGCCCGCATCTCATCGCGCCAGCGGGCGGCTTCCAGGAAGTCGAGCTGCGCGGCGGCGGCTTCCATCTTGCGGCGTGCGGCTGCGATGGCAGCCTGCAGTTCGCCGGGTTTCATCCGGGCGATGACCGGATCTTCTTCCAGGCAGCGGACCCTTTCGTCGAGGGATTCGGGATAGTCGCGGCCGGTCTGTACGGCGCTGCGGGCGGAAACGCCCACCTGGGTCGGCACGATGCCGTGCGCCTCGTTGTAGGCCATCTGCTTGGCCCGGCGGCGGTTGGTCCCGTCGATGGTGGCCTGCATCGAATCGGTGATCTTGTCGGCGTACATGATCACGCGCCCGTTCACGTTGCGGGCGGCCCGGCCGGCTGTCTGGGTGAGGCTCCGGTCGGAACGCAGGAATCCCTCCTTGTCCGCATCCAGGATGGCGACCAGCGACACGGTGGGCAGGTCGAGCCCCTCGCGCAGCAGGTTGACGCCCACCAGCACGTCGAAGCGGCCGGCCTTGAAGTCGTCCAGGATCTCCACCCGTTCAAGCGTATCGACATCCGAATGGATGTAGCGCGTGCGGATGTCGAGCCGCGTGAGATATTTTTCCAGTTCTTCGGCCATCCGCTTGGTCAGCGTGGTGACCAGCACGCGCTCGTCCTTTTCGACCCGGATCTGGATCTCTTCCAGCAGGTCGTCGATCTGGTTCTGGATCGGACGCACTTCGATGGGCGGGTCGAGCAGGCCCGTGGGCCGGACCACCTGCTCCACGACCACGCCGCCGGACTGTTCCAGCTCGTAGTCGCCGGGCGTGGCGCTCACGAACAGCCGCTGGCCCACCAGCGCCTCGAATTCATCGAAACGCAGCGGCCGGTTGTCGGCGGCCGCCGGCAGCCGGAATCCATATTCGATGAGCGTCTGCTTGCGGCTGCGGTCGCCGCCCGACATCGCCCGGATCTGCGGCACCGTGACGTGGCTCTCGTCGATGAAGGTCAGGAAGTCGTCCGGGAAATAGTCGATCAGGCAGAACGGCCGCATCCCGGCGCTCCGCCCGTCGAAATAGCGCGAATAATTCTCGATGCCGGGGCAGTAGCCCACTTCCTTGATCATCTCCAGGTCGTATTCCACACGGGTCTTGAGCCGCTTGGCTTCCAGGTGCTTGCCGATTTCCTCGAAATAGGCGCACTGCTGCATCATGTCGTCCTGGATCGTGGCGATGGCACTGCGCGTCCGCTCTTTCGAGGTGACGAAATTGTTGGCCGGGTAGATCGAGATCTCCCGGAGGAATTCGAGCGTGGCGCCGCTCACCGGATCGATCATCTCGATCGACTCGATCTCGTCGCCGAAGAAGACGACCCGGCAGCCATAGTCGCCATAGGCGATGAAGATATCGACACTGTCGCCCTTGACGCGGAACGTGCCGCGCTTGAATTCCGCCTCGTTGCGGGAATACAGCGCATCGACCAGGGCGTAGAGGAACTTCTGGCGGCTGAGCTTCTGGCCGGTTTCGATGTGGACGGTCGTCTCGTGGAAATCGTCGGGATTGCCGATGCCGTACAGGCAGGAGACCGACGACACCACCACGATGTCGCGCCGGCCCGACAGCAGGGCGGAGGAGGCGCTCAGCCGGAGCTTCTCGATCTCGTCGTTGATGCTCAGGTCTTTCTCGATGTAGGTGTCGGTGGTGGGGAGATAGGCCTCGGGCTGGTAGTAATCGTAATACGAGACGAAATACTCCACCAGGTTCTTCGGGAAGAAATTCTTGAACTCGCTGTACAGCTGGGCCGCGAGCGTCTTGTTGTGGCTCAGGATGAGCGTGGGGCGGTTCAGCTGCGCAATGACATTCGCCATCGTGAAGGTCTTGCCCGAGCCGGTCACGCCCAGCAGCGTGGTGGCGGGATTCCCCTCGCGGATCGACGCGACGATCTGCCGGATGGCCTCAGGCTGGTCTCCGGTCGGCTTGTATGGCGCTGTCAATTCAAAATTCATACTTTACTGGGGCGCTGCCCCAAACCCCGCGCCTCCCGGCCTTAGTACTTTTGCAACGCGGGATAAATCTGGGTGCGGGGTTATGCTGCAAAAGTACCGGCCTCCGGCGGTCCGCTGATGCGGACTTGTTAGTGATTAATTGATATAGTGACGCGTCAGGTATAGCCTCAAAAACCCATAGCCGCCCGTGGCTCTGTGAACGGGAGGGGCCCAATCGCTTGCGATTGGGAGGGATAGCGCCGTAGGCGCGTAGGTTTTTGAGGCTATACCTGCAAGTCATTATCGTTTGTTCTTTTTGTTCGTGACACGTCCTTCGGCCTGGGCGACGTTCTGGAGGTATTCTTCGAGGCCGGCGACGACTTTTTCGGCGATCTGGCGATGGGTGGCCGGGTCGGCGAGCATCTCCTCGTCAGGCAGGCTGCTCATGAAGAGACATTCCACCAGGGCGTTGGGATATTCGGTCGGCGCATTGAGCGAGAAATTGAAATTGCCCGTCAGGCCGTAGCAGGGCACGTTCAGCTCCAGCATGTGCTTGAGCAGCGTGGCGGCCAGCTCCCGGTTGGTGATGTACTTGTAGTACGTACTGGTTCCCATCGGCACGAGCGGCGAACCGCCGGCATTGTTGTGGATCGAAACCATCAGGTCGATGTCGGCTTCGCGGAAGGTCTTCTTGCGCTGGAGCATCGACAGGTTGCTGTCGTCCGCGCGGCTGAGCACCACCTGGGCGCCCTTCTTGCGCAGGAGCTTTTCGATCTCCTTGACGATGCTCAGGTTGACCTCGCTTTCCTTGAGGCCGGTGGTGCTGACGGCACCCGGCAGCTCGCCGCCGTGGCCGGCGTCGAGTCCGATCCGCATGCCCTTCAGGCTGAGATCCTTCGGCGAATGCCGTACCTCGACAATCAGGCTGTTGCCATCATAGAAGACCGCATAGCCCCAGCAATGCTTCTCCTTGAGCTTGATGACCAGCCGGAGAATGTCGCTGTCAACCTGCTGCAGGTCCACGTAATCGACCATGCCCAGCTCGTTGTACTGCGAGACCCAGTTGCTGTTGTTCATCGCGCCGAACACATCGACGGCGATGGTCGTCGGGTCGAGCGAGACCGTAGAGGCATAGGGGAGCCGCTCGGGCAGCGAGAGCCGGATCCGGTCGCGGCTGCCTTGATTCGAAATGCCGATGTTGTTGGTATTGACGATGTGGCTGCTCCGGGGCGACATTTCCACGTCTTCCTGGTGGATATAGGCGAAACGGTTGGCCGAAAGCTGCACTTTGTAGAGATTGTCGATCTGCCCGACGACCTTGAGCACGATGCCCGGATCCAGGAAGCCCATCTTCGAGCCTCCGAGCCGGTCGGTACCGCTGCCGTACTGCAGATACGCATTCTCACGGGTCTCCACGAAGAAGAGCCGGTCTTGCAGCTGCGGCGCCGGCGCCGGACGGTCCATGCGGCCGCCGCTGCGTTCCCCGTAGTAGATGCTGAACTTCTTCGTTTCGACGTTCGTTCCCTGGAAGAGGGTCACTTCCACCGGATTATCGCCTTTCTGGAGCTTGAGCTCCCGGCCGAAGGTGCCGGTCTTGTACACCTTGACCTGCTCGCCATTGATCGCGGCCAGGTTGCCGGGGTCGGTGATGCAGACCAGATAATACTTGCTGTTGTAAACCGTGTCCCGGCTCGACTGGGGGGCACGCTTGAACGTGATTTCGCCCGAGGCGGCGAACTGGATCAGCAGCAGGGCTGCGGCAAGGATCGTGCGTAGGTGTTTCATAGTATGCTGTTGTTGCTTGTTCAAACCTTCGTTCACGCCCGCGCGCGTAACGCGAACCGACAAAGATACGAAATATCTTGGATTTTTTCCCTATATTTGACCGACCAATTTGTCAAACCATGATCAAAGACATTTACCTGGCGGGCGGCTGCTTCTGGGGCGCCGAACATTTTTTCCGGCAGATTGACGGCGTCGTCTCCACCGAAGTGGGCTTCGCCAACGGCCATACGGCCAATCCCAGCTACAAGGAAGTCTATACCGATACCACCGGCTATGCCGAAACGGTCCACGTCCGGTACGACCGGGAACGGGTGGGGCTCCGTTTCCTGCTGAAGATGTTTTTCAAGGCCATCGATCCGACCTCGCTCAACAAACAGGGTGAAGATGAAGGGACGCGCTATCGCACGGGCATCTACTACAGCGACCCGGCCGACCTGGAGACCATCCGGACCGTTTTTGCGCAGGAACAGGCAAAATACGACAAGCCCCTCGTCGTCGAAGTCGAAGCGCTCCGCAATTTCTACAAGGCCGAGGAATACCATCAGGATTACCTCGAAAAGAATCCCGACGGCTACTGCCACCTGCCGCTCGAACTGTTCCGCTTCGCCCGCGAGGCCCGGCCCGAGACCGACTGACCCGAGACTGGCTAAACCAGCGCCTGGGCGTCGGTATGCCGGGCGAAAGCCTCGGCTGCCTCGCAGCGGCATTCGATGCCGCGGAAACGCTCCATCGGCTCGTGCCAGCCTTCCATCACTTCTTTCAGCTGCTGGCTTTCGTGACAGTAGCAGGCGCGGTGCTTCCGGGCGCGGACCTTCGTGATGTCCACCCAGTGGGTAGGGCGGAACATCTGGGTCTGGACGCCCGTCATCACTTCGAAATAGAACAGCTCGAAGCAGCGGTCGAGCCGCCGCCAGGCATCGACCACCAGCATGCCGCAGACGGCGTGGTCGCGGTGCCCGTCGATGGGCCAGTGGGTGATGACCACGTCGGGCTTCTCGCGCTCGAGCAAGTCGCGCATTTCCTTGTAACGGGCCTGGTTGATCTCCGTGGCGCCGTCCACCTGGTCCATGAAGATGTGGCTGCATCCCGTCACGGCGCAGGCATTGGTACATTCCACCACGCGGATGGCGGCCGCTTCCTCGTGGCTCTTGCCCGGGATGCCCGCTTCACCGCGCGTCAGGTACACGCAGACCACTTCGTGCCCGGCTTCCTTCAGCAGGCAGATCGTGCCGCCGGCGCCGGTCTCCGGATCGTCGGGATGCGCCCCGATGACCAGGATTTTCTTTTTCTGCGATTTTTTCAGTTTGCCGGCTTCTCCGGCCTTTGCCAGCGGAATGCCGCGCAGGATGCTCAGGGCGGCTGCGCTGCCCGTGGCTTTCAGCATCGTTCGTCTGTCCATGGTCTTTTGCCTTTTATTCTCCAAAAATAATGATATTTTTTCTACATTCGTACCCTGAAATTCAGAACCTGTCATGAAACGTGATTATTTCGAAGGGGCCGACGTGGCCGTAACTGTTTGTGCCAAAGACGGTACGATCTTGGATATGAACCAGAAATCCCGCAAGACCTTCCTGCGTCCGGGGCAGCCTGAGATCCTGGGCAACAATGTGTTGGACTGCCATCCGGAACCGGCCCGCACGATGCTTGCCGACATGCTGGCGCATCCCCGCACGAATGTCTATACGGTGGAGAAGGAGGGGGTCAAGAAACTGATCTTCCAGACGCCCTGGTATGATGAGGGGGAATATGCCGGCTTTATGGAGCTGTCGATGGTCCTGCCCGAGGTCATTCCGAATCGGGTCCGCAAATCTCCTGCATCTGCTCGTTGACCTGCACGATCTCTTCGAGCAGGTTGTAGAGCCCGTCTTCCGAGAGGACGCCCCGCTTCATTTCCTGCGGGACCAGCCCGGCTTCGTCCGCCTCGAAATCTTCCTTCCAGGCGCCGCTGTCGAGATAATCGGTGAGCCGGTCGATATCCACTTTGACGGTTTCATATTGGTCAAGCGCCGCCGCGAGCGACTTCACGGCTTCGGCTGTCCGGTCGAACGCTGCTTCCATGGCAGCAATCCGCTGCAGGGTGAATTCATTCAGTTCCATCTGTAAATGCGTTTCTTACAAATTTACGCTTTTTTTCTTATTTTTGCGCATAAACGATGCGTAAGGATATGACATATCGCAAATGGTTTGCGGCGGCGGCCTTCCTGCTGCTGGCGTTTTCGGCGGCCTATGCGCAGATGCCGGCACCATCCCGTGCCTTCTGCCCGGTTCCTCCGGTGGACAGCACGCTGCTGCGGGGCGAGGCGGCCCGCGACAATCTCTGGCCCGGATTCGGAACGGGCTCGCGCCGTCAGGCCGACATGGCTTCGGCCACGGCGTTCCGCACGGCTGACATCCTGGGCTTCGCCCTGACGGGCGTCGGTGCCGTGGGCCTGACGGCCACGGCACTGCAGCGCAGCATCGGCGGTCAGGCTTCGATGTTCACCGGATCGACGAATGCCCCGTATTTCATCTTCGGCGGCGTCGCGCTGGCGGGGGTGGCTACGGTCACCGTCTCCCGCATACTTGCCGTGCGCAAGGCCCGCGAGTACGACATGATTCTCTTCCCGGCTCCCGTTCCAGGCGGTGCCGGCCTTGCACTCAGTATCCGTTTTCCGTAGTTCCGGTCAGAAGCGGAAGCCGACCGACAGGCGGGCCTGCCAGTCCTGCGCGGCGAAACGGGTGTAACCTTCCGGCTTGATCCGGAAACTCGAACTCGAAGACATCTGGTTGACGATGCCGCTCAGGCCCACGGACCAGCGGGATGTCCAGCGGTAGTAGATGCCGGCGCGGGCGGTTCCCGTCACGCCGATGCGGCCGGCGGGCCGGCTGTAGCGGGTGGACGCTCCGTCCGTCCGGATCCGGGTCGAATCGTAGAAGGTCCACATCGGAATCAGGGAGGCGTGCAGCAGCCAGTGGGCTTGCCCCAGGACCAGGTTGTATCCGTATCCGGCGCCGATGGAGAAGCGGTTGTACATCACGTTGGTGACATTCAGGAAGGTTTCGACGGACGTCTGTTTCGAGATGATGTCCGGGCCGGCGTCCAGCACGTCCCAGACTGTCCAGGATGCGGCGGCAATGAAACTGCCGGCGCTGCGCCGCTGGATCTTGGCCTGCTTCATCGCTGCGGCATAGGAGAATCGGGGATTGAAGCTGAAGAACAGGTTGAGGTTGCTGGCCAGCAGCGTCATGTCACCGGAAGCCGCGTTTCGGAACGTCCCGTCCGGCATTCCCACCCTGCCGCCGAGCCGGCTCGAGGCGCGCAGGGCATATTCGAAGCCGAAACGGCCGTAGCTGGAGAAACCCAGCCCGAAGTTCATCTTGGTACCGAAAGCTTTCGAAAAGCTCAGGCCCAGGCCGCGGTAGCTCAGGCTCACGCCGACGCGGTTGCTCATGCCGGTCGAAAGCTGGGCCGAGGACGGGCCTTCCGTCCTCAGGTGCAGCCCCTCGGTGTTGAGGAAGGTGCGGGCATCCCAGATGTAGGGATAGCGGTCTATGTAGCTGGTATCCATCCGGGCATAAGCCTTGGCGGAGCGCATTTCCAGAAAATCGTTCAGGTCGGTGAAGAAATTGTCCCTTTTCTGTTTCTGTGACTGTGCAGCGGCGGTCAGGGGCAGGAGACAGCAAAGGAGGAGGACAAATCGTTTCATTTCGCTTGAAATTATGTCAACAAAATTACAAATTTTTTCGCAAAAAATCCGTATATTTGTAGGTTGTACGAAAAACCGAACCTCCCGATGAACAAAAGCATATTCTCCCTGGCCGTGCTTTTGCTGGCCTTTACGGGCGTTGCCCGCGCACAGGAGCCCGACTCCCTTTCCTATTTCCGAGAGATGAACGAGGTAAACGACGATGCCGATACCTCCATGATGCTCGTCCGTCCGATCGACACGGTCGCCACGGACGACAAATATGTGAAGATCATTCTCTTCAACGACCATACCTGGGACTATATCGAACTGGAACGTCCCGACATTGACACCACCGGCCTGTTCGAAGACTGGGACATTGAATCGATCCACGCCTTCCGCGACGTGAAGGTGGCCGATTTGCCCGAATCCGTGGATTTGCTGCTGGTTGACTCGTCCCACCAATTCGTGGCGCCCATGATCGGCCGCCGCAGTTCTACCTTCAAATACCGCAGGGGACGGCCCCACAACGGCGTGGACCTCCCGCTGCGTATCGGCGACACGATCCGCTCTCCGTTCGACGGCGTGGTCCGCTATGTCGGCGGCGGCAAGGCGACGGGCGGATATGGCAACCTGGTCGTGATCCGTCATCCCAACGGGCTGGAGACCTATTACGGCCATCTGTCCGAGCGGCTGGTCGTCGAGAACGACATCGTGGCGGCCGGTGAGCCCATCGGCCTGGGCGGCAGCACCGGGCGGAGCACCGGCCCGCACCTGCATTTCGAGACCCGCTACATGGGAAAACCCTTCGATCCCGAGCGCGTGATCAATTTCGACAACGGGACCCTGCGCGATACCCTGCTGACCCTCAAGCGACACTACTTCAACATCGGTTCCCACTACGGGATGTCCGACAAGCAGTCCAAGAACGTGACGGCCGCGCAGTATTATACGGTCAAGAAAGGGGATACCCTGGGCAAGATCGCCCAGAAACACCACACCACGGTCAACGCGCTCTGCAAGCTCAACGGCATTTCCTCCAAGAAAGTCCTGCGCATCGGACAGCGCCTGCGCGTCCGCTAGCCAGCCGCTATTCGGCTTC
>CADAOB010000031.1 GCA_902789445.1 uncultured Bacteroidia bacterium | reverse complement strand
TAAAAGTGTTGGTTACTTCTTCTTGTTGGGGGCGATCATCATGATCATCCGTTTGCCTTCCAGCTTGGGCATCTGTTCGGCCTTTCCGTATTCCTCCAGTTCGAGGGCGAAACGCAGCAGCAGCTTCTCACCCTGCTCGGAGAAAAGGATCGACCGGCCGCGGAAAAAGACATAGGCCTTGACCTTGGAGCCTTCCTGCAGGAAGCTCTTCGCATGGTTGAGCTTGAACTGGAAGTCGTGCTCGTCGGTCTGCGGGCCGAAACGGATCTCCTTGATGACTACCTTGGTCGCGTTTGCCTTCTGCTCTTTCGCTTTCTTTTTCTGCTGATAGACGAACTTCTGGTAGTCGATGATCTTGCACACGGGAGGATCGGAGTTCGGAGCGATCTCCACACTCGGGCACGTTGTCGCCCACCACGCGGACACGCGGGGCGGTGATGGCTTCGTTGATGCGGAGACCGTCCTCCTTGTCCTTCCGGTTCTGCGGGAGTCGCTGATCCGGTTTGCGGGGAGCCTGCGGTCTCGGTTTCGGGGGTCTGTAGTTAGTTGCTATGGTCTTGTCCTCCTGTAATTAAATGGTTGTTAAAAATTATTTAAGTTCGTTTTGTATCTCTTGTTTAATATAGTCTACAAATGCTTCAAGCGACATCACGCCTTTGTCTTCCCCACCCTGCTTGCGGACGGACACGGTGCCGTCGGCCTGCTCTTTTTCACCGACAACCAGCAAGAAAGGCATCCGCTTGAGCTCATTCTCACGGATCTTCTTGCCGATGGTGACGTTGCGGTCGTCGATTGAGGCGCGAATATCGGAATTATTAAGGAAATCGCAAACTTTTTTTGCAAAATCGTTAAATTTTTCACTCACAGTGAGTATGGACACCTGGTCGGGGGCCAGCCAGAGCGGAAGCTTGCCGCCGGTGTGCTCCAGCAGCACGGCGACGAAGCGTTCCATCGAGCCGAACGGCGCACGGTGGATCATCACCGGACGGTGGCGCTTGTCATCGGCGCCCACATACTCGAGCTCGAAGCGTTCCGGCAGGTTGTAGTCCACCTGGATGGTGCCCAGCTGCCAGCTGCGGCCGATGGCGTCCTTGACCATGAAGTCGAGCTTCGGGCCATAGAAGGCGGCCTCGCCGTATTCGACCACGGTAGGCAGGCCCTTCTCGGCGGCCGCTTCGATGATGGCGGCTTCGGCCTTCTCCCAGTTCTCTTCGGAACCGATGTATTTGCTGCGGTCCACCTTGTCGCGGAGCGAAATCTGGGCCGTGTATTTGTCGAACTTCAGCGTGCGGAAAATGTAGAGCACGATGTCGATGACCTTGCAGAACTCTTCCTTGAGCTGGTCGGGACGGCAGAACAGGTGTGCATCGTCCTGCGTAAAGCCGCGTACGCGCGTCAGGCCGTGCAGTTCGCCGCTCTGCTCGTAGCGGTACACCGTGCCGAACTCGGCGAAGCGCAGCGGCAGGTCCCTGTACGAGCGGGGCTTCGACTTGTAGATCTCGCAGTGGTGCGGGCAGTTCATCGGCTTGAGGAGGTATTCCTCCCCTTCCTGCGGCGTGGTGATCGGGCGGAACGAGTCCTTGCCGTATTTGGCCCAGTGGCCGGAGGTGATGTAAAGTTCTTTGTTGCCGATGTGCGGGGTGATGACCTGCTGGTAGCCGTATTCCTTCTGGACTTTGCGCAGGAACTGCTCCAGGCGCTCGCGCAGCGCGGCACCCTTGGGCAGCCACAGCGGCAGGCCCATGCCCACCTTCGGCGAGAAGGTGAAGAGTTCCATCTCCTTGCCGAGCTTGCGGTGGTCGCGTTTCTTGGCTTCCTCCAGCATGACCAGGTATTCGTCGAGCATGCTCTTCTTGGGGAAGGTGATGCCGTAGATGCGGGTGAGCTGCTTGTTGTGCTCGTCACCGCGCCAGTAGGCGCCGGCGATGTTCAGCAGCTTGACGGCCTTGATGACCGAGGTGTTGCGCAGGTGCGGTCCGCGGCACAGGTCGGTGAAGGCGCCGTTCTTGTAAAAGGTGATGGTGCCGTCCTGCAGGTCGCCGATCAGCTCGCATTTGTAAGGATCGCCTTTTTCAGTATAGGTCTTGAGGGCATCCGCCTTGGAGACGTCCGTACGGACGAAGGTCTCGCCGCTGCGGGCCAGCTCAAGCATCTTGTCTTCAATTTTCTTGAGGTCTGCTTCCACGAGCTGCCGGTCGCCCAGGTCCACATCGTAGTAGAACCCGTTTTCGATGGCCGGACCGATGCCGAAACGGATGCCCGGATAGAGCGCTTCGAGCGCCTCGGCCATCAGGTGGCTGGATGAATGCCAGAATACGTTCTTGGCTTCGCGGTCCTCCCATTTATGGAGCTTGAGGGTCGCATCTTCGAGGATGGGGCGGTCCAGGTCGTAAATCTGGTCGTTGACCGATGCACACAATACATCGTTGGCGAGCCGGGGGCTGATGCCCGAGGCGATCTGGTAGGCCGTCGTGCCTTTCTCGAATTCTTTGACGTTGCCGTCAGGAAATGTAATCTTGATCATAATCAGTACAAATTGATTTTAGTTCATCTTGCAAAGATACATCTTTTTTGTTTTTGTCGAAACGGATTGTTAACTTTGTGTTCTTATGTGGAAAGCCTTATTTGCAAAACTGAAAGAAGCGCTGACTTCGGTCCTTCCGGTCGGCATCATCGTTTTCATCCTCTCCTTCACCCCGTTGATCGACCTGACGGGCCGTGAGATGACGGTATTCGGCGTCTCCGCGCTGCTGCTGATCGCAGGCATCGCCCTGTTCAACCTCGGCGCCGACCTGGCCATGACCCCGATGGGCCAGTTCATCGGCGAGGGCCTGACCAAGAGCCGGAAAAAGAGCATCCTGCTGATCGTCAGTTTCGTGATGGGCCTGCTGATCACCATCGCCGAGCCGGATCTTTCGGTCCTGGCCGAACAGGTCAGTTCGATGATGAACGGCACGCTCCTGATCGTGACCGTCGGCCTGGGCGTCGGCATCTTTCTGCTGATGGCCGTCCTGAAGATCGTCCACCGCATCGACCTGACCAGCATGCTGCTGTTCTTCTACCTGATGCTCTTCTCCCTGGCCGCCCTGCTGTTCACCTCCGACAAGGGGGACATGCTCCCGATGTCGTTCGACTCGGGCGGCGTGACCACCGGACCGATCACCGTTCCCTTCATCATGGCCCTGGGCGTGGGCATCGCCCTGACGGTCGGCGGCCGGCGGGCCAACGAGAACAGTTTCGGCCTGATCGCCCTGTGCTCCATCGGCCCGATCATCGCGGTGATGCTGCTTTCCCTCTTTTCCAAAGGAACGATGTCCTATGACATCCCGGACTACTCGATGGAGTCGGTCCTCGCGCACGGCGTAGGGACCGAACTGCTGGAGACGATGCTCGAAGTGGGCAAATCCCTGCTGCTGATCGTCATCTTCTTCCTCCTGCTGCAGCTGTTCATCCTGAAGCTGCCCCGGCACCAGCTCATTTCCATCGCCATCGGCATCGGCCTGACCTTCGCCGGCCTGGCCATCTTCCTGACCGCTGTCGCCGTCGGTTTCATGCCCGTCGGTTACAAGATCGGCACCCAGCTGGCCGCCTTCAACCCGAATCTGATGGTGCTCATCTGCTTTGTCATCGGCGGCGTGGTCGTCCTCGCGGAGCCGGCTGTCCACGTGCTCAACCAGCAGGTGGAAGACATCACGAACGGCCAGGTCACCCGGCGCCAGATGATGATCGCCCTGTCGATCGGCGTAGGCCTGTCGATCGGCCTTTCGATCCTGCGCATCATCTACGGATTCTCGCTGCTGTACTATCTGATCCCCGGCTACCTGATTTCCCTGGGACTCTCCTTCTTCGTACCCAAACTCTATACGGCCATCGCCTTCGACTCCGGCGGCGTGGCCAGCGGTCCGTTGACCTCGAGCTTCATCCTGCCGATGGCGATCGGCGCCTGCACGGTGCTGCATTCTTCGTCGGAAGTCCTCTCGCTGGGCTTCGGCGTGGTGGCCATGGTGGCCATGACCCCGCTGATCACCATCCAGGCCCTCGGATTCAAGGGCGTGGTGACCGCCCGCAAACGTGAAAAAGCCGCCATGCGCCGTATCCTGGCCGCCGATGACGAACAAATCATCTACTTCGAATAATGGAAGACAAGAAGACATACGCCAAAAACATCGCCCCGGAGAAACTGGAACTGCTCGTAGCCATCGTCAACGCGCCGAAGGTACGCTACTACACCAACCTGATCCAGTCGTCCGAAGCCAATCTCCAGCTGGTCGTCCAGGCCAGCGGCACCTCCGAGAAAGCCATCTTGAACTACCTGGGCCTCAACCAGGACACCCGGCAGGCCATCTTCAGCGTCGTACGCCAGGACAAAGTCAAGGACCTGCTCGAACTGCTCGACGAGAAATTCTCGACCGTCAAGGACGGCGGCGGCATTGCCGTGACAGTTCCCCTGTCCAGCATCATCGGCGCCCTGACCTACGGCTTTTTAAGCAACGACAAAAGAACCATCAAACAATGAACAAGAAAAAATACGAAATGATCTTCTGCATCGTCAATGCAGGATTCGCCCTGACCGTCATGGAGGCCGCCAAGAAGGCCGGCGCCCGGGGCGGCACGATTCTCCGCGCCCGCGGCACCGCCAATCCCGAGGCCGAAGAGTTCTACCAGATTTCCATCCAGCCCGACAAGGAAATCCTCTGGCTGATCGTTCCCAGGGAGATCAAGGACGACGTGATGCACAAGATCTACCAGGACGCCGGCCTGGCCACCAAGAGCAAGGGCATCGCCTTCTCGCTTCCGGTATCCAATGCCGTAGGCCTGCACGAAGAAGAAACGGACGCTCCGGCTGAGACCCCGGCCCAATAAAAGGTCCAATCAATGCAGACAGCCATGGAACCCAGCAGCAACAACAGCTCGAAATGGAGCCTGGCGGCCAAGGACGGACTCATCCTGGCCGCCGTCACCGTCGTCGTCTCGACCCTGACCTTCCTGACCAAGAATTCCTGCTGGGCGGCAGCATCTGGCTGCTGAGCGTCATCATGCGGCGCTACGGGAAGGCCCATCCCGATGAATCGACCTTCAGCTACGGTCTGATCGTCTGCGTCCTTTCGGCCATTGTCTGCGCCGTCTGGGCTTTCGTCGAATACCAGTTCCTCTTCCCCGGCGCCATCGCCGAGGCTTTCGAGCAGATGTACACCCAGCTCGACCAGATGGGCAGCATAATGCCCGAGGGCGTCACGGACATGCTGCTCAAGATGGAAGACAACTACGCACAGATCAACTGCATCACCACTTTCTTCTGGTGCACGCTCCTGGGCCTGCTTTTCAGCGCCATCCTCGCCCGCGGCGGCGCCCGCAAGAGCGTCTTTTCCGACGAGGAAATGAAGCAGAACAACGACGACGAATTCAATTTCTAAGACACCGAGCCGATGGACCTTTCGATAGTCATTTCGCTTTTCAACGAAGAAGAATCCCTCCGGGAACTGGTCGCCTGGATCGACCGTTCGCTCAGCCCGCACGGCTACCAGTACGAGATCATCATGGTCGATGACGGCAGCACCGACCGCTCGTGGGAAGTTGTCACCGAATTGTCGCAGCAGTACCCCCAGATCCGCGCCATCGGCTTCCGCCGCAACTACGGCAAGTCGGCCGCGCTCTACTGCGGATTCGAGGCCGCCCAGGGCGACATCGTGGTGACGATGGACGCCGACCTGCAGGACTCTCCCGAGGAGATTCCCGAAATGATGCGGATGATCCGCGAAGACGGCTACGACCTGGTCTCGGGCTGGAAGAAGAAACGCTACGACAACGTCGCCACCAAGAACCTTCCCTCGAAACTCTACAACGCCACGGCCCGCAAAGTCACGGGCATCAAGCTCCACGACATGAACTGCGGCCTGAAAGCCTATCGCAGCGAAGTGGTCAAGAACATCGAGGTTTACGGGGAGATGCACCGCTTCATCCCCTATCTGGCCAAGAATGCCGGTTTCGACAACATCGGCGAGAAAGTGGTTCACCACCAGGCCCGGAAATACGGCAAGAGCAAGTTCGGCATGAACCGCTTCCTGCACGGCTTCCTCGACCTGCTTTCCATCTGGTTCCTGCAGAAATTCGGCAAGAAGCCGATGCACCTGTTCGGCGGCATCGGCACGCTGATGTCGCTGGTCGGTGCCGTCATCGCGCTCTGGCTGATCATCGACAAGCTTGTCAGCCAGGCCCGCGGCGCCTATTTCCGCCCCGTGGCCGACCAGCCGCTGTTCTACCTGGCCCTCGTAGCCATCATCCTCGGCGTCCAGCTCTTCCTGACCGGTTTCATCGGCGAACTGGTCGCCCGCAACGCCGCCGACCGCAACAAATACAACATCAGGCGCCGCATCCGCTAGCGGGCGGCGGGCGGTGGCCGGCTGGCCCCGCCAATCCGTCACGACCAGCCATTTGCGACCCGACCATTCTCGGGGAGCAAATCAGGCCGCCAGCGCTCCCCAACTACCTTCCGACGCCATTCGGGGAGCAAACTGTCGGGGTTTTGTGCCCGAGTTCCGATATAAGCAAAGGTAGCAGCTGGTAATCTGCCGGGAGCCAATTGACGGATTGGAGTTCATCAGACCGGAGCCAGCGGGCGGCTTCGTGCTCGTTCAGGTGCAGCGATTCGCCCAGAAGGGAGCAGATGTAGCAATGCATCGTGAGGTGGAAGTCGGGATAGTCCCAGTCGATGGTGGTGAGGTATTTGTCCACACGGATCTCAGCATCCAGTTCTTCACGGATTTCGCGAACGAGGGCCTGCGTGGAGGTTTCACCGGCCTCTACCTTGCCGCCCGGAAATTCCCAGTAGTCTTTCCAGGGGCCGTAGCCCCGCTGGGTGCTGAATATCCGGTCATCCCTCCGGATGATGGCTGCGACGACTTCGACGGTTTTCATACGATGCAAATTTAATCAAATTTCGTATCTTCGCAGGATAAAAGCCATGTTTAAAGTCAGCGAACCCATCACCACGCCGCCTGCGGCGTTTGCGTCACAGCTACAGCAGAAAGTCTATGAGACCTTCGCTGCGTGCGGTATTCCTTTCGAACGGGTGGACACCGACCCCGGACTGACGATGGAGGACTGCCAGCACATCGATGCGAAAATCGGCGTGCACATCGTCAAGACCATCTTCCTCTGCAACCGGCAGCAGACGGCTTTCTACCTGTATGTCACCACCGATGACAAGCCCTTCGTCACGCGCGACTTCTGCGCGGCGCTGGGCATTCCCCGCGTCTCATTTGCTCCGGCCGACAAACTCTGGGAACTGACCGGCGTACATGTCGGGGCCACGACCCTCCTGAGTGCCATCCTCCCCCAATCCGCGCCCATACGACTGGTGATGGACCGCCGCGTCGCGCAGGCGCCCTGGTATGCCTGCACCGACGGCACCGCCACCTGCTTCGTCAAGATCCGGACAGAAGACCTTCTGTCAAAATACATCCCGGCTTCCGGCCACGAGATAAGCGTTATCGACTAATCGACCCCACCAGCCCCATCGCTACTTAGCACCCAAACGACTAACCTTCAATGATTTACAATAAATCCCTATACGATTGTATGTATAGGCCATATAAGCAAATCGTTAATTATCAGCGGATTCAGCGCCAAAGAGCTTGTCGGTGTAGAGGACGCCTTTCAGGTGGTCGGTCTCGTGCTGGAAAATGACGGCGGTGAAACCCTGGACGGTTTCCGTCACGCTTTCTCCCGTTTCCGGCGAAGTGTAGCTGATGTCAATGTCCTGGTAGCGGAGAACCTCTCCCCGGCGGCCGGGGACGGACAGGCAGCCTTCCCGGCCGGGAACCTGTTCGCCGCGGGTCGCGACAATACGGATATTGGGATAGACCTCGAACGGCTCCCCTTCCTTGTCGAAACGCTGAACGGCAACGACATTGCGGGAAATGCCGACCTGCGGCCCGGCGATTCCCACGCCGTCCTGTTCGGGCGAAGTGACGGTTGCCACCAGTTTGGCCGCCAGCGTCCGATAAAGCGGATCGGAAAGTTCCCGCCGCGAAAAGTCACGGCAAACCGTACGCAGGACAGCCAGATCGTCCGCATCCGCAACGGTCAGCACCCGCATCACGTCGGGCTGGTCTTCAATGAGGGCACGTTCCTGTGTCGTCCACCGGGAGCCGGCGCATCCTGCCGCCAGCAGGCCGGCCATCATCGACATAAGTATCATCACTTTGTTAATTTTTACGTTCCAAGCCATTACCCCTAAAAAAATAATTTTTCAACTATCAGCAAAACAGGCGATTACAAAACTCTTTCTGTCCCAGACGGAACAGAAAGACGGGATTAGAAGACGACGTCCACGTACACCGGCAGATGGTCGGAAGCGACCCGGACATCGCCGGTTGCAAATTCGGTGGGCACTGCGCCCCCGACGACGGCGACGCTTGCCCCATTGTGCAGCACAAACACATAGTCGATGCAGACATGCGGATCCTTGGCCGAATAACTCATTTCCAGCGGCGAGAGCAGGGTCCAGTCGCGGGACAGCTGGCGAAGGAGGGCGCTTTCGGGCGTATCGTTGAAATCGCCGGCCAGAAAGACAGGTTTCCGGGATTTGCCGTAGCGTTGCTGCAGTTCCCGGGTCAGGACGCGGGCTTGCTCCAGCCGCGCCGCCTCCCCGACATGGTCCAGATGGCAGGAAGCATACACATAGCGCGGGGTTTCAATGACTACGCAGACACGCGGCTCACTCCCCGCGCCCTTCGGCAGGGCGATATGGAAGCGGTCTAAAATCCGGGCACGGCTCACGATGCCGCAGCCGTAAGCCCCGCCTGCATAAGCCATGGCCCGGCCGAAATGGCCTTGCCAGCGGCTTTTCCGGGCACGGGAGGCCGGAACGCTGTTCAGTTCATCGGCCAGATGCTGCGCCTGGTCGATGTCGTGCCGCCGGTTGCAGCTGTCGAGTTCGTTGAGCGAAACCGTCTCCGCACCCAGCTCCAGGATCATCCGGGCAATCATCGGCGCGCTGTCCTCCAGCTCCTTGCCGAAAGCCCCGACGTTATAGCTCATCAGCCGCACCGGCCGCCGGCGTGCCTGCGCCTGCGCCTCCTGCCCCCACAGCAACAGGCCTGCCAGCAGCACGAGACAAAGAATAGATAACTTCTTCATAAAAAGATGCCCGGCCGGAGCCGGGCATGACGCGATTGATCAACTCAAATATGGATCGCTTCGCCGTGGACGGCAGCGGCGGCTTCCATCAGGGCTTCGCTCATGGTCGGATGCGGGAACATCGAACCGGCAAGCTGCTTGGCCGTGACCCCCAGGTTGCGGGCCGCGACGATGCCGCCGATCATCTCGGAGACATTGTCACCCACCAGATGCGCACCGAGCACCTTGTCGCTGGCCGCATCCACCACCAGTTTCACAAAACCGTCGCGGGCACCGGCGGCCGTAGCCTTGCCCGACGCCGTAAACGGGAATTTGCCCACCTTGTAGTCGATGCCCAGTTCCTTTGCCTTGCGTTCGGTCATGCCGACGGATGCGACCTCGGGCGTGATGTACGTGCAGCCCGGAATGTTGTCGTAATTGACCGGGGCCGGATTCAGGCCGGCGATGGCCTCCACGCAGCAGATCGCTTCCGCCGAGGCGACATGCGCCAGCGCAGGCGTCGCAATGATGTCGCCGATGGCATAGACGCCGTCCGCAGAAGTCTTATAGTAGGTATCCACCGGCACCTTGCCGCGATTGAGCTCGATGCCGAGCGACTCGAGACCCAGGTCTGCCGTATTCGGCCGGACGCCGACGGCGGAAAGCACCTTCTCGGCTTCCACGATCTCCTCCCCTTTCTTGGTCTCGACCGTAAGACGGCACAGCTCGCCCGTCGTATCCACGCTCTTGACCGACGAGGAGACCATCACCTTGATGCCCGCCTTGCGGAAGGAACGGCTGATCTGGGCGCAGGTATCGTCGTCCTCGATCGGCAGGACCCGGTCCATGAATTCGATGATCGTCACCTCAACGCCAAGAGAGCGATAGAAGAAGGCGAACTCGCTGCCGATGGCGCCGCTGCCGATGACGGCCAGCGACTTGGGCAGTTCGTCGGGTACAAGCGCCTGATAGTAGCACCAGATCTTCTCGCCGTCGATGGGCGCGAAAGGCAGCTCGGCCGGATGCGAGCCCGTGGCCAGGATGATATGGTCCGCTTCGAAGACCTCTTCCCCGCCTTCCAGTTTCTGGACCTGCACCTGCTTGCCGGGCAGCAGTTTGCCGATACCCTTGATGACGGTGACTTTGTTCTTCTTGAAGAGATATTCCACGCCCTTGTTCATCGTGGAGGAAACCCCGCGGCTGCGGGCGACGATGGCCGCCAGGTCCGCTTTGACCTCGCCGGCCGTGAAACCGTAGTCAGCACCCCGCTCGGCGTAGTGCAAGGCCTGAGCGCTCTTGAGCAGCGCCTTGGTCGGAATACAGCCCCAGTTGAGGCAGATTCCGCCGAGCTCACTGCGTTCGACAACCGCTGTATTGAATCCGAGCTGCGCCGCCCGGATTGCGGCCACGTACCCTCCCGGGCCCGCGCCGATGACGATAACATCGTATTTCATACTTATGCTTCTTTACCGTGACAGTTCTTGTATTTCTTGCCGCTGCCGCAGGGGCAGGGATCGTTGCGGCCGACCTTCTTCTCGACGTGGATCGGCGCGTTGGACTTGGGCTCCGAACTGTTGGTCAGCAGGTCGGAACGGCTCGTCTGCATCCGGCTCATGTCGGAACGCTTCTCATGCCCTTCCGTCACCACATCTTCCGGCTGCTGCTCCTGGCGCAGGTAGATCTGCGCGCGCAGCAGGAACGAGAGCACGTCCTTGCACAGGTTCTCGAGCATCGTGATGAAGAGATTGTAGCTCTCCGTCTTGTAAACCACGATCGGGTCTTTCTGCTCGTAGGCCGCATTCTGCACCGACTGCTTCAGGTCGTCCATCTCGCGCAGGTGTTCCTTCCAGTATTCGTCGATCACACGCAGGGTGACCGTCTTCTCGACGGCACGGATCAGTTCCTTGCCCTTCGACTCGTAGGCCTTCTTCAGATCGACCAGGATGGTATAGACCAGCCGGCCGTCCGACACCGGGATAGCGATGTTCTGGTAGAACATCCGCTTGGTCTCATAGACATATTTGATGATCGGCCAGGCCCGTTCGACAAGCGCGTCGAAACGGCGCTGCTGCACCTCGAGGATCGTCTGCTGAAGGCGCTCGATAAGCTGCTCTTTCTTCGCATGCTCGAAGAACTTCTCGTCGAAAGCGGGTTCCACCGAGAGCGTCTGCCGGAGCGTTTCACAGAAACTTTCGTAGTCAAGATCCTTGTTCTGCTCGACGAACATCTCACAGTAGTCGGTCGCCATGTTGAGCACGTCCACATCGATGCGCTCGCCCGTGAGGGCGCTGCGGCGCTTCGAATAGACCACCTCGCGCTGGTTGTTCATCACATCGTCGTAGTCCACCAGGCGCTTGCGGGTGCCGAAGTCATTCTCCTCGACCTTGCGCTGCGCCCGCTCGATGGCACTGGAGAGCATCGAGGCTTCGAGAGCCTCGTTCTCCGCCATGCCCATCCGGTCCACGATGCTGGAGATCCGCTCGCTGCCGAAGATACGCATCAGGTCGTCTTCCAGCGACACATAGAAGATGGAGCTGCCCGGGTCGCCCTGACGGCCGGCACGGCCGCGGAGCTGGCGGTCCACGCGGCGGCTGTCATGCCGCTCGGTGCCGATGATGGCCAGGCCGCCCGCCGCCTTGACTTCCGGCGTGAGCTTGATATCGGTACCACGGCCTGCCATGTTGGTGGCGATGGTCACGGTGGAAGGCTCGCCGGCGTGGGCCACGATCTCGGCCTCGCGGGCGTGCTGCTTCGCATTGAGGACCTGGTGCTTGATGCCGCGCAGCTTCAGCATGCGGCTCAACAGCTCGGATATTTCGACGGAAGTGGTACCCACCAGCACCGGACGTCCCTGGGAAATGTATTCCTGAATCTTGTCGATGACAGCGGCGTATTTTCCTTTCTTGGTCTTGTAGATCAAGTCGTTCTGGTCGTCGCGGATGACCGGCCGGTTGGTCGGGATGACCACCACGTCGAGCTTGTAGATGTCCCAGAACTCCTTGGCCTCGGTTTCGGCCGTACCGGTCATGCCGGAGAGCTTGTGGTACATGCGGAAATAGTTCTGCAGGGTGATGGTCGCGAAGGTCTGCGTCGCCGCCTCGACCTTCACGTTCTCCTTGGCCTCGACCGCCTGGTGCAGGCCGTCGCTCCAGCGGCGTCCTTCCATGATACGGCCGGTGCCCTCATCGACGATCTTGACCTTGCCGTCGATAATCACATAGTCCACATCCTTGGCGAACATCGCATAGGCCTTGAGCAACTGGTCCACGGTGTGCATGCGCTCGGCCTTGAGCGAATAGTTCGCGTAGAGCTCGTCCTTGAGGCGCTGTTTCTCCTCGGGCGTGCCTTCGCCCTTCTCGATGCGGGCCACCTCGTCGCCCAGGCGCGGCATCAGGAAGAAATCCTTGTCGCCGACCGCGTCGGCCAGCACTTCGTTACCCTTGTCGGTGAGCTCCACGGTGCGCTGCTGCTCGTCGATGGCGAAATACAGCTCGTTGGTCACCACGCGCTGCTCGATGTCCTTGTCCTGGAAGGCGGCACGGATGATCTTGCTCTCGGCATTCTGCAGGATCTGCTTGATGCCCGGCTCGCTGAGGTATTTGATCAGCGGCGGATACTTGGGAAGTCCCTTGTGGGCACGCAGCAGCAGGATCTCACCCTTGTCGTTGATCTCGCCCGCGGCGATGAGCCGCTTGGCCTCATTGAGCGTCTGGTTGACGAAATTCTTCTGGGCGTTGTAGAGGCGCTCCACATAGGGCTTGTACTGGATGAAGGTCTCGTCGCCCGCCTTCTCGACCGGGCCGGAAATGATGAGCGGGGTCCGCGCGTCGTCGATCAGCACGGAGTCCACCTCATCGACGATGGCGAAGTGGTGCTTGCGCTGCACGAGGTCCTTGGCGTTGATGGCCATATTGTCGCGCAGGTAGTCGAAACCGAATTCGTTGTTGGTACCGAAGGTGATGTCGGCCTGGTAGGCGCGGCGGCGCGCATCGGTGCTGGGCTGGTGCTTGTCGATGCAATCGACGCTCAGTCCGTGGAACATATAGAGGGGACCCATCCACTCGGAGTCTCGCTTGGACAGGTAGTCGTTGACGGTGACCACGTGGACACCCTTGCCCGCCAGGGCGTTGAGGAATACCGGGAGCGTCGCCACGAGGGTCTTGCCTTCACCGGTGGCCATCTCGGCGATCTTGCCCTGGTGGAGGACCGTACCGCCGATCAGCTGCACGTCGTAGTGCACCATGTCCCAGGTGATCATATTGCCGCCGGCCATCCAGGAGTTCTTCCAGACGGCGTAGTCGCCGTCCACGTTGACGAAATCGTGGGTGGTGCTCAGGTCGCGGTCGAAATCGGTGGCCTTCACGCGGATCTTCTCATTTTCCTTGAAGCGGCGCGCCGTCGATTTGACGATGGCGAAAGCCTCGGGAAGCACCTGGTCGAGAATCTCCTCTATCTTCTTGTCGATGGTCTTGGTCAGTTCGTCCAGTTCGGTCGCCATCTTCTCCTTGCGGGAGACCTCCATCTCCGGATCGGAAAGCTGCTCGCGGATCTGCGACACCTTCTCCTCCTCAGCGGCCGTATAGGCACGCACCTTGGCGCGCAGCGCGGCGCTCTCGGCACGCAAGTCGTCATCACTCAGCTTGTCGATGCGGTCGTAGGCAGCCAAGATGAGCTTCAAGGTCGGGGTGAGCTGCTTGAGGTCTCGGTCCGCCTTGGTGCCGAACAGTTTTTTCAGAAAGTTTGCCATATATCTCCTTACACAATAATTATAGTTTCTTCTGGTATTTTTCGATGAGTTCCGTAGCCGCCGAGAACGACTCCAGGTCGCCCCGCAGCACGGCATCCTCATATTCGGGCATCAGTTTCTCGATGCGTTCGTCTTCGTAGAACATGTTCTTGAGGCTCTCGTTGATGCTCTCGTACATCCAGTAGCGCGCCTGCTCACGGCGTTTCTTCTGGTAGAAGCCGTTGCCTTTGACCAGGGCGAAATACGCCTCGATCTTCTGCAGGATCTCGGGGAGGCCTTCCTTGGTCACGGCCGACGAGGTGACGGCCGTGGGCGTCCAGCCCGACTCGGTGGGCGGGAACAGATGCAGGGCGTTGGCATAGAGGGCCCGCGCCATCTGCGCTTTCTCGACATTGGTGCCGTCGGCCTTGGTGATGGCGATCAGGTCGGACATTTCCATGATGCCGCGCTTGATGCCCTGCAGGTCGTCGCCGGCGCCGGAGAGCATCAGCAGCAGGAAGAAATCGCTCATCGAATGGACCGCCGTCTCGCTCTGGCCCACGCCCACGGTCTCGATGAAGACCACGTCGAAGCCGGCGGCTTCGCACAGGAGGATGGTCTCGCGGGTCTTGCGCGCCACGCCGCCCAGGGAGCCCGCACTCGGGCTGGGGCGGATGAACGCCTTGGGATCGTGACAGAGCGTCTCCATGCGGGTCTTGTCGCCCAGGATGCTGCCCTTGCTCTTTTCGGAACTCGGGTCGATGGCCAGGACGGCCAGCTTGTGCCCCTCCGAGGTGAGGTACGAGCCGAACGCCTCGATGAAGGTGCTCTTGCCGGCACCCGGGACGCCCGTGATGCCGATGCGCATGGTCTCTTTCTCATTGGAGATGGCCTGGCAGCGCTGGATGATCTGCTGGGCCACGGCGCGATGCTCGGGCAGCGCGCTCTCCACCAGGGTGATGGCCTGGCTCAGCACGGTCGTATCGCCGCGCTGGATGCCTTCCATATATTCGTCCGCCGTCTTGATGGCGGGGCGTTTCTTGAATACTCTTTTCAGATAAGGGTTTACGATCGGGGGCTGCTTCACCCCGTCGTTGATGATCAGACTCGAATCCTCGTTGTGGTAGTCGTCGAAGAAATCTCCCTGATGCGATTTGTCGATAGCCATATCGTTATTTGACGTTTCCGGTAATGAATAAGTTCAGGATGGGTTTGGACGGGGCGTTGGTGATGACGGTCAGCACTTCGATCACTTCACCGCTGTATTCGAGCGGAGCCGTTTCGAGCCGGACCTTCACCTCGGCTTTTCCGCCGGGCTTGATGGTGATCGGCAGTTTCGTCAGCACGGTGGCAGCGTCTCCCTGCCCTTCGATCTTGTGGATCACCAGCGGGTTCTTGCCCTTGTTGCGGATGCTGTAGGAAGCCGTGACGGCCGCGCCTTTCTTCACTTCGCCGAATTCGAAATAGCTGCGGTCGATGACCGGCACGCCGGCCTTCTCGATGTCCGCCTTCGAAAGTTTTTCAAAATTGTCCTTGATCACGCCCGTGATTGTCACTTTGTCAGTCTGCTCCCTGCCATTGAGGCGGAAGGTCGCTTCGAAACGCTGCTTGCCCCAGGCCGTGGCGCCCATCGCCGCAGGGTTCACCGCATAGGTGAGCCGCGCCATGCTGCGGGCGGGAATCGGGTTGGGTGTGACGGTGATTGTCAGGCCGGGCGTCGCCGTGGCGGTCTCGACGGTCAAATCGCTCTTCGAAAGATTGGCCACCTGCATCTGGTCGGACTTGACCACGCCCTGGTCGATGTAGCCGATGGACACTTCGGTCTTGCGCAGGCCCAGGCTGCCGATCTTCGTGGTGAAGAGCTCGTCGAGGTTCTTCTTCTTCTCGTGCGAGACGCCCCGCAGGCGCAGGACAACCGGCCGGTCGAGGCTGGAGCGGCCCACGCCGACATAGACGGTCAGGGTCTTGTCGAAGGGATACGGGCCCTGGTCGTTGCTGAAGGTGGCCTGGATGGTGCCCGTGGCGCCGGGACGGACCGGTTCGCGGGTCCATTCGGGCGTCGTACAGCCGCAGGACGAGATGACGTTGTGGATCACCAGCGGCTCGTTGCCGACATTGGTAAAGGTAAAGATGCAGGACACCGGTCCTTCGGCGATCATCACGTCGCCGAAATCGTGGACCTTCTTGTCGAAACGGATGACATCCGCCTCCTTGTAGAACGAGGTCTCCTGCGCAAAGACAGCGGCGCAGGACGCGGCAAGGAGGGTGAGTGCTATGAGGATTTTTTTCATTTTCAAATTATTTGTGCAAAGATACCATTTGTTTGCTTAATTTTGTTCCAAAATTACATAAATCAAGCCAAGCAAAATGAAACGCTATCTCAACCTCATTCTGGCAGTCTCCCTGGTCTTTTTCCTGGCAGGCTGCAGCAAGTACAAGTATGAGACCGTCAAGGGCGATCCCACGCAGGCGCGCATTTACACGCTGGACAACGGCCTGAAGGTCTATATGATCGTCAACAAGGACGAGCCGCGCATCGACGCGCACGTGGCCGTCAAGGTCGGCAGCAAGAACGACCCGCAGGAGACCACCGGTCTCGCCCACTATTTCGAACACCTGATGTTCAAGGGCACCAAACAACTCGGCACCCAGGACTATGCCGCCGAGGAACCGCTGCTCAACCAGATCGAACAGCTCTTCGAAGTCTATCGCAAGACCACCGACCCGGACGAGCGCAAGGCCATCTACCACCAGATCGACTCCATCTCGTATGAAGCCTCCAAGATCTTCATCCCCAACGAATACGACAAGGCCATGGCGGCCATCGGCGGTCGCGGCACCAATGCCTACACCTCCAACGACGTGACCTGCTACACGGAGAACATCCCGTCCAACCAGCTCGAGAACTGGGCCAAGATCCAGGCCGACCGCTTCGAGAACGTCGTGCTCCGCGGCTTCCACACCGAACTGGAGACCATCTACGAGGAATACAACATGTATGCGGTGATGGACTCGGAAAAAGCTTCCGAAGCCCTCTTCGCCGCCCTTTTCCCGAAACATCCCTACCACACGCCGGTCATCGGCTGGGGCGACCATCTGAAGAACCCTTCGATCACCAACGTGAAAAAATACCATGACCAGTGGTATGTGCCCAACAACATGGCCGTCTGCCTGTGCGGCGACTTCAATCCCGACGAAGCCATCAAGGTGATCGACCAGTACTTCGGCGCCCTCAAGCCCAATCCGAATCTCCAGAAGATGCAGTTCGAGCCCGAAGACCCCATCACCGCCCCCGTCGTCAAGGACGTGCTCGGCCTCGAATCGCCCAGCCTGCTCCTGGCCTGGCGCTTCCCCGGCGCCAACAGCCCCGAAGCCCGCTACCTGGAACTGATCAGCGCCATCCTGTCCAACGGCCGCGCCGGCCTGATCGACCTCGACGTGAACCAGCAGCAGAAGACGCTCGGCATGTACGCCTTCAACCAGTCGCTGGCCGACTACTCGGCCTTCCTGATCGAAGCCGAGCCGCTGCAGGGACAGAGCCTGGAAGAAGTCAAGGCCATCGCCCTGGCTGAAATCGAGAAGGTCAAAAGCGGCGCGTTCGACGAAGAACTGCTCGCCTCGATCCTCAACAACAAGAAACTCCAGTTCATGCGCCAGTGCGAGAACTCCCGCTTCATGGTGCGTGCCGAGGTCAACAGCTTCATCAACGAGATTCCCTGGAAGGACTTCGTGGGCAACATCGACGCCCTCTCGAAGATCACGAAAGATGACATCGTCGCCTTCGCCAACGAGCATTTCAAAGACAACTACGTGCAGATCAACAAGCTGGAACAGCGCGACCCGGTTGACACCCGCATCGCCAAGCCGTCCATCACGCCCATCATGATGAACCGCGACGTCTCCAGCCAGTTCCTCAAGGACCTGCAGGCCTCGCAGGTCAAGCCCATCGAGCCGGTCTTCGTGGACTTCCAGAAAGACATGTCGGTCGCCACGGCCAAAGCCGGCATTCCCGTGCTCTACAAACAGAACGTCACCAACGGCCTGTTCGAACTCCAGTATCTCTTCGAGACCGGCAGCTACGCCGACAATGTGATGCCGCTGGCCGCCGACTACCTGACCTTCCTGGGTACCGACGACATGACGCCGGAGGAAGTGCAGAAAGCCTTCTACGGCCTGGCCTGCAATTTCAGCGTCAACTGCACCGGCGAACGCACCTACGTGTCGCTCAGCGGCCTGGCTGAAAACATGGAGGAAGCGATGACGCTCGTCGAGAAGATCATCGCCCATGCCAAAGCCAATCCCGAAGCCCTGATGATGCTCAAGGCCAACACGATCTACGAACGTCGCAACGCCAAGCTCGACCAGCGTTCCAATTCGCAGCGGATGGCCTCCTACGCCCTGTACGGCGCCAAGAACCCGATGACCAACATCGTCCCTTCGGCCGAACTGATGCAGCTCAGCGACGAGACGCTGCTCGAGAAGATCCACCACATCTTCGACAATGAGCACAAGGTCCTCTACTACGGCCCGCTCACCGAGGCCCAGGCCGTGGAAACCGTCAACCGCATCCACAACGTGCCCGAGAAACTCAATCCCGTGGTCAAGGGCAATCCGTTCGCCTACCAGCCCACCGACGGCAACAAGGTGGTCCTGGCCCAGTACGACGCCAACCAGCTCAACCTGCAGGCCTATTTCAATACCGGCCTGAAGTTCGACGAGAAGACGGCCCCGATCATCACCCTCTACAACGAATACTTCGGCGGCGGCATGAACTCCATCGTGTTCCAGGAACTGCGCGAAGCCCGCGGCCTGGCCTACAGCGCCCGCGCCAACTATTCGATTCCGACCGACCAGGAGCATCCGTCCCTGTTCACCTACTCGATCGGCACGCAGAACGACAAGCTGATCGACGCCCTGAGCGCCTTCGACGAGATCATCAACAACATGCCGGTCTCGGAGAACGCCTTCAACATCGCCAAGGAATCGCTGATCTCCAACATCCGCACCGCCCGTACCACGAAGAGCCGCGTGCTGAACGCCTACCTCAACGCGCAGGAGCGCGGCATCGACTATGACCTCAACAAGGTCATCTACGAAAAGGTCCCCGCCCTGACGCTCGACGACGTGATCAAGTTCCAGCAGACCTATGTGAAGGACAAACCGCACACCATCGGCATCCTGGGCCGCAAGAGCGACATGGACCTCAAGACCCTGTCCCAATACGGCAAGATCCAGGAAGTGAAGACGGAAGAGATCTTCGGTTATTGATCCGGCCATACACACAAAAAGAGAGGTGACCCTTCGGCCACCTCTCTTTTTTTATGTGCTGGGATGTCAGATGACAAGCTTGCCGGCCGTGATGACCGACTTGATCTGGATGTCGTCGTCGAAGATGACGAAGTCCGCGTCCTTCCCGATCCGGATCGAGCCCTTGCCGTGGGCAGCGACCATCTTGGCCGGTGAAAGCGACATCATCTCGACCGCATCGTAGAGGGGTACGCCGACTTCCTTGTACATCACCCGCACCAGGCGGTCGGCCGAAGCGATGCTGCCGGCCAGGGCCGAGTGGTCGAAGAGCTTGCCCACACCGTCGTGGATGACGGACTTGGCCCCGTGCGGCGGACGGCCGTTGTAGAACACCGAACCTTCGGGCAGGCCGGCGGGGGCCAGTGCGTCGGAGCACAGGGCCACGCGGTCGGCGCCTTTGAACTTCCAGACCATGCGCAGGATCTCCTTGGGCAGATGCTTGCCGTCGGCAATCATCTCCACCGAGAGGCCGTCCAGCAGGTAACCCGCCTCCACGGCGCCGGCCACCCGGTAGCAGCCCACCTTGTAGCAGGCCGACATGGCGGAGTAGAAATGGGTCATCATCGAGAAGCCGGCGAACATGGCCGCCTCCACCTGGGCATACGAAGCGTCGGTATGGCCCACCGAGCAGACGACGCCACGACGGGCGAGCATCTTGCCCAGTTCCAGGGCATGGTCCAACTCGGGTGCGATGGTCCAGCGGATGACATCGTCGCTGTGCGAAAGAATCTCGCGGGCACGGGCCAGGTCAGGGACGGCCAGATAGGCCGGATCCTGCCCGCCGCACTTGACGGGATTCAGGAACGGGCCTTCCAGATGCAGGCCCGGCATGGAATACGGCGGACGGCTCTCTTTGACCTGCCGGAAAGCGTCGAACACCTGATACAGGTCGGAATCCGGACAGGTCAGGGTCGTCGGCACGATCGAAGTCGTGCCGTGCGAAAGGTGGAATCGGGCCGCACCGTCGATGGCCGCGGGCGTTCCTTCCATGAAGCCGAAGCCCCCGCCCCCGTGGACGTGGATGTCCACAAAGCCGGGAGAAAGATAGTTGCCACCCGCATCAAAAACTTCTGCATTTTCAGCCAGTTCACTGACTGGAAAGATGTCTGTGATCTTGCCATCCTGGCAGACGACAGCCAGTGAGTCCCGGACCTCGCCGGGGAAAATCACTTTTGCATTGACAATAATCATCGTTCTCTCCATATCCTTGACGTGCAAAATTAGCAAAAAACAGCGCCGTTGGAACAGCGGAAAGCGTTTTTTCGAAAATCTTTGGTGATTATTCAAAATTGGTATTATCTTTGCCAGCGATTTCGAACAACACACTTAAACTTTTATAAAATGGCTTACAAAATCACTGAAAACTGCGCTGCTTGCGGCACCTGCATTGATGAATGCCCGATGGGAGCCATCTCCGCCGGCGACATCTACAAGATTGACCCCAACGCGTGCGTCGACTGCGGTACCTGCGCCGGCGTTTGCCCGATGGGTGCCATCGAGCAGGCCTAACTGACTTGCAACTGAATAAAGAAACGGGACGGCCCAAGGCCGCCCCGTTTTTTTGTCTTCCCCGCCCTACTCCGCAAAGGAGTATCCGAAACCCGCGTGGGTCGCGATGTGGGTGGCGTAAGGGCCGATCTTCTTCCGGATCCGGGTTATGTTGACATCCACGGTACGGTTCAGGACGATCACGTCGTCGGGCCAGACCAGTTTGATGAGTTCTTCCCGGGAATACACGCGGCCGCGGTTTTCCATCAGCAGTTTCAACAGACGGTACTCGGTCTTGGTGAACGGGACGTCATCGCCGTCCACCGTCACGCGCATGTTTTCGGTATCCACGAAGAGGCCTTCAAAACGGACGCCGTTGTGGGAAGCGCCCAACCGGGCCTCGACAATGTTGATGATATAGTCGCCGGCTTTCTCCGCTTCGTTGACCAGGTCCATGTAGATGCTGCCGCTGTCGTAGCTGTACACGTGTCCGTCCACGTCGCGCAGGTTCTGCTCCTTGAGCACTTCGCGGGTGGCGTCGATCCGGGATTCGATTTCTTCGGAGGGGTTGAAGTCGAAATCTTCGCGGCGGCCGCCCAGCATCTCCAGCATCCGGGCGCCGGCTTCCTGCGAGAGGGCGAACATCTGTTTGACGCCGGCGTCCTGCTGCGGGGTGAATTCAATCTTGGCGTCGAACTTCCGGCGCAGGATGCGGGCCATGTTGTAACCGCTGTCGCCGATACTCTCCAACTCGCCGATCTGGCGGAGCATGGCCCGGATCTTCTCCTTGGTATCGTCGCTCAGGTGCGCGTCGCTCACCTGGCCGAGATATTTTCCGATCTCGTTTTCCATGTTGTCGCTGATCTGCTCATACTTCTCGATCCGGTCGAAGATTTTCTTGAACTCGCTTTCTTCTTTCGCATGATACAGGTCTTTCACCATGACCGACATCCGCATCATCCGTTCGCCGAAGACCGCGATTTCCTTCTGGGCCTGGAGGACAGAGATTTCCGGGGTCTTCATCAGGCCGCTGTTGATGTATTTCAGGCGGGATTCCTCTTCCTCTTCCGTCTGCTTGGGCTTGATGAGCGCACAGACCACTTTCTCTATCTGCGGAATAAACCAGATGAGGATCAGGGTGTTGGTCACATTGAACGCGGTGTGGAACATGGCCAGGGCGAAAGACAGCTGCGTGGGGCTCTGCGTCTCAGCCGTGGGATCCATCCCCACCAGGCGGCAGACCATCCGGACAAAGGGGAAGAAACAGCACAGGATCCAGAACACACCGAAGACATTGAACAGGAGGTGTGCCAGTGCGGCACGGCGGGCCTGCGTATTGGCGCTCATGGCGGCGATGTTGGCCGTGAGCGTCGTGCCGATGTTTTCACCCATAACCAGTGCGATGCCTTGATAAATGGAGATCGCCCCCGTGGAACAGAGGACCATGGTAATGGCCATCAGGGCGGCCGATGACTGGACCATGAAGGTCAGGATCGTACCGATGAGCAGGAACAGGAGGATCGTCAGATAGCTGCCCGAGTCGAAAGAGGCGAAAAAGCCAACGACCTTTTCGTTGCTGGCCAGGTCCATTTCCCTGCCGGTGGCCGAGAGCATGCCCAGGGCGAAGAGCAGGAAGGAAAGGCCGAAGAGGAAGTCTCCGACATAGCGGTGCTTGCCGGTCTGGATCAGGATAATGCCCACCAGGAATGCGGGCCAGACCAGGTTGGCGATGTTGAACGAGAAGCCCGCCGACATGATCCAGGCCGAAAGCGTGGTGCCGATATTGGCGCCCATGATGATCGAAATGGCCTGAGAGAGCGTCAGCAAGGCGGCGTTGACGAAGGAAACCGTCATCACCGTGGTTGCAGCGGAAGACTGGACCGCGACCGTCACCAGTGCGCCGGTGGCCACACCCGTGAAACGGTTGGTGGTCATAGCCCCGAGCATGTGCCGCAACTGCGGCCCGGCCATCTTCTGGAGTGCCTCGCTCATTACCTTCATTCCGTACATCAGAAGGGCGATCGACCCCAGGAGCTTCAATGCAATCAACATCGTCTAGAAAATTTTCTGCAAAAATACATCGGAGTTTTGTGTTTTCAAAACGCCGATGATGATTATTGGTGATTCGTAGTGGCTGGCACCGTAGTCGAGGGCGCAGATGGACGAGGGTATAACCTCGTAATTTTAGGTAATACTTCGCGGCCACGCCTTTCGCCAAAGTGCGCGCGGCTGACCGGCCATAGACATCGTAAGATACGCTTTTGCTGCGCGCAGCCGCAGCTTTAAGGCCGGTGCGCGCACCTCTCCTGGGCTATAAGGCCTCTGGACAGCTTTGTGTGCGCGCACTTTGGCGAAAAAATGATCAGACTTTGTCGAAGTCGAACTCGAACGGCGAAGTCGAACGGCGGCGGCCTGTCTCGCCAAACTGGCGCACAGCAACCCTGCTCTGGCGTGGCTATCCGCTATGCAGATGTGCGCCATAGCCCGATTTTGATGTGCCCCCCAAAAGTTGGACATAAACAAAAGCATTATGTCCAAAC
>CADAOB010000030.1 GCA_902789445.1 uncultured Bacteroidia bacterium | reverse complement strand
GTTCAATTTCGGCTGTTGGCGCACACCTATCGGCATCTGGCGGCGTATGTGGCGGGTCCTTGTGCGCCAGTTTGGCGGCAGGGCGAATCGGGTCGGCCCACCCACTTTTGGCGCTGATCCCTTTTATCCTTTCTGTATCAATAAAGCGGACAAGTTCGCCGTCGCATACGCCTACGAGACGGGCGCCCCGCCGCAGTACGGCGGCAACAGCGAGACGTTCGAGTACGACGCGAACGGCAACATCACCTCCCTGACGCGGACGGGAGCCCGTGCCGAGACGCTGGCGTACACCTACACCAGCGGCACGAACGGGCTGGGGACGCTCAAGAGCAACGGGAGCAGCAAGACCTTCCAGTACAACGCCGATCGAAGAGAAGCGCCTACTTCGTCTTCTTGACACTCTTCAGCCGGTCCTGGACGCGCAGTTCGAAGTCGGCCAGGACGTTCATGTAGTTGATGAAGGCTTCGTAGGGCGTGTCGTAGGGATTGAAGTAGCTGTGGACACTGCCGTCGGAGAAGAACTTCGTGCACATGTAGTAGAAGTGGTCGCTCTCCTGCAGGCGGCGGTAGGCGGCAATCAGGTTGTCATCCTTGGTCTTGTACACGTCCCCTTCCAGGGAATAGAGCTTGTTGAAGGCCTCTTCCTGCAGTTCATTGCCGAGCCAGGCGCTGGTGTCACGCTCCTCGTCGGCCCAGGAGATCGGGAACGGCACGTGGAGCGGCGCCACGGGCTGGAACTTGTCGGCCGCCTCGGAAGGCGTGCTGAAATCCAGGCCGCGGGACAGGACGGCGGCCGGCAGGGCGTTCAGGAAATCGAAGATGCCGCTGGCGCTGCGCTGGTGCTCGCCGAAGGTCTCATAATCCATGAAGAGATTGAGGACGTCGCCCTTTTCCAGGGTCGTGAAGGCCCAGTCCGCGAACTTGTCGGCCGTCAGCGGCCAGCCGTTCCAGCCCTTGTCGGAGAAGCGGAAGGCGATGTCGTCGCTCAGGTTGAAATTGCGGAGCAGGAGCTTCAGGCGCGGATTGACGGCGTTGGCATACACGAAATCCGGACTCTTCCAGCCCAGGATGTGCTTGGCGCCTTCGGTCAGCATCACATGGTAACCCATCTCGGATACGGTCGCGCCGATGGCGTCGGAGTAGATCAGCTCCGTGTTGCGGAAGACCGTGGGCTTGACGCCGAACAGGCGCTTGGTCAGGTCGGCGTGCAGTTTGACCTGCTTCTTGAACTCGGTCGTCGAGGCCAGCGAAGCGAGCGAATGGGAATAGGTCTCGGCCAGGAATTCCACGCAGCCCGTGGCGGCCAGGGCCTTGAAGCTGTCGATCACTTCCGGTACGTAGCGCTCGAACTGCTCGATGGCGACGCCCGAGATGGAGAAAGCCACCTTGAAGGCGCCGTTGTGGCGCAGGATCAAATCGTGCAGGAGCCGGTTGGCCGGCAGATAGCAGCGCTCCGCCACGCGGCGCACGATGGTGCGGTTGGCGAAATCGTCGAGATAGTGATAGTCGTTGCCGATGTCGAAGAAGCGGAACTGCCGCAGGCGATCAGGCTGATGGACCTGGAAATAGAAACAAACGGACTTATTCATATCGTAACTTTTTTATTTTCCGGAAATAGCAGACTCATAGACCCGCTTTACCTTGACGGCGGCGCTGTCCCATTTCAGATTGTCAACCTCCTCGCGCCCCTTCTCCGCGGCCAGGCGCGAGAGGGCCGGGTACTTGAGCAGGCCGTACATGGCATCGGCCAGGGCGTTGACGTCCCAGAAATCGACCTTGATGGCATATTTGAGCACTTCCGCCACACCCGACTGCTTCGAGATGATGGTCGGGACGTCGGTCTTCATCGCCTCAAGCGGCGAGATACCGAAGGGCTCCGATACGGAAGGCATCACATAGACATCGGACAGGGCGAACATCTTCTGCACGTCGTCGCCGCGCAGGAAGCCCGTGAAATAGAAGCGGTCGGCAATGCCGAGCTTGGCCACGTAGCGGATGCAGCGGTTCATCATGTCGCCGCTGCCCGCCATCACGAAACGGGTGTCGGGGCAGACCTTGAGCACCTTGGCGGCCGCCTCGATGAAATACTCGGGACCTTTCTGGAAAGTGATGCGGCCCAGGAAGGTGATGACCTTGTCCTTGACCCCGCGGGTAACTTCGAGTTTTTCCCGGCCGGAGAAGTCCACGGCATTGTGGACGGTCACGACCTTGGCCGGGTCGATGCCATATTTGTTGATCACGATGTTGCGCGTCAGGTCGCTCACGGTGATGACCTTGTCGGCCTCCTCCATCCCCTGCTTCTCGATGGCGAAGACGCGGGTGTCGATGTTGTCGGCGCTGCCGCGGTCGAACGAGGTGGCATGGACATGGATCACCAGCGGCTTGCCGGAGACGCGCTTGGCCGCGATGCCAGCCAGGTAGGTGAGCCAGTCGTGGGCGTGGATCACGTCGAACTGCTGTTCGGCGGCGATCGCGCCGGCCACCATCGCGTAGCGCGAAACCTCTTCCATCAGGTTCTTGCCGTATTTGCCCGAGAATTTGTATTTCTGGCGGAACCAGAACTTGAACTCCTCGGTCTGGTTGCGGCGCTCTTCCTCGACCAGTTCTGTGAAGTCGGTCGGGTCGATGTACGGATGCAGGTTCGACCCTACGCGCAAGAACTGGACTTTGCTGAGGAATTCGTCGATGTCGTGGCAGCTGTCATAGACGGCAACGTCGCTCGCATTGATGATGCGGACGGCGCTCTGGTCCTCGTCGCCGCTGGCGGACGGCATCACGAAAAGCACGTCCACGCCGGCATGCGCCAGGCCTTTGGTCATTCCGTAGCAGGCCGTGCCCAGACCGCCTGCGATATGCGGCGGGAATTCCCAACCGAACATCAGGACTCTCATAACGCTTCCTCCTTATCCTTGTATTGGCTGATCAGATATTTCACCCGCAGGATCTCGGCCACGCTCATCGCAGAGTTAATGGCCCCGTGCGGGTTGTAGGGCGGATCGCCGTCGTAGATCTCGGCCACGGCGGCGATGCCGTGGATGTTCAGGTCTTCCTGGAAGCCGTCGATCAGTTCCTGCGCCTTGCGCACGAACGACGGTCCGAACAGTTTGAAACAGGCCGCCACATAGGCGCCCAGCAGCCAGGGCCGGGTGCAGCCGTTGTGGGTGGCCGTATCGCGTTCGATCTGGTTGCCGTCGTAGCGGGAGCGGTAGCGCGGGTTCTTGGGCGACAGGGTCCGGATGCCCCGGGTAGTCACCAGTTCGCGCTCCACGGCGTGCAGGATGTCGGCCTGGACTTCCTCGGAAACCGGACTGTATTCCAGGGCGCAGGCATAAAGCTGGTTGGGACGGGTGAAGATGTTCTGGCCCGTCTCGTCCACATAGTCGGCCAGATGGTGGCGGGCTTCCACCCAGAACAGATCGTAGAACACGTTCTCGATGGCGTCCTTGACCTCGGCGAGGCGCTCCGTCAGGGGGCTGTGCTTGCCATGCAGGGTCTCCATCTCGAGGGTGTAGCAGACGGCGTTGTACCAGAAGCAGTTGGTCTCCACCTGGTAGCCGCGGCGCTCGGTCACGGGCTTGCCGTCGATGTAGGCATTCATCCAGCTGAGCGCCACACCGGGCTTCTCGGCCCAGAGCAGTCCGTTCGCGTGCAACTGCACCTCGGGCCGGCCGTTCAGGTAGCTTTCCATCACCTGTTTGAGGAACTTGCCGTATTTTTTCCAGGCACCGGCCTTGTCGCCGGTAAAGGCGGCCAGTTGCTGCACGGCCTCGAAGAGCCGCAGCGGCGATTCGACCTGGTCGCTGCCGTGGAGGAAGGCATCCTCATTTTCCGTCATCAGGTCGGAAAGGATCTTCTCGAAGAGCTTGACATTGCCCGTATTGAAGAGCGTCAGGCCGGGCAGCGAGAGGCAGGTTTCGCGCATGCCGCCGATCTCGTGCCAGGAAAAGCCCGTGCAGATGCGGGAGAATTTGCCCTTGTTGGCGAACAACTGATCGGCAGCCGCCTTGAGGCAGTCGTCGTAATTGTCGCGCGGCATCCGCCGTCCCGCCTCGCGGGTGAACTGCGCCTTGAGATTCTTCGGTGAAACAGCCGCCGTCGAAGCGGAAAAGACGATGCTCTCGCCTTTTTTCATCGGCATTTCGAAAAAGCCGGGGACCAGCAGGTCCTCCTGGCAGTCGAAACCGCGCCGGTATTCTTCTTTATATACAGTATTGCGATACCAGTCCGGAACGTGCACATAGTCCGCATGCTTGGACAGCTGCAGGTACAGCGAAGGAAAATCGCGGTACAGGCAGAACGACACGCCGCCTTCAACCGGCGTGTAGTGCGTGTCGGCATCGCCATTGGCCATCGTCAGTTCGTGGATGCTCCGGAAGGCCAGATAGGGCTTGAGCCGCAGCACGGTGTGGGAATGGGCGTCCAGCAGCGTGTAGCGGATCAGCAGCTGGTCGCTGCCGACCACGAAGAGCAGTTCCTTGCGGAAGAGCATACCGCCCACCCGGTAGGTGATCACCGGATAGGGATCCATTTCGAAATCCACGATATACTTGTGGCCGCGCGGTTCATAAACCTCACCGTAACAGTGGATGCCCAGGTTGAAGGGCATGCCGTGCTGGAGCAGCGTTTCGTCGAGCGACGAGAGGAGCATGTAGCGGTGCCCGCCAAAGCGCTCGATCGGTACAGCGAAGAGTCCGTGATACTTGCGGGTATTGCAGCCCACGATGGTGGTGTTGCAGTAACCGCCGGTCCGGTTGGTCGCAAGCAGCTCCCGTTTGAGGGAATACTCGAGATTCACGAGCTCGGCCTTGTTGAATTGCAGATATGCCATTTTACTGAAAAACTTTAATCGCGCAAATATATGTAAAAAACTGTTAGTTTGTCATTCTTTCCTGCGCAGGACCTGGACGGTCCGGCTGGGCAGGTAGAGGTAAAGGCTTGCAGAACTTTGTTCTGCGACGGTGAAATGCGTCAGGGCATCATCGTTGCGGGCAAAGCCGCCGAAAGCGCCCGCATCGCTGTCGAGGACGGTTTCATAGCTTCCGGCTTCCACTTCGAAACCATAGTTTTCAAAGGAAAATTCGGGATTGAAATTGAAGACCAGCAGCAAGCCCGCCCGCTGGATGATCAGGATCTTCTTCTCCTCGTCGCAGCGCAGGCAGATAGGCGGCACGGCCAGCAGGCGGCTCTCCCGGGCCAGGGCGAGCATGGCCTGCTCGAAGCACCAGAGGCCACGGTAGCGAAGCGCGGGATTATCGACCAGCGACCACTGGCGGCGGGCATAGAAATACGACCAGTTGTTGCCTTCCCGCGGGAAGTCGATCCACTCGGGATGGCCGAATTCATTGCCCATGAAGGTCAGGTAGCCGTCGCCCGCCGTGGCCAGCGTCACCAGGCGGATCATCTTGTGCAGGGCGATGCCCCGGTCCACCACCAGATTCTGGGAGCCCAGGCCCATTGCCGTGTACATTTCCTTGTCTATCAGGCGGAAGATGATGGTCTTGTCGCCTACCAGCGCCTGGTCGTGGCACTCGGCATAGCTGATGGTCCGCTCGTCGGCCCGCTTGCCCGAGAGCTCGTACCAGATCTCGCCCATGCTCCACTGCCAGTCGCCGCGCTCCTTGATCCATTTGATCCAGTGGTCGGCCACGCCCATGCTCATCCGGTAGTCAAAGCCGATGCCGCCCTGGTCCAGCGGAGCGGCCAGGCCGGGCATGCCCGACATGTCCTCCGCGATGGTGAAGGCATTGCGGCGGAGTTCATGGACCAGGATGTTGGCCAGTCCCAGGTAGGTAATGGCGTCCTCGTCCTGCCCGCCGTCGAAATAGCAAGGGTAGCCGGTGAAATCGCGCTCCAGGCCGTGATCGTAATAGAGCATACTCGTCACGCCGTCGAAACGGAAGCCGTCCAGACAGTATTCTTCCATCCAATACTTGAGATTTGAAAGCAGGAAATGGATGGTTTGACCTTTTCCATAGTCAAAACAGCGCGATCCCCAGGCCGGATGCTGGCCGCGGGGTCCTTCGTGGAAATAGGTCGTGTAGGAGCCGTCGAGCCGGCTGAGCCCTTCCGCTTCGTTGCTCACGGCGTGGCTGTGCACCACGTCCATAATCACGGCGATGCCGGCCTGGTGGGCCGCATCGACCAGCGCCTTGAATTCTTCCGGCGTACCGAAACGGCTGCTGAGGGCAAAGAAATTCGACACCTGGTAGCCGAAGCTCCCGTAATAGGGATGTTCCTGCAGAGCCATGATCTGCAGGGTATTGTAACCGGTCTCGATGACGCGCGGCAGTACCTGTTCCCGAAACTCGGTGAAAGAGGCCACTTTCTGCGCTTCCGAGCTCATCCCGATATGGACTTCGTAGATGAGCGGATTGTCGATCTTCGGCCCGCGCTTGCGGTGCCAGCGGTAAGGCTTCTCCGGGGCCCACACCTGGGCGCAGAACACTTTCGTTTCCGGATCCTGCACGCAGCGCGTGGCATAGGCCGGAATGCGCTCTCCCCCACCGCCGGGCCATTCCACATACCATTTATACAGATCGCCGTGCGAAATCCGGTCCTCCGGGACGCGCAACTCCCAGTTCCCTTCGCCGATCGGCTTCAGGGCCCATTCCTCGCTCCGTCGCCAGCCGTTGAAGTCGCCGGTCAGATAGAGTTTCGCCGCATTGGGCGCCCACTCGCGGAACACCCACGCCCCTTCCTCCCGGTGCAGACAATAATACAAGGCACCGTTGACGGCCGCCTTCAAGGGCTTGCCATACCCCGCAATCTCCTGCTTGCGCAGCAGGATCTGCTGGTTGCGCCGCTGGACCACCTTCGCAAAAGGCTCGAGCCACGGGTCTTTCTCCCAGATTTTCATCAGGCGTCCTCCTCTTTGTCCTTCATCAGTTTCTCGATCTCCTCCTGGCTGCCGCGGATGTAATCCCGGCACCAGCCGATCAAGGCCATCGCCCTTTTCACATCCGCCCCGATCGCCGACAACTCCCGCTCCGGATCCTCGATCTTCCCGACCAGTTCCTCCAGTTCGGCGTAAACCTCTTCGTATTTTCTGTTTTCTTCCATATTCACATCATTCTCATTCATAATCTTCAAATTTACAAATAATCTCCGACAAATGCAAACAGGTCTTCGCCCCGGCACCCCAGCACCCGGCAGATACTCCGGACATTTCCCGTTTCCGCGTTTTTCAGGGATCGCTTGCCCTGTTCGTAGGAGCGGATGACCGTGAGTGGAATGCCCGCGATAGCTGACAGCTGCCGCTGCGTGAGCCGCGCATTCTTGCGGGCGCGCCTGAGAAGTTCCCCGCCAGATGTTTCTTTGAGTCGCCCGACTGCAAAGCGGACCGCTTTCGACGGATCGGCTTCATGCAGGACGGGATAGCGGTCAAGGAGGGACTGCGCGGTCAGGCCCCGGGACTGCATCGTCCTGAAGTCCATGTTCAGATACCAGGACAGGTATGCCAACGTCCAGCCAGTCCAGTATTCAGGGCTGCCGATATCAACAAGATCATCTTCCTTCGGGAGCGCGTTGCCCGTGCGGGAAGCGACCAGCGAAGCCAGTTCGATTCCGGACATACCTCCAAGATATTTGGGATTCGCACGGGAGAAGGCGTCCGCAATACCGCTTGCAAGGAAGCGGGCGTAAAACAGGGAGAACTCTTCGCCGCAAGTGTTTACGGCATAGTCCATCATGGCTCCCAGGGAAGCCATGGCGTCATCCAGATAGGCAATGTCATAAGCGCGGGTCATCGTTGTTCCATTTTTCGTTGATGATGGTTGACACGTAAATCTCTTCTCCCGCCGGCGTTTCGGAGAGCATTTTTTTGTAGTCTTCCCGTGCACCCTTGTCCCGGGACATCCTCCTGATATGATAGATGGACGCATCGACGGGAGTCGCCCCAATGAACGAGAGGGCATCGAATGCAGCCGGCGTGCGAAGTACGACCTGCTCGCTCAACTTTCCCAACCGCATGGCGCGACGGAGTTGTTGCAGCGTAATTCCGTTTGACAGGAAAGCCCTGGAGAAAGAAAAATAGGAATCATCCGCCCGATATCCCTCGATCAGGTCGTAACCTTTGTAGTCAGGCAGGAAAGTGTCAAGAATGTACTGCCGGGCCCTGGCCGAAACCGGAGAAGAGATATCGAACCGCCTGTTTTCCAGCAGGATGGCAAGCCAGTTCAGGATATGGTATCTTCCATTGTTGAGCTGGAGGCAGGACAGCCCCTCCGTCTCGATCTGATATTGGTTTGCAAATCCGTCATCCGCTTCAGCACAGGCCCATTCCTTCGCAAGCTCCGGTTCGCGCGTGCAATAGAATCCCAGCCCATAGTCGTTCTCGGGATTACCTTTTCCGTACGCAGGATTCTTAATGATAAGCTTCGAGCCGTGATAGAGCATTTCCATAAAAGTATGACTATAGTATTACTGCAAAGATAGATATTTTATTTAATAATACAACGCAAAAATCACCTTCCCCCTCACCTCCGTCATAACCGCCTGCAAGACACACCCTCGTGGAAGGTGATTATCGGATTCCATCCGTCAGGCGGAGGCCAAGTTCCAGCATGATGAAAACACGGATCAAAACTCCCGGCCGAAAAAAGAAAAAAACCGTCAACCCGACAAAGCGTTTTGGGAGGAGGCATCAAAAGTAGCACACTACATAACGGCTGGGGAGGCATGCGTCGTACTTGTAGGACAGCAAAACGACCAGGGCAACATGCGGCGTACTTCTTTCAGTGACACAGACATAGGCGCGAATCCATCTGTGTCGTGACAACGAAAACGGATCTTTGGGCAGAAATGTGTCAGCGACACAGACAGAATGGACGAACCGTCTGTGTCGTGACAGAGGAGGCGGAGACTTTCCCAAGTCCAGTGGCGGGACACAGAATGCGTAGAGAGGGCTGCAAACGCATTCTGTGGCCAATTTTGAAGCAGATTGCCGCTCTTTCTGGACACAGAATGTGCGTAGACGGCTGAAAACGCATTCTGTGTCCACAGGAAGGCTGGCGGCAAGCTCGCCAAGGACGGGCTAGCCGGCCGAAGGAAGATCGCTGGCAGGCAGAAGGTCGGCAGCCGAAGGGAAGTCGCCGGCAGGCGGGAGGTCGGCGGCGGATGGCTGGACGGCGCGGACCTGGGCCTCGACAGCGCCGTCGCGGAAGAGGAGGGTGAGGCGGTCGCCGAGGGCGAAGGCCGCGGCGGCGGCGGCACGGCGGCCGTTCCTGAGGGCGATCAGGAAGCCACGGTCGAGGGCGCGCTGGGGATCGACGGCGTCGAGACGCAGGGCGAGGGCGTCCAGGCGGCGCAGCGCATCTGCGTGGCGGTCGGTGGCGGCACGCGACAGCCGCTGAGACAGAGCGTCCAGGCGACGCAGCGCGTCCGTGTGGCGATCGGCGGCGGCGCGGGTAAGGCGCTGCGACAGGGCGGTCAGGTCGCGGGAGGCGGCGGCGTGGCGGGTGGTGGCGGCGTGGGCGACGCGCAGGGCGAGGGCGTCGATGACGCCCTGCTGCCGGACGGCTTTCGAGCGGACGGCCAGGTGGAGCCGCTGGAGAAGCGACTCCACCTGCCAGGCCTCGGCGGCGAAACGTTCCACGATCCAGTCGGCCAGGGCCGTAGGTGTCTTGACATGGGTGTGGGCCACCTGGTCCACGATGTGATAATCGTGGTCGTGGCCGATGCCCGTGAGGACCGGCAGTGGGAACTGGGCGACGTTGACCGCCAGGTCGTAGTCGTCGTAGCAGACCAGGTCCATGGCCCCGCCGCCGCCGCGCAGGATCAGGACGGCGTCGAAAGCATCGGCCTCGGCCGCCACCGCATCGAGGGCCGCGATGATGCTGGCCGGCGCCTCCGTCCCCTGCATGACGGCCTGGAAAAGCCGCGTCCGGAAACGGAAGCCGTACTCGTTGCCTTCCAGATGACGCATGAAGTCGCGGTAGCCGGCCGCCGTGGCGCTTGAGATGACAGCCAGGCGGCGGGGAAGCGGCGGCAGTTCCAGCTGGCTGTTCATGTCGAACATGCCTTCGGCCTGCAGCCGGGCGATGGTGCGCTGGCGTGCCAGCTCCAACTGCCCGACCGTGAAGGACGGGTCGATGTCATAGACCACCAGCGACAAGCCATACACGGGCGAATAGCTGACCTGCACGCGCACCAGCACCGAGAGACCAGCTTCCAGCGGGCGGCCGGCCTGCGCAGCAAAATACGGTTTGACCATCCGCCAGGTCGAAGCCCAGACGACGGCCGAAGCCTTGGCCACCAGCGCATTGGAACGAGGATCCTTTTCCACCAGCGTCAGGTAGCAGTGACCGGAGGGGTTCTGCTTGAGTTCGCTGATTTCGGCCTGCAGCCAGACCGTCTCGAGAAATGTATCGTCAAGTGCTTCTTTAATCCGGCTTTGCAGCGCCAGCAGCCCGAGGGGCCGTACCGTATCCTTCGCATCCATGGCTATCCACAATTCAATGTTCACAAATATACGGAAAAATCTCGATTAAATTTCGTACTTTTGCCCTTGACAATTTTCCGCAGCTATGATCATCAAGGAGGCCCTCTTTGCTGGAAGCAGCCAGCGCACGGACCAGAAGCCGAAGGCCGTTCACCCGGAATTCGCCTTCATCGGCAGGAGCAATGTCGGAAAATCGTCGCTCATCAACCGGCTCTGCGGCAAAAAAGGCCTGGCACACACCTCTTCCACGCCCGGCAAGACCCAACTGGTCAATCATTTCCTGATCAACAACGCCTGGTACCTTGTGGACCTGCCCGGCTACGGCTATGCCAAGATGGGACACAAGGGCCGGGAAAAGCTGCAGGATATCATCGGCGACTACATTCTCAACAGCGAGGACCTCGTCCTGCTGTTCGTCCTGCTCGATTCCCGCCACGACCTGCAGCAGATCGACCGCGACTTCATCAACGAACTCGGGGAAAGATCCATTCCCTTCGCCCTGATCTATACCAAATGCGACAAACTGGGCCCGGTCGCGCTGCAGCGGCAGGTCGAGCACAATGCCGCCATCCTGCTGGAAAACTGGGACGAGCTCCCGCCTACCTTCTGCAGCTCGGCCGAAACCGGCAAGGGCCGCGAAGAAATCCTGGACTATATCGAAACCATCCTCAACAACCTATAAAAACTTCTCTATTTTATGGAACAATATGACCATAGACTGAAGATCTTCGCCTGCGACGGTTCCCGCGTCTTCGCAGAGCAGATTGCAAAGCAGTTGAACACGACACTCGGTGACTCGGAACTCACCCGTTTCAGCGACGGCGAATTCCAGCCCCAGTTCACGGAAAGCGTCCGCGGCGCCACGGTGTTCATCGTCCAGAGCACCAATCCGCCGGCAGACAATCTCTTCGAACTGCTGCTGATGATCGACGCCGCCCGCCGGGCTTCCGCCTACAAGGTGATTGCCGTCATCCCCTACTTCGGCTGGGCCCGCCAGGACCGCAAAGACCGTCCGCGCGTTTCCATCGCCTCGAAACTGGTAGCCAACATGCTCACCGCAGCCGGTTGCGACCGCGTGATGACCTGCGAACTGCACGCCGCCCAGATCCAGGGCTTCTTCGACATCCCCGTCGATCACCTCTGGGCCAGCTCGATCTTCATCCCCTATATCCAGGCCATGAACCTCGACAACCTTTCCATCGCCTCCCCCGACATGGGCGGCGCCAAGAAGGCCAACATCTATGCCCGTCATCTCAACGCCCCGCTGATCATCTGCCACAAGGACCGCACGAAAGCCAACGTGGTGGGCAGCATGACCGCCATCGGTGAGATCGAAGGCCGCAACGTGGTGATCGTGGACGACATGGTCGATACCGCCGGCACCATCACCAAATGCGCCGAGGTCCTGATGGAACGCGGTGCGCTCAGCGTCCGTGCCGTCTGCACGCACCCGATCCTCTCGGGTCCCGCCTACGACCGGATCTACGCCTCGCCCCTGCAGGAATTCATCGTGGCCGACACCATTCCGCTCGATCCCAAGAAAGACAACAGCCGCTTCACTGTCCTGTCGATGACCGGCCTGTTCGCCAAGGTCATCGACCGCATCTACCACAACGAACCGGTCAGCGACCTGTTCATCCGCAGCTAGCAAAACAAGCATACAATGATACTGGAGCCCTCACTCGCCATCGCCGACGTGCACGACCTGCTGGTCGGCAAGATCCAAAAGTATTTCGAATCGGCCGGGATGAAAAAAGCCGTCCTGGGCCTTTCGGGCGGCATTGATTCGGCCATCGTCGCCGCCCTTGCCACCGATGCGCTCGGCGCCGAAAACGTCCACGGCATCCTGATGCCGTCGGAGTTTTCTTCCCTGAGTTCGGTCACCGACTCCATCGAGCTGGCCAACAACCTGGGAATCAGCTACGACATCGTCCCGATCGAAAAGATTTACAAACGTGCGATGGTCGAGATGATCCGCTTCTTCGAACTGGGGAAATGGAGCGTGGCCCAGGAGAACCTCCAGGCCCGCATCCGCGGCACCATCCTGATGACCTGGTCGAACCGCTTCAATGCCCTGCTGCTGAACACCTCCAACAAGAGCGAACTGTTCACGGGCTACGGCACCCTGTACGGCGACCTGTGCGGTGCCATGATGGTAATCGCCGATCTCTACAAGGTGCAGGTCTATGAACTTTCGCACCACGAGAACGAGCGGCATGGCCGGGAAGTGATTCCCGAGGCCATCCTGACCAAGGCCCCTTCCGCCGAACTGCGCCCGAACCAGAAAGACAGCGATTCGCTGCCGGAGTACGAACTGCTCGACCCGGTGCTGCATGCCCTCTGCGAAGAGGAGCTCACCCCCGAGCAGGTCATCGCCCGCGGAACCGACGCCGCGCTGGTCGAACGGGTCGTGAAGCTCAAGAAGGGTGCTGCCTTCAAGGTGCTGCAGATCCCGCCCGTGCTCACCGTGGGCACCCACCCCATCGTCCCCGCATTCAAACAAATCTGATCCGCAGCCGGCCATGACCGTCTTCCTCCTTGCACTCGGGCTCCTGGCCGTCGGCGTAGCCGGCATGGCCGTCACCATCCTTGTCAAAAAGGACGGCAAGTTCCCCGACGGCGAAATCGCCCACAACAAGGCGCTTCGCCGGCAGGGCATCATCTGTGCCAAGGAAGAGGAGATGCGGCTCTGGAAAAAACGCAATCCGCAGGCCGCTTCCGCGGGCAGGCGTCCCGACACCTGCCCCGAAAGCGGCTGCGACGGATGCGCATTCTTCGAAACAGAACAGTAATCAGTCTTCCACGCGTTCGTGGAGAACGGCCTTGCGGAGCTCGAAATTCTGACCGAGGTATTTCTTCCGGACTTCGGGATTGTCGGCCAGTTGCTGGGCCGTGCCGCTTTCCAGAATGGAGCCTTCGTAGAGGAGATAGGCCCGGTCGGTGATGGCCAGGGTCTCGTGGACGTTGTGGTCGGTGATGATGATGCCGATGTTCATCGTCTTGAGTTTGGCGATGATGTGCTGGATGTCTTCCACGGCGATCGGGTCCACGCCGGCAAAGGGTTCGTCGAGCAAGATGAATTTCGGATTGATGGCCAGCGCCCGGGCGATCTCGCAGCGGCGGCGTTCACCGCCGGAAAGCTGGATGCCCTGGCTTTTGCGGACTTTCTGCAAACCGAATTCGTCGATGAGCGTCTCCAGGCGCTCCGTGCGGTAGGCCCGGTCGAATCCGGCCATTTCCATGACGGACAGGATGTTGTTCTCCACGCTCATGCTGCGGAACACGGAGGCTTCCTGCGCCAGGTAGCCGATGCCCTTCTGGGCACGGCGGTACATCGGCAGGTCAGTGATCTCTTCTTCACCGAGGAAGATGCGGCCGTCATTGGGTTTGATCAGCCCCGTTATCATATAGAAACTGGTGGTCTTGCCGGCGCCGTTGGGGCCGAGCAGGCCGACGATCTCGCCCTGCTCCACTTCGATGGAGACGCCTTTGACCACGGTGCGCTTCCCGTATTTCTTGACCAGGTTCGTACAGAAAAGTTTCATCGTTAACTGATTTCCAATCCTAAATCTTTCTGCAATCCGTTATATTCGGGCGAAGTTTCCTGCAAAAACTTTGCCTTGTCGGAGGGCATATACATACCGCGGCCCGTTTCCTCGGCTTTCTTCACGTCGATCACCAGGCGGATGGCCGGGTCTTCGAAGCGGTTCTGGAGGAAGGCTTCCATGCGGGCGCGGCAGTTGCGGTCGATCCATTCCTGCTGGGCGACATTGCCGACTTCGAAGTGGACCACCTTGCCTTCGAGGGTCGGCGTAGCCTGGGCGATGGCCGACGAGAGGCGCGGCATCCGGACTTCGCTGGCGGCCAGGGCCTGCCAGACGGCGGAAAGTCTTTCGGCATCGGGGGCCGGCTTTTCAACCGGGGCACCCTGGGGCGCGATGGCCTGGGCAGGCGTTTCCTTGCGGGCGTCTTCCAGCATCGCCTTGAGCGAAAGCCCGGTGGGCTTGTGGGCCGGCTGCGACGGAGCGGGCTGCGACGGGGCAGGCTGGGACGGCTGGGGCGCCTGCGGCGGGACGGGGGCGGGTTGGGATGCCACCGGCTGCGGCTGTGCAGGTTGCGGCTGTGCGGCGGGCTGTGGCGGGACGGCGGCTTGCTGCGGCTGTGCGGCAGCAGGTCGCGGCTGTGCAGCGGTGGGCTGCGGGGCAACAGCCTGCGGCTGGCCGGTAATGGCGAAGCTGATGTTGCAGAGGCTCATCAGCGTAAATTCGATCAACAGACGGGGATTGCCGCTCTGCTTGTAGGAAGCTTCGCAGGCGGTGGTCAGGCGCAGGGCCTCGAAGAGGAAGCCCGGCGTGCAACGTACGGAGAATTCCTGGTAGCGCTGCGCGACCGAAGGCGCCAGTTCCAGCAGCGTGCGCGCCGCGTCATTCTTGCAGACCAGCAGGTCGCGGAAATGCGTGCTCAACCCGCCGATGAATCCCTGGGCGTTGAAGCCTTTGGAAAGGATCTCGTCAAAGGTGAGCATCGCACGGGCATAATCTCCCGAAAGGAAGTTTTCCGTCAGGCTGAAATAGTATTCGTAATCGAGTACGCCCAGGTTGCGGATCACCTGCTCGTAGGTGACTTCCTTGCCGCAGAAGGCAACGGTCTGGTCGAAGAGCGTCAAGGCGTCACGCATGGCGCCGTCGGCCTTCTGGGCGATGACGTGCATGGCCTCTTCACTCATGGTCACACCTTCTTTGGCCGCGATGGATTTCATGTTGCGCACCATGTCTTCGATGCTGATGCGGTTGAAATCGTAGGTCTGGCAGCGCGAGAGGATGGTGGGCAGAATCTTGTGCTTCTCGGTGGTGGCCAGGATGAAGATGGCATGTGCCGGCGGCTCCTCAAGGGTCTTGAGGAAGGCGTTGAAGGCGGCCTGCGAGAGCATGTGGACCTCGTCGATGATATAGACGCTGTAGCGGCCGACCTGCGGCGGGATGCGCACCTTGTCGGTCAGCGCACGGATGTCGTCCACCGAGTTGTTGGAGGCCGCATCGAGTTCGTGGATGCTGTAGGAACGGCCTTCCGCGAATGAACGGCACGATTCACATTCACCGCACGGCTCCAGGTCCGGTCCGGGATTGCTGCAGTTGATGGTCTTGGCGAAGATGCGGGCGGCGCTGGTCTTGCCCACGCCGCGCGGGCCGCAGAAAAGATATGCGTGCGCCAGCTGGCCCCGCAGGATCGAGTTCTTGAGCGTCCGGGCGATGTTCTCCTGGCCCAGCAGCGTCTCGAAGCTGTTGGGACGGTATTTCCGGGCAGATACGATGAATTGTTCCATAGCCTACAAATGTACGAAATAATTGGAAACAGTTTCGTATTTTTGCGCCATGATTTACACCAGGACTTTTGAAAGCGGCCTGCAGTTCGCCTTCCGGCGCTCCCGCTCGCAAGTGGCATACGCCGCGCTGGCCATCAAATCCGGCACCCGCAACGAACCGGAAGCCTTCAGCGGCATCGCCCACATGACCGAACACATGCTTTTCAAGGGGACGGAGAAACGCACCCCGCAACAGATCAGCAACCGCCTCGAAATGTTGGGCGGCGAGCTGAACGCCTATACCGCAAAAGAAGAAACCGTGATCTATTCCACGGTCCTGAAGGAAGATACGGCCAAGGCCGTGGACTTGCTCTTCGAACTGGCCTACACCTCCACTTTCCCGCAGAAGGAACTCGACAAGGAACGCTGCGTCGTCATCGACGAGATCAATATGTACAAGGATTCTCCGTCAGAATGCATTTTCGAAGAATTCGAAAGCATGCTGTTCAGCCCCAGCCCGCTGGCCCGCCCGATCCTCGGCACGACCCGGAGCCTGAAGAAAATAGATTCCCAGGCCCTGCTCGACTATGTCCTCGAAAACTTCCGCCCCGAGAATATGTGCATCGCCATCGTGGGAAACCTCACCCCGCAACGGGCCGAGCGGATCGCCCGGGCCGCCGCGGCGAAATACATCCCCGCCGATTACGTGCCCGCTTCCCGGCCGGTGCGCCCCACCGTCCCGGCCGAGCTGCCCGCGCCACCCCGTTTTGAGAAAGAAGTCGCCAAGAAGAACCACCAGGTCAACTGCATCATCGGAACGACGGCCTATTCCTTCTACGACGAACGGCGGATGGAACTCATCCTGCTGGCCAACCTGCTCGGCGGACCGAGCGCCAACTCCCGGCTCAACCAGCAGCTGCGGGAGAAGAATGCGCTGGTCTATGCCATCGACGCATCCTTCACCCAGTTCGCCGACGCCGGATCCCTGATGATCTATTTCGGCTGCGAAAAAGAAAATGTAAGCCGCTGCATCCAGCTGGTGCACCAGGAACTGGCGTCCCTCCGCGACAAGCCGCTCAGCGAGAAAGCCCTCCGGACCGCCCGCAAGCAGTTGCTCGGACAACTGGCCGTCGCCTCCGACAACGGCGAATCCCAGGCCCTCTCGATGGCCAAGAGCATGCTGGTCTTCGGCGAGATCCTGTCCGACGAAGAAGTCCGCCGCCGCATTGAAGCCATCACACCGCAGAGCCTGCAGCAAGTGGCCGCCGCCGTGCTGGCCGAAGACCGTCTGTCAACCCTCATCTTCAAATAGCATGGACGCACTGGAACACTACATCCTCGAGAATTCACGGCCGCAGGGCGAAGCGCTCGACTGGCTCGAACGCCAGTCGTGGCTCCGCACGAGCCACGGGCGGCAGATCTGCGGCCCGTCGGTCGGCGCCCTGCTCCGACACCTGGTCCTCCTGCTGCAGCCCCGCCGGGTGCTGGAAATCGGCACCTTCAGCGGCTACTCCACCATCTGGATGGCCGGTGCCCTGCCGGAAGGCGGACGGCTCGACACAATCGAGATCAACGACGAAATGGAAGCGCTCATCCGCGAAGGCTTCGACCGCGCCGGCGTAGCCGACCGCATCCGGCTGGTCATCGGCGACGCCCTCGACATCCTGCCGATGATCGAAGAAACCTACGACCTGGTCTATATCGACGGCAACAAACGCGAATACATCGCCTACTACCAGTCCGTCATCGACCTCGTCCGCCCCGGCGGCTACATCGTCGCCGACAACGTCCTCTGGAACGGCAAAGTCTCCGCCCCTGGCCCCGCTTCATCCGGCAGTACGCCCGGCAGTGAGCCCGGCGGTACGACCAGCGGTACGACCAGCGGTGAGCCCGGCAGCACGACCAGCGGTACGCCCAGCGGTGAGCCCGGCGGTGAGCCCGGCAGCACGACCAGCGGTGCGTTCAGCGGTACGCCCGGCGGTACAACCGGCGGTACGACCAGCGGTACGCCCGACGGTACGACCAGCGGTACGCCCGGCGGTGCGTTCAGCGGTACGCCCGGCGGTGAGCCCCCGCGCGACCAGCAGACCATCGGCATCCTGGCCTTCAACGACCTGGTCGCCGGCGACGACCGCGTAGAGAACTTCATCCTGCCCCTCCGCGACGGCCTGCAAATCATCCGAAAAAAGTAGAAGGACTGCGATTTTCGCTCCATCCATCCACCCCCTCCACCGCTTCGCTGCCGCCTCAGCAAGGTCAATCCACCCACAATGCCATGGCGCCATCATCCAGCCCATTTGGCAATCGATAGCAAAGCATTGAAAGGCATTGCGGATCATTGATGAGCATTGATGAGCATTGATGAGCATTGATGAGCATTGAAAATCTCTGAGAATCTCTGAGAATCATCAATGCATTGAGGAGCATTGAGAATCGCTGAGAGTTACTGAGAATCACTGAGAGTCATCGAAAACCATTGTGGAGCATTGCGAAACATTATGAAGCATTGCAAACTTCGCAAACTTCGCAAAAACAATCTCTGAAAAAACTATTATTCAGCACCTTAATATAATCTTTCTGTCCCTCCCGGAACAGAAAGAGACATACAATACCCACCGAGCCGATAATTGCGAGCCCGCAAAGATGGCCTCCCACGCACACCAACCAGCAAATCCCCGGGCTCGCACCACCCCCAAACCCCTGCGAGCCCGCAAAAACGGCCTCCCACGCACACCAACCAGCAAATCCCCGGGCTCGCACCACCCCCAAACCCCCGCGAGCCCGCAAAAACGGCCTCCCACGCACACCAACCAACAAATCCCCGGGCTCGCACCACCCCCAAACCCCCGCGAGCCCGCGAAGACGGCCTCCCACGCACACCAACCAGCAAATCCCCGGGC
>CADAOB010000029.1 GCA_902789445.1 uncultured Bacteroidia bacterium | reverse complement strand
GAAGAAAAAATTTAAAAAAAAAGTTGCACGTACAAAAATTATTTGTACTTTTGCAGTCCCGAAAACGAAGCAACCTCTTGCGAAAGCGATCAGAAGAAATCCAGCAACGTTGCACTGAAGAGTTTTCGTTAAATTTTTGACAAGACTATGGATTTAATGAAAGTTGCCTGCGACGCGCTGGCACAAGAACAGAAACAGTATCCTGACTTCAAGGCCGGTGACACCATCACCGTCACCTACAAGATCAAGGAAGAGAACAAAGAGCGTCTTCAGAAATTCCGCGGTGTCGTGATCCAGAAACGCGGTGCCGGTATTTCCAAGACCTTCACGGTTCGCAAGATGTCGAACGGAATCGGTGTGGAGCGTATTTTCCCCTTCAACTCCCCTTTCATCGACTCGATCGAACTCAACAAAGCGGGTAAAGTACGTCGTGCACGTATCTTCTACTTCCGCGGCCTGACCGGCAAGAAAGCCCGGATCAGGGAAAAGAAGAGAGCAACGGTCTCCGCTGTCGAAGCCGAGTAACCGTCCTCGATACTGGCTCCCTAGCTCAACTGAATAGAGCATCTGACTACGGATCAGAAGGTTATGGGTTTGAATCCCGTGGGAGTCACAAAGTTCTGAAAATGAGAAGCTTGCCAGCAAGCTTCTCATTTGTTTTATAGGGTATGCGCAAAGGAGAGCTTGCTTTCCCTTGCGCATACCCTATAAAACAAAGCGGGAGCCCGGCCTCAGCCGGGCTTACCGCAATTTTCAGAACTTTGCCCAAGACGAAGGCCGTAGGCCCGGGACCTGAGGCCTTTGGGCCGAAAGCCGCGACCTCCGGGAGCGAATGCGCAGGCGGCTCGCCGCCGAGCACAATCCCGCCCCCTTTCGGGCAAGGTCTCATAAGATACCCGACACCTTGCCCGCCAGAACACGCCTTGAGGCAGATTTACGGGCAAGGTCCGCCACCTAAAATGAGACCTTGCCCGCCCGCCATCCTCAAACAGACGCCATTTTGAGGATGGCGCTTTTTTGTTATCTTTGCCTTGCCATGACCGAATACATCGCTGACGAAGTCCATTTCAAGAAAGTCCTCGCCCGAGTGCAGAAGGTCCAGAAGACGCTCTGGATCGGGACAGCCGATATCAAGGACCTGTATGTGAAGGATACACCATTCCTGGGGTTGCTCGCAGAACTGGTGAAAAAGGGGTGCGAGGTTCGTCTCATCCACGCAAAGGAGCCTGGTCCGATTTTTCGGGAGGAGTTCGACCGTTACCCTGCTCTCTTTTCCGGAATGGAACGCGCCCTCTGCCCTCGGGTGCACTTTAAGATTCTGGTCTTCGACTTGAAGGTGGCCTACATTGGCTCTGCCAACCTAACTGGTGCCGGAATCGGAATGAAGAGCGCCAGAACGCGCAACTTCGAAGCCGGCATTCTCACAGACGATCCTGTCCTGGTCGAAGCTGCGATAAATCAGTTCGACAGCGTCTGGAGAGGTGCCCGATGCAAAGACTGTGGGAGGAAGAAGTTCTGCGGTGATCCTATCGTAAAGTGAAGATTCGCGTCAAATTCGGGCAAAGAAATCCGCGTAACTCCTGTTGTGCAGGTCCGTGCCGAGGAAAGCGTAATATCCCTTCCCTAGAAGATACTTGGACCGTTCCCGGCTTGCGGAGCGGCAGCATCTCGAAATATGTATTATCCCCTTCTTTTCGCTTGAAAGGAGAACTGACTTTGAACACGACCGGTGAGTAGGTTGTGGACGATAATCTCCAGCCGGCCTTGTCGGACGATGCCCTCGATGACGGTGGGAAAACTGTCGCTGTCAGGTTCATTCATCTCTGGACCGCCGCCGACAATCTGGGCCCAGGAACGGCCATTCCCGGGTGCATCATAACGGTAGCGGTGCTGGTGCGCAGTGATGACGAGCTGGCAGCCAGCCTCCTCGAGCAGCGGGCCCCACAGCCGGGCGCAAGTGCGCTGCCAGTAAGCAAAGTCGGTGCTGTATTGCGGATCGCTGTCGGCCGGCGCGACGTCACCGGGATTGTGTCTCGGATTGTCATCGAAGAGCGGGATGTGACAGAAGGCGACCAGATAAGGCGCCGTGCGGATCTCCTCCCGCTGCAGGGCATCCCGCAGCCACTCAGTCTGCGCTTCACGGTAAGGGCCGCTCGTGAAAAGCCCGGCGAATTTCGGGTTCGTGTCAAGCTTGTCTTCGGCGGTGTCAAGGCCGATAAGCGCCAAGTCTCCTTGCCGGATAGCAAAATTGCGACCAAGGTCCCAGTCGCGCGGCTGGCGTTCTTCCGGCTGGCGGAACATCCATACCCGATCGAGGTGGCGATTCGCCATTCCGCGGTTGTCGTGATTGCCGGGACAGAACAGATACGGCATCTCGGACGCATAGTCTTTCCGTTCGATTTCCGGCGTCAGGAAGATACGCATCTGTGCCTCAACCGTCTCTTCCACGTTGCTGGCATCGCCGTTCCAGATTACGCAGGCAGGCGCGCAAACGGCGATCTTTTCGACAGCCAGTCCAAAAGGCTCCCAGCGGGCGTGGGTGTCGTTGATGACACAGAAGTGCGCTTCGGCCGCCTCCCCTGCGGTCATAAAACTATACGTATTGGGATCCTCCTCGTTCCCAAGAATTTTCATCTGGTAACCGCCCTTGTAACTGATGCGGTCAGCACCGATCCGGTAGTAGTAACGGGTAGCTGGCTTCAAGCCGGTAAGCCGCACGCGAATGACGCGGTCGTCGATGTCTGTCACCCGATACCCCCCACAAAGCACCTTTCGGGCATCCGACAGGTCAGGCTTTTCCCCGACCAGCACATAGCCGTTGGCCAGGGCGCTCACGGCAAAGACGACGCCCATCGACGTGGCAGCGAAGTTCTGCAACATCGGCGCGGAAACGATCAGCTTTCCCTCAGATTCCTGTTCCTTATCCATACCGGAGAGCCGTTCTGCGGCCTTGAGCATATTCCCATTTCCGGTAGCCGTTGTAGCAGCGATAACCGCTGTCGTTTTTATGAAGTCCCTACGTTTCATAGCCATTTTGTTTTCATCTTACAAAGTTAATACGCTTTCTGCCTTCTTGTTCAGAAACTCACCTTCTCCACTTACCAGGACAACGGCAAGCTGGCCGGGATGCCATTCCAGCGTGGATCGCTACGACTTCGCGCAAGAATCCATAAAATGGCGGAACAACATCCGGCTGGACGCGTCAACTTTGAAGAGATATTCGGGATGCCACTGGACAGCCCAGAGAAAACGGCTTGCCGGCCGTTCAAATGCCTCGACAAGGCCATCCGGTGAGAACGCCATCGGCACGAGTCCCGGCGCGAGCGTTTTCACGGCTTGATGGTGCAGGCTGTTGACCGGCAAAGTCTTCTGCCCCAGCAAGTCGGCCAGGGATCCTTCCAGGGTCACGGTATGGAAGGGCACATCATAAGGTTTACCCTGTCGATGAACGGGGCCGGGATGCTCTGTCGGAATATCCTGGTAGAGGCTGCCGCCGAGCGCGGCATTGATCAGTTGCAGCCCCCGGCAGATACCCAGGATCGGTTTGTCAGCCGCCAGGGCGGCCTGGAGCACGGTCGTTTCCAGATAATCTCGCTTGGGACAAGTGACCAGCCCGCCGGGAATCTCCTGCGCACCATAGACGGAAGGATGGACGTCCTGCCCGCCCGTAAACAGGAACCCGTCGCAGAGCCGGGCAAAGCGTTCGGCTTCATGCGCACTGATATCAAAAGGAAGGACCAGCGGGGTTCCGCCAGATGCCTGAATAGCAGACATATATTCGGACAGCATCCAAAGGCTATTCCGCTCGAGATCCCAAAGCGGCAGGACGGCAATCAGCGGCCGTTCGTTCTCCTTCGTCGGGATACTGCATTGTGTTGTTTTCATCATACATAGATAACACTTAATGAATCTTGACTTTGGTCACGCCGGGCTGGCCTACCGTGTAGCTGCAGGATACGGCATACCTTTCGTCCAGTTCTTTTCGAATCGCTGAAGAGAGAATGTTGTCGCCCACGCCGTGGATGAATGTGATCTGGAGACCGCGATGCCGCAGGTTCTGCCGGAGCGTCTGCCGGAAAACGGTCAGTTGGTAGTCCAGTGCCCTATCCGGAGAAATGCCGCTGCCGCCCGGCAGCTTCTCGATATGAAGGTCAACGGTGATCCCGTGACTGTTTCCGTCGTGACGTTCCGAAGTTTTCCTTTCTTTCCCAGTTCGGGGAACGCGCGCTGCCCGCAACTGCCGTTCCTGCTCTTCGTCGATGCGGATCACCTCTTTTTCAGAGATTTCCAGCTGCATCCCATCCACCAGCACTGTCACCATTCCCTTCCGAAACGAGGTGACAACGGCGTCTTCGCTGGAATCCATCAAGCGGACTTTCTGTCCTTTTCGAAAAGTATCTGCCATCGTGTCGTGTCCGATCGGAATCTTATTGTCTCGCCACAGCCTCCATGACCCGAATCCAATCTGTTTCGGGCTCGAAGCCGAACCGGTCGTCGATGCCGACATTGAAGTAGAGTTTCCGGTCGAAATTCTGGAAGGGCGTGTTCCCGACCTCCGGGTTTTCGTTGATGTAGTCGAAATGAATCCCGTCCTGGGCAAAACGTTCCCGATAGGCCGCCAGCCGGTCCGGATAGCAACCGCTCCAGAGGATCAGACAGATGTCGTCGCGGCAGGAAAGGACCTGCAACGCCTCCCGGGCATAGGGCAGATAATCGTATGTCTCTTCGGCGCCATAACTTGCCCTGAGAATCGTGTCATGGATGTCCACCACAACGTATATCTTTTCCCAGGCCTTCTCGCGTTTGCGGTTGAACGCTGCTTCGAATGCTTTGGCTATGTCCATCGTATTACGCCAGCTTCACGGCGGTTCCCGAAGCCGTGACCATCAGCATGCCGTTGTTGGCGCCGAGGACTTCGTAGTCGATGTCGATGCCCACGACGGCATCGGCGCCCAGCGCCTCGGCGCGTCTGCGCAGCTCGTCCATCGCAGCGGAACGGGCTTGAATCAATTCGTCTTCATAAGAGGCGCTTCGACCGCCGACGAAATTGCGGAGGCTGGCCGCGATGTCATGGAGAAAGTTCACGCCGGCGATCACTTCGCCGAACACGATGCCCTGGTACTCGGTGATCGTGCGTCCTTCGATAGTAGGTGTGGTGGTGAGAATCATGGTTCTTCCGGATTAGTGCAAGACAAAGTTAATAAAAGCAGCTGGATTCTGACAAAATTACCGTGCGGACCGACCATTCCACTGCTGAAGGCAGTACTTTTTCAAACCAGCATTTCGTCACGCCATTGGCTTACGATAAGTTCCGTGCCACTGATGATCAGCAGTTACCTTTCCATTGTCAACGCCCAAGCCGTCGTTTCGGGCGCTACATAAGCATGTTTCCTGTTTTCCATATGCATATTGTCTTTGTTATCTGAAGGATTCTCTACGGTCGGTACATGCAAGCACCTGCCCGTCTGAGGCCGGCAAGCGCTTGGACATTGTATCTGAAACTACCGTTCTTCCATGGTTTTCAGGCCATCAATCTTGAATATTCCTGCGAATAGGATGGTTTTACTGAAATTATTTGTATTTTTACAATTTGAAAAACCCTCAGACTAAACTATGAAACAGATTCTGGTAACCGGCGGTGCCGGTTTCGTGGGTTCACACCTCTGCGAACGCCTGTTGGAAGACGGAAACGACGTAATCTGCCTTGACAATTTCTACAGTGGCGCGAAGGAGAACGTCTGGCACCTCATCGGCCGGCCAGGCTTCGAGCTCGTCAGGCACGATGTCACTGACCCTTACCGCATTGAAGTCGATGAGATTTACAATCTCGCCTGCCCTGCGTCACCCGTTTACTACCAATACGACCCCATCCAGACCACCAAGACGTCGGTTTTCGGCACGTTCCATATGCTCGGCATCGCCAAGCGCACCCACGCAAAGATCCTGCAGGCATCCACCTCCGAAGTATATGGCGACCCCGAAATCCATCCGCAGCCCGAGACATACCGGGGCAACGTCAATCCCATCGGTCTCCGTTCCTGTTACGACGAGGGCAAGCGTTGCGCAGAATCGCTGTGCTTTGACTATCACAGAATCCACGGCGTCAAGGCCAAAGTGGTCAGGATTTTCAATACGTACGGTCCCCGTATGGCCGTGAACGACGGGCGCGTCGTCTCCAATTTCATCGTCCAGGCCCTGCGCGGCGAGGACATAACCATCTATGGGGACGGCTCGCAAACCCGTTCATTCCAATTCGTCTCCGACCTCATCGAAGGGCTGGTAAGGATGATGGCGACCGAAGACACGTTCACCGGACCTGTCAACCTCGGGAACCCCGGCGAATTCACGATGCTCGAACTAGCGGAGAAGGTCGTCAGAATGACGGGAAGCCGCAGCAAGCTTGTCTTCCGTCCCCTGCCCGCAGACGATCCCAAGATGCGCCGCCCCGACATTACGCTCGCCAAGACCCACCTCGCCTGGGAGCCGAAAGTCCCGCTCGACGAAGGACTGAAGAAAACAATCGACTATTTCAAGGAGAAACTGCGTGTCTGAAACAACGATGACGCCCCGACCGACACCGCCCCGGCCCGTCAGACGATTCCTTGGGGTTATCCTGCTGTCCGTCCTTGTCTCCTTCGCCATTCTCACGCTGGTCGACATCCTTCTTTCCGGGCGACTGAGAAAATGCGGGGGTCTTGTGGAACCGTGGGAAGAAATCCTTGATGGCGGAATAAATGCGGATTTTGTAATCATGGGCGCTTCCGATGCCAGTTGCGGATTCAATCCGGAAACACTGGACAGCCTCCTGCTCACAAAATCCTTCAACCTTGGATGCGAGGGCAGACATATCGCATCGCAGGTGGCCAAGTACAACCTGTACGAAAAGAAAAACAAGGCCCCCGCGATTGTCATACAGTCCCTCACCTCCCTGACACTGCTTCGCAGCCAGGGATATGAAAGGGAGCAGTTCTTCCCTTTCTTTCACGACCGGGATTTCCGCCGGGCCGTTTTCCCGCTGGACAGTTTCTCGCCCGCAGAAAGATTCGTTCCGATGCTCCGCTACCGGGGAGGCGCCCCGCACAGGCTGAGAAAAGCCAGCCACCGCTTCCGGAAAGGGTTCTGCACCATCGACAAGCCCTTTTCCCGCCAGGAACTGGCAAATACCCAGGCCAGATTCGCCTATCCGTTTTATGTGTCCGAAGAATCGGAAAAGGTTTTCCAGGATTTCCTGGACGCAAGCCTGAAAGCGGGGTCAAAGATCGTATTCGTATATCCGCCGCTGTACCGGGAGCTGAGAGATACCATAAAAGACTGGGAAAAAATATACAGCCGGTTCGAATCGTATGCTTCCCCGCGCGGAATACCCGTGCTCGACTACACCTGGCATCCTATATGCGAGGACAGCACTTTCTACTACGATGGCATTCATCTCAACAAGGCGGGTTCGGAGCGCTTCACGGAGATTTTTGCAAATGACCTTAAACGATTGATCGATGACTACGGTATCTGTGATCATACCTGTCCATGACACGGAGAAGTTTCTCGGACAGTGCCTTGCTTCCGTCCTTGGTCAAACATTGACCGGACTTGAGGTCATCTGCATCGACGACGGCTCTTCGGATGCGTCCCCTGCCCTGCTGGATGAGGCAGCCGCCTGCGACGGACGCCTGCGCGTCATCCATTTCGACAAGAACGGCGGCGTGTCGCATGCACGCAATACAGGCCTCGCCCTGGCCACGGGAAAGTACGTTTACTTCATGGACGCCGACGACTGGCTTGACGCGGACTATCTCGAGGCGATGTACGCCGCCTGCGAATCGAACGGGCTCGACCAGGCCGTCAACTTCAATTATGTTTTCGAGCAGGAAACGCCGCTGGAGGCAGCCGCCTGCGAAAGCGAATTCACCATCAAGGGAGCGGCGGGATTCAGGCCCTCGCCGCAAATAGCCAATCACGCCAGGTGCTGCACCTGGATGCGGATGTACCGCAGGGAGTTCCTGCTCGGCTCCGGGCTGTCATTTCCGGAGGAAATAGCGGCGTCGGAAGACCTGTATTTTTCCAAGATCGCCGAACTCCTTCAGAAAAACGTTTATACACTCTACGGCCCCGCCTACCACTATCGATCCAGACCGGGTTCCCTCTCGAAGCGCAATACCTTCGACCACATAAGCGCTTCCCGGTTGTTTTACGACGAGCTCAGGCGGCGCGGCATTTCCACCACCGGGATAAAGTTGTTCTACTGCGAGCCGCTTCTGACGATAGACAGCGCGGAGAAGTTCGGCATCATCGCCTCTTTCTTTGCGGAAATCAAACCACTGTGGCCAAAGAGCCTGCATTTGTATACGAACTTCGAAGGCTATTGCTTCCATGCCGTGACGGGATGCCGCAGCTTTGAAGAATGGTGCAACAAGTATCCGTCGGGCAAGCCTATGCCGCATTATTTGAGAAGCATCAGAAAAAAAGATAAAGTATGTTGCGTTTCGGGGAACTGAAAAAACTTGCACGCGCTTCCGCCGGGGAAGGAAAGCCGCTCAGGATTGCACTGCTGGGCGATTCGGCCACCCAGTTGCTCGCTACGGCCATGCGCGGCACCTTCGTGCACAGAAATCTGAACGTCAGCCTTTTCGAGGCCGACTACAATCAGGTTGAAATGCAGCTGCTGAATCCGTCAAGCCAGCTTCACGCATTCGACCCTGAAATCGTGATCCTGTTTCAGTCTTCACACAAACTGCTTCTCGAACACGCTGCCAGACCGTTTGCACAAAAAGCGATGCTTGCCGCCGACAGGCTCTCATTCATAGAATCGACAGCCGGACTGCCGTGGATGAAAGGACGCAAACTCATCGTGTTCAATTATCCGGAGGCAGACGACGCCGTTTTCGGAAGCTATGCCAACAAAGTCCCGCAGTCCTTTGCCTGGCAGGTCCGGAAACTTAACTGCGGACTCATGGACCTCGCATCTGACTGTCCCGACCTCTATATCTGCGACCTGGATTCGCTGCAGGCCAAATACGGCAGGGACCGGCTTTTTCCGGCGAACCTGTACGTCAGTACCGACATGGTCCTGAGCCTGGACATGCTGCCCCTGGCAGCCGCCCGCGCTGCCGATATCATCTGCGCGCTGAAGGGGACTTTCAAGAAATGCCTCGTGCTCGACCTGGACAATACCCTGTGGGGCGGCGTCATCGGCGAAGACGGCCTGGAGGGCATTCAGCTGGGCCACGGCCTCGGAATCGGCAAGGCATTCACCGAATTCCAGCTATGGGTAAGGAAGCTCCGGGAACGGGGGATAATCGTGTGCGTGGTGTCCAAAAACGACGAAGCCGTTGCAAAGGGGCCCTTCACCGGGCATCCCGACATGGTCCTGAGCCTTGAAGACATAGCCGTATTCATTGCCAACTGGGAAACGAAAGCCGACAATATCGCCGTCCTCCAAAAAATTCTCAACATCGGGTTCGACGCCATGGTATTTCTGGATGACAGCCCCTTTGAGAGGAACATCGTCCGCCAGGGCATTCCGGAAATAACGGTTCCCGAACTTCCGGAAGATCCCGCCGACCGCCTGGAATACCTCTATTCGCTCAACCTTTTCGAAACGCTTTCCTTCAGCACGACGGATGCCGACCGGACGCGGATGTACCGGGAGGAAGCGGGTCGGATGGCCTTCTCCAGGACATTCGCAAACGAAGACGAGTACCTTGCCTCCCTTGGAATGGTCTCGGATGTGAGCGGATTCAACGCTTTCAACACGCCCCGGGTCGCCCAGCTCACACAGCGCAGCAACCAGTTCAATCTCAGAACCGTAAGATATTCCGAAGGGGATATTTCCACCCTGGCCGCAGACCCGTCCAACATTTGTCTGGCCCTTACGCTGCAGGACCGTTTCGGCGATAACGGACTGGTTGCCGTGGCGATTCTCAAGGCAACGGACGACGAAACCCTTTTCATCGACACCTGGTTGATGAGCTGCAGGGTGCTTAAACGCGGGATGGAGGCGTTCACCCTGAACTGCATGGTTTCTGCGGCCCTTGCGGCGGGTTTCAGCAAAATTGTCGGAGCGTACATACCCACGCCCAAGAATGCAATGGTCGCCGGACTCTACCCGTCCCTTGGTTTCGAAGCCCTTGGAGACGGGCGCTACGGGCTGGACGCAAAATCGTACACGCCCCTGCCATGCCACATAACCATCAAAGACAAATGAAGCAATTGGAAACAGACCATACCGGCTACCTGGTGGAGCGCATAGACGAGGCAAGCGCCATCTTCAAATCGTTGGGCTACAAGGCCGAAGGAGATGTGGTGGAAGACCTTCGGCAACGGGCGAAGCTGCTTATCATGCGCGATGGCGGCGGGCGGCGGATCGAGCTCGTGGAGCCTTTTGCCGACAACCGGTCCCTGCGCAAGATGCTCTTGTCAGGCGGCCCCGGGCCGTATCACATCTGTTACCGGACAGACGATCCCGCTGCCACGGCCGGAGACCTGGAAGAGGAAGGATGGGTTACGCTGTTCCCGCCCACCCCGGCCCCTGCGCTTGGAGGAAAAACGATCTGCTACCTTTGGAGAAGGGAGGTTGGATTCATTGAACTCGTTGAAAACTAAATAATTATGACAAGAAAAGATATTTATCCGCGCCTTGGCGCAATCATGTGCGAAGTATTCGACTTGGATTCGGTGGACATTAATGACACAACCACTGCCGACGACATCCCCGAATGGGACTCGCTCAGCCACATCCAGCTGGTGGTTGCCGTCGAAAAAGCCTTCGGCATCAAATTCAGTTCACGTGAAATAATGCGCTGGCAGAATGTCGGCGAACTTGCGGACTCGGTCATTGCCAAGATAGGATAAAAGATGTCCGTCATCTCCTGGTCTTTCCTGGCATTCTTCGCCGTCTTGTCCGGAGTTTATTACCTTCCTCCCGTCAGACGGCGCGCACAGGCACAGAACATCCTGCTGCTCCTGGGGAGTTTCGTTTTCTACGGCATTGCAGACCTGAAGGCGCTTCCCCTGCTGGCGGCGTCGGTCATTGTCTTCTACTTCCTCGGGCTGGCCGTCGAAAGGGCCATAAAAAAAGAAGAATGGAGGCGTGCCGCCCTTCTTCGCGCCGCAGGTGTATGCCTGGGAACCGGAACGCTGCTGGGATTCAAATACCTGGGGGCCTTCCTGCCGGCGAACGGCAGCGGAACGCTCAGAATACTGCTTCCGCTCGGGCTGAGTTTCTATACGTTCAGGCTGATCGGATACCTGATTGACGTGTACAGGGAAAAGATACCCGCGGAAAAAGATCCGATAAGATTCGCACTTTTCGTGTCCTTCTTCCCCACGCTGGTTTCGGGGCCGATCGACCGAGCGGGAAAATTCCTACCGCAACTGCGCGAAGGGCGGTTGTTCGACTACGGGCTTGCCATGGACGGCTTTTTCCAGGTACTCTGGGGCCTGTTCGAAAAAATGTGCATTGCAGACAACCTGGCGCCATTCACCGGGATGGTGTGGGCGCAGCCGGAGCAGTCGGGCAGCTTGACGCTTGCTTTCACGGCGCTCCTGTATCCGATACAGATCTATGCCGACTTTGACGGCTATTCCCACATCACCATCGGACTGTCGAAGTTTCTCGGCATCAAAGTAGCCAGGAATTTCGATCACCCGTTCTTTTCCCGCAACATTGCCGAGTATTGGCGAAAATGGCACATGTCGCTCACTTCCTGGCTTACAGACTACGTATTTACGCCCTTGAGCGTGTCTTTCCGGAACCTCGGGAAAGTCGGAATATGCCTGGCGGTCGTCATAACCTTTACGCTCATAGGCATGTGGCACGGGGCCGACTGGACGTTTGCCCTGTTCGGCCTGTATCACGGCCTTTTGTATATCCCGCTGGTGTTTTCCGGTTCCTTCCAGAAACGCAGGAAACTCAAGGCCGGGAAATGGGGCCTGCCGGCCATCGGGGACATGGCCGGAATGATGCTGACCTATCTGCTTGTAGCACTGGGACTGGTGCTTTTCAGGGCCCCTGGCGTTTCCGAAGCCGTATCCTATGCATGCAGGATGCTTGCGGTCGGAGCCTGGAAGCCTTACGACCTTGTCGTTGCCTTGTTGAACGCCAGAATACCGTTGTTTTTCCCGCTGCCGATACTCGTGCTTTTCCTGCTCGAGTGGGCAAGGCGTGACAAAGAGCATCCCCTGCAGCACTGCGAAAACGCCGGCAGCGGCAAAAGCATGGTACTGGACAGCTGCATCACGGTTTCCATGCTGATGGCAATAATTCTTCTGCAGGGGCACACCGGGTCGTTCATCTATTTCAATTTCTGATGGTTTTCACGTCCCTCGCATTTGCAGTTTTTCTGCCTGTCGTCTTCTGCCTGTACTGGTTCGTCTTCGGGCGGAGCCGCAGGGGGCAGAACCTGCTGCTGCTTGCCGCATCCTATGTCTTCTACGGCTGGTGGAACTGGAAATATCTCATGCTCATCGCCTTCACTTCATTTTGCAGCTGGGCCGCGGGGCTGCTGATCCTGCGGTTTCGCGGAAAGGGGAAGAAGGCCCTTGCCGTCAACGTGTTGAATATCGTCGCGAGCCTCGGTATCCTCTGTATTTTCAAGTACCATGACTTCTTTGTATCTTCTTTCGCCGACGCTTTCCTGGGCGGAGACAGGCACGGACTGCTGCTGAACGTCCTACTGCCCGTCGGAATCAGCTTCTACACCTTCCAGGCCATCGGATACGTCATCGACGTGTACCGGGGCAAGGTGCAACCCACCAGGGATATCATCCAATACTTCGCCTACATCAGTTTCTTCCCCCAACTGGTGGCAGGTCCCATCGAACGTGCCGACCATCTCAACGCCGAAGGTGCCCGCGAGCTGACCGATACCCTGAGCAAAGATCTGCTCAGGATCGGGGTGCTGAACTTGAACGCTTCCGGCCCGCATCGCGGTGCTGATCCAAACTTACAGAAATAATGTATCTTTGCAACATGGACACGAAGCTCCGGGAAAAAGAAATCGACAAGGTAACGCTGGCCGGTAGCGCCGTCAATGTCTCGCTGACGGTCTTCAAGTTCGTTGCCGGCATTCTCGGGCGCAGTTCGGCGATGGTCGCCGACGCCATCCATTCGCTGTCGGACCTGCTGACCGATGCCGTCGTCCTGTTCTTCGTCCATATCAGCAGCAAGCCGGCAGACAGCAAATACGACTACGGCCACGGCAAATTCGAGACGTTCGCCCAGGCGGTGGTCGGCATTGCGCTGCTGGCCGTCGCCGGCGGCATTTTCTATCACGCCGTCACGGAGTTTGTCAGCTGGTATCACGGAGCGGCACTGCCCCGGCCCGGTTACCTGGCCCTTCTGGCCGCCGCATTGTCCATCGTTCTGAAAGAAGGAATCTTCCAGTACACCTGGCGGAAAGGAAAGGCGCTCAACTCGCCCGCCCTCGAAGCAAATGCCTGGCATCACCGCAGCGACGCATTTTCGTCCCTTGCCACGCTCATCGGTATCGGCGGAGCCATCCTTCTGGGAAATCGCTGGACGGTCCTCGACCCGCTGGCCTCGGCGCTTGTCGCCTTCTTCATCGTCCGCATCGCCTGGAAACTGCTGAAGGAAGGTTTCGGCGACCTGATGGAAGCTTCCCTGCCGGAAGAAACGGAAAAGGAAATCCTGGACGTGATCACCTCCTTCCCCGACGTGTCAGACCCGCACAATCTCCGGACCCGCCGGATCGGCGACCATTATGCCATTGAAGTGCATATCCGGATGAACGGCGATATTCCGCTGGTTCAGGCGCATTCGCGCGCCCATCACATCGAGACGGCCCTGAAAGAAAAGTTTGGTGAGAACACACATGTCGTCGTACACGTGGAACCCACCAAACCTTTCGTCAAGTATTGACCGCAGTCCCCCGACGGCGCAATGGCGACGAAGGACGAGGGCGGACATCCACAAAGACCGCACAAGATGCCTCATTATTCGGGTAAGGCGTTTTTCGGCAGATGGCAATGACTCGTTTCCCTGTTGCAATTCAAAAATTATTTCAGTAACTTGCGACTGTTCCGAGTACGATCCTAGCCATGGAATCCAGACAAATCAATATGAGAATCATCAATGCATTGCTGGCCGTCGCGATGATGCTTGCGACGCTCGCCTCCTGCGGGTCCGGGAAGAAGCCGGAAACGCCCAGAATCCTGATACTTTACTATTCCCAGACAGCCACGACGCGAACGGTCGCAGAAGCTTTCGCCGCGAAACTTCAGGCAGATATCGAAGCCGTCGTGCCGGAAGTACCTTATGACGGATCGTATCAGGAAACCATTCAGCGGGGACGTGAAGAGCTCCAGGAAAGCAAGTTCCCGGCACTCAAGCCGCTGGCCGCCGACCTGGCCGCCTACGACGTCATCTTCCTCGGCTACCCCATCTGGTTCGGCACCTACGCCAATCCGATTGCCACGCTGATCGAAGAGAATGATTTCAGCGGAAAAAAGATCGTACCGTTCTGCTCCTTCGGCAGCGGGGGCCTGGAATCCAGCGCAAAAAATCTGGCTGACAGACTGCCTGAAAGTGAAATCCTGCCCGGTTACGGTGTCCGCGCAGCACGGATCGATGCCGCGCCGGCCGAAGTCGAACGTTTCCTGAAGGCTGGCGGTTTCCTGTCCGGAGAAACCGATCCGCTGCCCGAGTTTCCCGCATCACATCCCGTCTCTGAAGAAGAAGCAGCCATCTTCGACGCAGCCGTCGGAGACTATCCGATGATCAACGCTTCAGCCGCAACCGTCTCCAGCCGTCCTGTCCCGGAAGGAATGGAATACCGCTTCACCGCCATCGACCGTCCGCGGGAAAGCTCCGCACAACAAGCGCAGCGGGAGATAACAGTCTATGTCCTCGCCTCCGAAGGCGAAGTCCCCGTTTTCACGCGGGTTGTCCGTCCGTGAGTCGATGCAGAAATCCGAAGGGGGCTATTCCAGGCCGGGCCAGGTGCCGCGGATCTGCTTGCACTGCGTGTAGCAGGACGGGCAGTTGAAGACCTTGTAGTGGTCATCGCCGTCCCGGAGGAAAATGTCCACGGCGCGCTGGAAGGTATCCCACCCGCCGGCCAGGATATAGAGATAGGTGACTTCCCCACCCGTGAGCGGCGCGGCCTGCACCCCGTTCGGTGAAGGGCACATCTCAACGGTATAAGGCTTGTCAGGCGTATAGGCGTTCGCAGGGACGGCGCCTTTGAGCAGCGCGGCAGGCAGGTAACGCTGGATGTAGGAATCGTTTTCAGGCGAAAACTGCGAAGGCTCCAGCTTGGTCTTGAGGATCCGCGTGATGCCGCTCACTGTGGCGGGGCTGTTGCAGAGCAGGTTCAGGCAACGCTCCCCCACACCCGCATCGCGGGCGTAGAGTTCGAGCGCCATGGGAATCATGGCAGCCGTTCCCTGAACGCTCTTGCCAAGGAGGTTCTGATAAACGGCCTCGAATTCCGCATAATCCGAAGGGACATGCGTGAAGGTGACGGAAGCCGTCGGGGTCTTGAACTGGCCGCCCGTGTGATCGATTACGCCCGACACCGTGTAGGTATGGCTGCCGTAGCGGAGCGTATTGCCATCCACCACGGCTTCAGCCGTGGATGGATTGTCGGCCAGGTTGGAGACGACGGTCCCCAGAATCTTCTGTACATCGTCGCAACTTGTCAGAGACAGACAGATGCAGACTGCCGGGATCAGCAGGGAAAAGCGTTTCATGGTCTGAGAGGTTTATGGTTCGATTACAAATTTACGTAAAAATTTGACAAACTATCGAATCGCAAAATATTCCCGGTAGCGGTCATACAGATGGCCGGCCTGCAGGTAGGCGGACTGGGGGCTCATGAAATGGGAGAATTCGAAGGTAATGGCCTTGTCATAGCCGCAGCGGGCGGCCGCTTCGAGTTTCAGGCGCAGTTTGTCGAACTTGATGGGCAGGAAATGGATGGGCATGTCGCGGTCGAAAGTTTCGGCATTCGTCCAGCACTGCATGCCGTAACGGTCCGCCAGTTTCTTGTTGACGGAGAAAAACGCGTCCAATTCGTCATAATCGATATGGCCGTCCTGGAACGCACACGCATCCACATATTCATGGATGCCGTCGAAGATTTCGTCCCATTCCTTCTCGTGCTGCGCGACGGAAACGGCCTGCTCCTTGGTCAGCGAGCCGCTGGCGGCATCCACGGCTTTCTTGCCGTCGATCCACGGCGAAATGAAGGTCGGCAGGCCGCCCGACACTTCCTTGCACTGCCGGCCCATCGTCCGGAAACTCTCGATGGCGCCCCGCGTGGCCCGGGAAATCTCGCCGGAGATGTACCAGCCGCCAAAACTGGCGTATTTGCTCCCGTAACGATTCCACACTTCATCGATGACATACTTGTTCGCTTCCACCTCGTAGCGCATGTCACCCGTGTCCCAATACCGGCCGGAATCGTACAGGCCCAGCATGAACTTCATCCCGTACTTGTCCGCCAGCCGGCAGAACATGTCGATCAGGTCCACCGACGGCATGTAACTTCCTTTCTTCAACAAATACGGTGAAGGATACGTGATGAACTTCCGGTACCCGCAACGAATGTCGATGACAGTATCGATGCCGATGGCCTTCATGTAGCGGAAGTCGCGGTCCCATTCCTGCTCGCCCCAGTTCTGGTGCGGAATGTCGTGCGAGATTTCGTCGAGGAAAGTCCCCGTAATGGGCAGGGCCTTACCGGTTTCGACAATAAGGCGGCTCTCCACGGAAGGATCCGCTTCGATCCCCCACCGGTCAGGTTCCTGCACAGTCTTGCGACCCGCAGCAAGCAGCGGCGCCGCCGCCGCGGCCAGCGCACTCTTTTTCAAGAAATCTCTCCGATTCGCCATAGTACATCAGATCTTTAGCGTTTATCTTTTGCAAAGATAGGCATAAATCGGCCTCTTTCGTGTTATTTCAATGCGGGCGAAGCCCTCAAATCGTCAGCAGGACTTCGGGATAGGCGATTTCCCGAAGGTATTCGTAGGCACCTTCCGTGCGGAGAAGGTCCTCGGGCGCATGGGCGTCCGTGCTGACGATGACGGGGATGTGCAACGGTTTCATTTCGCTGATCAGCCACTTGCCCGGGTAGTAGTCGGCATGGCGGCCTTTGTAGAGGCCGCGGGTGTTGATTTCACAGATGAGGCCGAGTTCCTTGATGAGATGGATGGTTTCCAGGGCAAGACTGCGGTACCAGGGCTCGTCTTCCGAGAAATAGCGGCCGCGGTTGTGCATCACGATTTTGTCGGGGTGGCCGACGATATCCGGGCGGTTCCGGACAAGCATCGCATTCTGCTGGTCGAAGTAGGCACGGACGGCGCGGCGGATATCCCCGCCAAAGAAACGGCGGAGTCCTTCATCGTAAGGCTCGCAGCGGGCCCCGTCGATGTACCAGAGATCGTCGATGCAAGTCGGCGTGGTGCCCGGCACCGTGATCAGATGGACGCTCCCGATGACGTAATCCAGGCCGCCCTGCTCTTTCAACGGCGTGAAGTCTTCATGCAAACCGGGAATATAGTCAACCTCCAAACCCAGACGAATGTCGATGCGGCCGGCATATTCCTGCTGCAAGGAACGGATCTCCCGGCAATACCCTGGATAGTCTTTGATGGAAAAACTGTTCGCAAAGGGCAGCGGGCTGTGGCCGCTGAAACCCAGCGCCGTAAAGCCGTGTGCCCGCGCGAATTCAACCATTTCGCGCGGTGAGGCTTTGCCGTCACAGAACGTACTATGAGTATGATAATTCGTCATTGCGGGCGCAAAGCAGAACCTTCCGGTCCCCGGTACTGTCCTTTCCCCTGCGTGATCTTGCCGTATTGGACGGCATTTGTCGGGCAGTGATGATAGCAGGCCATGCAGTGGATGCACTTGCCCTGCCAGACGGGCTTGCCGTCGGAGAGCTGGATATTGTGGACCGGACATCCTTTTTCACAGCGGCCGCAGCCGATGCAGGCCTCGGTCACGTGGAACTTGCGGTCGGAGATGACGAAGCGGTAAAAGAGCGGCTGCAGCAGATAGGTTTTGGTCAGGGGGAACGATCCGCGGAGCATCTCGAAATGTTGGCGCGTCCGCTTTGCGATCAGTTCCGAGATCCGCGGCAGGTCGGCACGGACGCCCTCGAGTTTCTGCCGTTCATTCTCCGCTGTATCCAGGGCAAAGCCCGGAAGGCCGAGATAGGTTTCCGGCATTTTCAGGCAGAAACAGGCATCCAGCGAAAGGCCGGCTTTCCGCAGGGCGCGGGTGAAAACCTGCCGGGTGTAATCGCCTTCGTCGCCACAGGTGCAGGCAAACCACAGATAGGACGGGCGGCGGTCAAGCTGCATGCGCCGGATGAAATCGAGCACCAGGTGCGGCGGAGCCCAGGCATAGACCGGGAAAACGAATCCCAGCGCCTCCCCTTCCCCCAGCGCGAGGGCCGGCTCTGTTTCGGGAATGAAGTGCAGCGGTTCCTGGAGGCTGTCCGCGAGCCTTTCAGCCACATAGCGGCTATTGCCGCATCCTGAGTAATAGAAAATCATTGTACAAAGATACGAAACGATGCGGATTCTGTCTGCCCGCTGTTCGTTTTTTCGATAAAAATGATTAAATTAGCGAAATATTGCAATGACACCTGCACCATGAAAAAGTTATTCTTCCCCATCTTAGCCCTCTTTACCTGCCTCATCCTCTTCGCATCCTGCGGCGGCTCCAAGTCGCAGGAACCGAAGCCGAAATACATCGTCCAGGTCTCCATCGGCCACTGGAAAGCCCCCACCTTTTCCGCCGAACAGATCATCGCCCGGCTCGACTCCGTCAGCCGCCTGATTCCCATCGAGAAAGTCATCATCGGCTGGAGCCTCGACAAAGAAGTTTACCGGAAAGTAGGCGCCTATCTCCACGAGCATGACATCAATATGCTCCTCTGGCTTCCGCTCTTCGCCGAGACCGAAGAGGTGCTTGACAATTCGCCGGCCGTGGATCTCTGGGGCCGGCTTCCCGCCGAATATGCCGCGGGCGGCTTCCGCTTCAACTGTCCGACCGATCCGCAGAACCTCGCCAATGTCATCGGCCTGTACGACCGCTGTTTCAGTGACTGCGGATTTGACGGGGTCTTCCTCGACCGCGTCCGTACGCAGTCGTTTGTCAGCGGCGTCGGCGGCGTGCTGAACTGCGGCTGCCCTCGATCTGGCCGAGGTGCGGGCGGCCTGGGAAAAGAAAGGCGACGAATTCCTGTCGGTCTCGCACTACGATCCGGTCAGCGGCTTCGAATTCGCCGATCCGCTGGCGGCCGATTTCTTCCGGGCCAAAGGCCACATCGTGAGCAACTCCGTGGCGGCCGTCGCCGACAGCCTGCACCAGCGCGGGCTGGAAGTCGGCCTCGATCTCTATGCGCCGTTCATGGCGCCTTTCGTCGGGCAGGATTATGAGATCCTCTCGCAGCACGCCGACTTCATCAAGCCGATGCTCTACCGGATGACCTTCGCGCCGGCCGGCATGGGCTACGAATACGATCTCCTGCGGAAAGCGATTCCCGGCGCAAAGGGATACCCCGACATCCAGATGGACGTGGCGTTCCTGGAATCCCAGCTCGAAGCGATGGCCGACTGCCCCTGCGCCAAATATCCCGGCATCGAGATCAATTACCGGGCGGACATCGTCCCCACCTCGCCGGAATATGTGGCCGAATCGCTCGCAGCGGTCAGGCGCTACCACTTCGACGGCCTCGACCTCTCCTGGAACATCATGGAAGCCCCCGATGCGCACATCGCCTGTTTGGGAAAATAGCTTATGGTAAAGGATTATTCAGCCTACGGCCCGGCTTACCGGGGTTTTAAGGTCAAGGATGCGTTCTTTGTCCCGGAGCCGGTTGCGGCGTTTTCGGGCGAGAATCCGTTTACGCGGATGGCGCCGATCCTGGGGAAGAACAAGGACATCCATTTCGACGGGACATATCCCTATCTCGACAAGTCGCTGAAGTTCAAATTCCTGCATACGCTTGTCTATTTGATTGTCTGGCTAGTCGGTTTTCCGCTGAACCGGATCCGTTTCGGGCTGAAGATCGAAGGCCGGGAGAAGATCCGCCAGAACCGGAAGCTCTTTGCCGGGGGCGTGATGACGGTCTGCAACCATGTGCACCGCTGGGATATGGTCTGCGTGCTGCAGGCGATGCGCTACCGGATGGCCTGGATCCCGATGTACGCGGAGCCCTTCAACGGGAAAGACGGCTTCAAGATGAAATATGTGGGCGGCATTCCCATTCCCGAATCGTTCGCCGGTCTGGGCAAATTCGACGCGGCCCTGCAAGAACTGCACGAGCGCAGGAAATGGATCCACATTTTTCCGGAAAGCTGCAGCTGGAAATTCTACGCACCGCTGCGGCCATTCAAGACCGGTGCTTTCAATATGGCCTACCGCTTCGCCTTGCCGGTCGTCCCCATGATCATCACGTTCCGGCCGCGCACCGGCTGGCGCAAATGGTTCGGGAAGGACGAGCCCCTGATCACCATCCATGTCGGCGACCCCATCATTCCCGACCCCAAGGCACCCCGCAAGGAAGAGACGGCGCGTATCCGCGACCTGGCGCACAAGGCCATGCTCGAGATGGCCGGCATCGTATCCAATCCCTGGCCCTCCCATATCGACTGATACTCCCCATCTTATGAAACCCATCATACATCCGGCTCCCGTCGAATTGCTCAAGGCGGAACTCACGCCCTCCAAGAAACTGGAAGATACCAACAAGGGGCACAACGAGCTGTATATCGTCACCTGGCAGGATTCGCCCCATGTCGTTACGGAAATCGGACGCCTGCGCGAACTGGTTTTCCGCGAAGCCGGCGGCTCGACAGGCAACGAGCTGGACCTCGATGAATACGACAAGATGGAGAATCCCTACAAGCAGCTGATCGTCTGGGATCCCGATGCCGAGGAGATCATCGGCGGCTACCGTTTCCTCTTCGGTTCGGATGCCGTACTGGACGAGAAAGGGCAGCCTATGCTGGCAAGTTCCCACCAGTTCCACTTTTCGCAGAAGTTCATCGACGAGTACCTGCCGTACGTCATCGAGCTGGGGCGCAATTTCGTGGTTCCGTCCAAGGATGGCAGAAGATCCATCTTCGCCCTGGACAATCTCTGGGACGGCCTGGTGGCCATCATCATGAAGCATCCCAATCTCCTCTATTTCTTCGGGAAGATCACCATCTACCCTTCGTACGACCCCATCATCCGCGACCTGATCTATCATTTCCTCTGGAAGCATTTCGGGGACAAGGGAGAACTGGTCCGGCCCTGGGACGACCAGGCGCGCATGCCCGGCTCCGATCCCGCGCTGATGGACCTGATCATCCACAAAGATGATCCGGCAGAAGACTATCTTCTGCTGAAAAATGCAGCCAAACTGCGCGGCGTCACCGTCCCGCCCAACATGACCGCCTATCTCTCCATCACTTCCGAGATGCTGATGTTCGGCACGGCCGTCAACCACCTGATGCACGATATCGAAGACACCGCCGTCCTGATGCCATTCGATGCCATCTACCACGAAAAGAAACAACGCCACATCGGTACGTACCTCCGCTTCTTCCATGCGAAAAAGCGCCGCAAAGCCGCGCCCGCCCCTTCCGAAACCGAAGACGAGATGATCAACAACTGGCTGACCCAGCGCAACCGGAAAGTCAAGCGCCTCCTCAAGAAAATCGGCCGGAAACTGTAGCGGCAGGGCCCGGCGGATCAATGGATTTCCTTGCCGAAGGGGAAGATGGTTCCGACGGCCATCTTGAAGTGCTGGATCCCCTAATCAATCAAGGCGATGAGCAAGCCGCCCAAAACCAGCCAGAGAATGTTGCCGAGGAATTTCATGGTATTGCGCCTGAGGTCTGATGTAACTTATAACATGTAAAGTTAAGAAAAG
>CADAOB010000028.1 GCA_902789445.1 uncultured Bacteroidia bacterium | reverse complement strand
AGCAGGTCGGGATAGTTGTGCTCGAAGAAATTGACCCAGGCCGGGCAGCAGGAGGTCATGATCGGGAGCTTGACGTCCTTGTCGCCGGCCAGGAAGGCTTTCAGGCGCTTGAGGATCTCGGCGCCTTCTTCCATGATGGTCAGGTCGGCGGCGAAATCGGTGTCGAAGACCTTGGTGAAGCCCAGGTAGCGGAGGGCGGAGACAAGCTTGCCGGTGACGATGGTGCCGGGTTTCATGCCGAATTCCTCGCCGAGGGCCACGCGGACGGCCGGCGCCGGCTGGGCGATGACGATCTTGTTCGGATCGCAGAGGTCGTCCATCAGGCGGTCGGTATTGTCGCGTTCGGTCAGGGCGCCGGTCGGGCAGACCGCCACGCACTGGCCGCAGTAGGTGCAGTCCGTATCCTTGAACATCCGGTCGAAGGTCGGGGCGATGGTCGTGTCGAAGCCGCGGCGGACAGCGCCCAGCACGCCCACCGACTGCACGTTGTTGCACACGCTCTCGCAGCGGCGGCAGAGGATGCACTTGTCCATGTTGCGCGTAATGGCGGCGGTGACTTCCTTCTTGCGGGCGGATTGCTCACCGCCCGTGAAGGGCATCTGCCGGATGTTGAAGCGCATGACCAGGCGCTGCAGTTCGCAGTCGCTGCACTTGGGGCAGGTCAGGCAGTCGTTGGGATGGTCGGAGAGCATCAGCTCCGCAATGGTCTTGCGGGCGCGGATGACCCGCACGGAATTGGTCTTGACCACCATGCCGTCGGTGCAGACGGTGGCGCAGGAAGGCGCCAGGTTGCGGCGTCCCTCCACTTCCACGACGCAGATGCGGCAGGAAGCCGGATTGTTCTTCACACAGGTACCCTTGAGGTCGATGTGGCAGAGCGTGGGGATGGCGATGCCCACGGAAGCTGCCGCGTCGAGAATGGTCGTGCCCGGTGCCACGCGCACCGGACGGTTGTCTATGGTAAGTTTGATTTTCTTCTCCATGGTACTGTCAGATTACGGAAATGGCACCGAAATGGCAGCGCGACAGGCACATGCCGCAACGGATGCAGACATAGGGATTGATGACATGCGGTTTGCGGCTTTCGCCCATGATGGCCTGTGCGGGGCAGGACTTGGCGCAGGCCGAACAGCCCTTGCAGCGCTGCGGCTCGATGGTATAGGTCAGCAGGGCCTTGCATTTCTTGGCCCGGCACTTGTGGGCGCGGACGTGCTCCACGTATTCATCGCGGAAATTGGCGAGGGTCGAGAGCACGGGGTTCGGGGACGTCTGTCCCAGGCCGCAGAGGGCGGAGTCCTTGATGACGGAGGCCAGGTTCTGGAGCCGGTCGAGGTCTTCCATTTCCCCTTTTCCTTCGGTGATACGGGTGAGGATCTCCAGCATCCGCTTGTTGCCGATGCGGCAGGGCGTGCATTTGCCGCACGATTCGCCGACCGTGAATTCCAGGTAGAACTTGGCGACCGACACCATGCAGTCGTCCTCGTCCATGACGATCATGCCGCCCGATCCCATCATCGAACCAGCGGCCGTCAGGCTCTCGTAGTCGATGGGGATGTCGAGGTGCTTCTCGGTGAGGCAGCCGCCGGAAGGACCGCCGGTCTGGACCGCCTTGAAGCGCTTGCCGTTCTTCACGCCGCCGCCGATGTCGTAGATGATCTCGCGCAGGGTCGTGCCCATCGGGACTTCGATCAGGCCCACGTTGTTGATCTTGCCGGCCAGGGCGAAGACCTTGGTGCCCTTGGATTTCTCCGTGCCGATGGAGGAGAACCACTGCGGGCCGCGGGTGAGGATAACCGGGATGTTGGCCAGGGTCTCGACGTTGTTCACATTGGTCGGTTTGCCCATGTAGCCGGCTTCCGCCGGGAACGGCGGCTTGAGCGTCGGCTCGCCGCGCTTGCCTTCCATTGAATGAATGAGGGCGGTCTCCTCGCCGCAGACGAAGGCGCCGGCGCCGTAGCGGATCTCGATGTCGAAGTCGAAGCCCGAGCCCAGGATGTTTTCGCCCAGCAGGCCGTATTCCCGGGCTTGGGCAATGGCGATCCGCAGGCGTTCGACGGCCAGCGGATACTCCGCACGGATGTAGATCAGGCCGTGGTGCGCCTCGATGCAGTAGCCGCAGATGGTCATGGCCTCGACGATCGAATTGGGATCGCCTTCCATGATGGAACGGTCCATGAAGGCACCGGGGTCGCCTTCATCCGCGTTGCAAACGACATATTTCTCATCGGACTTGAACTTGCGGGCGATCTCCCACTTGGTGCCGGTCGGGAAACCGGCGCCGCCGCGGCCGCGGAGGCCGGAGGCCTTGATGTCATCGAGCACGTCCTGGCTGTTGCGCTTCAGGCTCCGGGCGAGGGCCTGGTAGCCGTGGCGGGCAATGTACTCGGTGATATCCTCGGGGTTGATGACGCCGCAGTTGCGCAGGGCCACGCGCATCTGCTTGCGGTAGAAGTTCATGTGCTTGGAATCGTTGATCCGGCGGCCGTTGCCCGGATCGAGATAGAGCAGCCGTTCGACGCGGTTGCCGGCAATGATGTGGGAAGAGACGATCTCCTCGACATCCGCCGGACGGACCGAGGTGTAGAAGGTGTTGTCGGGAACGATCTTGACGATCGGGCCTTTCTCGCAGAAGCCGAAGCAGCCGGTCACGATCACGTCCACCTTGTCGGTGATTCCGTGAGCCTGGATTGCTGCGTGGAAATTTTCTACGATCTTCGCGCTTTCGGAAGCCTTGCAACCCGTTCCGCCGCAGCAGAGAATCTGGATATGCGGGGTGCCCAGCTCCAAACCGCAGGGCGCCACCGAACCGGAACGTTTGCTCGCCTCTCGGACGGACAAGGCCTTGGCGGCTTTCCGTCGGATGCCGTCGAGGGCATCGGCTGATGTGATCTTCATTATTGTTTTGGTAAGAAAAGTTAAGTTTGGTCCGACAAAGTTAAAAAATAGTTCCGAGAAAACAATATGGGATCCTGCGGAAATGACAAAATGAACTTTTTTTTGGTTATTTGCTTCAAAATTGCGAATTTGCATTGAATATGGACGAAGTAAAAATCATCGAAATCAAGAAGAGCGTCTTCGCCGACAATGAGCAGGACGCTGCAAGCCTCCGCAAGGAGCTCAAAGACAAAGGCGTCTATCTGCTCAACCTGATGTCCTCCCCGGGCAGCGGCAAGACCACCACCCTCATCCGGACCCTCAATCTGCTGAAAGACAAGCTCCGCATCGCCGTGATGGAGGCCGACATCGACAGCGACGTCGATGCCGTCAAGGTCAAGGAAGCCACCGGTGTGGACTCCATTCAGCTCCACACCGGCGGGATGTGCCACCTCGATGCCGAGATGACCCGCCAGGGACTGGACAACCTCGACCTGGCCCGGACCGACCTGGTCATCCTCGAGAACGTGGGCAACCTGGTCTGCCCCGCCGAATTCGACACCGGCGCCGTCCGCAACGCGATGATCCTCTCCGTCCCCGAAGGCGACGACAAGCCGCTCAAGTATCCCCTGATGTTTTCGGTCTGCGACCTGGTCCTGGTCAACAAGACCGACGTCCTTCCCTACTTCGACTTCAGCCTGGAAAGATGCCGGGAAAACGTCCGGCTCCGCAACCCCCGGGCCCGCGTCATCCCCATCTGCGCCAAGACCGGCGAAGGGGTGGACGCCTTCGCCGACTGGCTCGTGGACGAAGTGGAAAACTGGAAAAACTGCTAAAACACATACCGACTTATGCCTGAAATGTCCAAGAAGTTCGTCCCCAAGCATTTTGGCGACAAGAACCCGAATCCAAAACTCATCAAGCTGGTCCGCCACATCACGGACCGCGTCCCCGGCAAGATCAAGATGACCACCGAGGCTCCGGAGTACTGGGGCCTGGCCTGCATCTTCGAGGATGAGATGGATCCCATCACGCGGGAAGCCTCCCTCGACCTGCTGCTGGATATGCTTCCGGGCAATCCGCTCAAGGTCCGCAAGCACTGGACCCGCACCCAGCTGCACGAACTGAACCAGAAAAAGCACTACGCCTCCACGCCCGGGGCCTTCGACGACCTGCTCGACAAACTGGCGTATTTCGGCATGCTGGAATACGACTACGGCGACAAGTACACCAAGGACGGCCCCGTCCCCGGCACGACCTACGAACGCAAGGACCGCATCTACTGGGTCCCGATGTTCGTCCCGGGCAGCGCCGAATATACCAACATGAACGTCGACCTGATGGACAAACATCCCGAACTGGCGATGTTCTTCGAACGGATGACCTTCCTGCCGCTGGAAAAGATCACCCCGATGGTTCCGATGGGCGGTTCCGGCATCGGCATGCACGTGATCCCTGTCGAGAAAGCCATTTCGATGGAGAACCAGTCCATCGACATCGAGCACATCTCCTACTGGCTCAAACGCTACGAAGGCCATATCGGCGTGGGCATCTGCTCCTGCCGCTACGGCCGGAAGAAACTCGACGAAGGCTGCGCCGACGACTACCGCGACTGGTGCATCGGCGTGGGCGACATGGCCGACTACCTGCGCGAGACGGGCCGCGGCCACGACATCACCTACGACGAGGCGATGGCCATCCTCAAGAAAGCCGAGGACCACGGTTTCGTCCACCAGGTCACCAACATCGACGGCGAGGGCAAGATCTTCGCCATCTGCAACTGCAACGTCAAGATCTGCAACGCCCTGCGCACCTCGCAGCTCTTCAATACGCCCAATATGTCGCGCAGCGCCTATGTGGCGAAGGTCGATCCGGCCAGCTGCGTGGCCTGCGGCCGCTGCGTGGAATACTGCCCGGCCGGCGCGGTGAAACTCGGCCAGAAACTCTGCACCAAACACGGCGAGCAGACCTATCCCAAGCAGGAACTGCCCGACGCGGCCAAATGGGGTCCGCACAAATGGAACGAGGACTACCGCGACCGCAACCGCATCAACTGCTACCCCACCGGCACGGCGCCCTGCAAGACAGCCTGCCCGGCGCACATCGCCGTCCAGGGCTATCTGAAGAAAGCCGCTGAAGGGAAATACCGCGAAGCCCTCGAACTCATCAAGCGGGAGAATCCGTTCCCGGCCGTCTGCGGCCGCGTCTGCAACCGCCGCTGTGAAGATGCCTGCACCCGCGGCACCATCGACCAGCCGATCGCCATCGACGCCGTCAAGAAATTCATCGCCGAGCAGGACCTCAAGGCCGAGACCCGCTTCGTGCCGGAAGTGAACATCTGCTCCAACGTCCAGGACCGCTGGGAAGAGAAGATCGCCGTCATCGGCGGCGGTCCGGCCGGCCTGAGCTGCGCCTACTACCTGGCTACCATGGGCTACAAGCCCACCGTCTTCGAAAAGAACGCGGAACCCGGCGGCATGCTCCGCTACGGCATTCCCTCCTACAAACTGGGCAAGGATGTGCTCAAAGCAGAGATCGACATCATGCGCGAGATCGGCGTGGACATCCGCACCGGCGTGGAAGTCGGCAAGGATGTCACGATCGAAAGCCTCCGCAAGGAAGGCTACAAGGGCTTCTACGTAGCTATCGGCTGCCAGGGCGGCCGCCTGCCGGGCATCCCCGGAGAGACCCTGACCGGCACCACCACGGCCATCGACTTCCTGCACGAGGCCAACACCGGCAAGGTACCGGTGCAGGGCAAAGTGGTGGTCGTCGGCGGCGGCAACGTGGCCATCGACGCGGCCCGCGTGGCGAAACGCAGCGGTGCCTCCCAGGTGACGATGCTCTCGCTCGAGACCGAAGACATCATGCCCGCCTCGCCGGAAGAGCGCCGCGAGGCCCGCGAGGACGGCGTCGTCCTCAATCCGGGCTGGGGCCCGAAGGAAGTACTCGGTACGGACAAGGTCACGGGCATCGTGTTCAAGAAATGCACCTCCGTCTTCGACGAAGACCATCGATTTGCCCCGAAGTACGATGAAAACGAGACGATCACCCTGGAAGCCGACTGCGTCATCTTCGCCATCGGCCAGACCGTGGTCCTCAAGGACCTGCTCAAGGGCACCCGCGTGGAATTCTTCCGCGGCGTCTATCCCGTGGCCGACAAGCTGACCTGCCAGACCGCCGAGCCCGATATCTTCGTGGGCGGCGACTGCTTCACCGGGCCGAAGTTCGCCATCGATGCCATCGCCGCCGGCAAGGAGGCCGCCGAATCGCTGCACCGCTATGTCCAGCACGGCCACCTGACCATCGGCCGCAACCGCCGCGACTTCATCGAGCTCGACAAGTCCGACATCCGCGTCGAATCGTACGACAACGGTTCCCGCCAGGTGGAAGGGGTCGCGGAAGGCAAGGCGCCTTTCAGCGAATACCATCTTACCCTGACCGAAGAACAGGTCCGCAAGGAGACGGCCCGCTGCCTGTCCTGCGGCGCCTCGGTCGTGGACGAAAACCGCTGCATCGGCTGCGGCATCTGCACGACCAAGTGCGGATTCGACGCCATCCACCTGCACCGCGAGCACCCGGAAGCCAGCCACATGCGCACCTCCGAAGACAAGTTCGGCGGCATCCTGCCCTACATGGTCAAACGCACCGGCAAGATCCTGTTCAAAAAGAAATAAACCCGCCATGCACGAACTGGGCATCGTCTTCTACATCATCCGCGACGTCAAGCAGGTGGCCGAAGAGAACCACGTGAAACACGTCTCCGCCGTCGTGATGGACATCGGGGAGGTATCGACCGTGATCCCCTCCTACCTGACCGACTGCTGGCGCTGGGCGGCCGACAAGGAAGACCTGCTCCGCGGTTGCCAGCTGAAGGTCAACACCATCGCAGCGGTCACCCACTGTGACGGCTGCGGACGGGACTATCCGACCGTCCAGCATGGCAAGACCTGTCCGCACTGCGGTAGCAGCCAGACCTGGCTGCTGCGCGGAAACGAAGTGGAGATCAAGGAAATCGAAGTAAGTGAAACTTTAAATAACGTAAGCTAATGTCTTGTTTTTTAGTACCTATGGCGCAGGCCATCGTGACCAGCGCCTACCGTAAGGCCCGCGGCGGAGCCATCGAGAAATCCGGATCCGTCCTGCTGCACAACATCCCCGCGCTCGAGAAAATGCTCTGGGGCGGCACGGTCGTCCTGCTGGTCGACCACCTCATCCACGGCGAGCTCTTCACCTTCAGCCTGAAGGAACTCCTGACCGTCGGCCTGCCGATGTCCGTCATCCTGACAGCCGTCTGGGCAGGCTGGGCTTACCTCAAGGAAAGGAAGAGAAAACTATCTGCAATCTGATTATTCACAATAATTTAAATCAAATACTATGTTTTTCCAAGTCTATGGAGAGCATGCCCTTGCCCAATGGGGTATGCTGATCGTGGTCCTGCTGGGCCTGATCCTCCTCAACGAATTCGCCCGCCGCACCAAGGCCGGCGGCATCATCACTTTCCTGGCCGTCCCCCTGGCCCTGACCGTGTACTTCCTCGCCATCTGGATCGGCGTGCGCAGCGGCAAGCAGTGGGCCCTTGAGAACCAGACCCACGTTTACATGCAAGGCTGGTTCCACTACGCCAAGCTCTACGCAGCCACCGCGGGCTGCATCGGCTTCATGATGATCAAGTACAAATGGGGCATCGGCGCCAAGCACTGGTTCAAACCCTTCCCCTTCATCATCGTGGCCATCAACATCCTGATCGCCTGCGTCTCCGACTTCGAATCCGCCGCAATGGGCTGGAACAAGTGGTGGCTCACCTCCGAAGGCGTCTGGCAGTACGGCGGCTGGCACAATGTGATGAACGGCGTGGCCGGTCTGCTCAACATCTTCTGCATGACCGCCTGGTGGAGCGTCTATGCGTCCAAGGACAAGAAGGATATGATCTGGGCCGACATGACCTGGGTCTATATCGTCATCTACGACATCTGGAACTTCGCCTACACCTACAACTGCCTGCCTACGCACTCCTGGTACTGCGGTATCGCGCTGCTGCTCGCCCCGACCGTGGCGGCCCTCTGCTGGAACCGCGGCGGCTGGATCCAGAACCGCGCCAACACCCTGGCCATCTGGTGCATGTTCGCCCAGGTATTCCCGCTTTTCCAGGAAACCTTCAAGAACGGCCAGCAGTGGTTCTCCTGGGCCACGCTGCCCGTCCTCTACCCAGAAGGGGTCGGAACGATCCAGAAACTGTACGAAGCCGGCGGACAGGCCGCTGCCAGCGGCGTGGTGGGTACGACCGTCGATCCTTCCGTGGTCGCCGCCAATCCGTCGATGATGATCTTCATCAGCGCCCTGGCCCTGGTCACCAACGCCATCGCCCTGTGCTACATCATCGCGGTCTCGCGCAAGCGTCACATCAACCCGTACAAGCAGGACGTCTTCGTCAACCAGAAGTACTATAAGGACGCCATGGCCCGCGCCGACGTCTCGTAATGCAGTACAGGAACGATAAATACGGACACCCGCTCTCCATCCTGGGCTACGGGTGCATGCGTTTCAGCCGGAAAGGCGGCGCCATCGACGTCGAAAAGACGGAGAAGGAGATCATGGCCGCCTTCCGCGCTGGCGTGAACTATTACGACACGGCGTACATCTACCCGGGCAGCGAAGCCGCGCTCGGGCAGATCGTCGCCCGCAACGGCATCCGCGACCAGATCTGCATTGCGACCAAACTGCCGCAATACCTGATCCAGAAGCGGAATGCCATCGACCGGTATTTCGACGAACAGCTCCGTCGCCTCAAGACCGACTACATCGACTACTACCTGATGCACCAGCTCACCGACTTCGCCCAGTGGGAGAAGTTGGGGGACCTGGGCATCCGGGAATGGATCGCGGAAAAGAAAGCCGCGGGCCAGATCCGCAACATCGGATTCTCCTACCACGGCGACAGCGACAGATTCCTGAAAATCCTCGGCGACTACGACTGGGACTTCTGCCAGATCCAGTACAACTACAAGGACGAGCATACCCAGGCTGGGGTCACCGGCCTGAAAGCAGCTGCGGCAAAGGGCATTCCAGTCATCATCATGGAGCCGCTGCGCGGCGGCAAGCTCGTGAACCTGCTGCCCGAGAGCGCCAAGCGGACCATCGCCCGCAATCCCCGCGGCTGGACGCCGGCCGGGTGGGCATTCCGCTGGCTCTACAACCAGCCGGAAGTGACCGTAGTCCTTTCCGGGATGAATTCCCTCGAGATGGTGGAAGAAAACATTGCGACCGCCTCCGAGGCCCATGCCGGCGATTTCAGGGAAGAAGACTTCGCCCTGATCCGCGAGGTGTGCCGCCAGATCCAGGAAAAGGAGAAAGTCGGCTGCACGGGCTGCCGTTACTGCATGCCCTGTCCGCAGGGCGTGGACATTCCCGGCGCCTTCCGCTGCTACAATGCCATGTACGCCGAATCCAAACGTGCCGGGCGTTTCCAGTACGCCCAGACGGTCGGACTGACGGAGAAACCGGCATTCCCTTCCCAGTGCATCGAATGCGGAAAATGCGAAAAGCACTGTCCGCAGAACATTCCCATCCGGGAGAAGCTCAAGGAAGCGGACAAGGCGCTCCGCCCCTTCCCCTACCGGATCGGGATCAACATCGCGCGAAAATTCATGTTCCGCAAGCGAAAAGCACGCTCCTAAGCGCCGGTCCGGACGCTCAGTCCGAAAGCTTCAAAGATCCGATGGCTGCGTGACAGGTCTTCCTCAGACGGCGCGGCCATCGGTATTTTTTCAGGGTTATAGACCGTTCCAAGCCGTTCGTGCTTGCCTTTTCCGATATCGTGATACGGCAGAAGGTCCACTTCTTCCGGCTTTTGCGGCAGGGAAGCCAGGAAACGGGCGGACGCTTCGAGATTGGCCGCATCCGCGTTGACGCCGGCAATGAGGGGGATTCGGATGAAATAGCGGACGCCGAGACTGGCGATCAAACGGATATTGTCGAGAATCTGCCCGTTCGGCACGCCGGTGAAACGCCGGTGCGCGGCACTGTCCATCAGTTTGAGGTCCACCAGCAGCAGCTCGCACTGCGCTGCGACGCTGCGGACTACGTCCGGCTCGGCATAGAGCGTCGTATCCACGGCCCGGTGGAAACCGCGCCGGCCCAGTTCCTGCAGGAGTTCCAGGGTATAGGCTGGATGCATCAGCGGCTCGCCGCCACAGAGCGTCACGCCCCCACCGCTGCGCGCCATCACCCCCCGCTCCTTCTCCACCTCGGCCATCAGTTCGTCCATCGGCCACGCCCGTCCGCTGATCTCAAGGGCTGCCGCCGGGCATTCGCGGGCGCAGGTTCCACAGAGCGAGCAGGGTGCGCCGGTCGGACGGATGCCCTCCGGCGTAAGTCCCAACGCCCCGTTCGGACAGGCTTCCACGCAAGTCCGGCAACCGATGCAGCGGCTCCGCTTGTAGAGCCGCTGCGGACGCGGGCTCCAACTTTCGGGATTGTGGCACCAGACGCAGCGGAGCGGACAGCCCTTCAGGAAAAGCGTCGTCCGGATCCCCGGCCCGTCGTGGATCGCATAGCGTTTGATATCGAAGATCAAGGGCATCGGTTTCACTTTCGGCCGACGAATTTACATATTTCACGGCAAAAGCTGAACAATAATCCGAAAATAAGTGCTAAATTCGTGTGTTTTAAGTCCAAACCATGAACTTCCCCATCCAGAACCCCGATTGTTACGGCGGCATGAACCCGCGGATCCGGCGGCTGCGCCAGGAGAGCGTGGAAACGCCCGCCACGCTCACCATTGAACGGGCGCTCATCGAGACAGCCTTCTATAAAGAAAACTACGGCAAGTATCCCGTACCCATCCTGCGCGCCCGGAATTTTTATGAGATCTGCGCGAAGAAGACGCTGTATATCGGGCCCGACGAGTTGATTGTCGGCGAGCGCGGCCCGCGGCCGAAGGCCGTCCCGACCTTCCCGGAACTGACCTGCCACAGCGTAGAAGACCTGCACGTGCTGGATACCCGTGCGCTCCAGACTTATCACATCAGCCAGAAAGACATCGACACGTACCAGCGGGAGGTCATCCCCTACTGGAAGGGCAAGACGCAGCGCGAGCGGATCTTCAACCACGTTTCCAAAGAATGGGAGGAAGCCTACCACGCGGGCGTATTCACAGAGTTCATGGAGCAGCGCGCTGCCGGTCATACGGCCATGGACGGGAAGATGTACCGCACCGGCCTGCTGGACCTGAAGGAACGCATCCGCGCACGGATTGAAGCACTCGACTACATCAATGATCCCGAAGCGACCGACAAGCAGCAGGAGCTCGAGGCCATGGATATTTCCTGCGACGCCGCCATCCTGCTGGCCGAGCGGCATGCCGCCCTGGCGGAGGAAATGGCGGCCGCCGAGACCGATCCGGTGCGCCGCGCGGAACTCGAGAAGATTGCTTCCGTCTGCCACCGGGTCCCTGCCCACGCGCCCCGCGACCTCTGGGAAGCCATCCAGATGTACTGGTTCGTCCACCTGGGCACCGTGACCGAACTCAACGGCTGGGACAGCATGAACCCCGGACATATCGACCAGCATCTGTATCCATTTTACAAGAATGGCCTGGATGAGGGCACGCTGACCCGCGAGCAGGCGAAAGAGCTGCTCAGCTGCCTGTGGATCAAGTTCAACAACCAGCCTGCCCCGCCGAAAGTGGGCATCACGGCCCGCGAATCGGGTACCTACAACGACTTCACCAACATCAACATCGGCGGCATCGACCGGGATGGCCGCAGCGCCGTCAACGACCTGTCCTACATGATCCTGGAGATTCAGGAAGAGTTGCACCAGCTGCAGCCCGGTCTCTCCATCCACATCGCGGAGAACACGCCCGATTCCTTTCTGGAAGCCGGCCTCAAGGTCATCCGGCAGGGCAACGGTTACCCGTCGGTCTTCAACCCCGACACGTACGTACAGGAACTTGTCCGGCAGGGAAAGACACTGGAGGACGCCCGCGAAGGCGGCTGTTCCGGCTGCATCGAAGTAGGCGCTTTTGGCAAGGAGGCCTATCTGCTGACCGGCTACCTCAACACGCCGAAGATTCTGGAAATCACACTAAACAACGGCGTCGACCCCGAGACGGGCAAGAAGCTGGGACTGGAGATCGGCGATCCCCGCACCTTCCGGTCCTTCGAGGAACTCTACGAGGCTTGGCGGCGGCAGATGGTCTATTTCGTCAATTTGAAACTCTCGGTCAACAACTACATCGAGCGGATGTTCTCGCTCTATGCGCCGGCTACCTTCCTAAGCCTGTTCATCGACGACTGCATCGAGAAAGGACGCGACTACTACAGCGGCGGCGCCCGCTACAATACCACCTATATCCAGTGCACGGGGCTGGGGACCATCACCGACTGCCTGGCCGTCCTCAAGAAGCACGTTTTCGAAGAGGGCCGCTTCACGATGGATCAGCTGCTCTCGGCCGTCGCGCGGAATTTCGAAGGCGAAGAGAAACTCCGCCAGTGGATCCGCAACCATACGCCCTTCTTCGGCAACGACGATCCCTATGCCGACCAGATTGCCGTCCGCGTGTATGACGACCTGGTGAAGGCCATCGAAGGACGGCCGAACACCCGCGGCGGCAAGACCTGCCTGAACATGCTTTCCACAACCTGCCACAACTATTTCGGCCAGGTCTGCGGCGCTTCGGTCAACGGCCGCTTCGCCCATTTCGCCATCAGCGACGGCACCTCCCCCGCCCACGGCGCCGACACCCACGGTCCCACCGCTGTCGTCCGTTCGCTCGGAAAACTCGATCAGACCCGCAGCGGCGGCACCCTGTTGAACGTCCGCTTCGTCCCGTCCCTGCTGAAGACAGATGCCGATGTCCGCAAATTGGGCAGTCTCATCCGTGAGTATTTCCATCTGGGCGGCCACCATATCCAGTTCAACATCGTGGATACGGCCACCCTGCGCGATGCCCAACAGCATCCCGACGACTACCGCGACCTCCTGGTCCGCGTCGCCGGCTACTCCGACTACTTCAACGACATGACCTGCCAGCTCCAGGAAGAAATCATCGCCCGCACCGAGAACGACGAGCTCTAATCCCTCGAACAGCCGTTTTCGTTCGGGAGTATAATATAGGCTGGTAAGACCGTCTCGCCAAGGCGAGACCCCTCCCACCGCTAAAGCGGCGGGCCCCTCCCTCTAATAGCCGAGGGTGGCTAAGGTCTTACCAGCCTATATTATACTCCCGAACGGAGTGGCTCAGAATCAGAAGCTGAACTTGTAACCGATGCAGATGTTCGTCATGTAGGAGCGGTCGTAAGAGAGTGACTTGAGTTTCGTGCCTTCCGCGTTGGTGTCGATGTTCTTGTCGTAGCAGTAATCGCCCAGCAGCGAGAAATCGATGGCGTGCTGCGTGCTGAGCTTCCATTCGAGGCCCACGACCCCGCGGAGACGATTGAAATACGCATCCGTGTAACCCGTGAAACTGTAGTTGGAGCACGAAGTGCCGTTCCAGCTGGCTGTGCAGGCCGGATCGTTGAATACCGTCCGCGCCTCAACGTATGCATACGGAGAAACCGTAAGGAAGCCTTTGTATTCCACCTTCAGCCGGCTCTTCAGCGTGAGGGAATTCGGATTGTTCTGATAGATATTCAGGTCATCGGGATTGCGATGCGTCAGTTGCAGGCGTTCCTTCAGGGAAATATTCCAGTCCCCGATCGGGATACCGTCCCGGACGGAACAAAAAGACCTTAGTGTTTGAAAATATTTTACCGAGCGCCGGGGCCGAAGCCGCCGTTGCCGCCGCTGTAGCTGGAGAGCTTGACGGAAGAGCCGCCGCTCACCGTGGCGCCGGAGGCCGCATAGCCGCCGAAGATTTCCGTGCCGCCGCCCAGCGTGACGCCCGATGCGAGCGAAGGGGTCGAGCCGGCCGAGACCACGAGCGAATTGCCGGCGCTGGAAGGCGTCTTGAAGGCAAAGGTCGAAGAACCGACGGTCAGGCCATACCAGGTGTTCTTGCTCCAGGAAGCGGAATAGCATTTCTGGGAAAGGCTGGCGCCGTTTTCCAGGCCGCCGATGGCCACGAGCGTACCGCCCTGGACATAGAGTTTGTAGCCGATCTCGGTATTGGCATCGATGGCGACCTCCGGGCTGCCGGCGCCGATGGCATAGACCACACCGCCTTTGATGTAGCAGTTGCCGTTGGCGTCGATGCCGTCGTTGCCGGTGGACCAGGCACAGAGGTAACCGCCGGTAATGGTCAGATGGCTGGCCGCATTGATGGCGTCGTCGCTGGAATTGCTGAACACGATGCCGCCGCTGATGTCGATGGTTCCCTTCGACTCGATGCCTTCGTGCGATTTGCAGCTCACGCTGACCGAACCGCCCGTGAAATAGAGATTCCCGTCGAACTTGATGCCCTTGGCGGCAACCGAATTGTCGCTGGAAGAAGAGCCGCTGCCGGGGCGTCCGCCCGGGCCGAAGCCGGAGCTGGCGCTGCTGCCGTAATTGGAGCCGGTCGTCACGACGCTGACCGTGCCGCCCTTGAAATAGCCGGGGCCGTCGCCGCTGATGCCTTTGCCGCCCGTGCCGGAATTGGTGACGGCCAGGCTGCCGGCAATCATTTCGAAGAGTTTGTCGGCCTTGATACCGGCCGATCCGGTATATTCACCGTCTTCCTGGTCGTAAGCCGCCGATCCGGAGACGCTGATCACAGTCTTGCCGCCTTCGAAGCGGACCAGCGAATCCGAACTGAATCCCTTCTTCATGTTGGCGGAAGTGGCGGCGGTAATCGCACCGTCCGACACGATGATGGCGTCCTTGCCGCGGACGGCGTGTCCGGCGCTGGTGGTGACTTTCACCGTCGGGCTGGCCATGAAACGGACATAGTCGTCGCTGGTGATGCCGGCCTTGCCCTGCGCTTTGACAAGCAGGGCGCCGCTGCCGCAGAAGATGAGCTGGCCTTCGCTGAAGAAAGCGGCCTTTTCATCCTCTTCATCCGGCGTGGCCGTATAGGAGGAGCCGTCCGCAAGGACATTGGAGCCCTCGACGATGACGAACGTCCGTTTCTTGCTCTGGTTGTTGATGGCTGCGCCGGACGGGTTGGCCAGGCCCAGGCCGCTGAGGCGGATCGCCTGTTTCTTGGAACTGTAGAGCTTGAAAAAGCCGTCCGTGGAGGTTCCGCTCAGGTCGTAAACGATCGCTTCCGAAGTCGTGTTATTGACCGTGACATGGTTGCCGTTGACCGTTACGATGCCATTCGCATCGCCGGTAACCGTCGCCTGGTTTCCGCCGAAAACGATGCTGATCACGCGGTCGAAAGTCGTTGCGGCGATATTGTCATCCGACGTGTCGCTGTCACCGAAATTGTAGGAAGTCGAAGCCGCCGTCGCTGCCGCAACGACGCTCGATTCGAAGCTTGATTCATCGACGCTTGTCACGACGATCCCGCCGACGGTCGATTCATCGACAGGCAGGATCTCATCCCCGTCCAGATCGATGCAGGCGGCGCTCAGAAAGGCGCCGGCAATAAAAAGGAATAAATACTTTTTCATATCTCGTACTGTTTAGTGGCGTAATACAAAGCTGGATTGTTTCAAGAATTCAGCCAGCCGGGAAATGTTTCAACAAACCCTTGCTTTTCTTCAACGAACCCGAAATGTACTTGGAAAATAATCCGTACTTTTGTGAAAAATGATGCCGATGAGCGACTCGGTCCTGCTTCAGATCCTGCCCTTCGTGGTCCTGTTCCTGGTCCACCAGTTCGTGCTGGCACCCTGGCTCCGCGGAAAACGCTGGCCGTATCTGGGCGCGACCCTCCTGCTCCTGGGCCTTTTCGCCTGCTGGTGTTTTTTCCTGAAGGAGCGGCCCGTCCCCCCGCGCATACCGCAAGGGCAGGAGCCCCCGCAGTGGGCGCCCGCGCCGCCGCCGGAAGAGGAGCCGGAAAATGCGCCCCGACCCATCCGTCCGGAATGGCAGGAGTTGTTCATGGGTATCCTGATCATCGCCGGCAGCCAGGGACTACTGGCCATCCGGCAAGTCAAGCGCAATGAGCGGAAGATGCAGGAACTCAAGGCCGAGAGCCTGAGCCGGCAGCTGGAATCGCTCCGCTACCAGATCAACCCGCACTTCTTCATGAACACGCTCAACAACATCCAGTCGCTCATCCTGACCGATCCGGACAAAGCGGCCGAAGCCGTCGGCGAGTTTTCCAAACTGATGCGGATCGTGCTCTATGAAGGCAGCGAGCCGACCATTCCCCTCTCCCGCGAACTGGACTACCTGCAGCATTATCTTTCCCTGATGCGGCTGCGCTATCCGCAGGACATCGTCATCGAAGCTGATTTTCCGAAGGAATGCGGCGATGCCGTCGTCCCGCCGCTGCTGATGGCTTCCTTTGCCGAGAATGCCTTCAAGCACGGTATCAGCTATACCGAAGAATCCTTTATCAAACTGGCCGTCTTCCTGGACGGCAGCCGCGTGACCTTCCAATGCACCAACACCCGCCATCCCGGCCGGGATGACACGCAGCACGGGCTGGGCATGGAGAATATCCGCAAGCGGCTCTCCCTGCTCTACGGAAGCGACTACCAACTGCGTATCGACGAGCAGGCCGGCCTCTACGGGGTCATGCTCGACATTCCACAGAAACCGGTCTTGTCGGTCGAAAGCGTATGATCAAGGTCCTGGCCATCGATGACGAGCCGCTCGCGCTCCGGCTGCTGGAAGTCTATATCGAAAAGACCCCCGGCCTCAGCCTGCTGGCCGCCTGCGAAAGTGCAGAGCGGGCGCGTCCCTGGCTGGAGCAGGCCGACGCCATGCTGATCGACATCAACATGCCGGACCTGAGCGGGATGGATTTCGTCAAATCGCTGGATGAGGCTCCGCTGGTCATCTTCACGACAGCCTATTCGGAATTCGCCGTGGACGCCTTCCGCGTGGATGCTGTGGACTATCTACTCAAGCCATTCAGCCTCAAGGAATTCCAGCAGGCCATCAAAAAAGTGGAAGAGCGGCTCGCCCTTCGTCGGGCCGCGCAACCGGCAAGCGACGGGATCCTTCGCCTGAACACGGCCCACCGGAGCCTGCAGTTGGACACGGCCCGCATCCGCTACATCGAAGGCATGGGCGAATATCTCAAGATTCACCTCGAAGGAGAAACTGCGCCGCTGGTCGTGCTCTACCGGATGAAAAACATTGCGGAGGAACTGTCCGCTGACAAATTCCTCCGCATCCATAAATCGTTTATCGTTCCACTCGCCCGCATCCGGGAAGCCCGGCGCAATGCCGTGACCCTGGAAGACGGGACCACCCTCCCGCTGGGAGAAGCCTACCGGAACGAATTCCGCAAACGCTTTACCGCCGGAACCATTTGAGGCAATCCGCGCACAAGGCGGCGATGCCGGCCCAGTCGCCGGCGGCCAATTTATCTTTCGGGAAAAGCTTGGAGCCCATGCCGACGGCCGTTACGCCGGAAGCGGCCCAGGACTTCAGGTTGTCTTCGGTCGGCTCAACCGCGCCGGTGGCCATGTCGGGGCACGCCATCCAGGAACGCATCTTCCCCCGAATCGGGCGTACAGGCCAGCGAGAGGGCGATCAGGGACAGGATGGCGGCAAATCTTCTCATCTTTTTTTGTAATAGGTGTGGGTATCGGAATAAAAAAAAAAAAAAAATATTTAATCATCGTGCACGGTAACGGAAATAATTTTCAACAAATTATGTTTATAAAGTTTCAGTCGCTCGTTATCGGTAACGAAAAATTTGCGGATCTGATTTTTTTTGATTAGCATTGCAGTCGAAATTGAGTAACATGGTACAAAACGGACAAATCACCATACACGACATCGCCCGCAGGACCGGCCTCTCCAAAGGCACGGTCGACCGGGTCCTGCACGATCGCGGCGGTGTCTCCCGCAAGAGCAAAGAGAAAGTAATGGCCGCCATCCAGGAGCTGGGCTATGAGCCCAATGTCTATGCCTCGCTCCTGGCCAAAAAGGAAAAGCCGCTGATCGCCGTCCTCATCCCCAAGCACGAACCGGATTCGTTCTGGGAACTGGCCGCCTCCGGCATCGACAAGTCGGCCGAATCCATCGGGGCCATCGGCGTGGACACCCTGCATTTCGAGTACGACCAGTACGACCTCGACTCGTTCAGGACCACCTGCGCGAAATTGCTGGACGCAAATCCTTCCGGCGTCGTCATCGCGCCCATGTTCCAGGAAGCGACGGAAGGCCTCACACAAGAGCTCCACAAGCGGGACATCCCCTATGTTTTCATCGATTCCAAACCCGAAACGGACGGTTGCCTGGCTTATTTCGGCATGCCGCTCTATAAAAGCGGCTATCTGTGCGGCGACCTGCTGACTGGCGGCCAGCCGGTACAGAACGTCCTGATCGTCCGCATTCGGCGCGACCGCTACCAGCAGTCCGACCCGACGATCAACCGACGGGCCGGCTTCATGGACTACATGCTGGAACACAGCCCGGACTGCGTCCTGTCGAATGTCTTCATCGACCCGAACGAGCCGGACAAGATTGAAGGGACGTTATCCGCCTGGTTCGAAGACCATCCCCAGGTCCGGCACATCGTGATGTTCAACTCCCGCATCCATCTCATCGTCCCCTGGCTGGAAAGCCACCCCGACCCGAAGCGCCGGGTCGTCGGCTTCGACAACCTGAAAGCCAATATGGAAGCGCTCCAGCGCGGGATTGTCACGTCCCTGATCGCCCAGCGGCCGGACGAGCAGGTGCGCCTGGCCATCGAGGCCCTGACGGAGTTCATCCTCTTCCGGAAGTTGCCCGCCAGGAAGGACAACTATATGCACATGGACATCCTGACCCGCTACAACGCCGAGTATTATTGAATCCGGAGCTCGCTGACGTCGAGCCAGCCGCCATCGTTTTTCCGGACGGGCCGGTTGCAGAAGAAACCGAATTTGGCGCCGATCCACTGCTCCGGACAGGCCTTGAAGTCAAAAGCGGGCCGGGTGAACGTCCGGCCGTCCGTGCTGTAGCCGAAGCGGCAAATCGCCTCCGGGACCGGCGTCCCGGTGGGCTTGGCGCGGACTTCGAGTTTCACCCACAGCGAGACTTCGCGGGAACTGTCGTAGGGGAAGAACGCCACGTTCTCATCGATCTCTTCTTCGATCACGGGACCGCCGTCCGCCGATTTCCCGACCGGCCGGCTGGTGAAATGCCCGAGCCGGACGCCATCCGCTTCCGCCACAAGCTGGTATCCGGCCAGGTCGTCGCCCGTAACCAGGAAACCGGCGGTTTCCTGCATAGCCGGATGGGGATGGAACTGGAGCCTGGCGACCACGGTGAAGTTTTCAGCCGGAAATTTCCGCAGCAGGAGGTTCGGCATCTGCCGCCAGTCCGTCCCGTAAGGCTGTTCGACGGAATACAGGCGGATTGTGCCGTCGGGCAGCAGGTGATGCCAATACGGCGAAGGCACCGCCGGAAACTGCCATTCCAGTGGCAGGCCATACGGTCCGGTCGCTGTCGATGCATCCTGATTCCGACGCGCGGCAGAACCTTTTCGACGCCAGCGAGGGCGCTCGGCATCGAAAGAACCTGCCGCCATCGCCACGCCAGGCATCCGGTACGAGGCGACCGGCTGCCCGATGCCGTCGCCGTCCGGGTCTTCGCCGATCAGCGGCCAGCCGTCGCTGCGCCACGTCATCGGCTGCAGATGCACGATGCGCCCGTATGCGCCTTTGTCCTGGAAATGCAGGAACCAGTGTTCCCCCTGCGCGGTCTCCACCCAGCCGCCCTGGTGCGGCCCGTTGATGGTACCCTCCGCCGAAGCCATCACGATTCGTTCTTCGTAAGGACCGTACGGACTTTCAGCGCGAAGCACCGTCTGCCAGCCGGTCTTGACGCCGCCCGCCGGCGCAAAAATGTAGTAGCGCCCGTCCCGCTTGTAGAATTTGGTCCCTTCGATGGTCGGCTGCGTCTTGTGCCCGTCGTACACGATCCGGGAAGGCCCCAGCAGCCGCGTTCCGTCGGGCGACATCGGAGCCACGAACACCACGCTCTTGAGCCCGGCCCGCGACCCGGCGGCCGCATGCGAAAGCCAGGCCCGGCCGTCCTCGTCCCAGAGCGGACAGGGATCGATGAAACCCTTGGCCTTCACCACCCAGACCGGATCTTCCCAGCGCCCGCGCGGATCCTGGGTCCGGACCATGAAAATCCCCCGGTCCGGATCGCCGCAGAAAATATAGAACCAGCCGTCATGATAGCGGATAGCCGGCGCCCAGACGCCGTTTCCATGCTGCACGCGGCCATGGAAATCCGCATCCGGCCCGTACCAATCGGGCCCCGGATAATCGCTCAGCGCCGCACCGGCCAGCTCCCAGTGGACCAGATCGCGGGAATGCAGGATCGGCAGTCCCGGAAAACAGTTGAACGAAGAGGCCGTCATATAGTAGTCCTCCCCCACCCGGCAGACATCCGGGTCGCTGTAATCCGCGTGCAGCACGGGATTGGCATAGCGGGCCTGCGCAGGCAGCAGCAGCGGACAGGATAAGAGGAGAACAAGAAGCGGCAGCGGAAGACGGAAGCGTTTCATGACAGACGAATTTGTACAAAGTTAATTAGAATTGCTAACTTTGCCACACTATGTGGAAAAAACCTCACAACTGGCTGATTGCAGCCGCAGCACTGCTGGTCATCGTCCTGCTGGGACTGGACGTATGCCATGCCGTCAATCCCGAAACCGGCGTACGCTATGCCGTCGCCTTCAAGGACCGGCTCATCTATATCGTATTCATCGTCATGAGCTTCATCATCTCCGACGTGACACTGCTCTCGGCGAAAAAGCCCTTCTACCAGGTATTCCTGGCCATCGTCAACGCCATCGTGCTGCTGGGGTTCCAAATCTGGGTCATCGTCGATTTCTTCACCACGAAACTCCAGACCGGACTGAAGATGTCGTCGGTCTATACCCTTTCCATCGGTTCGGTATTCCCCCTGGTGGCGGCCATCCTGCTGGCCGTCGCCGTCAAGTTCGCGGCTGACGAAGGGACCGCGCAGCGCATTGCCGCGGCATTCGAAAAGCGGGCCGGAGCCCCGAAAAACTAACTAGCTGGCAAAGACCAGGATCGCCATGCTGACCAGCAGGATCAGCAGGGCAAGGCCTTTCTGGCGCAGGTTCTTCTCCTTGAAGACGATGGCTCCGCAGAGGAAGGTGATGATCACCGAACTGCGGCGCAGCATCGAGACCACCGACAGCATCGACCCCTCCCCGCTCAGCGAGAGGAAATACAGGAAATCGGACGCCGTGATGAACAGGGCGATGATCCAGATGGCCCAGTCGTGCTTGTAAGGCTTGTAATAGGGCCGCTTGGCAAAGCGCCCGAACAGCACGATGATTGCCATGAGGATCGTGATGTAGAAATTGCACCATCCCTGCACGAACATCGGCTCCATCGAGCCCATCAGGTGCTTGTCCAGCAAGGCGCTGATGACACCCGTGATGACGGCGATCCACATGCAGAAGATCCATTTGTTGCGGGCAAAGTCCACGCCTTCCTTCTTGCTGGTGCGACCGAGCAGCCAGAGCGCGAAAAGCGCCAGGATGATGGCCACCCACTGCCAGGCATTGAGCCGCTCCCCGAAGATCAGGATGGAGCCCAGCAGCACGAACACCGGCCGGGAGGTCTTGATGGTTCCCGCCGTCGTGATGGGCAGGTTCTTGAGTCCCATCAGGCCCGTCGTCCACGAAATGGCCACGATGACCGACTTGAGCAGCACCAGCAGGTGGTCGCGGAGCGATCCCGGGCCGGAGACGAAGACCGTCCCGTCCAGCCAGTGCCAGCCGAAGACGGAAGTCAGGATGAAGGGCGACAGGAGCACCGTCGAAAGGGCCGTCGCATAGAGAAGGATGTGAAGGACGTCGTTACGGGTCGATGCCTGTTTCTTGAATACATCGTAGATACCCAGCAGAATCGCGGATCCGACCGCAGCCCAGAGCCACATAGCAGTAGAGTTGTTTTATAAGTCTTCTTCGGTTTTACAATACTTTTTGATGACGCTGTAGGCGTCCTGGATGCCCAGTTCACCGGCCGTACTCAGGTCGATGCAGCCTTTTTCCTTGTCTTTCAGGTAAATCAGGACAAGTCCCCGGTTGTAGAACGCCTCGCCGATGTACGGATAGATGTCGATGGCCCGGCTGTACTGCACGATGGCCTCCGGCAGGTCGTTCGACAGGCAGTAGAGGTTGCCCAGGTTGTAATATGTATAGGGGAAGCCGGGATTGAGTTCGGCCGCCCGCGTCATGTCGTGGATGGCGGAAGTATAGTCGTAGTTGCGGGTCACCTGGTCCTGGACGCGGGTGCGGACGGTCCGGTCGTTGTCCAGCGTGAGCACCTGCACGTTATTCTCCATCGAGGCGATGAAGTCGATCATCTCGGCCTGCAGCGCGCCGCGGTTGATGTAGTAGAAGAAGGTTTCGGGCGACTTGCCGATCGCCTCGTCGTAACAGACCAGCGCCGTGTTGAACTGCTTGTTCTCCGCCTCGACCAGCGCCTTGGCGAAGAGATTGTCGCTGCTGCGGTTGGCCCGGACGGCCCGGTCCACGTCCTCCCGGGTCCTGGCGGCATTGCGCGGGGTTTCCCGGCCTGCGGAAGCGAACCTCACCGCGAGCGGGCTCTGGGCGATGAACGCGTCGAGGACGGCGTCGTCGAACTTGCGGGCGATCGAAGAGAATCCCTGCACGCTGTCGGCGGGCTGCACTTTGTAGAGCGGCTTGAGCCGGATGTCCACGTCGCGGTACTGCAGCAGCTCATTGTCAAAGTCCTTTTTGGCGAACTCGGCGTCGAGGGCGAGCAGGCGGTCATATTTGCGGGTCGTGTCGGCGAAGGCGGCGCGGCCTGTCGAGTCAGCGGTCAGCGCCTGGTATTCGCGCACCTTCCGCTGGGCGATGTCATAGTCCTGCTTCGACGAGGTGAACTGGCCCAGCTGGCTCTTGGCGTAAGCCCGGTTCATATAGGCCTTGGCGAAATCGGGATACAGGTTGATGGCCTGTGAATAGTCGTCCATCGCCTCGCGGAAGCGTCCCAGTTCCATGAAGACGGCAGCCCGGTTGAAATAGGCCAGCACGTTGTTCGGATTGATGTTGAGCACGCGGTCGTAATCGTCCAGGGCAGCACGGAAGTCGCCGATCTGGGCGTAGATGAGCGCGCGGTTGTAGAGCGTCAGGGCATTGCCCGGCTCCTCGTCGAGGACCCGGTTCAAGTCGGTCAGGGCGCCGCTGATATCTTTCTTCTCATACTTGAGGATGGCCCGGTTGAAGAAGGCGTAGGTATTGGTCGTATCGAGCCGGATGGCCACGTCCAGGTCGCTGATGGCTTCGTCGGCCTTTCCCTGCATCGCATAGACGCGGGAACGGCGGACATATCCTTCCGGATCGAATCGGCTCAGCGAGATGGCCTTGTTGTAATCGTCCAGGGCCCGGGTCGTATCTTTCAGATAAAGATAGCAGGCGCCCCGGTTCAGGTAGGCGTCGCTCTCGCGGGGCATCTTCCGGATGAAGATGTTGAAGTCCTGGATGGCCTTCTCGAACTGCTGCGAGAGGAAATACGTCACGCCGCGGCTGAAGTACAGGCCGGTGTAGCTCGGCCGCAGGTCAACGGCCTCCTCCAGGTCCTTGAGCGCCTGGTCGTATTTTCCGATGCGGCTCAGCGTGATGGCGCGATAGTGATAGGCCGGCGTATAGATGGGATTGAAATGGAGCGTCCGGTCGAAGTCGCGCTGGGCGCCGGCCAGGTCGCCCAGGTTGTATTTGGCGATGCCCCGGAAGAAATAGGCTTCGTACACGGTGCTGTCGAGCTGGGAGAGGACATTGAAGCTCTCGATGGCCTGCCGGTATTTCCCGTCGATGAGCGCCTGGCGCCCGTTGTAATAAAAATGGTCCAGGTCATACTGGGCAAAGGCCGTCCCGCAGGAGACGACCAGCAGCCACAACAAAATGAAGCCCTTTTTGAACATCTTCGCAAAAATACTATTTTTGCAAATCATTTGAAATGGAATGAGGAAAATTTGTGCCATTCTGCTCTATCTGGCGACGATCCTGCCGTTATTTGCGCTTTCCGGGCTTCCCGCCCGGGCGCAGAGCCTCAGGAGATACGAGAATCTGGTCAGCGAACAAGATATGCGGAAAACGCTCGGCATCCTGGCTGACGAGCGGATGGAAGGGCGCGCCTCCGGCACGACCGGCAAGACGCTGGCCGAACTTTTCCTCGCGGGAGAGTTCCGCAGCATCGGGCTGAAGCCCTGGAACTGGACCTACACCCAGAGTTTCAAGTACCAGGATTCACTCATTCTGCGCAATGTCGTCGGCCTGCTGCCGGCTTCCGTCCAGACCGACGAATACATCGTCATCGGGGCACACTACGACCACCTCGGCCGGCTCGGCCACACCATCTACCCGGGCGCCGACGACAACGCTTCCGGCGTGACCGCCCTCCTCTCGCTGGCCCGGATGTTCACGGCGATGAAGGCCGACGGGAAAGGCCCGCGGAAAAACCTGCTTTTCGTGGCCTTCGACGGCAAAGAGCTCAACATGGCCGGGAGCCGCCATTTCGTGAAGCACCTGTCCATCCCCCACGGCCGGATCACGGCCATGGTCAACCTCGACATGCTGGGCACCGACCTGGTTCCGCCCCGCCGCAACCGGGAGTACCTTTTCGCCATCGGAGAGAACACGCTGCCGCCCTCCTACCAGGGCTACCTGAGCTACATCTGCGCCCGCGCGTTCTACAAACTCGACCTGGACCTGACTTTCTATGGCAGCCGGACCTTCTACAAGATGATGGAAGAGACTTCGGACCAGTATCCCTTCGCCCGGGCCGGCATTCCGGCCATCCTCTTCACCTCCGCCTTCCACGAGCACACCTACAAAAAGACCGACACCCCGGCCATCATCGACTACCCGCTCCTGCGGAAGCGTACAATGGCCATCTTCAATTTCATCAACCGGCTCTGCGCAGAAAACTAAACGCTTATGTACAGTACCATTTTTCTGGGATTGAGCCTGGCTGCCTGGGTTACGATCGCCGTGGTCCTCGCACTGTTCCTTTCCCTGATTTTCACAAAGATACCGGAAGACGTCGCCTTCATGGGCGTCATCGCCGTCCTGGGACTGAGTGGCGGCCGCCCGTCAGGGCCAGCGCATCACCAGGAGCCCGCGTGACATCCGGCTGCAGAC
>CADAOB010000027.1 GCA_902789445.1 uncultured Bacteroidia bacterium | reverse complement strand
TCCGGCTGCGGCACGCGCGGGGTTTACTACGATGATATTGCTTCCGGCCGGATGGCGGCGCTCAACCGCAGCCCCCAGGGACCGGACAGTCTCTATAACTGCATCGAAAGGGGCTGGCAGTTCTATGCGGCCCGACCCTGGCTGGCCGGCCTGTTCTACTGGACCGGCTTCGACTACCGCGGCGAACCCAACCCGTTGCAATATCCGGCGACCGGTTCGGAGTTCGGCATCCTGGACTATTGCGGCTTCCCCAAAGACGAGGCGTATTACCTGAAGGCCTGGTGGACGGACGAGCCGGTCCTGCATATCCTGCCGCACTGGAACCTGGCGGGACACGAAGGAGAGAAAGTATCTGTCTGGGTGTACAGCAACTGCGACGAAGTGTCCCTGAGCGTCAACGGCCGCAATCACGGCCGCAAGAAAATGCCCCGCGGCGGCCATCTCGAATGGGAGGCCGTCTACCGGCCGGGCAGTATCCGGGCCGTGGGCTATAAAAACGGAAAGAAACAGTTGACGCAGACGGTCTTTACGGCCGGGGCCCCGGCGCGGCTGGCGGCCGCGCCCGACCGCCCGGCTATCGCTGCCGACGGGCGAGACCTGGCCGTCATCGATTGTGCCGTCCGGGATGCCGCCGGTCATTTTGTCCCGACCGCCTGCATACCCGTGACGGTCCGCGTGGAGGGACCGGTCCGGATTCTGGGCGCCGGCAACGGTGACCCGGCCTTCCGGGCGAAAGAACGGCCTTCCGGTCCGGAGGAGGACCTGTTTACCATCGATACCTTCAACGGACTGGCCCAGATCCTGATCCAGAGTGCCGGCGGGGCGGGGGACGCCCGGGTCCGCCTGTCGTCTCCCGGCCTGCCGGATGAAATCCTGACTTTACGATTGACACAATAAGCCCATGTATCTGCTCGGTTACGATATCGGTAGTTCTTCCGTAAAAGCCTCGCTGGTCGATGTGGCCACCGGGGACTGTGTTGCATCCGCCTTTGCTCCGGCGGAAGAAGCGCCCATCCTCTCGCAGCAATCCGGCTGGGCCGAACAGGACCCGCAGTCCTGGTGGCAATATCTCAAGGCGGCGACGGCGGCGGTGATGGCCCGCTCGGGCTGCATCCCTTCCGATGTGAAAGCCATCGGCCTCTCTTACCAGATGCACGGGCTGGTGTGTATCGACCGGGACGGAAAGGTCCTGCGCCCGGCCATCATCTGGTGCGATTCCCGCGCCGTTCCCTATGGCCAGCGGGCTTTCGATGCGCTGGGACACGCGTGGTGCCTGGAGCATCTGCTCAATTCGCCGGGCAATTTTACGGCGGCCAAACTGGCCTGGGTCAAGGAGAACGAAACGGACCTCTTTGAAAAGATCTGGAAAATCCTGCTCCCGGGCGACTATATCGCACTGCGTCTTACCGGCGAAGCGGCTACCACGGTCAGCGGTTTGTCCGAGGGTATCTTCTGGGATTTCGTTGCGAACCGGCCCTCGCACCGGCTGCTGGATTTTTATGGCTTTGACGAATCCCTTCTCGCGCCCCGCGTACCCACCTTCGGACCGCAGGGGGAACTGACGCGCTCCGCGGCTGCGGAGCTGGGCCTGCAGGCGGGAACCCCCGTCTGCTACCGGGCCGGCGACCAGCCCAACAATGCGTTGAGCCTGGGTGTGCTCGAACCTGGCCAGATCGCCGCGACCGGCGGCACTTCCGGCGTCGTTTACGGCGTGATCGACCGCGTGGCCTGTGACCCGCTTTCCCGGGTGAACCCCTTTGCCCATGTCAATCATACGGCTGCGGATCCCCGGCTGGGTGTCCTGCTTTGCATCAACGGAACCGGCATCCTCAATGCCTGGATGCGGCGCAATGTGGTGCCGGAGCTCTCCTACGAGGCCATGAACGCGCTCGCCGCATCGGCACCTGTCGGCTGCGACGGCCTGTCCATCCTGCCCTTCGGCAACGGCGCGGAGCGGATCCTGGAAAACCGCGATGCGGGATGCAGTCTCCACGGCATGAACTTCAACCGGCACGGCCGGGCGCATCTGCTGCGGGCCGCCCAGGAGGGAATCGTGTTCTCCTTCTGCTACGGGATTGAAATCATGCAGCAGATGGGCTTGCAGGTGGACCGGATTCACGCCGGACGGGCCAATCTCTTCCTTTCGCCCGTATTCCGGGAAGCCCTTGCCGGAACTTCCGGCGCGCAGATCGAGCTCTTCGACACGGACGGTTCCGTGGGGGCGGCACGCGGTGCAGGCATCGGCGCCGGCATCTACCGCAATCCGGCGGAGGCTTTTGCCACGCTGCGCTGCCTGGGAACGACCGTTCCGCAGCAGCGGGCCGAATACCGGGACGCCTATCTACGATGGAAATCATATTTAAATCGATAAACTATGGCACAAGCGTATTTCCCTACCATCGGGAAAATCCCCTTCGAGGGACCCGAAAGCAAGAATCCCCTGGCATTCCATTATTATGAGCCCGACCGCCTGGTCCTGGGCAAGAAGATGAAGGACTGGCTGCGTTTCGCCATGGCCTGGTGGCACACGCTGGGCCAGGCTTCCGGCGACCAGTTCGGCGGCCAGACGCGGCACTACGCCTGGGACGAGCCCGCTACGCCCCTGGAACGGGCCAAGGCCAAGGCGGATGCCGGTTTCGAGATCATGCAGAAACTGGGCATCGAATTTTTCTGCTTCCACGATGTGGACCTCATCGAAGAGGGCGCCACGATCGAAGAATATGAGCAGCGGATGCAGCAGATTACGGATTATCTGCTGGTCAAGATGAAAGAGACCGGCATCCGCAACCTCTGGGGTACGGCCAACGTGTTCGGACACGAGCGCTACATGAACGGCGCGGCCACGAATCCCGATTTCGATGTCGTGGCCCGCGCGGCCGTGCAGATCAAGACGGCCATTGACGCCACCATCAAGCTGGGCGGCGAGAACTATGTCTTCTGGGGCGGCCGGGAAGGCTATATGAGCCTGCTCAATACGCAGATGCACCGCGAGAAGCTGCATCTGGGCAAGATGCTCGCCGCGGCCCGCGACTACGGACGCGCCCACGGCTTCAAGGGGACCTTCCTCATCGAGCCCAAGCCGATGGAACCCACCAAGCATCAGTATGACCAGGATACGGAGACGGTCATCGGTTTCCTGCGCCGCTACGGCCTGGACGAAGACTTCAAGGTGAACATCGAGGTCAACCACGCTACGCTGGCCGGCCATACCTTCGAACACGAACTGGCCACGGCGGTCGATGCCGGCCTGCTGGGCAGCATCGACGCCAACCGCGGCGACGCCCAGAACGGCTGGGATACCGACCAGTTCCCGATCGACAACTACGAACTGACCCTGGCGATGCTGCAGGTCATCCGCAACGGCGGCCTGGCCCCGGGCGGCTCGAATTTCGATGCCAAGCTCCGCCGGAACTCCACCGATCCGGAAGACATCTTCATTGCCCACATCAGCGCGATGGATGCGATGGCGCGGGCCCTGCTCAATGCGGCCGCCCTCTGCGAGACGTCCCCGATCCCGGCGATGGTCAAGGCGCGTTACGCTTCGTTCGACAGCGGCGCCGGCAAGGATTTCGAAGAGGGAAGGATGACGCTGGAAGACCTCGTGGCCTATGCCAGGACCCACGGCGAGCCGAAGCGGACCTCGGGCAAGCAGGAACTCTATGAGACCCTCGTGGCGCTTTATTGCAAATAGTCCGGTATGGCAGACAGACAACAACAAGGCAGTTCCGCCTATCTGTTGAGCATCGTCCTGGTGGCGGTGCTCGGCGGACTGCTCTTCGGCTATGATACGGCCGTGATTTCCGGTGCGGAAAAAGGTCTCCAGGCTTTCTTCCAGGGGGCAGGCGATTTCACCTACACCGACGGCCTGCACGGTTTTACGACTTCGAGCGCCCTGATCGGCTGCGTGGCCGGCGCCCTGCTTTCGGGCCTGCTGACCTCCCGGATGGGGCGGCGCAAGTCGCTGCTGGTGGCCGGCATCCTCTTTTTCCTGAGCGCCCTGGGCTCTTACCGGCCGGAATTCCTCTTCTTCCCCTACGGCACGGCCAGCCGGGGCGTCCTGGCAGCCTTCATCCTCTACCGCATCCTGGGCGGCATCGGCGTGGGCCTGGCATCGGCCATCTGCCCGATGTACATCGCCGAGGTCGCACCGGCCGACCGGCGCGGCAAGCTGGTTTCCTGGAACCAGTTCGCCATCATCTTCGGCCAGCTGGTGGTTTATTTCGTCAATTTCCTGATCATCCAGTCGCACAAGGGCGACCCCCAGGTCGTGGAATGGACCAACAGCGTCGGCTGGCGCCGGATGTTCGTTTCCGAAGCTTTCCCGGCCGGTCTCTTCACCCTGCTCATCCTGCTCGTTCCCGAGTCGCCGCGTCACCTGGTGATGCGCGGGCTCGACAACGAGGCCTTCCGCATCCTTTCCCGCATCAACGGGGAGGAAAAAGCCCGCAAGATCCTTTTCGAGATCAAGGAAACCGTCGTCGAAAAACGGGAGAGACTCTTCGCATACGGCTTCATGGTCATCTTCATCGGCTGCATGCTGTCGGTCTTCCAGCAGGTGATCGGCATCAATGCGGTGCTGTATTTCGCCCCGCGTATCTTCGAGTCGATGGGTGTGAGCAACAACATGCTCTTTACCGTCATTATGGGCATCATCAACATCAGCTTTACGCTGCTGGCCGTATTTACGGTTGAGAAACTGGGGCGTAAACCGCTGCTGATCAGCGGATCGATCGGTATGGCCATCGGCGCGCTGGGAGTTGCCCTCTCGAATGTGGCCACGCTGCCCGCGCTCGTTCCCGTGATCAGCATCATGGTGTACAGCGCCTGCTTCATGTTCAGTTGGGGACCGGTCTGCTGGGTGTATATCGCCGAGATCTTCCCCAATACCATCCGCAGCCAGGCCACGGCCTGGGCCGTCGCGTTCCAATGGATCTTCAACTTCATTGTATCCAGCACTTTCGTGCCGATGTACAACATGCAGCTGGGAGCCATGGGCGAGCGTTTCGGCCATTTCTTCGCCTATGCGCTCTACGGCGTGATCTGCCTGGTGGCGGCCCTGTTCGTCTGGCGTCTCGTCCCTGAAACCAAGGGCCGCACGCTGGAAGAGATGACCGCCCTGTGGCGGAACCGTTCCAAAAAGAATAAAGTGAATCAAGACTGATATGAAAAAATGCATGCAGACGGCCCTTGCCGTCCTTCTGTTCCTGGCGGTAAGCGCCTGTACGCCGAAGCCGTCCGTCACGCCCGCCATCCCGAAGGACAAGGCGGTGGAAGCAAAAGTGGAAAAAGTACTGAAAGGAATGAGCCTCAAGGAGAAGGCCGGCCAGATGGTCCAGCTGACCATCCTGACCCTGGAAGATGATACCCACGAGGCCATCGATCCGGCCAAACTGGACAGGATCATCGGGCAGTACAAAGTCGGTTCGATCCTCAACGTGATGCACGACGCCGCCCATTCCCGCGGGCAGACGGCCGCGATGGTCCGCCAGATCCAGGAAAAATCGATGGAAGTGCTGGGGATCCCGTGCATCTACGGCCTGGATATGATCCACGGGGCTTCGTACCTGACCGACGGCTCCCTGTATCCCCAGGAAATCAACCTGTCGGCCAGCTTCAACCGGGAGTATGCCCGGATGATGGGGGAGGCGATGGCTTATGAGACCCGGGCCGCGCAGGTGCCGTGGGTGTTCTCGCCCGTGATGGACCTGGGCCGCGACCCGCGCTGGCCCCGCATCTGGGAGAGCTATGGAGAAGATCCGTACGTACAGGCCGAAATGGCCCGTATCGAGACGGAAGCCATCCAGGGCGTCGATCCCAATCACGTGGACCTGGAACACGCGGCCGTGAGCATCAAGCACTATATGGGTTATGGCGTGCCGCTTTCCGGGAAAGACCGTACGCCGGCTTACATCGCGGAAAACGACCTGCGTGAAAAGTATTTCCGTCCTTTCAAGGAATGTTTCCAGGCCGGGGCCCTGACCGCCATGGTCAACTCCGCTTCCATCAACGGCATTCCGACCCATGCCAATGCGCTGCTGCTCACCGGCTGGGTGAAGGAACAACTTGGCTGGGACGGCGTGTTCGTGACCGACTGGGCCGATATCGACAATTTCTATACCCGCGACCATGTGGCAGCTGACAAGCGGGAAGCCGTGGCCCTCGGCATCAATGCCGGGATCGACATGATCATGGATCCCTATGATCCGGAATGCGTCAATGTCATCGTGGACCTGGCCGAAAAAGGGGAGATCCCGATGGCCCGCATCGACGATGCTGTCCGCCGCATCCTGCGGCTGAAAGTCCGCCTGGGCTTGTTCGACAATCCCGTCTGGGAGCACGACTATCCGGATTTCGGCTGCGAACGCTTCGCGAAGGAGTCCTATGCCGCCGCCGTCGAGTCGGAGGTGCTGCTCAAGAACGAGGGCGGCCTCCTGCCGCTCAAAGGAACGGAACGCATCCTGGTCACCGGCCCGAACGCCAACTCGCTGCGGGCGCTCAACGGTGGCTGGTCCTACCGCTGGCAGGGTTCGGCCGACGAGTTCGTGCAGCAGTTCAATACCATCCTGGAAGCGATGCAGCAACGGTTCAACCGGGTGACGTATGTGCCGGGAGTCATTTACGATGAAAGTCCGAATGCCTGGCAGACCGACCATGCTGTCGGCATCCGGCAGGCCGCAGCCGCTGCACGGGCCGCCGATGTGATCGTCTGCTGCGTCGGCGAGAACTCCTATTGCGAGACGCCGGGCAACATGGATGACCTCAATCTGTCGGCCAACCAGAAGGAACTGGTCCGCGCCCTGGCCGCGACGGGCAAACCGCTTGTCCTGGTGCTCAACGAGGGCCGTCCCCGCATCATCGGGGACATCGAGCCGCTGGCCACGGCCGTGGTCGATGTGCTGCTTCCGTCGAACTACGGCGGCGACGCCCTGGCGGCGCTGCTCGCCGGCGACGAGAATTTCTCCGGCCGGCTGCCGTTCACTTATTCGAAACACATCAATGCCCTGCATACCTACGATTACAAGGTCTCCGAGCACCGGGAGGTGATGGAAGGATCGTACAATTACGACGCCGTGATGGATGTCCAGTGGCCCTTCGGCCACGGCCTGAGCTACACGACCTTTGCCTACAGCGACCTGAAGGTCGAGAACGCAGGCATGTCCGGTTCCGACCGGGTATTCTTCAAGGCTGGCGATATATTGAAAGTCTCTGTAAACGTGACAAATACGGGTAGTCGTGCCGGCAAGGAAGCCGTGCTGCTCTACAGCTCCGACCTGGTGGCATCGCTGATTCCCGATGTCAAGCGCCTGCGCGGCTTTGAGAAGATCGCCCTGGCGCCGGGCGAGACGAAGACGATCTCGTTTGACCTGCCGGCCAGCGAGCTGGCTTTCGTCGGCGCTGACGGCCGCTGGCGTCTCGAGGCGGGGGAATTCCGCATCGCCTGCGGCGGTCTGGGCGTGCTGGTGAACTGCACGGAGACGAAAGTCTGGGATGAACCGAATCTGTAAACAAGCGATGGATAACCGATCTGAAATCTTCTTCAAGGAAACGGCCGGGGTCCTGGAACACAATATCCTGGACTGGTGGCTGAAATTGCGGGATCCCCGTGGCGGCTTCTACGGCGAAGTTTCGTCCGATGGCCGGATCTCACCGGATGCGCCGCGGGGCGTGATCCTCAATGCCCGTATCATCTGGGCCTTTGCCGCCGCTTACGGGGCTTTCCGGAAAGCGGAATACCTGGAGGCCGCCGCGGCGGCCAAGGATTGGTTCCTGACGTATTTCTGCGATCCGGATCACGGCGGTGTGTACTGGAGCGTTTCGGCCGACGGCGTCCCCCTCGACAGCAAAAAGCAGCTCTATGCCCAGGGCTTTGCCATCTACGGGCTCAGCGAATTGTATAAGGTGAGCCATGACCAGGCGGTGCTGCAGGCCGCCGTCGCACTTTTCGAAACGGTGGAGGCCCATTTCGCCGACCGGCTCTGCGGCGGCTGCATCGAGGCGCTTTCCCGGGATTTCTCGCCCCTGGAAGACATGTCCCTCTCGGCTCACGATATCAATGCCGACAAGACCATGAATTCGCATCTCCATATCCTGGAGGCCTATGCCAATCTCTATCGGGTCTGGCCCGATGCCCGGCTCAAGACCGCGCTGGTGCAGCTGCTCGACCTCATCTGCCAGAAGGTGATGGGCTCGGACTGGCACTTGCAGCTCTATTTCCGGCGGGACTGGTCGGTCTTGCCGGGTGCCATTTCCTACGGCCACGACATCGAGACCTCCTGGCTGCTGCTGGAATGTGCCTTCGCCACGCGCGATTTCGACGTGGTAAGCCGGGTCCGGCCGTTCGCACTGGCCCTGGGCCGCGCCGGCAACGAAGGCGTCCTGCCCGACGGATCGATGCTGTATGAGCGCCAGCCCGACGGCACGGTCGATGAATCCCGCCAGTGGTGGGTGCAGGCCGAAACGGTCGTCGGCAATCTCTGGCTTTGGAAGTATCACGCGGATGCCGATGCACTGGAACGCGCCTTTGCCTGCTGGGCCTATATCCGCGACCATCTTGTGGACCATGTACGGGGGGAATGGTACTGGGCCATCCTGCCCGACGGCACCCCCGACCTGGCCAATCCCAAGGCCGGCTTCTGGAAGTGCCCGTATCACAACACGCGCATGTGTCTTGAGATTTTAAAATTGTTTGAATGATATAAATGATATAAACAGATGTCCTGTCGGCTCATTTGGGAGGGATAGCGCGAAGCGCGTAGGTTTTTGCGCCGGCAGGACATCTGTTAAAACGTTTTCGTTTATGGCAAAATTATCTGAGAAATTAGGCTATGCCCTGGGAGACGCCGCCGCCGGCGGCATCACCTGGAAAGTGATGTCGATCGCATTCCCGCTGTTTTTTACGAATGTCTTTGGTCTGACCGTGGCCGATACGGCTACGCTGATGCTGGTGGCGCGGCTGTTCGACGTGATCACCGACCCGCTGATGGGTGCCATCGCCGACCGGACCCAGTCGCGCTGGGGAACCTACCGGCCCTGGCTTATTTTCGGCGCCATTCCCTTGGGGCTGGTCTTCGCCCTGCTGCTTTATACGCCGGAACTCGGTCCGGTCGGGAAGCGGATCTATGCCTACGCGCTTTATCTGCTGATGATGGTGGTTTATACGGCTGTCAATGTGCCTTATGGCTCACTGCTGGGGGTGATGACCGATGACGACAACGAAAAGAACCAGTTCTCCTCTTACCGGATGGTCGGCGCTTACGCGATGGGCTTTGTCACTTTGCTGTCCTTCCCGTACCTGCAGAAAATGGTAGGCGGCAGCGAACAGCATCAGTATGCGGTCCTGGGTGTCGTGCTGGGCGCCCTTGCGGCGGTCGGCACGCTGGCCTGCGGTCTGCTGACCAAAGAGCGTCTCAAGCCGGTCCGGGCGGAGAAGTTTTCCTTCAAGCCTTTTGCCGACCTGTTCCGCAACAAGCCCTGGATCTACCTGACGCTGATCGGCATCTGCACCAATTTCTTCAATGGCTTCCGCTATGCCGTGGCCGGATACCTCCTGGAATACTGCCTCCACGGCGATGTCACGGTCTCGGGCCTGATCATCAACTATACGGTGTTCATGACGTTCGGGGAAGTGACGTGCATGATCTTCGGCGGGCTTTCGCCGCGCTTTACCAAGTGGGTGGGCTCCAAGCGCAAGGCCTTTGCCTGGGCGGCCGTCATCTGCGCGGTGACGTCGGTGGCGTTCTTCTTTATTCCGATGGATCCGAAGTACATCTGGGTGATGGTGGGGATGGTCATCCTCACCTCCATCGGCATCGGCCTGTATTCGCCGCTGCTGTGGTCGATGTATGCCGACGTGGCCGACTATGCTACGGAAAAGAACGGTACGTCTTCGACGGGCCTGATCTTTTCCTCCGGCACGATGGCGCAGAAATTCGGCTCGGCCATTTCCGGTGCCCTCGTGGCGATGCTGCTTGGAATAGCCGGCTTTATTTCGGGTACCGATCCCGCCACGGGACAGACGGTGGTAACCATTACCAATGAGCCTTCCGTCCAGAAGATGATCTGGTCGCTTTTCTCGCTCTTCCCGGCCGCCATCGCCCTGCTGATCCTCCTGCTTCTGCGTTTGTATCCCATCCGCAAATAACGCTTTTGTCCATCGACCCTTGTAAAGTCTCAGAAAAAGCCTTATCTTTGTAAAATAACTAGGCAAAGAAAAGGCTTTGTTTGTGATCAAGGATATCCTTTCGTTCTATACTCCGGTCGTGCTGGCGGCTGTCGGCGCGCTGCTGGCTGTCAACTGGATTTATTTCAAAGTGTTGAGGATAGCCAAGGATAAGGGTATCGTCGACAATCCGGATTTCCGCAAGCTGCAGCAGGAGCCTGTGCCGATCCTGGGCGGCATTGCCGTCTTTTTCGGCGTAGTGACCGGCGTTCTGGCCGGTTTCTCCTGTTCATCCCTCTTTTCCGGTCCTGCACTTTCCGTCCTGGGCCCGGTCTTGTGCGCGATGGTGATCATGGTCTATGTCGGGGCGATCGATGACGTGAACGGGCTTTCGCCGCGCAGCCGCATTGTCATCGAGATCCTGACGCTGCTGGGCCTGATTTACGCCGGCGGCGGTTGTGTGGACAGTTTCCATGGCCTGTGGGACATTACCGCCTTCTCCTGGTGGCTGGGCGTTCCGCTGACAGTATTTGCCGGCGTGGGCATCATCAATGCCGTCAACATGATCGACGGGGTCAACGGCCTGAGCAGCGGCTTGTGCATCACTTACTGTCTGATGTTCGGCTTCGTGTTCTGTCTGATGGACGACCTGCCCAATGCCATCCTGGCCTTCGCCATGGCTACGGCGCTGCTGCCTTTCCTGGTACATAATGTCTTCGGCCGCCGGAGCCGCATGCTCATCGGCGATGCCGGTACGATGATGATGGGTATCCTGATGGCCTGGTTCACCATCTGCGTCCTGCGCAGCGACTCGCCTTTCGCCCGCATTGCCGAACCCCGGCAGATCAGCCTGATCGCCATGACGCTGGCGATCCTGAGCGTTCCGGTGTTCGATACCCTGCGGGTGATGGGACGGCGCATTATGCAGGGGAAGAGTCCTTTCATGCCCGACAAGAATCACCTGCACCACCTCTTCATCCGTCTGGGCGTGAGCCACTCCATCACCTCGCTGACGGAGATCCTGCTCGATATCCTGATTGTCGGCGTCTGGGCTGTGTCGGTCCTCTTGCATGCTTCGCTTGCGTGGCAGCTGTACCTGGTAGTCATCGCCTCGGTGGTGCTGGTTTGGGGAACGGCCCGCCTGTTCGGCGCACCCGAGGAGCGCCAGAACCGTTTTGTGCGCCGCGTGGCCGAGTTCAGCCCCAAGACCCATCTGGCCGACGCGGTATGGTGGCGGCGTTTCCAACGCTGGCTGGATGCGCCGGAGAAGCACTATACCGATCATAATTAACCCTGTTAGACTGTTAGATACTTGCACGATTTCGCTTTATCCCTCTTGTTGCTGGGAGCCCTCTCGTCGGGAAACCAGTTGCCTTTCTGGGCTACGTCCAACCAGTTCGGCCTGATGCCTGAAGGCAGCGGCGGCCTTGCTTTGCTGCAGGCCGGCACGCAGTATGACCTTTCCAAGGAATTCCAATGGAAATGGGGGCTTTCCCTGGCGGGGAATGCGGATTCGCGTACCGCTGATTTCAGTGCGATGGTCGATGAACTGTACGGGAGTGCGCGCTGGAAGGCGCTGCGTCTCGACGTGGGAATGAAGCACGTGGATACGGAATTCTGGGGTGCGGGGATGCGGTCGCTGGGTTCGATGTCCGCCACGGGCGGTCATGTCGCATGGAGCGGCAATGCCCGGACGATGCCGGGCTATCTGGCCACCCTGGATCCGGTACCGGTGCCGCTGACACGGAAAATCATGTGGATCCGCGGCGCATTCGGTGACTACAAGACGCTCGACAACCGCTATGTGAAAGGGGCACTGGTCCATCGCACCCAGATCTATTTCCTGTTCAAGATCACCAAGCGCCTGGACTTCCAGTTCGGACTTGACCATATCGCGCTCTGGGGCGGAATGAGTCCGGGTGAGGGGGCCATCCCTGTCACGTTCGACAATTATTTCCGCGTGATTACCGGACGGTCCGCTTCGAGCAAAGGCACTTTAAATGACCAGCTTAATGTGATTGGCGACCAGCGGGGCGGGGGATTGTACCGCTTTGACTGGCGCGGAGACGGCTGGAAGATCATCCTGCAGCGGGATTTCCCTTATGATGACGGATCGGGTATGTCCGGCTTGCAGAATTTTCCCGACGGCGCCCATACTTTCTGGTTTGGCTGGGACAACAAAGACCGCTGGGTGTCGGATATCGTCTATGAATATCACTACACGATGAAGCAGTCGGGTACCTACCACGACCGGCCGACGACCGAAGAAGAACGCAAGACGCTGGATCCCAGTGACCAGTATCACTATTGGCATAGTGTTTTCGGGGGCGTGGACAATTATTTCAACCACAGTGCCTACAAATCCGGCTGGACGTACTACGGCCGCTGCGTCGGTAACCCGCTGTTCTTCCCGGTGGGTACGCGTGCCGGCACCTGGACGGGGAAGGAGACCGTGATGGGCATCGAGAGCAATCGTTTCAAGGCGCATCATTTCAGTATTTCCGGCAAGGCGTTCAAGTGTTTGCCGTATAAGTTGATGTTGACCTATAGTCAGAATTACGGGACGTATTATTCGCCCTACGAGGGTGAATCCCAATGGCTCAAGCCCTGGGGCACCGTCAAGGAAACCCCGCTGCACCAGGTTTCCGCTGCCTTTGTGGGCGAGATTCCGCTGCGGGCTGCCCGCTTTGTCGCTGCGGGTTCCGCGTTGAGGCATTTCACTGTAACTTACGGCCTGTTCGCGGACCGCGGGCAGTTGCTGCCCGACCTTTTCGGCGGTACGCTGGGACTTCGCTGGGATCTGTAAAAACCGTCGCGGTTCAGGATTGATTTTAATTGCGGGTCCGGGCATTTTGTCCGGACTTTTTTGTATCTTTGTCAAATTGTAGGGTCGGTTCGCGGATACCGCCTATGGATGTAGGCAGGACCGTCAGCGGGAGCTTGAAAACCTGCGGAACTGTGGCTGCTTCGTTTGCGTTTGACAGACGGAGGAGTGAAAGTTATATCCAGACACCAGGACCGACATCAAATCAATACGGACTCAGTATGAATGAATTTGCTTTATCACTGCTGCTGCTGGGCGCCCTTTCGACGGGCGGCCGGCTGCCGTTCTGGTCGACCGCCGGCCAGTGGGGCCTGATGCCCGAGGGCAGCGGCGCGCTGGCGCTTGTGCAGGCCGGAACCCAGTATGACCCCGCGAAGGATTTCCAGTGGAAATGGGGCGTCTCGCTGGGAGCGGATTATGATACGGGACTTCCGGCCGGAAGCGGGAATGACCGGACGGCCCATTTCGGCCTGATGGTCGATGAACTTTACGGGAGCGTGCGTTGGAAGGCGCTTTCGCTAGAGCTGGGCATGAAACGTTTCGACCGCGATTTCTATGGGGCGGGAACGCCTACGCTCGGTTCGCTTTCCACCACGGGCGGCAATATCATCTGGAGCGGCAATGCCCGTACGATGCCGGGCTATGCGCTGCGGCTCGATCCGGTGGCGATTCCCGGGACGGGGCGGCACGTATGGCTCTATGGTTCCTGGGGCGACTACCGGACGCTCGACAACCGCTATGTGAAAGGCGCGCTGGTCCACCGCGCCGAGGCCGGTCTGCGGATCGATTTTCTCAAGCGCCTGAGCCTGACCCTGGGCTTTGAGCACGACGCGATGTGGGGCGGCAACCACCCGCGATACGGGCAGCTGGCCGTCACGCTCCCGAATTACTTCCGCGTGATCACGGGGCAGGCCGGTTCGTCCGAAGCGCCGGTCAACGACCGCAACAACGTGATCGGCGACCAGCGGGGACGGCAGTTGCTGCGCCTCGACTGGCGGGGCGATGGCTGGCGGCTGACGCTGCAACACGACCGTCCGTTCGAAGATGTGTCGAGCCTTTTCTTCCGCAATTTTCCCGATGCCGTCAATACCATGGCTTTCAGCCTGGACGACAAGGATGCCTGGGTGACGGACGTCGTCTATGAGTTCCAGTACACGCGCTATCAGTCGGGGATGATCAATACCTCGACCAAGGAAGAGGAAAGCAAGGAACGCTCCTTCCTCGAGCGCCTGCGTTACTATCTGAGCATCCAGGACGGGGGGGACAATTATTTCAACAACTGGGAATACAAGTCCGGCTGGTCGCATTACGCCCGTACGGTCGGCAATCCGCTGTTCTTCCCGGCGGGGACGCGTGCTGGGACCTGGCCCTCGCTTCCGTTGCAGGGCATCGAGAACAACCGTGTCAGGGCCCACCATCTGGGCGTAGGCGGCAAATTGCTGCAGAAATTCCCTTACAGGCTGATGCTTACCTACAGCGAGAATTACGGCATCCCCAAAGAACGCTACACGGGCCCCAATCCCTGGAACAAGCCCTGGGGTACGGTGGCGGAGGTGCCGCTCCGGCAGGTTTCCGGCGCCTTTACAGGCGAGATTCCTTTCCGGAACCTGACCCTTGTTTACGGTATTTACGCCGACCGGGGACATGTACTTTGCGACAATTTCGGCGCTACGCTGGGACTGCGCTGCCAAATCCGATGAAACCGATGAAAAAAATACTGACGGTGGGCGTCTTCGATATGCTGCATATCGGGCATGTCCTGCTTTTCAAGAAAGCCCGCGAACTGGGCGATTACCTGATCGTAGCCGTGCAGGAAGACGACTGCATCCTCAAGTACAAGCCGGGGACGAAAATGGTCTATACGACGGAGGAACGCAAATTCATGGTCGGTGCGCTGCGCTATGTCGATGAAGTGGTGACATACCGGGATGTGGATACCGATATCCAGGGGCTGGATTTCGATGTCTTCGCCAAAGGACCGGACCAGAGCCACGCCGGCTTCCAGCGGGCCGAGGCCTGGTGCCGGGCGCACGGCAAGGAGGTCGTGGTGATTCCCCGTACCGAGAATATCTCGTCCACCCTGCTCAAATCGTACACGAAGCTATGAAACTGAGTATCATCATCCCTTATCACAATTCCGATCCGTGGATCGGGGCGATGCTCGATTCGCTGCTGGACCAGGATCTGCCGCGCGAAGACTACGAGATCGTGGTCGTGGACGACGGCTCCACGGAAGAGCCGGTGACCCTGCACCGTTATGCGGAGGCGCACGCGAACATCCGTGTGTTCCGGCAGGAGAATGCCGGGGTGGCCGTGGCCCGGAATACAGGCCTGGACAAGGCCTCCGGCCAGTGGGTATGGTTCTGCGACAGCGACGACTATGTGCAACCCCGGGTGCTGGGCCGCCTGCTTGCCATCGCCGATGCGCAGCAGCTCGACATGCTCTGGTTCGATGCCGTATATGTGCGCCAGGGAGAATTGGCCCGGGAGCCCCGCCTCGATTTCTCGGCAGTCTCTCCGGTGCAGACCGGCTGGGACTATGTCGTCAATCCGCCGGCCAAGATGGGGATGGCCGTCTGGCGTTATCTCTTCCGCCGGGAACTGCTCGCCGAAGGACCTCTGCGCTTTCAACCGCTCAACTATGTGGAAGGCCGCTGGTTCCAGATGGAGCTGATGCCGCGCGTGCAGCGGGCGGCCCACGTTGCGGCCGATATTTATTTCTATGTGCAGCACAGTTCGTCGCTCCTGCACGCCAGTAAAGCGAAGAACTACGCACAATTCGCCGATGAAATGGCCAAGTATGTCGGCGTGATGGCTGCCAAGGCTGCCGATCTTGCTGTGCCCGGGCAGGTGCAGCGTCTGCTTCGCCAACGCTGCGACCTCGAGAGCTACCGGCTGCTGGGCAATGTGTCTCGCTATGGGACCCCCGCGCTGGCTGTCAGCTATTTTACGAAACTCAAGGCGCTGGGGACCTGGCCGGTACGGATCAGTGGCGGGCTGAAGGAACGCTTTCTCCGCCGGGCGATGAACTGCCGCGGCCTCTGGCTGGCAGCCTGGCGGCTCTATCATCGCCTGCGCCGACCGACGGCGGAGGCCGGCATGCTGCTGCTGTCGGCCTTGCTCGTGACCTGCTGTTCGGTGCGCGTAGCGCCCGGTGGCGAATCGGCCGGCTCGAAAACGGTGCCGGCACCGGAAGAAGCGGCCGTCAACATCGACTCCCTGGTCAAGTGGGAGTCGCCCAATGAGGTTTTCTACAAAGACATTTTTCTGGATGCCGGCATCGGGCTGACGCCCAGGACTTCCCTGTATGCGGCAGATTCGCTGGGCCTTTCGCTGGAAGGCATCAGTTTCTCGCGCAGCGACTCCCGGCCGGAAGAATATGAACGGCAGGCGGCCGTCCTGGCGGGAACGCCCGAGGACCTGAACGGCCGGCTGCTCTATCCCGACGGCCAGCCGCGTTACCGGGTCCTGTTTGTCTGTGGCGGCAGTTCCCGGACCCACGCCGCTTCGCTGGATTCCGCGTCCCGGGCCCACATCCGGGCGTTCGTGCAGGCCGGCGGCAGTTACGTGGGCACGTGTGCCGGCGCCTTTCTGGCCGCCGTCGGCTACGACAGCCATCCGGACTATCCGGACTACCTGGCCCTGTGGCCCGGGACGGTGCGGCATACGGGGCTGAGCGGTGTCTATACCGGGATGTATGTCGAAAAAGGTTCTCCGCTGCTGGCCTATGCCGATTTCGGCGGCGACGGCTATATCGAGGGCATCCGGCACAACAAGGGCGGTTATCCGCAGTCGTATCCGGAAGGGACGGAAATCCTGGCGCTCTACGATTATCCGGGCAAGGCGGCGGTCCACCGTCAGCCGAGCGCCTGGGCCTACAAGGCCGACGGCCGGTCGGGCCGCCTGGTGCTGGAAGGCTCCCACCCGGAGGAGGTCCGGAAAGGGGAGCGGCGCGCCTTTACGGAGGCGATGATCCGCTACGCGGCCGACGGCGTCGGTACGGTGGCCTTGAAGGGCGTCCTGGAGAACGGCGTTCCCCGGGCGATGGACGGGGCTGGCCGGCTCGGCGACCTGCAGTGCCATCATTTCGCGGTCTATGTGCCGGCCGGGGCGAAGAACGTCTGTTTCTCCGTGGAAAGCCCTGCGGACTGCGACCTGTGCCTGCGGCTGTGCCGCGATGCGTATGCGTTCCCTTCCGCGGCGACGCAGGCGTCCGGTAGAAAGGGAGCCCGCCAGCAACTGGGCTTCGCAACGCTTGATGCAGGTGTCTGGTACGTGTCGGTCCAATGCCTGACGACGGTCACGGTGGTGCCGACGGATTATGGACAGGATTATGCCGGCCGCACGGACGTGCTCAACGGCGTTCCTTATACGATAACGGTTTCCTGGCAACAGAATGGCTGAAAAGAACCTACGCGAAAAAACCATAGCCGGGATGTTCTGGTCCGGCGTCGGCCGTTTCGGCACGATGGGCCTGAGTTTCGTCTCGAACCTCATCCTGGCCCGCCTGCTGATGCCGGGCGACTTCGGGGTGATCGGAATGCTCCACGTGTTCATTGCCGTTTCGGGCGTCTTCGTGACGGCCGGTTTCGGTTCGGCGCTCATCCAGAAGAAGAATCCCACGCATATCGACTACACCTCGGTGTTCTGGTGGAACCTGGCGGCGGCCATCTTCTTCTACTGGGTCCTGTTTTTCTGCGGACCGGCCATCGCACGCTTCTACGAGATGCCGGAACTCTGCCCGGTGCTCCGGGTGCAGAGCCTGTCGCTGATCATCACCGCATTCTCTGTCGTGCAGACGAACCAGTTGCGGAAGCAGTTGCGTTTCCGGGAACTCTCGATGCGGAGCCTGACGGCTTCGCTGGTGGGTACGGTGGTGGGTATCGTGATGGCTTTCCTGGGCTACAAATACTGGAGCCTTGTGGCTTCCAACCTGATTTCCAGCCTGGCGGGCGTCCTGCTCCTGTGGCATCTGAGCAGTTGGCGGCCGACGCGGGAGTTCAGCCTCCAGTCGCTGAAGGAACTTTTTGCCTTCGGCGGCCTGATGGCGCTCTCGGGCCTGGTCGAGTCGGTCTATACCAATCTCCAGAGCCTGATCATCGGCAAGTGGTATTCGCCGAAGGACCTGGGCTACTACACCCAGGCCCGCAAACTGGAAGATGTGCCCACCCAGTCGCTGTCGCACATCGTCAACCAGGTTTCTTTCCCGGTGTTCTCGTCAATCCAGGACCAGCGGGAGGCGCTGGTCTCGAACGTGCGCAAGAACACCAAGGCCATCAACTACATCAATTTCCCGCTGATGGCCCTGCTGATCGTCATCGCCCGGCCGCTGATCACCCTGCTGTACGGCCCCAAGTGGGAGATTTCGATCCCATATTTCCAGATCCTCTGCATCTCGAGCCTGGTCTTCTCGATGAACACGCTCAACACCAATGTGATCAAGTCGCTGGGGAAGAGCCGGCTCTATTTCTGGGTGCAACTCATCAAGCGCCTGATCGGCCTGGTGCTGATCCTGATCGGGGCCCGGGCCGGAATGCTGCCCCTGATGTGGGCGCTCACCTCGATCGGCTATACCAGCATTCTGATTAATATGTATGTCACGGGACGGCTCATCGGCTACGGCATCGGCCCGCAGGTCCGCGACCTGGCCGGCTATTTCTTTGTCGCGCTTTTCTCGGCGGCGGCGGTCTATCTCCTCGGCCGGGTCCTGCCGGTCCATCCCTATGTGGTGATGCTGGTCCAGATCGTCGTTTTCGCCGCCATCTATATCCTGCTGTCCCGGCTCTTCAAGTTCGACAGTTACTATGGCTATCTGGGGATAGTCAAGAATTTCCTTAAACGGTTTAAGAAGAAGAAATGAAATCACGATTCGGCAAGATACTCCACGTGCTTTTCCGGACCAACCTGGTCCAGACGCTCCGCTTCAACTGGAAGATGCTGCCTGCCCGGCAGGCCTGGCATCTTCCGTTCCATTTTTACGGGAAAGTCGAATTCCGGAGCCTGAAGGGCCGGGTGATCCTCGACGGCCCGGTGAAATGCGGAATGATCCGGGTTGGTGTGAAGGACTGCTATGTGGACACCCACGTCCCGCTGACCATCTGGACGATCAACGGCACGGTCCGTTTCCGCGGGAAGGCCTTGTTCCTGAGAGGATCCTATCTGCTTGTGGCCAAATCGGGCACGCTGACCATCGGTACCCACCGGACGGCGTTCGCCGCCGGCCTGCGGCTCTTCTGCTTTGACAGCATCACGATCGGCGACTGCGCCCGCATCGCCTGGGAGTGCCAGATTATGGACACGAGTTTCCACTATCTCGAGCATACCGATACGGGGGAGGTGCCGCCGCTGACCAAACCGGTGGTGATCGGCGACCGGGTCTGGATCGGAAACCGCTCGACCATCTCGAAGGGCGCCGTGATTCCCTCCGACACGATCGTGGCCTCCGGCAGCCTGGTCAACCGGGATTTCTCTTCCCTGGAACCGTTCTGCCTGCTGGCGGGCGTGCCGGCGGCGAAAAAGGCAACCGGCATCCGGCGTGTCCTGGATATGGACCGGGAGCGTGCGCTGGATGAACAATACCATTATGACCGGACACATCTATAGGAAACTGCCGCTATGGATATACTGAACAGCCTTCTGGTCCGGATCCTGCCCCGGAAAAAGTATCTGCAGTACCGTCGTTCCCGGAACTGGAAAAAGCACGCGGGCCGTATCGACCAGGTCATCGGTCAGTTCGTCGGCGACCGGGCGCATATCGGCGAGGCAAAGTGGCGGGAATGGCAGAAAAAACTGGTCGGGGCGTATGTCCGGGACAACTGGTTTCCCGAAGAGTATTTTTTCTTCCATTACGAGAACCTTTCTCCCGAGGGAATCCGTTCGTTCGTCGGCCAGCGGGAGGCGAATCTGTTCTGGAATTACCAGAACAGCCGGGATGTCTATCTGCTGACCTGCGACAAGGGGGCTACCTATCAGCGTTTCGGCCGTTTTTTCCGGCGGGAACTGGTGGCCGTGTCGAAGGACGATCCCGCTTCGGGCTCCGCGTTCACAAGCCTGGCGGAAAGGCTCCGGACGGCGGATACGGCCGACAGGCACGCTCTGCTCGAGCGCCTGCTCGCGGACTATCCCGACGGCTTTGCGGCCGAGGAAGTCATCGTGCAGCATCCGGCGCTCGCCGCGCTGCATCCTTCGAGCGTCAATACCGTGCGGCTCACGACCGTCCGGCTGAAAAACGGAGACATCTACCTCATCCACCGTCCTTTCCTGCGGATCGGGCAGGGCGGGAACTGTGTTGACAACGGGGCGAAGGACGGCATCATCGCGTCCATCGATTTTGAAACGGGCATCCTCTATGCCGCCATCGACGAACGGATGCGGCGCTACGTCGTGCATCCCGATACGCAGGCGGCCATCCTCGGATTCCGGATCCCGCGCTGGGAAGAGGCGAAGAGACTGGCCGTAGAACTGGCCGGCGTCCTGCCGGAGCTGGGCTATTGCGGCTGGGACCTGGCCCTGACCGAAGAGGGCTGGGTGATGGTGGAAGCCAACGGCAAAGGCCTTTTCATCGGCTTCCAGATGCCGGCACAGGAAGGGTTCCGTGACGAGTATGAATCTATCAAGCGGCAGTGCGGCTATGCAGAAAAGGGCTGATGCGGCGGATATCGTTGTGACGCAGCGGCCGGATACTGTCTCCTGGGAGGAAATCAGCCAACTGTTGAAAGCGGCTCACGCGGACAATGTCCGCAGGGGCGTCCGGATGCCGTATCCCCAGTTGTCTCCGGAGGAATTGCGGGAGAAGACGGAAGGTGCGGGCGGCCGGCTGTATGTCGCCTTCTGCGAAGGCCGGCTCGCGGGCGTGGGCGCCGTCGTCCGGCTCGAGAAGAAGTTCTGGTACGGCAGCGGGTCCTATGCGTACTGCTTCCTGGGCGCCGTCCTTCCGGAATTCAGCGGAAGGGGCATTTATCAGCGGCTTGTCGCGGCACGGCAGCAGTGGGCGGAAGAATCCGGCCTGGACCGGATGATGTTTGATACGCACGAGAAGAATGTCCGGATGCGGAGTATTTGCCGCAGGAACGGCTTCCTGCCGGTGGGATACCGGATCCGTGACGACCACAATTCCGTGGTTTTTGTGAAGTGGCTGCACGGATGTCCCTATCCTGAATGGTTTGTCAGATTGAAGTTCATTCGATTGAAATGGAAAAGGAAACGAAACGCGAAGGCCGGATCCTGATTGCCGGCGATCTGTTCCCGACGGAAGAGAACGTGGCGTATTTCAAGGACGGCGACGTCGAGCGCCTGTTCGGTGCGGAACTCTGCCGGCTTTTCGCCGGGGCGGACCTGGCGGTCTGCAATCTGGAGGGCGCCTTGTCCGACGCGCCCGGCAGGTGCCGCAAGACAGGGCCCGTGAAGGTGGCGCCCTCCGCGGCTGTGGAGGCGTATCGCCGCCTGGGTGTCCACCTGTGCCTGCTGGCCAACAACCACGTGACGGACGGCGGGACGGACGGTGTCCTGGAAACGATGCGGACGCTGGACGCGGCCGGCATCTGCCATATCGGCGCCGGTAAAGACGCCGCTTCCATCGAACGCACGTTCATCCGCGAGGTGGGCGGGCTCCGCATCGGCTTCTACAATGTGGCGGAAACGATGTACAACCGGCCCGGGAAAGACACGCCGGGCGTATGGCTGTATGATGAATGGCTGGTCTGCCGCGAAATCGCTGCGTTGAAAGAACAGTGTGATTACCTGGTCGTCGCCTACCACGGCGGCATCGAGAACTATCCTTATCCTTCGCCGGAAACCCGCAAGCGCTTCCGCCGGATGGCGGAAAGTGGGGCGGACCTGGTCGTGGCGCAGCATACCCACTGCATCGGCGCCTCGGAAAACCACCAGTCCTCCTGTCTGATCTACGGACAGGGCGATTTCCTGCTGAAGAATTTCCTGCCGGGGCGGACGGACAGCGGACTGCTGCTGGAACTGAAAATCTCGGACGGGCAGGTAAGCGTGGCCCGGCACCTGGTCCGTTCGCTCGAAAACCGGTTTGTCCGCCTGGCCGAGTTACAGGACCTGACTCCCTGGGATGCCCTGTCCGCCCGGCTCGATGACGAGGCGTTCCTGGCCGACGCGTTCCGCACGTTCTGCGACCGGGAACTTGTCCTCTACCTGACGGCTTTCAAGAGCCCTTCCAAGTGGGCCCGCCTGTTGCGCTGGATCTTTCCGAAGGCCTACCGGAAATGGCTCCGGGAAAAGGCTATCCGTCCGGACGACCTGCTTTTCGCGCTCCATACGCTCCGTTCCGAGCAGAACCGGGAGACGGCCGTCACGGGACTTGAACACTTGCTGGAATCATAATGAAAGAATTCAAGATTATCGAAAAGCCCGCCTCCGTTTCCTGGGAAACGATCCGCGAGGTGGTTCAGGAGTCCCATTCGGCCAACCGGAACCAGGGGATCGTCGTCCGCAATGCCCTTTTGACGGCCGATGAGATCCGGCTCAAGATCGAAGAGCAGGGGAAGATGTTCTTGGCCGTGTCCGATGGAAAGGTCATCGGGACGGCGGCGCTGCTGCCGCGCTATTTCCAACTCTGGAGCGGGAGCGGCGTCTATGCCTTCTGCTGTTTCGGCACCGTGCTGCCGGCTTATGCACGGCAGGGCGTTTACCGGGAACTGTGCCGGGTCCGGGAAGCGTATGCCCAGGCTCAGGGCTATTCCTGGCTGATGTTCGACGTACACGCACAGAATCGGCGGATGCTGCAGATCGGAGAAGAGGTGGGATTCCGGACCATCGGTTGCCAGTATTGGGGAGAACATTTCAGTTACCTGCTGGTCAAATGGCTGAAAGGAACGCCGCCCTCCCGCTTCGTCTGCCGTATGCACTTTCTCTTGTCGAGGGCGAAGGCGGGCCTGCGGAAACCTTTTCTGCCCTCGTCCCCCGTGTCCTTCCTGACGGGCCGTGCCATCGTCATCGGACAGGGATTCACGGGCCGGCTGGGACTGATCCGTTCCCTGGCGGCCGCCGGCTGTTCGAGCCGCGTCATCGTCCTGTATCCCCGGCCGAACGGCGGGAAACCCTACCGGCCCAGGAAGCCGGTGGACGCATTGAGCCGCTATGTCACGGACTGCCTTTTCTGTGAGAATTACAACGAAGAGATGCTGCTGGACACCCTGCTCAACAAATGTGCGGAGCCGGGCAAGAAGCCGCTGATCGTGCCGGACAACGATTTCTCGGCCGCTTTCGTCGATGCGCACCGGGAAGAACTTTCCCCGTATTTCCTCCTGCCGCACGGCCGGGGCGGGGCAGACAGCGTGGAGGCCTGGATGGACAAGATGAAGCAGAAGGAACTGGCGCGTTCCGTCGGTCTGAATGTGGCGGAGGCCGTGTCCGTGTCTTCGGGAGGCTATGATGCCGCGCTGCCGTCCGTGCCGTATCCCTGTTTCGTCAAGCCGCTGGCATCGGTCGCGGGCGGCAAGATGTGGCTCACCCGTTGCGACGGGGAGGCGGAACTGCGGAAATGTATGAAATATGCCTTCGACCGTCGGGGCGACATCCGGATGCTGGTGGAAGAATACAAGCAGATCGGAACCGAATACGCTACGGTCGGCTTCACGGATGGGAAGGACGTGCTGATCCCGGGCATTATGCAGATCGTCGAGATGGGGAAGGGCTGGCATTTCGGCGTGGCCGTCCAGGGAAAGGTGCTCCCGCCGGATGGCTGGGAAGACACCTTGTCCAAGTTCCGGGAACTGGTCCTGCGGACCGGCTTCAAGGGCTTGTTCGACATCGATTTCTATGAAAGCGGCGGCAAGATCTATTTCTGCGAACTGAATCTTCGTTTCGGCGGTTCCGGCTTTTCGTTCACGCGTCTGGGCGTGAATCTGCCGCAGATGATGCTGCAGTCCTTCAATGGCCTTCCCTGGAACAAGACGGCGAAGGTCACGCGCTCGGCCCTGTATTTCAACGAACGGATGGGACGGGACGAATGGTATTTCGGCCGGATCGGTTGGAAGGAGTACTGCCGGCTCCGCGATGCCTCCGACATCCGCTTCCTGGAAGACCGGGACGACCCGGCGCCGGAGCGGGCCTACCGGCGCGAGACGGCCTCGCTCCGGATCAAACTGCGCTTCCGGAAGATGACCGGGTCAATGGTTTATCATACACCGTATCAGCAATGAACGCCAGGAAAGCGGAAGCCCGGCAGAAAGTGGTCGTCATCGGGCACGGCTATACCTCCCGTCTGGGAATCATCCGGTCGCTGGGTGTCATCGGCTGTGAGATTACGGTTCTCGTGCAGGCTTTCCACAGCCGCGTCGGGCGCTGGCTGCGCTTCGACGGCGGTACGCCGGTGGACTGCTGCAGCAAATATGTGGAACGGGCGCTCTGGTGTCCAGCCGAGTCGGAATCCGAAATCATCCGGATGCTGCTGACGCATTGTACGGATCCGGGGCAGAAGGTCGTACTGATTCCCGACAGCGATTTTGCGGTGGCGGCCGTGGACCGTCATGCGGCGGAACTGGCCCCGTATTTCATTTTCCCGCAGGCCGGACCGACCCCGGGCGGCCTGGAGGCCTGGATGGACAAATCGGCCCAGAAGGCCCTGGCGCGGAAAGTCGGGCTGCCGGTGGCGGAAGCCTTCGTGCTGCACGCTGCGGCGGATGCGGTACTGCCGGCGGAGATTCCGTATCCCTGCTTCACGAAGCCGGTGCAGACCATCCGGGGCGGCAAGACCTTCCGGCGCTGCAACGATGAAAAGGCGCTGCGGGAGGCGCTTGCGGAGATTGCCGCCCACGGCGGGACGCAAGTACTGGCCGAACGTTATATGCCGATCGGGGTCGAATATGCGCTGCTCGGTTTCGCCGACGGGGCCGGGGAGGTGTGCATCCCCGCCGTCATCGAATTCACGGAAGCCGGACAGCGGCATTTCGGCATCGCCCGCACGGGCCGGGTGTTGCCGCCGGAGCCTTTCCAGGCGGTGCTGGACCGTTTCACGGCGCTGGTCCGGAGCATCGGCTATGCCGGACTCTTCGATATCGATTTCTATGAGAGTGGCGGCGTACTGTATTTCAACGAATTGAATCTCCGTTTCGGCGGATCGGGCTATGCGGTCACGGCCGCCGGTGTCAACCTGCCGGCGATGTATGTCCGTTCGGCCTGTGGCCGGACGATTGCCGATATGCCCCGCAAGGTCCTGTCCGTGAAAACTTTCGTCAATGAGCGGATGTGCATCGACGACTGGAGTTTCTATTATCTGTCGGAAGCGGAAGCCCGTGCCCGGATCGCGGCGGCGGACATCCGTTTCGTGGACGACCCGGACGATCCGGGACCGCAGCGGAAACTCGAGCGCTATGTCCGCCAGCAAAAGATCAAACGCGTGCTGCGCAAATGGCTGAAGAAATGAAAAGCATCGGCCCGGCCGAACTGAAAGTGCTCCAGATGGATGTCCTGGAGACCCTGGCGGAATTCCTGGCCGGGAAGGGGATCCCGTACAGCCTGGCCTGCGGCACCATGCTCGGTGCAGTCCGGCACAAGGGCTACATTCCCTGGGATGATGACATCGACATCTATCTCCTGCGGGCGGACTACGACCGCCTGATGCGGGATTTCCCCCAGGAATACAAGCATGTCCGGATCGCCTCGCTGGAGCGGACGCCCCGCTGGGACAAACCCTATGCGAAGGCCTACGATGAACGGACCGTATTTGTCGAACACAACAACAGCCGGATGCGGATCGGCATCAATATCGACCTGTTCCCGCTCGATGCCGTGCCGGACCAGGCACAGGACTGGCTCCGGTACAACCGCCGCCGCCGCTTCTGGCAGAAGTTGCTTCAAATGAAGATGACGCGGCCCGACCCGCGGCGCTCCCGGACCAAGAATCTTGCGTTGCGTGCTGTACAACTGCTTCTGCTGCCTGTGAGCGCGCACTGCTTCGCGGCGTTCCTGGACCGGCTGGCCCGCCGTTATGACGGGAAGCGGACGGAATGGCTGTTCGAAACGGCGATGGGCCTAATCCAGAAAGACCGCTTCCCGCGCCGCGTCAGCCAGTCGCTGGCGGACTACCCCTTTGAGGACAGAATGTTCCGGGGCTTCGCGGATGCGGATACGTATCTTTCCTGCGCCTATGGCGATTACCGGAAGCTTCCTCCGGAGGACAAACGCATTTCGCACCACGACTTCCAGGCCTGGTGGCGATAGGACCACACATTGCGATGAGACTGCGGATATCCAGACGAAAATTGATGGAGCACCTGCTGGGAATCAGCCTGGTGCTCTCCTTCGTGCTGCCGCACACCTCCTCGCTGATGCTGCTGGTCAATCCACTCTTTTTCATGATCTTCCTCTGCTTCAAGGAAAACAGGCCGGTTTACCGCTACAACTGGATTGCCGTCATCCCGATTGTCTTCGCACTGCTGCTCAATTTTGCACAGCCCGTGAAGATGAAAGCCATCATCAATGCCGGTACGGTCCTGATGTATTTCATGTGTTTCCCGCTCGTGGGGAAAGTGCGTGTCCGCAATTTCTACCTGGTCCTGACGCTGGCCCTGATCGTCTTTTCGCAGCTCGTTTACATTTTCCACGTTCCGCTGCTTTCAGACCTGCTCGACCGGCTTTACCCGATTGCGGAAATGGATGTGCACGGCGTCGGGTCGATGCGGCGCAACCTTTCCTGGACCAATGTGCTCCGCTATCGCCTGGGCGGCATGTACCGCGATCCGAACATCTGCGCCAAGTCGCTGACGATGTTGCTGGCGGCCTTCCTCTCCCTGAATTTCGGCAAGCCGTTGAAAAAGCTCATTCCGTATGCCGCCGTGTGCTTCCTGGCCGTAATGGCTACGGGAAGCCGTACCGGTTTTGCGGTGACGGCGGCCATTGCGGTCGCCTTCGTGTTTCTGGACAAGCGGATCTCCAAATACTGGCGCTGGGGCGTTGTCCTGGTAGCGGTCGGTGGAATGGCCTTCCTGCTGTCGTCCCGCTTCGGGATGCGGAGCCTGAACATTTCCCAGGGCTTCCAGAACAGCGCCAGCCAGAAGTACCTCTTGCTGAAAGATTATCTGGATCATGAAGAATCGCTCTTCCGCCTGCTGACCGGCTATCTGGACTACGACCGTTTCCGGCCGAGCATCATCCTGCCCGATATCGTCAAGTTCGATTCCGATGTGGGTTATCTGATCTACTGTTTCGGTTTCCTCGGCCTGGCTGCGATCCTTGTCTATTACGTCACGATCTTCTGGCGGATGGATTCGATGCGTTTTATCATCTTCGCCATCCTGCTCTGGATGCTGACCCAGTCGGTGGTGATGGCCTACCGCTCGTTCTTCAGTTTTATGTTGATCCTTTCCTGTGTCTATAACGCGCACAAGCGAAAAGACGAGGCATTATGAGACTTTATCAGATCAATTCCGTCCTCAATTATGGCTCCACGGGGCGGATTGTGGAGCAGATCGGATGCTGCGTGCAGGCTGCCGGCGGTCAGTGCCGCGTCGCGCACGGGTCCAAATTCCCGCGTCCTTCCGCGCTGGACCACTTTGTCATGGGCGGCCGGGCCGATGTCCTCTGGCACGAGGCGCAGAGTTTCCTGCTTGACCGGATGGGACTGGCTTCGCGCCGCGCCACCCGGCGGCTGATTGATGACATCGCGGCGTTCCGTCCGGACATCGTCCATCTGCATAACCTGCACAATTATTATCTCAACTATCCGATACTGGCCCGTTACCTGGCTTCGGCCGGCGTGCCGGTCGTCTGGACGCTGCACGATTGCTGGCCTTTCACGGGGCATTGCTGCTATTTCGATGCGACGGGCTGCACCCGCTGGCAGGCTGCCTGCGGCGACTGTCCCTGTCCGCACGGGGAGTATCCGCGCCTACTGCTTCCCGATCACAGCGCACGCAATTACCGTCTGAAACGGGCGGCGTTCGAACCGCTCTCGGGACAGTTGACACTCGTGCCTGTTTCCGACTGGCTGTCCGCCTATCTGAAAGATTCTTTCCTGCGGAATGCCGCGTGCCAGGTCATTCACAACGGAATCGACCTGCAGGCTTTCAGGCCCTGCAATCCGTCGGCACTGCGGGCCCGGCTGGGGCTGGACGGCAAGAAGGTGGCCCTGGGCGTCGCGCTGCCCTGGATCCCGCGCAAAGGCTTGAAAGACATGCTTGCCCTTTCCGCGAGCCTGCCGGCCGATCAGTGGCAGGTCGTTCTTGTCGGCCTTTCGCCCGGGCAGCTGGCCGAACTGCCGAAGGGCGTCCTTGGCGTGGAACGGACGGCGGATGTCGATGAACTGGCGCAGTATTATTCGTTGGCCGACGTCTATGTGACTACTTCCTACGAAGATAATTTCCCATCGACGAACCTCGAGGCCCTTGCCTGCGGGACACCGGTCGTGACCTATGCCACGGGCGGCTGTCCGGAGGCGGTCGATGCCGCCACGGGCCGGGTCGTCCCGCAGGGCGATGTCGCCGCATTGGCGGAAGCTGTCCGCGCACTGGACAAAGCCCGGATGACGGCGGCCTGCCGTGCCCGGGCGGAGCGGCTGTTCGACCGGGAGACGTGTTTCGGAACTTATCTCCATCTGTATGAATCCCTCTTGTCCCGAAAGGCATGAAGATTCTGATCCATTCCCTCAATTTCAGCCCCGACGGCGTATCGACGGCCTATCTGTATAATGATATCGCCCTGGCTTTCCGGGAACGCGGCCATCAGGTGGTGGTGGTGACGACCGTCCCGCATTCCAATGTCGTACCGGAGCAGCTGGCAGAACAGCCATTGCACTGGGTGGTGCCGGGACTGGTCAAACGGAGCGATTACCGCGGCATTCCCGTGTATCACGTGCCGCAGCGGAAATTCCGCAGCACGGCGCTCCGGCTGCTTGGATTCCTGTTGTGGCACCTGGTGTCTTTTTTCCTGATTCTGGGCATCCGTGGCGTCGATCTGATTCTCTCCCCGTCGCCGCCGCCCACGCTCGGTCAGCTGAATCTCTGGCTGGGGCGCCTCAAACGCTGCAAGGTCATCTACAATGTGCAGGAAATCTATCCGGATATCCTGGATTTGCCCGATGGTGCGCTGCGCCGGGCGCTGAGCCGGATGGAACGGCGCATCTATGCCGCTTCCGATGCGGTGACGACCATCGATCCGGTTTTTCGCGATACGATTGCCGGCCGCTTCCGCGATCCTTCCCGACTGCACATCATCCCGAATTTCGTAGATACGGAGCTGTACCGCCCCGGAACCGGTCATGCGGGGCTGGATCCGCTGTCATTTCCCGAAACGCCGTCGCTGCGGCTGCTCTATGCGGGCAATGTGGGGAAGATGCAGGACTGGGATACGCTGGTGGCGCTTGCCGTCCGGATGCGGGAAGATCCCGTGGACTTCTTTGTCGTCGGGGAGGGGGTACGGCGGGACTTCCTGGAGGCGGAGTGCCGCCGCCACGGCTTGACGAAACTGCATATCCTGCCATACCAGCCGCGCGTGCTGACGCCGCAGCTGCTCGACTACTGTGACATCCACTTTATTTTCATGGAGCCGTCCGTGGACGGACAGGGTTTTCCTTCGAAAGTATATACGGTCATGGCCTGCGCCAAGCCGCTGCTGGTCTGTTCCGGAGCCGGGACGCCGATTGTGAACCTGCTTTCCGGGCTGGGCTGTGCCGAACTGGTTACGGCGGCGGATGTCCCGGAAAGGGTCCGGCAGATGGCGCCGTGGCTCCGTACCGTGTCGCGGGCCGATCTTTCCGCGATGGGTGCTGCAGGTCTCGGTGAAGTCCGCCGCCGCTACGGCAAGGAAGCCGTCGCCCGACAATATGTTGATCTGGCAGAATCCCTGTTCCCGGGGAAAGTCTGATATTCCTGCCACATTGTCAGTCCCGGGGCGGGTGGCACAATCTTCGTAAAGCAAGAGGGCGTCGGTGCGACAAATGCACCGGCGCCTTTTTGTAAACGAAAATAAAAAAGAAAAAATAGGAGAAAAACATTATGGGAAAAATCATTGGAATCGACCTTGGAACTACGAACTCTTGCGTAGCGGTCATGGAAGGCAACGAGCCGACCGTCATCATCAACTCGGAAGGAAAGCGCACCACGCCGTCCGTGGTGGCATTCGCCGACAACGGCGAGCGTAAGATCGGTGATCCGGCCAAACGTCAGGCTATCACCAACCCGCTGAAGACCATCTTCTCGATCAAGCGTTTCATGGGTGAGACGTATGACCGCGTGACCAAAGAGGCCGAGCGCGTCTCTTACAAAGTGGTCCGCGGCGACAACAACACCCCGCGCGTGGATATCGACGGAAAACTCTACAGCCCGCAGGAAATCAGCGCAATGGTCCTTCAGAAGATGAAGAAGACCGCCGAGGATTACCTCGGACAGGAAGTCAAGGAAGCGGTTATTACAGTGCCTGCCTACTTCAGCGACTCGCAGCGTCAGGCCACGAAGGAAGCCGGTGAGATTGCCGGTCTGAATGTCAAGCGTATCATCAACGAGCCGACCGCGGCTGCCCTGGCTTACGGCCTTGACAAGAAGAACAAGGATATGAAGGTCGCAGTCTTCGACCTCGGTGGCGGTACCTTCGATATCTCCATCCTGGAACTGGGCGACGGCGTCTTCGAAGTGAAGTCCACCAACGGCGACACCCACCTGGGCGGCGATGACTTCGACCACAAGATCATCGACTGGCTGGCCGAGGAATTCCGCGCCGAGAACGGCATCGACCTCCGTCAGGACCCGATGGCGCTCCAGCGTCTGAAGGAAGCTGCCGAAAAGGCGAAGATCGAACTGTCGAGCCAGACCTCGAGCGAGATCAACCTGCCGTACATCACGGCTGTGGGCGGCGTCCCGAAGCACCTGGTCAAGACCCTGACCCGTGCCAAATTCGAACAGCTCTGCGACAGCCTGATCCAGGCGACCATCGAGCCGTGCCGCAAGGCCCTGCACGACGCTGGCCTGCAGACCTCCGACATCGACGAAGTCCTGCTCGTGGGCGGTTCCACCCGTATCCCCGCTGTCCAGCAGATCGTTGAGAAATTCTTCGGCAAGACCCCGAGCAAGGGTGTCAACCCTGACGAGGTGGTGGCCGTGGGCGCTTCCATCCAGGGCGGTGTCCTGGCCGGCGATGTGAAAGACGTGCTGCTGCTCGACGTCACCCCGCTTTCGCTGGGTATCGAGACCCTCGGCGGCGTGATGACCAAGCTGATCGACGCGAACACCACGATTCCGACCCGCAAGAGCGAAGTCTTCTCGACGGCAGCCGACAATCAGCCGTCCGTGGAAATCCACGTGCTGCAGGGCGAACGCTCGATGGCCCGCGACAACAAGACCATCGGCCGCTTCAACCTGGACGGCATCACCCCGGCCCCGCGTGGCGTCCCGCAGATCGAAGTCTCCTTCGATATCGACGCCAACGGTATCCTGAATGTGTCGGCCCGCGACAAGGCCACCGGCAAGGAGCAGAAGATCCGTATCGAAGCTTCCTCCGGCCTGTCCGACGACGAGATCAAACGGATGCGCGACGAGGCGAAGGCCAACGAGGCTGCCGACAAGGCCGAGAAGGAACGCATCGACAAGATCAACGGTGCTGACGCCATGATCTTCCAGAGCGAAAAGAACCTCAAGGAATACGGTGACAAGATTCCGGCCGATAAGAAGGGCGCCATCGAGAATGCCCTCGGTCAGCTGAAGGAAGCCCACAAGAGCCAGAACCTGGCCGACATCGAGCGTGCCACCGAGGCCCTGAACAACGCCTGGCATGCCGCCAGCGAAGACATGGCCCGCGCTGCCCAGCAGCAAGGTCCGCAGGGCGGTGCCGGATTTGACGGCGGTGCCGGTTTCGGCGGCCAGCAGGGTCCGCAGAACGGCGGCAACGGCGGCTCTGACAACAATGGCCCCGAAGACGTGGACTACGAGGAAGTGAAATAGTCTTTATCGCCGTGGAACTGAAAAAGCTTCCGGCTTGGAAGGAAACAGTAAGGAGTGTGTCCCGCTTGTCGGGACATACTCCTTTTTATCATTTGCTGGATGCCTTCCGCTGCTATCTCCGCTATGGCTGTGATGAGGTGCAGTACGGGGAAGGGGGATTCTGGCAGCTTTCGCGGGAAGAGCGGGCGCGCACCTATACCAAGCAGCACGCCTATGCGCTGAGCCCGCGTTTCAATCCCCCGGAATCCGCCTTGTTGTGCAAGCGGAAAGAACGCTTCAACCGCTATTTCTCCGATTATGTCCGCCGCCCCTGGATTGCCTGCCGGGAATCCTCCGCGGAGGAGATCCGACGCTTTATCGAGGCCCAGGCGCGGCTTATCGTCAAAGATAGCCGGGCTATGCAGGGAAAAGGGGTCTATGCGCTGGAACTCGGGGAACCGGATTCGGGGACTTCCGCATCGGAATGGGCTGCGCGCCTGGCGGGGCAGGATGTCTTGCTGGAACGATGGATCACGCAGCACCCCGCGATGGATTTTGGCGGCCGCTCCGTCAATACGGTCCGTGTGACCACCGTACGGGACCGGGAAGGAAACGTCCATCTGCTCAAAGCGGTCCTGCGCTGCGGGGTGGGCGAGGCGGTCGTCGATAATTTTACACAGGGCGGCGTGGTGTATCCGCTTGATATGGAGCGGGGTGTGATTGAGGGACCCGGTACCCGGAAGCACACGGCCGGTCAGGGTGGGATCAGGGTCCATCCCGGAACCTCCCGGGAGATGGTCGGTTTTGCCGTGCCATTCTGGCCCGAAACCCTGGCGATGATCCGGGATGTGGCTGCCCGGATTCCGGACCTGCGCCTGATCGGCTGGGATGTGGCCATTACGCCCGACGGCCCTGAACTTGTGGAGGGCAACACCCGGCCCGGTCCGGCCCTGCTTGAGTATGTGGGGAAGAAAAAAGGTTTCTACCGGGAGATTCTTTCGTATCTCTGACAGGCTTTTCTTATCTTTGCGGCATGGTTTACCGCGAATTATCAGAAGAAGAATCCGGCGACCTGGCTCGCCGGATTCTTTTTGAAGACAACCACCTGCTGATTCTCAACAAGCGGGTGGGGGAGATCGTCCAGGGTGACAAGACGGGCGACGAACCGCTGAGCGAAACGCTCAAGGCCTTCATCGCGCAGCGCGATGGCAAGCCCGGCCGTGTTTTCATCGGTGTTCCACACCGGCTCGACCGGCCGGTAAGCGGCATTGCCGTCTTCGCCAAGACGTCGAAATGCCTGGAACGGCTCGATGCGATGTTCCGCGACGGCGAGGTCCACAAGACCTACTGGGCCCTCTGCTGTGCGCGTCCCGATCCGGAAGAAGGGGAACTGCAGCACTGGCTCTACCGGAATGAGAAACAGAACAAGTCGTATGCGTATGACCGGGAACGCAACAATACGAAGCTGGCCCGCCTGCGCTACCGCGTGCTTCGCGATACGGAGCGCTACCACCTGGTCGAGGTGGAGCTGCTCACCGGCCGCCACCATCAGATCCGCTGCCAGCTCTCGGCCATCGGCTGCCCCATCAAGGGCGATCTGAAGTATGGAGCGCCGCGTTCCAATCCTGACGGCGGCATTTCGCTTCACGCCCGCCGTATCACCTTTGTCCACCCCGTCCGCAAGGAAGAAATCACCGTCGAAGCACCGGTCAACTGGGTCCAATTACGCTAATTGTGTGCAGGCCTGGTGGAGCGGCAGGTTCTTTCGAACCCGAGCGCCCTCGCTGGGTTCGAAAAGGTTCTGCCGCGCGCTGGGAGAATAGCTCGATATTACGTTTTTTTTCGTATTTTTGCCTATTATGGTTGAGAATATGAATAATTATGCCGATCGGATTGCGCAGATCCGGTCTCTCGGATATGATGCGGTGATTGTCTCCGCAACCGACCCCCACAGCAGCGAATATCCCGCCGCGCGTTGGAAACAAGTGGCATGGGCGAGCGGTTTTACCGGCGAGGCCGGTGACCTGGTCGTTACGCAGGACCATGCCGGTCTGTGGACCGACACGCGTTTCTTCATCCAGGCAAACCGGCAGCTGGCCGGTACCGGCATCGAACTCCACAAGACCCGCGTTCCCGAACAAGTCCTGATTCCGGAATGGCTTGCCGGCCATTTCCAGAAACGGCCGGTGAAAGTCGCCTTCGACGGTCTCTGCCAGAGCCTGGGTGCCATCCGCGAACTCGACGATGTCCTGCGCGGCGCCTATGGCCTGGGCGGCTATGAACTGATCGACCGGCCCGACCTGCTGGACAGCCTGTGGCCCGACCGGCCGGCGATTCCCCATTCTCCGGTGGAATGGCTCGACGAGAAGAGTGCGGGCGAGACGCGGAAAGAGAAGTTCGCCTGGCTGCGGGAAGAGATGCGCAAGCGCGGCTGCGCTTCGATGTTCCTTACCTCGCTCGACGAGATAGCCTGGCTGCTGAACGTACGCGGCAGCGATATCGACTACAATCCCTATGTCATCTCCTTCCTGCTGGTGACGCCCGAGAATGTCATCTGGTTCGTGCGCAATGTCTCGGAAGTGCCCGAGGTGAGCGGTGTCTTCAATGCGGACTATTCGGTCCTGGAGGATGCGCTGGAAGACCGTCGCGAAGAGTGCGGCCGCCTGTTCATCGATCCTTCCACGCTCAATTACCATACATACAAGCTGATCCGCAAGTTCTTCGCCGAAAGCGAGATCGTGCTCGGTGCCTCGCCGGTTGTCCTGCGCAAGGCCGTCAAGAACAAGAAGGAACTCGAAGGCATGCGCCGGGCGTTCATCGAAGACGGTGCTGCGATGGAGACCTTCCTGTATTGGCTGGAAACGTCCGTCAAGGGCGGCACCCAGGTCACGGAGTGGGAGGCTTCCGAGAAGATGACGGCCCTGCGTTCGCAGATTGAAGGATTCCGGGGCAACAGTTTCGAGAATATCTCGGCCTATGGTCCCAACGCCGCCCTGCCGCACTACAGCACGCCGCGTGAAGGTTCGGCCGTGATCCGGCCGCGGGGACTTTATCTGATGGACACGGGCGGCCAGTTCAGCTTCGGGACGACCGATACGACCCGCACCGTGCCGATGGGCCGCTGCTCCCGGCAGGAGGGGGAAGATTATACCCTGGTGCTCAAGGGAATGATTGACTTGACGCTCGCCGTGTTCCCGGAAGGGACGGCCGGTTGCCAGATCGACGCCCTCGCGCGCCGTCCGCTCTGGGCCACCCGCCGCAACTTCGGTCACGGCACGGGCCACGGCATCGGCTTCTATCTCGGCGTCCACGAAGGACCGCAGAGCATCCGCCAGAACTTCAACCCGCAGCCGATGCTGCCGGGCATGGTGACTTCCAACGAGCCGGGTATTTACCGGGAAGGAAAACACGGCGTCCGTCATGAAAATGTGATTCTCTGCCGGGAAGAGGGCAAGAGCGAGTTCGGCCGCTTCCTGAGTTTCGAAACCCTGACCTGCTGCCACATCGATACCTCGATTCTGGTCAAGAAATTGCTCAACAAAGCCGAACTGGACTGGGTGAAGGCTTACAACCGTGTGGTTTACAGGATCCTGAAAAACCGCCTTGCGCCCGAAGTCGCCAAGTGGCTCAAGAAAAAATGCCGATAAGACCATGAAACGCACGACTGCTTTCTTTTTGTCGCTGCTTGCCGCAGCCTTCGTTTGCTTTCCTGCCACGGCGCAGGAAAAGCCTTGGATGAAGTATCTCAACCCGTCCGCTTACTTCCAGGCGGGATACAGTTTCGAGACCGATTTCAACGAACGGATTGACAATACGTTTTATATCAAACGGGCTCGTCTGGCCATGCAGGGTGAATTGTATCAGAGTGCCTATTTCGGCCGGCTGGAGTACGAAGTCGAAGCTGAATTGGCAAATTCGCCCAAGTTGCTGGATTGTTGGCTCAAATATTCGATTGTCCCGGAGTTCGGCATCCAGTTCGGGCAGTTCAGGACGCCTTTGTCTCTGGAAAACTCGGAATGCCATCCGCTGGACCTGGAGATGATTGACTATTCGCTGCTGGTCCGGCGCTTTGTCCGTATGAGTGACGAGGACGTCACGGGCATCAGCGCAATGGGGCGGGAGATCGGACTGCAGTTCTATGGCGATGTCTTCAAGCTGGGGCGCAGTTTTTCGCTTTTCCGTTATCATGTGGGTATCTTCAACGGAAACGGGATCAACCGGCTCGATGATGACCACCTCAAGGATTTCTACGCCCGCGTGATGGTTTTTCCGCTGAAAGATCTGAGTATCTCCGGTTACTACATGCGCCGGCTCGGCTTCATGGACGAGATCCATATCTACAATGACTACGACTACCGGGTCCGGGACCGCTACGGGGTGGCCGTGGCCTATGACGGCAAATGGGGCTGGCTCCGTTCCGAGTATATGGCCGGCCATACCGACGGCTGGCGCGGCGAAGGCGCGTATGTGACGGCCGGCTGCAAATTTACGAATCGTTTCAGTGTAGGGGCGCGCTGCGATTACTTCACGACGAATTCGCGGCAGGCGGGCCACGACCAGTGGTACTACACGGCGGGCGCCACCTGGTATCCGCTCAACCAGCATTTCCGCATCCAGCTCAACTACACCTACAAACAAGAGGCTGACCGCAGCGTTTCGCATCTGGTCAACCTCATGACGTCGATAATTCTTTAATACCGGGGCGCTGCCCCGAACTTTTTTACCGGGGCGCTGCCCCGAACCCCGCGCCTTCCGGCTGGGCTTTACAGCTCCAGGTTTTCGTCACGCTTGCAAAAAAATGCTCGCTTAGCCGAAAACCTATCCGCTGTTACGCCCTGAACGCCAACTATTAGCTGGCAGCAGGAGGCTGTTTGCGAGCGGGATATGTCTTTGAAAACATTGGCGCCCACGCCTCAGGGGGAGGGGCCCAAGCTTGCTTGGGAGGGTGGTTTTCAAAGATATATCCCGCGGAGCAAAGCCGTAAGAATCGCTATTTCGCGGCGATGCACTCGACCTCGACGAGGGCGTTCTTCGGGAGCGTCTTGACGGCGACGGCACTGCGTGCCGGGAACGGTTCACTGAAAAATTCAGCATAAACCTCGTTCATGGCAGCGAAATCGCCCATATCGGCGAGGAACACCGTGGTCTTGACGACATTCGCCAGACCCAGGCCGGCAGCCTCGAGGATGGCCTTCGCGTTGGTGAGCGACTGGCGGGTCTGCTCTTTCACGCCACCTTCGGGAAAAGCCCCCGTAGCAGGGTCGATGGGAAGTTGACCGGAGACAAAGACGATGCCGGCGCCACTGTCGATGGCCTGGCTGTACGGGCCGATGGCGGCCGGCGCATTGGAGGTGTTGATTCTTGTTTTCATCGTGTTATATCAGATTTTGAGTTTTAAATGAATCTTTCCGAAACCCCAGGTCAGACCGATGATGCCAAAGGCGAAAGCCAGGGCTTTCAGCAGCCCCGGCAGACCGTTTGTCAGAGCGGCCGGCCAGTGCAGCCCAAGCAGTTGCTGGACAGCATACCAGATATACGGAATCGTATAGCAGGTCAGCGTGGCCGTCCCGGCCGGAGCGATGGGGCGGGCCCATTTCGTCCATCCCCGGACATCGGCAATCACGTGGAAGATACTGAAAAGCAGGACAAAGACAGCCAGGCAGAAGAACGCCCAGGTGGGCGTGGCCTGAATCTTCGAGATGATCCAGAACCGATGGCTGACCAGGCCCAGCAGCCAGAAAGCCAGCGCCAGTGACCAGTAGTAGGAGAACAGCGTCCTGGGCTTGTCCTGGTAGCGGATCAGAAGCATCGACGTGAACATGCCGGAGGCGCAGAGCAGCGGGTGCGTCCAGCCGCCCGGCCAGAAACCCAGGATCAGCGCCCGGCTGGAGAACTCGGCCGGAATCGCCTTGGAAGCATTCAGGATGCAGAGAAGCAGCGTGAGCATCCAGAAGCCCGTCAGTTTGTTGAAGTCCCCTTTCAGGAAAAGATAGGCCAGGGCGCAGGGCAGGTAGGCCCAGCCGATCAGGCCGAGAATGCCCCACCAACTATGACGGAACGGCATGCCGTGCAGGTCCTTGTAGATGACAAGCGCAATCAGCACGGCGGCGCCGCACACTTGCAGGATGCGGATCCAGGCCGGAGTACGGCCGTCGGCCGTTTTCGGATAGACATTCCAGATGAGGAAGTACGCCGCCACGGCCAGCAACGTGATGACGGGGTGGGAGAGACCGCCTTCGACCCCGGCTAGATTCATCGAGAAGATGCCCATCACGATGAGCGCCAGCGTACGGCCAAGCAGGTGTCCGAGTACCTGGACCTGCGAGTCCCCTTTCCGGTAACGGCTGCCGATGGCGAAAGGAATGGACATGCCGACGCAAAAGAGAAAGGCCGGGAACACCAGGTCGGAAAAGCCCAGCATGTCTTCGTCGGCTGCCGCGTGGTGCAGCCAGTGCGGCAGGCCGCTCATTCCGGCGAAATCGTTGACGAATAGCATGATGAGCATCGTCAGCGCACGGAATATGTCAACAGAGGCAATGCGTTTCATCGCGATTGATTCTTAATGCGGTTGCTGTGAAAACCGGCAGGTAGGCCGGCTGCGCCGACCGGCAGGCTGCCACGGGCGCTGCCGCGCACGGTCAGGGCGCGGGCTGCGGCGATGTTGTTGTAGCGCGTGTCGGAATACCCGATGATAAAGGTTCTGAAACGGTTGAATCCGGGCAGTTTGTACAGGTCGTAGGGATTGCCCAGGTAGAAACCATAGAGTTTGTGGCGGCGGGCCCAGCCGGCGATGCGGACGAACTGTGCCTCTTCCACGCTGGCGAAACGCTGCGGACCGCCGGAGCGCGGTCTGGGTTTGCCGGAGTGGAATCCGACGATGACTTTCCTGTATCCTTTGAGCAGGGCGCCCACGCTGTCGATCTGTTCCGGCGTGGCGTCGCCGGGCAGGTCGAATCGGGCAACCCGGCCGGCTTTCGTCAATTCCTCTTCAAAGCAGGCACTCTCCGGCGAGACGGCGTTGAATGCCACATAGGCGACGCGGGGTTTTGTTCCGCGCAGGCGGAGCGGCCGGCGCAGCTTGCCCTTGACGACGGTCATCGAGCGGTCGCAGAGGGTCTGGATCAGACTTTCAGTCTCCGGCCGGCGGGCCTTGGCGGCCAGGCCGGTCGTATCGACATAGGGACTGTAGCCGGGTGCGAGCATCCCGGAGCGCTGCTTGAGTCCGAGGACGCGGCGGACGCGGGTGTCGAGGTCGGCCTCGTCCAGTTCGCCGCTGCGGAAGGCGGCATCCAGTTCGTCGATGGTCTGACGGGTGTCCTGCGGCATCAGGAGAATGTCGGCGCCGGCCTTGTAGGCCAGCAGGGCGGCGTTGGCATTGTCCTTTGCCACGCCCTTCATTTCCAGGGCGTCGGTGATGATGATGCCTTTGTATCCCATTTCGCCCCGGAGCAGGCCGGTGACGATGGGCTTCGAAATGGAGGCCGGTGTGCCGGTGCTGTCGAGGGCGGGGATGCTGAGATGGCCCACCATGATCATGGCGACGCCTTCATCGATAAGCCGGCGGTAGGGATACAGTTCCAGTGAATCGAGCCGGGAACGTCCGAACATCAGCACGGGCAGGCCCTTGTGGGAATCCACGTCGGTATCGCCATGTCCGGGGAAATGCTTGGCGGATCCCCAGACGCCCGCACCTTGCATACCGCGCATGTAAGCGGCGCCCAGGCGGCTGACCCGTTCCCGGTCTTCCCCGAACGAGCGGGTGTTGATCACCGGGTTCTTCGGATTGTTGTTGATGTCGATGACGGGGGCGTAGTTGGCGAAGATCTTGATCTGGCGGAGTTCCTCGCCGATGGCACGACCTGCCTGTTCGACGAGGACTTCGTCGTCGAGCGCGCCCAGTTGCATGGCACGCGGGAATGCGGCATATTCGTAAAAGCGCATCGCCGCGCCCCATTCTCCGTCGATCGAGACGATCATCGGAATGCGGGCGAGCGACTGCAGCTCATTGATCATCTGGATGTTGTCGCAGAGCTTGTCGTCCATGACGATCAGTCCGCCGAGACCCTCGCGGATCCATTGCTCCTGCCGGGCCCGCAGTTCAGGCGACTCCCTCGAGTCAATGGCCTCGATGATGAGCTGGGCGATCTTCTCCCGACGGGACATATTTGCAACCAAGCTGTCGATGTCTTGGGCAAAAAGGCCGCTGCAGCAAGCTGCGGCGGCCATCAGGGTAATGAGAAATCGTTTCACGACGCGCTGTTTATTTGGCTTTACCGTCGGAACCGAGAACGTTGATGATCTTGTGCTTGTAGAGTTTTACCATCTCGTCGCGGGCGGGACCCAGGTATTTGCGCGGGTCGAATTCGCCCGGCTTCTCGACGAAGACCTTGCGGATGGCGGCCGTCATCGCGAGGCGGGAGTCGGAGTCGATGTTGATCTTGCAGACGGCGCTCTTGGCGGCCTTGCGGAGCTGTTCCTCGGGGATGCCCACTGCATCGGGGAGTTTGCCGCCGTGCGTGTTGATGATGTCCACATATTCCTGCGGGACGGAAGAGGAGCCGTGGAGCACGATGGGGAAGCCGGGAAGCTTCTTCTCAATCTGCTTGAGCACGTCGAAAGCGAGCGGCGGCGGAACGAGCTTTCCGGTCTTGGGGTCGCGGGTGCACTGCTCGGGTTTGAACTTGTAGGCACCGTGCGAGGTTCCGATGGAGATGGCCAGGGAGTCGCAGCCCGTCTTGGTCACGAAGTCGATGACTTCTTCCGGTTTGGTATAGTGGGATTCTTCGGCGGAGACCTCGTCTTCGACACCGGCCAGGACGCCGAGTTCGGCTTCCACGGTCACGTCGTAGCGGTGCGCGTAGCGGACCACTTTCTTGGTGAGGGCCACGTTCTCGTCGTAGGGCAGGGAACTGCCGTCGATCATCACGGATGAGAAACCCATCTGGATGCAGCTCTTGCAGAGTTCGTAGCTGTCGCCGTGATCGAGGTGCAGGACGATCTGGGGATGGCGCCAGCCAAGTTCCTTGGCATACTGGACGGCACCTTCGGCCATATAGCGGAGGAGAGTCTGGTTTGCGTAATTGCGGGCGCCTTTGGAAATCTGGAGGATAACGGGCGATTTGGTCTCAGCGGAGGCCTTGATGATGGCCTGGAGCTGTTCCATGTTGTTGAAGTTGAATGCCGGGATGGCGTAGCCACCTTTGACGGCCTTGGCGAACATCGCGCGGGTGTTGACAAGGCCCAAGTCTTTGTAAGAAACCATAATATAGATAATTTAAACCTTTCAGTCGCGATTGCCCCGGGCAATCTTTTCGTCCGCAAATATAGGGATTAAAGTTCTGATCATTTCGGCTCCTTCCGGATCGGGAAAGACGACGGTGGTGAATCACTTGCTGGAAAGTTTTGACTGTTTCGCCTTCTCGGTTTCTGCGACTACCCGTGCGCCGCGCGGCGTGGAAAAGGATGGGGAAGCCTACTATTTTATCTCGGAAGAGGAGTTCCGCCGCCGCATCGCGGCCGACGCGTTCATCGAATATGAAGAAGTTTATAAAGGTGTCCTGTATGGTACGCTCAAGTCGGAAGTGGACCGTATCTGGAAGCAGGGCAAGGTCATCCTCTTCGACGTCGATGTCAAGGGCGGTGTCAATCTGAAGAAGTATTTCGGAAAGGATGCCCTCTCGATCTTTGTCAAGGCACCTTCCATCAAGGAAATCCGCCGCCGACTGGAGAAACGGGGCACCGATTCGCCCGAATTCATCGACGAACGTGTCCGCAAGGCCCGCATCGAGATGATGTACCAGCCGAAGTTCGACCATATCCTGCTGAACGACGATCTGGCCACCTGCCTGGCCGAGGCCGACCGGGTGGTCGGCGATTTCCTGAAGAAATAGCCGATGGCGCGCCGTCCCCGGAAAAAGAAAAGGCCTGTAGTGGCACTGCTCTTCGGTTCGTTCAATCCGATCCATGAGGGGCATCTGGCCATCCTGCGCTATCTGATCGACCGGACACCGGCCGACCAGGTGCGTCTGGTCGTTTCGCCCCAGAGCCCCTTCAAGACGGGGCAGGGCCTGGTGGACAATGCCCAGCAGCGGCTCGACGGTGCACGGGAGGCCGTGCGGGAGACCGGCCTGCCGGTGGTGGTTTCCGATGTCGAATTCCATCTTCCGGAACCCTGGTACACCATTGATACGCTCCGCTTCCTCCAGGCGCAGGAGCCTGACCATGAATTCGTACTGGTGATGGGAGGTGACAACATCGCTTCGCTGGAACGCTGGTATAAAGGCGATGAGATCCTGCGCGATTTCGCCGTCTGGGTTTATCCCCGCCCGGGTACCGATGCCGCACCTGTCTGCGCCCGCCTCAATGCAAGCGCCGATTGCAGAGGGGTTACGCTCTTTGCCGAAGCGCCGCAAAATGACATCTCTTCGACGCAGATTCGGGAGAGGATGCGAAAAAATCCGTGAAATTTCCGGGAAAATTTTGGTGGATTCAAGACTTTGACTTACATTTGCAGTCCCAAACCCCATGGCGCTATCGAATAAGGGTTTAGTTCGCGGCCCTCTCAAGGCTGAAATCCGGGTTCGAATCCCGGTAGCGCTACCAGAAATGCCACTGAATCAATAGATTCGGTGGCGTTTTTTTTGTCTTGGATATCAGCGTTGACCGGCCAGGATGACGCCCAGCAGGATGGCGGCGGAGCCGATGGCGGCCAGCGGCGTGAGGCGTTCTCCCAGGAAGATGGCGGCCGTGAAGAGCGTGAAGACGGGGTTCAGGTACACATAGTTCGTGCAAGTGACATTGCCCAGTCGGGCCATCACCAGGTTCCATATTACGAAACAGGCCAGGGAAGCCACCAGACCCAGGAAGAGCAGGTTCAACCAGACAGTGCTCTGGCGGAAGATTTCCGGATTGATGCCGTGGCCGCTGGCCAGCAGGAAGGGAATGATGGTCAGCAGGCCGTAGAAGAAGACCTTGCGGGTGGCCAGCATCGTCCCGTATTCTTCGGTCATGCGGCCCATGAACAGGCTGTAGCAGGCCCAGCAGAGGGCGGCGCCGACAGCCAGCAGGTCACCGCGCAGTGAAAAAGCGAAGTGGGCACCGTCGAACACCACCAGCGCCATGCCCGTCAGGGCAAGCAGGGTGCCGGCAATGAAGACCGGCGAGAGCCGGACGGCTTCCAGCGAGCGCGCGAAGCGGCTTCGGCCGAAACGTCTGACCAGCAAGGTCAAAAGCGCGGTCAGGACCGGCGTGCTGCTCACCAGGAAGGCGGCATTGGTCGCCTGCGTATAGGCCAGCGCCGTATTTTCCGTCAGAAAATAGAATGAGCCGCCCGTGACGCCGAGGAAAAGGAATACGAGTTCGTCTTTCCAGTTGCGGCTCAGGATCCGGCGGTTTTCCCGCGAGCCCAGGCAGAAGAACCAGATGCCGGCGTAGGCGAGCAGGAAACGGATGGCGAAGATTTCGGCAGGCTGCAGGCCGGCCTGGATGAGTACCTTCGTACAGACGAAGGTGACGCCCCAGACGGCCACGACGGCCAGGGCGAGCAGGTGATAGAAGAAACGGGAGCGTGCCATTGTCTGTAAATGCGCACAAATGTAGCCGAATTTTTCAAAATAGCGGCACGCGTCTGCCAAAATGTCTTCTGCCTTCGGGATGGCAGGTATTTTGATTATCTTTGTGGCCGGAAGAAAAAGCTAAGACATATATGGAAAAAGAAGAAATAAAGAAAGAAAACCCGCAGCAGGCCGAGGCGCCTGTGGAAGAAAAATCGGAAGAAACGCCGCACAAGGAAGAACGCGAAAAAGACCGTAAGAAGCGCAAGATCGCCGAACAGGCTGAGCAGATCAAGCAGCTCACGGAACAGTTGAAGCAGACGGAAGAGAATCTCGAAAAGGCCCGGGAAACGGCCGGCGAGATGAAAGACCAGTACCTGCGCCTGCAGGCCGAGTGGGACAACTACCGCCGGCGGACGGCGAAAGAGCGGCTGGAACTGATTGACAATGCGGGACGCGACATCCTGACAGGCTTCCTTCCCATCCTGGACGACTGCCAGCGGGCCCTGCAGGTGCTCCGCGAGTCGGATGCGGCGGAAGCGGCCATTCAGGGGACGGAGTTGATCTACAATAAACTGATGGGTTATCTTGGCCAGCGCGGCGTGGCACGCATCGAAGCGCGCGGCGCGGCTTTCGATACCGACTATCACGAGGCCGTGGCCCAATTACCGGTGGAGGATCCTGAAAAGAAGAATACGGTGATCGATGTCACGCAGGAAGGTTACACGCTCAACGGAAACGTGATCCGCTACGCCAAGGTGGTCGTCGGCATTTAATCAAGAAGGAGAAGCAGTATCGATGGCAGAAAAAAGAGATTATTACGAAGTGCTCGGCGTGGACAAGAGTGCCTCCGCCGAGGATATCAAGAAGGCGTACCGCAAGAAGGCCATCCAGTATCACCCGGACAAGAATCCGGGCGACAAGGAGGCGGAGGAGAAATTCAAGGAGGCAGCCGAAGCCTATGACGTGCTGAGCGATCCGCAGAAACGTGCCCGCTACGACAAGTACGGTCACGCCGGCATGGAAGGACAGGGCGGATTCAGCAGCGGCGGTTTCTCGATGGAAGACATTTTCTCGCAGTTCGGCGATATTTTCGGCGGTGCGTTCGGAAGCGCCTTCGGCGGCGGCTTCAGCGGATTCGGCGGCGGTTCGCGCAGTGCGGGCCGGCGAGTGGCCCGCGGCAGCGACATCCGCATCAAGGTGAAACTGAGCCTGGCCGACGTGGTCAAGGGCGTCGAAAAGACGATCAAGATCAACAAGATGGTAACTTGCCCCGACTGCCAGGGCAAGGGTGCTGTCTCGGAAGCCGACATCAAGACCTGCGACCACTGCCACGGAACCGGCGTAGTGACCAAGATCGCCAATACGATTCTGGGACAGATGCAGACGACTTCGCCTTGTCCGTACTGCGGCGGCGAGGGTAAGAAAATCACCAATCCCTGCCGCAAGTGCAGCGGCACGGGCCTGGTCAAGAACGCCGAGGAGATTACGTTCAAGATTCCGGCCGGCGTGCAGGAAGGCATGCAGCTGACCATCCAGGGCAAGGGCAACGCGGCCCGCAACGGAGGTGTCCCGGGCAACCTGCTGGTGGTCATTGAAGAAGAAGCCCCGAAGGAAGGCGGCTTGCAGCGTGACGGGAACGACCTGGTCTATACCTTGAATCTTTCCGTGCCTGACGCCATCCTGGGCTGTTCGGTGGAGATCCCCTATATCGACAGCAAGCTCAAGATCAAGGTCGATCCGGGCACGCAGCCCGGCAAGATCCTCAAACTTCGCGGCAAAGGCATCCCGGAAGTCAATGGATACGGGACGGGCGACTACCTGGTCTACGTCCAGGTCTATATCCCCAAACGGCTGGACCGCAAGGAAAAAGAGATCGTGGAGAGCTGGCGCAATTCATCTTCATTTACGCCAAAGGGATGAAAAGGCTGCTGGCATTGGTTCTCGCACTGACCGGGTGCATCGCAACATGGGCACAGGAGCAGGCCATCCGGCCGCTCGATGTGCCTATGTCGTTTTCCGGTACTTACGGCGAACTCCGCCACGACCATTTCCACAGCGGCGTGGACTGGCGCGTGGGCGGAAAGGCCGGCGACGACATCCATGCCATCAAGAGCGGATACGTTTCCCGCGTGAGCGTCTCGCCCTGGGGCTATGGCAACGGACTCTACATTACCCACCCCGACGGCACGACGTCGGTGTACGGGCACATGCTCCGCTTTTTCGACGCCCTCGCGCGCCGGGTGGAAGCCGAGCAGTATGCGCAGGAAAGCTTCAGCGTCAACCTGACTTTCGGGCCGGACGAATTCCCGGTCCGGCAGGGCGATGTCGTGGGGCAGGTGGGCAATACCGGCTCATCGGCCGGACCGCATCTGCACATGGAGATCCGGGATACGGAAAAAGACCTGACGCTGAACTACATTTCGCGTGGCGTCTATAAGCCCCTCGACAGGACGGCGCCCCAGTTCCACCGCGTCGCCTTCTATGCCCTCGACACCCTGCCGGTCGCCGAAAGCTGGCGGATCCACAACCTGACGAACCCTGCCGCCGTGCGCGACACGCTGCCGCTGCCCCGCCGAAGCTACGTGGCCATCGACGCCACGGACCGGCAGGAAGGCACCGGCGCCAAACTGGCCGTGGAGGAATACCGCGTGTCGCTCGACGATACGCTGCTCTTTGCCTTCAAAGTCGGGGACGTGGCCTTCGACAAGGGCCGCTATATCAAGTCGCTGATCGAATACCGTGAGAGCCGGCTGGGCGGCCGCGACCTGGTCAAGAGCCGGGTCGATCCCAACAACCTGCTGGCAGACCGGATCGAATGCCACAACGGCGGTCTGATCATCCTCGACGACGATGCGGTCCATACGCTTCGCCTGGATGCCATCGACGAGCACGGAAACCGTGCGAGCCTGCGCTACAAGGTCCGTCGTGCCGACGGATTCCAGGCACCGGCTCCCGATACGACGCTCCATTCCACCCCCTGGCTCTGGTATATGCAGAATATGGTGAGCGACGGTGCGATGACTTATTATCTGCCGGCCGGCGCGCTTGCGGACTGGCTGCTTTCCGATGCGAGCATCCTGTGCTGACAGAAAGGGGGCAGATCCGATGGAGACCGACATCGACGACATGATCTTCGGCGACGAGGACCCCGGGCCCAGCGGGCGCTAGAGTTCAGCGTTCAGTTTTCAGTTTTCAGTGTTCAGAGAGCCTGAAAACTGAACTCTGAGACCTGAAAACTAATTCGCGGCGCGCATGGAGAGGAAGGCGTTGATGAAGCCATCCAGGTCGCCGTCCATGACGTTCTGGATGTTGCCGGTCTCGTACTCGGTGCGCAGGTCCTTCACCAGCTGGTAGGGCATGAACACATAGGAGCGGATCTGGCTGCCCCACTCGATCTTCATCTGCACGCCCTTGATGTCGGAGATCTTCTCCAGGTGCTCCCGCTCCTTGATCTCGGCCAGGCG